>NZ_CP096889.1:3495612-4125766 GCF_004124315.2 Bacillus cabrialesii | reverse complement strand
CTTCCGGCACGTCCCTCCTTTTCATAGAAAATAGTGTCTTTTTCTGTTATAGAACACAAAAAAAGAGCAAATGGCGTTTGCCATTCGTACACATTAAATGTTGAAAACATATAATATAGTAGATAAATAGCTTTTCGACAAATTTCACAACTTGTGGACAACCTTCTACACAAGCTGTGTGAAATCAATCCACAACTTATCCACACTTTGTGGATAAAGAGGAAAGGTAAGATTAGTAATCAAGAGTTAAAACACAAATATAATACCAAAATAAATGAGAGCTTGCAATGGTTGTCACAATCTTATCCACAAAGCGGACAACCTGTTGAAAAATTCTTGTCCACAGGGGTTGGTAATGTGAAAATGTTGTCGATAACCTTTGTGGATATTAAAAAATGGCGAAAAAGATATCCACATTCGTGATTTTAGAGGCAAATTGTTTGGATTTGTCTTTTTTTCGTTAAATTAAGGAATCTAAAAAATAAGGTTTCGAAAGTTGAAAAGGTATGTTATCCTATTATGGTTGCAAGAAATAAAAGCACTAGTGAAGTTGACAATGAATAGGTAACACAAATATAATAAGTAAGACTGTCTTTAACAGCTATTCCTCGAGGGAGGTGTCATAAATGAAAAGAACATTCCAACCGAATAACCGTAAACGCAGTAAAGTTCATGGCTTCAGAAGCCGTATGAGTTCAAAAAACGGTCGTCTAGTTTTAGCACGCCGTCGCCGCAAAGGCAGAAAAGTATTATCAGCTTAGGCCACTGAATAATGTCAGTGGTCTTTTTTCACATTATGGGAAAAGATAGATGTGATGCATAATGAATCGGGGCTTGCTCCCTGGTTCTGATGCATCTCATTTTCGTAATAAATTCTAAAAGTTTCTGCCAGCCAGTATCGGAGTGAGTCATTTGAAGAAGCGAAATCGTTTAAAGAAAAATGAAGATTTTCAAAAAGTGTTTAAGCATGGGACATCAGTAGCGAACCGCCAGTTTGTCTTATATACGCTTGATCAGCCTGAAAACGATGAGCTGCGTGTCGGGCTTTCCGTCAGCAAAAAAATTGGCAACGCTGTGATGCGAAACCGGATTAAACGTTTGATTCGGCAGGCTTTTCTTGAAGAGAAAGAGAGACTGAAGGAAAAGGATTATATCATTATTGCGAGAAAACCGGCGAGCCAGCTGACATTTGAGGAAACGAAAAAAAGTCTGCAGCATCTTTTCAGGAAGTCTTCTTTATATAAGAAATCTTCGTCAAAGTAGGAATTGCCACTGCTTTCTTACAACTTTTAAAAGCGCTTCCTTTCTGGTTGATCAGAAAAAGACACCATTTAAAACTGAAAGATGCTAAAATACATACAAGTATGCTTTGCAATAAAAGAGTGTAAAGATTAATTATAGGAGGAAATGTTGTTGAAAAGGAGAATAGGGTTGCTATTAAGTATGGTTGGCGTATTCATGCTTTTGGCTGGATGCTCAAGTGTGAAAGAGCCGATCACTGCAGATAGTCCGCATTTTTGGGACAAGTACGTAGTATATCCATTGTCTGAGCTCATTACGTATGTAGCGAAATTGACGGGAGATAACTATGGACTTTCAATTATTCTTGTTACCATTTTAATTCGTTTATTAATTTTGCCGCTGATGATTAAGCAGCTGAGAAGTTCAAAAGCGATGCAGGCGTTACAGCCGGAAATGCAAAAGCTCAAAGAAAAATACAGCTCAAAGGATCAAAAAACGCAGCAAAAGCTTCAGCAGGAAACAATGGCTTTATTCCAAAAGCATGGTGTCAATCCGTTGGCGGGTTGTTTCCCGATTTTAATCCAGATGCCGATTTTAATTGGGTTCTATCATGCGATTATGAGAACACAAGCGATTTCAGAGCATAGTTTCTTATGGTTTGACTTAGGGGAGAAAGATCCTTACTATATTCTTCCTATCGTTGCCGGTGTCGCCACATTTGTTCAGCAAAAACTTATGATGGCAGGAAACGCGCAGCAAAATCCGCAAATGGCGATGATGCTTTGGATTATGCCAATAATGATTATCGTATTTGCGATCAACTTCCCGGCAGCTCTTTCTCTTTATTGGGTAGTCGGTAACTTGTTTATGATTGCGCAAACTTTCCTCATTAAAGGGCCTGATATTAAAAAAAATCCTGAGCCGCAAAAAGCCGGAGGAAAGAAAAAGTGAGGGATGTGACTGCTGCAGGGCGAAATGTCGATGAAGCAGTACAGTCCGGATTGCAAGAGCTGGGATTAACGAGGGACAAGGTAGAAATTACCGTTATTGAAAAGGGAAACAAAGGGTTTCTCGGTATTTTTGGAAAAAAGCAAGCGGTCGTAAAGCTGGTTGAAAAGATTGATCCGATTCAGCAAGCGAAGTCTTATCTTCAAACGATTGTCGAAGCGATTGCCGGGAAGTCTGATGTGACTGTTCAAGAAAGCAAAAAGACAGTGAGTTTCCATATAACAGGTGAAAAAGCGGCATTGTTGATTGGGAAAAGAGGGCAAACCTTAAATGCCCTTGAAACTTTGACACAGCTTGCCCTTAACCGTTATCCAGGCCAATATAAAAATGTGATGGTGGATGCAGAAAACTATCGTTTGAAAAGAAAAGATACATTGAGTCAGCTGGCCATCAGGCTTGCAGATCAGGCTTTGAAAACGAAAAAAGCAGTTCATCTTGAACCTATGCCGTCCAGTGAAAGAAAAATCATTCATGATACTCTTTCTGGATATGCTAACCACCAGATCAAAACGTATTCAATGGGTGAAGGCGAAAATCGCCATCTCGTTATTTCCCATAAAAGATAGCAGAAAACCGAAGTCCGGTAAAAATCGGATTTCGGTTTTTTTGTATGAGAAAAATCTATTTTTCCTAGTAATATCAAGCTTTTGCCGTTTAAGTTTTTTCTTTTTAGGTGTATCCTGTTGATAAAAAGGAAGTTCAGGAAATAAAATTAATTGTTATTCACATGTGGATAAGTTAAAGTAATAGGGGACGAATTTCTAATTCTGTGGATAACAAATCTTCCACTTCGAACCAAACTATGTTATCTTTTAGTTTTGGCATAAAAAAATTTTTTATATAGATGAAAGTATAAGTAAAGAGAGGTGAACAGCATGGATACAATTGCAGCAATTTCCACTCCGATGGGAGAAGGCGCGATTGCGATTGTACGGTTGAGCGGACCAGAAGCAATTCAAATCGCAGATAAAATGTATAAAGGGCCGAAGGGGAAAACACTCAGCTCGGTCGATTCACATACGATTCATTATGGTCATATCGTAGACAGACCTTCGGATCGTGTCGTTGAGGAAGTAATGGTATCAGTGTTAAAAGCACCGAGAACTTTTACACGGGAAGATGTCATCGAAATTAACTGTCACGGGGGAATTGTGACTGTGAACCAAGTGCTTCAGCTCGCATTGAGAGAGGGAGCGAGACTGGCTGAACCCGGTGAATTTACGAAACGCGCGTTTTTAAACGGCCGAATCGATCTTTCACAGGCGGAAGCGGTTATGGACTTAATCAGAGCGAAAACGGACCGGGCAATGAACGTCGCCATGAATCAAATGGAAGGGCGTCTTTCTGCTTTGGTGCGCCGTTTGCGCAGTGAGATTTTAGAAACGCTGGCTCATGTTGAGGTGAATATCGATTATCCGGAGTACGATGATGTAGAAGAAATGACGCATCAGCTTTTGGTTGAAAAGGCAACCGCCGTGAAAAAAGAAATTGAGGCGCTGCTGAGAACGTCAGAGCAAGGAAAAATCTTGCGTGAAGGTCTTTCAACTGTCATTATCGGCCGGCCGAATGTAGGGAAATCATCTCTTCTGAACAGCCTTGTTCATGAGGCAAAAGCCATTGTCACCGATATTCCCGGAACGACTCGGGATGTTATTGAGGAATACGTGAATGTAAGGGGCGTTCCGCTTCGTCTGGTTGATACAGCGGGTATTCGTGAAACAGAGGATATTGTTGAACGAATTGGTGTTGAACGTTCTCGTCAGGTTCTAAAGGAAGCGGACCTGATTTTACTTGTGCTTAATTATAGTGAAGAGCTTTCTGAAGAAGACGTGAAGCTTTTTGAAGCCGTAGAGGGCATGGACGTTATCGTGATTATGAATAAGACTGACCTTGATGCGAAGATTGACAGTGAGCGTGTCCGTGAGCTTGCCAATGGACGTCCTGTTGTTACGACATCTCTATTAAAAGAAGAAGGCGTCAATGATTTGGAAGAAGCGATTCAATCGCTGTTCTACACGGGTGCCATTGAAAGCGGAGATCTGACTTATGTCAGCAACACACGTCATATCTCTATTTTACAGCAAGCAAAACGCGCCATTGAAGATGCGCTTAGCGGCATCGAACAGGATGTCCCGATCGACATGGTGCAAATCGACCTTACAAGATGCTGGGAGCTTTTGGGTGAAATCATCGGAGATTCTGTCCACGAAAGCTTAATTGATCAGCTCTTTTCACAATTCTGTTTAGGAAAATAATAAAAGGAGGAACTAGAATCATGGGGTATGAAGCAGGCCAATACGATGTGATTGTGATTGGCGCCGGGCATGCCGGTGTTGAGGCTGCCCTCGCATCAGCACGCCAAGGCGCCAAAACGCTTGTCTTGACCATCAACCTAGATATGGTTGCATTTATGCCATGTAATCCGTCTGTCGGCGGACCCGCAAAAGGGATTGTCGTCCGCGAAATTGACGCGCTCGGCGGAGAAATGGGCAGAAACATCGATAAAACGCATATTCAAATGAGAATGCTGAATACTGGAAAAGGTCCTGCAGTTCGTGCATTGCGTGCGCAAGCAGACAAATTCCAATATCAGCACGAAATGAAAAATACGCTTGAAAAAGAACCAAATTTAACATTGCTGCAAGGAATTGTGGAGCGGCTGATCGTTGAAGATGGCGAATGCCGCGGTGTGATTACACAAACCGGCGCGCATTATCGAGCGAAAGCAGTTGTCATGACGACAGGGACATATTTAAGAGGACGAATCATTCTTGGAGATCTGTCTTACTCAAGCGGTCCAAATAACCAGCAGCCTTCTATTAAGCTTTCTGAGCATTTGGAGGAACTGGGCTTTGACCTTGTTCGTTTTAAAACAGGTACGCCGCCTCGCGTCAAAAGCGACACGATTGATTACAGCAAAACGGAAATTCAGCCTGGTGACGAAGTGCCTCGCGCTTTCTCATATGAAACAGTGGAATATATTACAGATCAGCTTCCTTGCTGGCTGACATATACAAGCCCTGAGACACATGAGATTATTGACAGCAACCTGCACCGTTCACCGATGTATTCCGGTATGATTAAAGGTACGGGCCCACGATATTGCCCATCCATTGAAGATAAAGTTGTCCGTTTTAATGATAAACCGCGTCACCAAATTTTCCTTGAGCCGGAAGGCAGAAATACGCAGGAAGTCTATGTTCAAGGTTTATCTACAAGTCTTCCAGAAGACGTACAGCAAAGAATGCTTGCAACGATTCCGGGTCTTGAAAACGTGCAAATGATGAGAGCCGGCTATGCGATCGAGTACGATGCGATTGTACCGACACAGCTGTGGCCGACACTTGAAACGAAAAAAATCACAAACCTTTATACTGCAGGGCAAATTAACGGAACATCCGGTTATGAGGAAGCTGCGGGACAAGGAATTATGGCCGGAATCAATGCAGGACGAAAAGCGCTTGGAAAAGAAGAAGTGATTCTAAGCCGTTCTGACGCCTACATTGGTGTTCTGATTGATGACCTTGTGACAAAAGGAACCAACGAACCATACCGTCTTTTGACATCGCGTGCTGAATACAGATTGCTACTTCGCCATGACAATGCTGATTTGCGTCTGACAGAAATCGGACACCGCATTGGATTGATTTCTGATGAGCGCTATGCAGCTTTTGAGAAGAAAAAAGCGGCGATTGAAGCGGAGAAAAAACGTCTGCATGCTGTGATTATCAAGCCGTCTCCGGAAAATCAAGAATATATCCGTTCTCTTGGCGGAAGCGAATTGAAAGATGGAGTTCGCGGCACAGACTTGATGAAACGTCCTGAAATGAACTATGAAACAGTCACCAAACTGGCGCCGCCAGAAGTGCCGGTTCCGCAAGACGTATCAGAACAAGTAGAAATCCAAGTGAAATATGAAGGATATATTGAAAAATCTCTTCAGCAAGTGGAAAAACTGAAGAAGATGGAAAACAAAAAAATTCCGGATCGAATTGATTATGACGCCATTAAAGGGATCGCAACCGAGGCGCGTCAAAAATTGAAAAACGTGCGTCCTTTGTCTGTTGCCCAAGCTTCCCGCATTTCCGGTGTAAACCCGGCGGACATTTCAATTCTATTGGTGTATTTAGAGCAGGGACGCATTGCGAAGATAGCCGAATAGAAAGGATGACGGCATGAATATTGAAGAATTCACTTCTGGTTTGGCGGAAAAAGGGATTTCCCTTTCTCCCCGTCAGCTGGAGCAATTTGAGCTTTATTACGACATGCTGGTTGAATGGAACGAGAAAATCAATCTGACTTCTATTACAGAGAAGAAAGAAGTGTATCTTAAACATTTTTATGATTCCATTACAGCCGCTTTTTATGTCGACTTCAATCAAGTGAACACGATTTGTGATGTCGGAGCGGGAGCGGGTTTTCCGAGTCTTCCGATTAAAATATGCTTTCCGCACCTCCATGTCACAATCGTGGATTCACTAAACAAACGGATTACGTTTTTAGAAAAATTGTCTGAAGCTTTGCAATTGGAGAATACGACATTCTGCCATGACAGAGCTGAAACATTCGGACAACGGAAAGACGTACGGGAAAGCTATGATATTGTGACGGCACGAGCAGTTGCGAGATTATCTGTTTTGAGTGAGCTTTGCTTGCCTCTAGTGAAGAAAAACGGTTTATTTGTTGCTTTAAAAGCCGCATCAGCAGAAGAAGAACTGAATGCAGGCAAAAAAGCGATCACGACGCTTGGGGGAGAACTTGAGAATCTCCATTCCTTTAAGCTGCCTATTGAAGAAAGCGATCGTAATATTATGGTGATACGCAAGATAAAAAATACACCTAAGAAGTATCCAAGAAAACCGGGAACTCCTAATAAATCGCCAATTGAAGGGTAATTTAGACAGCCTGATATGACAATACCATCATATTTTCATCAAAATTGATGGATGTACAGCAGGAAAAACCATGAGAAAATAGAATTATAAAAATGGCAGTTTTTAAAGGTGGTGTAGGTACATGAAGCATTCATTCTCTCGTTTCTTCGGGCTTGGTGAGAAGGAACAGGAACCGGAGATTGCTGAACATGAGACAAACAAAGAAGAGATTCTGGAAATACCGGTAAATGCTATCGTTCCCAACCGTTTTCAGCCACGCACCATTTTCTCAGATGAAAAAATCAAAGAGTTAGCAATGACCATTCATACACACGGCATTATTCAGCCGATTGTTGTCAGGCATACAGAAGAAGAAGGCCAATACGAACTCATTGCAGGTGAAAGACGCTGGAGAGCGGTGCAATCGCTCGAGTGGGAAAAGATTCCGGCTATTATTAAGGATTTTTCCGACACGGAAACCGCTTCTGTGGCGTTAATTGAAAACTTGCAGCGGGAAGAACTGTCTTCTATTGAGGAAGCGCATGCCTATGCTCGGCTTCTTGAACTTCATGATTTAACACAGGAAGCACTCGCACAGCGTTTAGGAAAAGGGCAGTCCACAATTGCCAATAAGCTGCGGTTATTAAAGCTGCCTCAGCCGGTCCAAGACGCAATTATGGAGAAGAAAATCACTGAGCGTCATGCCAGAGCGCTGATTCCGCTGAAACAGCCTGAGCTCCAAGTCACACTGCTCACAGAGATTATCGAGAAAAGCTTAAATGTAAAGCAGACGGAAGACCGCGTGGTGAAAATGCTGGAGCAAGGCCAGAGAAAACCAAAGCCGAGACGCAAAGCATTCAGCAGAGATACAAGAATTGCAATGAACACAATTCGCCAGTCGCTATCAATGGTTGAAGACAGCGGTGTAAAATTGAATACGGAAGAAGAAGAATTTGAAGAATATATTCAATTAACGATTCGCATACCAAAATAAAAGCTCTCCTGAAAAGCAGGAGAGCTTTTTGTATTTGTATAAAAGGGAATTAATTACTTTTAGTGAGTTTTGTTATATTAGAATTCTTTTCTTCGAGCTTGTGGATAAATTCTTCGGTATTTTGCGGTGAAATCACTGCATGTCCCCATCCCCCCTGATAATATATTGTGATGGCATGACGAGAGCCGATCAGACGAAAACCTGACCACAGCTTCTTTTTTTGAACCACTTTATCGATTTTTTCGTAAGGAATTTGATGTTTGATCATTCCGGCTTTAATGATCAGGTGGTGATCCTTTAATACATATTTCAAATCAATAAAGCTCCAAATGATAAGCACATTTAAGAGAGTCATCAGCGTAAAAATGATCCAGCCTGTAATCCTCACATTTCCCAGCACAAAAGGAACAATGGCATCTGCTTGTATCAGTAATATAAGAAACACAATCATCAGCGTAACGGGTACATCTCTCTTTGTTTTATAAACCATATTCTCACCGCCCTGTTTGACGTTCTGCACTGAAACTTCTTCTTTTTTTCTTTGGAAAATTCCTCTTTTAAGTCAAAAAAACATAGAAATTGTAGAATTTATAAGAGAAAGCATATGGGGCGATTGAATTTTCAATTATTTCCCTTCTGATTCGAAACAAAATGATGAAAAAAATGAAACGCTTTAATCTTTTTTTGATAGAATAGAAGCAAGATAGTACATGTTCATGTGAAAGTAGGTGACATCGTGGGAAAAATCATAGCAATTACGAACCAAAAAGGCGGGGTTGGAAAAACAACGACGTCTGTCAACCTTGGGGCATGCTTAGCTTACATAGGGAAAAGGGTTCTGCTGGTAGATATTGATCCGCAGGGCAATGCGACAAGCGGGTTAGGGATTGAAAAAGCCGATGTAGAGCAGTGTGTGTACGATATTTTAGTAGATGATGCAGATGTAATAGATATTATTAAAGCAACGACAGTAGAGAATTTGGACGTCATTCCTGCGACGATTCAGCTTGCTGGAGCTGAGATCGAGCTGGTTCCGACGATTTCAAGAGAAGTGAGATTGAAGAGGGCGCTTGAAGCAGTAAAGCAGAATTATGATTATATTATCATTGATTGTCCGCCATCATTGGGGCTGCTGACGATTAATGCTCTTACTGCTTCAGATTCCGTTGTGATTCCTGTACAGTGCGAATATTATGCTTTAGAGGGACTCAGCCAGTTATTAAATACAGTGCGTCTTGTACAAAAGCATTTGAATACGGATTTAATGATTGAAGGTGTATTGCTTACAATGCTTGATGCTCGGACGAATCTCGGCATTCAAGTCATTGAAGAGGTTAAAAAATATTTTAGAGATAAAGTATATAAGACGGTTATTCCGCGTAATGTCCGTCTAAGCGAGGCACCGAGTCACGGAAAACCCATCATTTTATACGATCCGCGGTCAAGAGGTGCGGAAGTATATTTAGATTTAGCAAAGGAAGTGGCTGCGAATGGCTAAAGGCCTTGGAAAAGGGATTAATGCGTTATTTAATCAGGTCGATTTGTCTGAAGAGACAGTTGAAGAAATAAAAGTTGCCGATTTACGCCCTAATCCTTATCAGCCAAGAAAACACTTTGCTGACGAGGCATTAGCTGAACTAAAAGAATCAGTGCTGCAGCATGGCATTCTTCAGCCGCTTATCGTCAGAAAATCTTTAAAAGGCTATGATATTGTTGCGGGTGAACGGCGTTTTCGCGCGGCAAAGCTGGCGGGTTTAGAGACGGTTCCGGCGATTGTCCGTGAATTATCAGAGGCATTAATGAGAGAAATTGCTTTATTAGAAAACCTTCAGCGTGAAGATTTATCGCCGCTTGAAGAGGCTCAGGCCTATGACTCCTTGCTGAAACACTTAGACCTCACGCAAGAACAGCTTGCCAAACGTCTCGGGAAAAGCAGGCCGCATATTGCGAATCATTTAAGATTGCTGACACTGCCAGAAAACATTCAGCAGCTTATTGCCGAAGGTACGCTTTCTATGGGACATGGACGCACGCTTCTGGGCCTAAAAAACAAAAATAAGCTTGAACCGCTTGTACAAAAAGTGATTGCAGAGCAGCTCAATGTCCGTCAGCTTGAACAGTTGATTCAGCAGTTGAATCAGAATGTTTCACGTGAAACAAAGAAAAAAGAACCTGTGAAAGACGCAGTTCTAAAAGAACGAGAATCTTATCTCCAAAATTACTTTGGAACAACGGTTAATATTAAAAGACAAAAGAAAAAAGGCAAAATCGAAATTGAATTTTTCTCTAATGAAGATCTTGACCGGATTTTAGAGCTTTTGTCTGAACGTGAATCATAAAACAAAAACCATCTTTCTAGGGAAGATGGTTTTTGTTTTAGATTCGGCCAGTGAGCTTTTGCAACGGGTTTAGGCGTTCCTGCCTCCACTCTGTCCGATCTGCTAAACTTAATCCTTCTGCAAGAACATTTGCCATATTCATGACCAAATGCAGTCTTGTATTTTGCAAAACAAAGTATTCCATAAAACCACTCACATTCACAATCCCGTTAATATGAAGATCTCCCACTTCAGGAAGGTCTTTTTGCACTCCGGCTCCAGGCTTTACCGGCCCTTCTCCGATTTGGAACGATCCTACACTTTTGACGCGTCCTAAGCATGCATCAACCGCTATGATAAATGGGTTTTTATGTATTTTTTGAATGTCGCTGATTTTATCCTTCATGTTCACCGCATGGACGGGATCAGATAATGTTCCATAGATATGGAATCTGGTGAGTGGCATCTGTTTGAGTTTCATTCCTACGAGCGGACCTAATGAATCACCGGTTGAACGGTCTGTTCCGATACAAACCACAACAATTGGTTTGCCGGCAGCTTTACGTAAGGATGAAGAAAGTATGGTTTGGATTTGTTTTGCCGCAGCTGCATCTGTATGTGAAACATATTGCTTTACTCGTTCCTGAGAGGAAAAAAGCCCGCCTTTTCGATTCATAGGTTTCACTTCCTTGTTATAGTAGGTAACAGAATTGATATAGTGTGTGGTTCAGTTATGTAAGGTTGTTTACAGTATATCCAGCAGTACGTTTTTTTATGCTTCGTGTATGACATGGGATATTTTTAAAATAGAGGGTATGATATGGACCGTTAGAGGGTTGATTACAAATATTGTGCCCTAATGCCTCGATTATGATCAAGATATGGTCTGCTTACAAAACAATGAAAATCATTTGTGCAGATAGTCACAATGTTGAGAAAGTCAAAGATTGCAGTTTCAGAAGTGATTTTCAATCTGTCAGTATGCCCGATCTGGCCATACTGATCGTTGGGTCTGCCGGACACGCAACATGGGAGATGTAGTGAAGAATGAGTTTCATTCCTTATTTCCGCGGAAAAAACTATTATTTCATTTTTAGACTGCCTGTACTGGCAGTCTTTTTTATGTGTATTTTGTACGATAATTTCACCTTATGGCCAATGACTATGAAAATATGGCATGTTTGCTTTCTGTTATTTATATAGTAACAATAACGGGAACAAGCCGAACTCTGTGCTATGAGGTGATGATGTTGTGGAGAGCCGGAATGAAGTGGATGCTGCTCATTTTAGGGAGCCTGATCGGTGCCGGATATGCGAGCGGCCAGGAGATATGGCAGTTTTTTGGAGCGGAAAGCGGACTTGCTATTGTGCTTTTTACGATCATGTTTATGTTTTCGTCTTATATTGTGATGAAAATCAGTTTTAAAGTACAATCCACTCATTTTCTGCCCGTTCTGGAACATTTGATGGGACCATGGCTGGCGAAAATTTATGATGTCCTTATCGTTTTTTATTTGTTTTCGACGACGATGGTGATGATTGCCGGAGGCGGTGTGACTCTGCAAATGTACAAGCTTCCTTTCTGGTGGGGAATTGCGCTGATTTGCATTGTGACAGTGTGTTTGTTTTTCTGGGATGTGAAAGGAATATTATCTGTAAATAGTATTTTAATTCCTGTGTTAGTGGCGGGTCTGTTGTATGCGCTGATCTCCTTTCAGAGCACTCATCACCATACGTGGACGATTGATTTGACTCGGCAATATAATTGGCCTGCAAGCATCACGTTTACCTCTTTAAACATCCTTTCAGTTGTCGCGATTTTATCCTCCGTCGGGAAAGAAATGAAAGGGCTCGGAGAAGCGAAAATCGCAAGTGTGGCAAGCGGTCTTATTTTTGGCGTGATCTCTTTTGTATATAATGAAACGTTAGTGGAGCTGGCTGGTTCCCTCTCTCAGTTTGAAATACCGCTGTTTGCCGTTCTGGAGGGTGCGCCTTATCTCCTCTTTTTATGTATGACGGCGGTTCTGTGCCTTGCGATATATACGACGACGGTAGCTGGTTTGCTGGGGCTTTCCAGCCGGCTGATGGCGTTTGTTCATATGCCGCGATGGATGATTGTGCTGATTCTGTTAGCGTTGATGGTGCCATTTACTTCTTTCGGATTTTCTGATTTGATCGCGTTCTTGTATCCGATATATGGGATGCTGAATTTGTATTTGTTAGTTTGTCTTCTGTTATATCCTATTTTAAGTAAATGGAAATAAGAGGATGTATTTCTTTTCGGGTATCTTGATTGCCCTTATGATCAGTTTTTTTGTACAATAGATACAGCAGTTTATGAAAAGAGGTGAAGGGTCTTGGCGGATAAAGACTTTGGCCTGAATGATGTCGTGGAAATGAAAAAACCGCATCCATGCGGAGCGAACAGCTGGAAAATTATACGCATGGGAATGGATATTCGAATTAAGTGTGAGGGATGCTCTCACAGTGTAATGATTCCGAGAAAAGAATTTGAAAGAAAAATAAAAAAAGTACTAGTCAAGCATGAGGAGCCTACTTCATAAAATAGGCCGGCACTCATGCTTTTTCATATAGAAGGTAGGGAGAAGACGGCGATGAGCAAAGTGCATCAGTCAGCATGTCCGCTGAATTGCTGGGACAGCTGCGGCTTTTTGGTGACTGTTGAGGACGGAAAGGTAACAAAAGTGGACGGAGATCCGAACCATCCGATTACGGAAGGCAAAATCTGCGGCCGCGGCAGAATGCTTGAGACAAAAACAAATTCGCCTGATCGGCTGCGTTATCCGATGAAAAAACAAAACGGCGAGTTTGTGCGGATTTCCTGGGAGCAGGCGCTTAATGAAATTGCCGATAAACTTCGGGAGATCAAGGAAACGTCGGAGACGACTGCTGTTTTGCACAGCCATGATTATGCGAATAACGGTTTGTTAAAAGCGCTTGATCAGCGTTTTTTTAATGGATATGGCGGCGTGACTGAAATCGTCGGAAGCATATGCTGGGGCTCAGGTATCGAAGCGCAAAGCTGGGATTTCGGTCGTTCGTACGGGCACGGCCCGCTTGATATTTACAATAGCAAGCATGTTGTTGTGTGGGGAAGAAATGTATCCAGAACGAATATGCACTTATACCATCACTTGCAGCAGGTGAAGAAAAAGGGCGCCACGATTACGGTAATTGATCCGATTTTCAACCCGACTGCCAAGCTTGCAGACCGCTACATTTCTGTAAAACCGGGAATGGACGGCTGGCTTGCGGCAGCCGTTTTGAAGGTCCTGATTGAGACAGGCAGAACGGATGAGACGTTTATTTCTGGGCACTCTGTCGGTTTTGATCATGTGAAAGAGCTTTTGAACACCATTTCCTTAGAAGAGTTTATTGTGAAAACAGAAACCTCGATGGAGGAGCTGGAGTATCTGGCCGGTTTGTATGCTGATGGCCCGGTATCTACTTTTATGGGGCTTGGCATGCAGCGCTATAAAAACGGCGGTGAAACGATTCGCTGGATTGATGCACTCGCTGCGGCAAGCGGAAATGTGGGAATTAAAGGCGGAGGCGCTAATTTTGGGAACGTTCAAATTGGTGAGAGCTTTGCAAAAACGAAGCTGACACTGCCGGAATTAAAAACAGCATCACGTTCATTTTCAATGATGACGCAAGCTGAAGAGGTGTTGACGGCTGCTGATCCTGCGATTGAGATGATCATTGTGACGTGCGGAAACCCGCTGACCCAGGTGCCGAATACAAATAAAGTAAGACAAGCATTTGAAAACGTGCCGATGACTGTGGCAATTGATTCCATCATGACGGATACAGCAAAACTGTGTGACTATGTTTTGCCGACAGCCACTGTTTTTGAAGAAGAAGATATCTACTATTCCAGCATGTATCACCACTACGTTCAGTACGGCAAAAAGCTTGTGGAGCCGCAGGGTGAAGCGAAGCCGGACAGCTGGATCTGGTCAGAGCTTGCAAAACGCCTTGGATTTGGCGAGCTTTTTGAGCACAGTACTGAAGAATATTTGGAGATGGGGCTTTCTTCATTGGAAGCAGAGGATGTGACGCTTGAGCGTTTAAAAGAAAAAGGCCACCTCCCTCTTCCGGTCAAGCAGGTTCCGTGGGATGACTATGAGTTTTTGACACCGAGCGGAAAATTTGAATTTACTTCGTCGTTAGCTGAAGAAAAAGGATTTAGCGGCTTGCTTCAATTAAACGTGCCCGAAGAATCTGTCTTCCATAATGAGGAGTTAGCTGGAAAGTATCCTTACACGCTATTGTCCATCCATCCGCAGCGTTCTAATCACTCTCAGCACGTGCCGTTTATTGAAAAGCTTCAGCGCATTCAGGTTGATATTTCTCCAGATATAGCGGCTGAGCAGAATCTTCAGGACGGAGATGCGGTTGCCATCTTTAATGACCGCGGACGCCTGAAGGGCAAGGTGAAAGTGATGAAGCAGGCTCATCCAAAGACGATTAATATAGATGAAGGCATGTGGGCGGCTTTTGGAGGTTCAGTCAATGCACTGACAAATGATACAAATTCCGATAATGGAATGGGAAGCACGCTTTATGACTGTTTAGTAGGCTTGAAAAAAGCATAATCAAAGGGATTAGCAGGCTGAAAATGCTTTTTTGTCAGCTTGTCTTTTCCAGTGAACCTCCTTATAATTGCTCTAGGTTCAAAATACGTTCATACAATGACGGTTTTATATAGAGGAGATGAAAGAATGGCTTTAACAGCTGGAATTGTTGGTTTGCCAAACGTCGGGAAATCAACACTATTTAACGCAATTACACAGGCCGGTGCCGAATCAGCCAACTACCCGTTCTGTACGATCGATCCAAACGTGGGAATTGTAGAAGTACCTGATGATCGTCTGCAAAAGCTGACTGAGCTGGTCAAACCAAAGAAGACTGTGCCGACTGCTTTTGAATTCACTGATATTGCAGGGATCGTAAAAGGCGCGTCTAAAGGAGAAGGACTCGGAAACAAATTCCTTTCTCACATTCGCCAGGTTGACGCGATTTGCCACGTTGTCCGTGCTTTTTCTGATGATAACATTACACACGTTTCCGGAAAAGTTGATCCGATTGATGATATTGAAACGATCAACCTTGAGCTGATCCTTGCTGATATGGAAACGGTTGAAAAGCGGATTACACGCGTCAGCAAACTTGCGAAGCAAAAAGATAAAGACGCTGTATTTGAGTTTGAGATTCTGTCTAAACTGAAAGAAGCGTTTGAGAGCGAAAAGCCTGCTCGTTCTGTTGAGTTCACTGAAGAGCAGCAAAAGCTTGTAAAGCAGCTTCATTTACTGACTTCGAAGCCTATTTTGTACGTTGCGAATGTAAGTGAAGATGAAGTGGCTGATCCGTCTGGCAATGAAAATGTAGCGAAGATTCGCGAGTATGCTGCCGGCGAAAACGCGGAAGTTATCGTTGTGTGTGCGAAAATTGAATCCGAGATCGCTGAGCTTGAGGGCGATGAAAAGCAAATGTTCCTTGAAGAGCTTGGCATTGAAGAATCAGGTCTTGATCAGCTGATCAAAGCGTCTTACTCCCTTCTTGGCCTTGCAACATATTTCACAGCCGGAGAACAGGAAGTCAGAGCTTGGACATTCAAAAAAGGCATGAAAGCCCCTGAGTGTGCAGGAATTATTCATAGTGACTTTGAGCGCGGCTTCATTCGTGCTGAAACTGTTGCTTATGAGGATCTTCTTGCGGGCGGCGGCATGGCAGGAGCCAAAGAAGCTGGAAAAGTCCGTCTCGAAGGAAAAGAGTACGTCGTTCAAGACGGAGATGTTATTCATTTCCGATTTAATGTATAGGATGCAGTTGTAAAGGGACAAGAGCTTTGGTATAATATAAAATTGTGAGTAATAGAATTATTGCTCCTTGCCCATTACGGGCCGCTTAGTCCAAAAGGAGGTGCAAACAGATGAGAAAGTACGAAGTTATGTACATTATCCGCCCAAACATTGACGATGAGTCTAAAAAAGCAGTTATCGAGCGTTTCAACAACGTTCTAACTTCTAACGGTGCGGAGATCACTGGAACAAAGGATTGGGGTAAACGTCGTCTTGCTTACGAAATCAACGATTTCCGCGACGGTTTCTACCAAATCTTAAACGTTCAAGCTGATGCTGCGGCAGTTCAAGAATTTGACCGTCTAGCTAAGATCAGTGACGATATCATTCGCCACATTGTTGTAAAAGAAGAAGAATAAGCAATTTTGAAATATATAATGGTAAAAGGTGGTCTTTCTTATGCTTAACCGAGTTGTATTAGTCGGAAGACTGACAAAAGACCCAGAGCTTCGTTATACGCCAAACGGTGCGGCTGTTGCCACGTTTACTCTTGCTGTGAATCGTACCTTTACGAACCAGTCCGGAGAACGTGAGGCCGATTTCATTAATTGTGTCACTTGGAGAAGACAAGCCGAAAACGTTGCAAACTTCCTGAAAAAAGGAAGCCTTGCAGGCGTAGATGGCCGTTTACAAACAAGAAACTATGAAAACCAGCAAGGACAGCGTGTCTTCGTGACCGAGGTCCAAGCTGAAAGTGTTCAATTTCTTGAGCCGAAAAACGGCGGCGGTTCTGGTTCAGGTGGATACAACGAAGGAAACAGCGGCGGAGGCCAGTACTTTGGCGGAGGCCAAAATGATAATCCATTCGGGGGAAATCAAAACAACCAGAGACGCAATCAAGGGAACAGCTTTAATGATGATCCATTTGCCAACGACGGCAAACCGATTGACATCTCGGATGATGATCTTCCATTCTAATGAGAATATCGCTTAAATTGACAAAGAAAGGAGGGAAATGACAATGGCAGGAGGACGCAGAGGCGGTCGTGCGAAACGCCGTAAAGTGTGTTATTTCACTTCTAACGGTATCACGCACATCGACTACAAAGATGTAGATCTTCTTAAAAAGTTTGTTTCTGAGCGCGGTAAAATTTTACCACGTCGTGTAACTGGAACAAACGCTAAATACCAACGTAAATTGACTGCAGCGATCAAACGCGCTCGTCAAATGGCTTTACTTCCGTACGTTAGCGGTGAGTAAGCTGATACGTAAAGAGCAAGGGCCTTCGGGTTCTTGCTCTTTTTATATAGGGGGATGAAACATGAAGCTGATTTCTTGGAATGTAAACGGCCTGCGGGCTGTCATGAGAAAGATGGATTTCCTTTCTTATCTAAAGGAAGAGGATGCAGATATCATTTGTCTTCAGGAAACAAAAATACAGGACGGCCAGGTTGATCTCCAGCCTGACGGCTATCATGTGTATTGGAATTATGCAGTGAAAAAAGGATATTCCGGCACGGCTGTTTTTTCAAAACAAGAGCCGCTGCGTGTCATGTACGGTATCGGAATAGAAGAGCATGACCAAGAAGGCAGAGTGATTACGCTGGAATTTGACAACATGTTTGTGATGACCGTTTACACGCCCAATTCGAAAAGAGGATTGGAGCGGATCGATTACCGCATGCAATGGGAAGAGGCTTTATTAGCTTATATTCTTGAATTGGATAAGAAAAAGCCGGTCGTTTTATGCGGCGATTTGAATGTGGCACATCAGGAGATCGATTTGAAAAATCCAAAGGCAAACCGGAAGAACGCTGGATTTTCTGATCAAGAAAGAGGGGCATTCACTCGTTTCTTAGAAGCTGGCTTTGTTGACTCATTCCGCCACGTCTATCCTGATCTTGAAGGCGCTTATTCCTGGTGGTCTTATCGTGCCGGCGCCCGGGACAGAAACATCGGATGGCGTATCGATTATTTTATCGTTTCCGAAGGGCTTAAGGAACAGATTGAGGATGCAGGCATATCAGCGGATGTCATGGGTTCCGACCATTGTCCTGTTGAACTTATAATCAATATATGATGAGATAGCAGTAAGGAATTTACACTTACTGCTTTTTTATATGAAAAAGGAGAAAGAGATGGCAAATATAAAAGAGATTGCAAGACTGGCAAATGTATCTGTTTCGACTGTTTCGCGTGTATTGAATCATCATCCGTATGTGTCAGAAGAAAAGAGAAAGCTTGTTCATCAAGTCATGCAGGAATTAGATTACACACCAAATCGAACCGCAATCGACCTCATCCGCGGGAAAACCCATACAGTCGGTGTGATTCTGCCTTATAGCGATCATCCCTGCTTTGATAAAATCGTAAATGGGATTACTAAGGCGGCATTTCAGCATGATTATGCAACGACCCTCCTCCCCACTAATTATAACCCCACTATCGAAGTCAAATATCTAGAGCTGTTAAGAACGAAGAAAGTAGACGGTCTTATCATTACATCCCGCGCTAATGATTGGGACAGCATTAGCGCTTATCAGGAGTATGGGCCGATCATTGCTTGTGAGCATACCGGAGATATTGATGTCCCATGTGCGTATAACGACAGAAAAGCTGCTTATACAGAAAGCTTTCGCTATCTAAAAAGCCGCGGACATGAGAATATCGCTTTTACATGCGTCCGAGAAGCTGACAGGAGTCCGAGCACGGCTGATAAAGCTGCGGCCTATCAATCTGTTTGCGGGAGGCTGGAAGACTGTCATATGCTGTCTGGATGCAATGATATGAATGACGGTGAGCGGGCAGCTGAGCACTTTTATACGAGCGAACGGGTTCCTACGGCTATTTACGCAAATAGTGATGAAGTGGCAGCAGGAATTTATGTATTTGCCAAGAAGAATCAATGGGATGTTGAAATCATTGGCGAGGGGAAATCTTCTATCAGCCGTGTTCTTGGTTTTCCGTCTCTTGATTTGAATCTTGAGCAGCTCGGCATCGCAGCATTTTCTTTATTCTTGCAGGATGAACCCGTTGATAGCAAAATTCAGCATCAATTCGAGAAAAAAGCTTGAACTGAAATGCATTTCATACCTTATAACTTCATTGAAGGTGAAGGAGGAGGAAGAAATGCGGATTGAACATACAGCAATCTGGGTCAAAGATTTAGAACGAACGAAGGCTTTTTATGAAACGTACTTTAATGGCAAAGCGAATGATCTGTATCATAATGAGAAAAAAGATTTTAAGTCTTATTTTATTGCGTTTGATTCCGGAGCAAGGCTGGAAATTATGAAAAAAGGAGATGTGGTTGATCCGCCTTCACAAACGATGACAGGCTGGGCGCATATTGCCTTTTCCGTTGGAAACCGGGAGAAGGTTGATGAACTGACTGATCGATTGAAAAAGGATGGTTTCGCCGTAGTAAACGGCCCAAGGACAACAGGAGACGGCTACTATGAAAGTGTGATTGAAGATGATGAAGGAAATTTGATTGAGATTACAATATGACGTCTGGAGTGACTTGAATGCTGAGGACAGAAAAAGAAAAAATGGCAGCCGGTGAATTATACAATCCGGAAGATCAACAACTATTACTAGAACGCAAACATGCGAGACAGCTGATTAGACAATATAACGAATCACCAGAAGATGATGCGGTGCGGACGGAGCTTTTGAAGGAGCTGCTTGGTTCGGTTGGTGATCAAGTCATGATTTTGCCGACATTTCGCTGTGATTATGGCTATCACATTCATATTGGAGACCATACATTTGTTAATTTTGACTGTGTCGTTTTAGATGTGTGTGAGGTCCGTATCGGACGTCATTGTTTAATTGCGCCAGGGGTACATATCTACACGGCCGGCCATCCTCTTGATCCGATTGAAAGGAAGACCGGCCAAGAGTTCGGTAAGCCTGTGTCAATTGGAGATCATGTTTGGATCGGAGGCCGGGCAGTGATTAATCCGGGAGTGACAATCGGTGACAATGCGGTGATTGCTTCAGGCTCTGTTGTCACTAAGGATGTACCCGCTAATACGGTTGTAGGCGGAAATCCGGCGAGGATGTTGAAGGAATTGTAAAGAGATCAGTGCGGCAGATCCGCACTGACTTTTTTAAATTTGTTTCGCATTGGTATTAGGGCCGAAGCAGATTAACAGCAAGGAGCATGCGAGCCAGCAGCCCCCGATAAATAAAAAGACGCTGACATAGCCGAGCTGAACGGCGATAAATCCGACGAGCAATGATCCGAAAATATTTGAAAAGCGGCCGAGGCCATAGGCTAAACCGCTGCCAGACGAGCGGTATTCAGTCGGATAAGGTTCAGATGTATAGGCGTATAAGTTCGAGGTGAAAACCCGTTCTGTGATATTCACGATAAAACCAAACACAATGATCATGATTGGAATAAAAGTCATGCCATATAAGAGGCCGGCGATGGCCGTCAAAAACGCGCTGGCAGCTAGAATCCATTTTCTTTGAAATCTTTCGGAAATCATTGAACCAAGCAGTGCGCCAAGCGGAGCCCCGACGGAGTGCAATACGTTATACCACAATGTATTTTCCATAGTGAAGCCATTGCTTTTTAGCAGGCTTGGAACCCAGGAGGCAAATCCGTAAAATCCAAACGTTTCAAAAATCCATACAGCAGATAAAATGATGGTGATTTTGAGGTTTCTTCCTTTCAATAACCCTGCGTAACCGGCATGCTGCTGAACGGAACTGTTTGCTTTAGGCTGAGCCGGTGCCGGAAGCGGGCCTTTCTCCTGTTCAACCTGCGCCTCAATTCGGTTGAGGATCGCATCAGCTTTCGCATATTCACCCCGATTTTCATGCCAGCGAGGGGACTCTTCCAGACGGCGGATGAAGAAAAAATAAATAAGACCGACGGCACCCCATACAAATACAAGCCGCCATCCCCATGAACCGAGTGGAATGACAAAGGCAGACACAATATTAGTGATCGGAACGCCGATCAATCCAATCATGGCACAGAAGGAAATATATTTTCCGCGGACACTGGAAGGGAAAAATTCCGCCAGATAGCTATTGGTAATGACCATGGCCGCTGCGACACCAAATCCGGTGAGAAAACGGAATGTCATTAAAGACGAGACGTCCCATGCTGCGGCATTGCATAGCGATGCGATTGAGAAAACAAAAACAAATAGATTTAAAGCTTTTTTGCGGCCGATTCGATCCGACAGCCTTCCACCCAGTGATGCGCCTAAAAACATGCCTAGAAACGAGGCCGCCGTTACGTTGGCAATGGTTGAAAGCGGGATGCCCCAATGCTCGATCAGCGCCGGCGCTACATTGCTGAGGGTAAATAAATCTGCGAGATCAAAGAAATAAACAATGCCGAGAGCGGTTAATACTTGAAAGTGGACACGTGAAATCGGAAGGCGGTCTAAACGATTCGCTGCGTTTGAGAAAGGATGTGTATGCTTCTGTCTGAAGATTGTATTCATATAAAACCCCCCTATTGAGTAGTAAGAAAAGACTGAAAACTTCTCTCTTGGAAATATTATAAGTATCTTGATTCATTGGCGACAGAGTTCAAATCACTAGATGGAAGAACTAAATTCACACTTTATATTTTCATTTCGCTTAAAAGATTTCCAAAACAGTAGATTCATAGACCAATTTATGCAAATATATAGTAATATTCTCATTGAAAGGAAGAGACATAGAAGAAATGAATTCATTTATCCGTCCTATAGAAGGAAACAATACGTTGTGGAGATATTTTTTCGCCTTTTTGGTGATGGTAGGTTTATATGTATTCGGGAATATTGCTTACCTTTTCGCTATACTGTTTACGGTTATTGTGAATCCCGATATCACGTTCGATTTGGATGAAGCTGTACTGAGTGATCCTCTGGTCGATCTTTATTTGTCTCATGTCATTTATTTATTTGCGATTCCGGGAGTATGGCTGGCTGTGCGCTTTATTCTAAAGCGGCCTTTTCGAACGGTCATTACGCCGAATGCAAAGATCAATTGGCGGAGAATTTTCTTTGGCTTTATTGCTTATTTCCTGCTGATGATCGCCGTACAATTGATTGATTTTGCGATTCACCCTGACAGCTATTCAATGCAAGATGTTGATGCTTCACGGTTTATATGGCTGTTAGCGGCGGCCGTCATTTTGGTTCCGATTCAAACATCGGCGGAAGAACTGTTTTTCAGAGGATTTTTGCTTCAAGCTTTCGGGAGAGTGACAAAAAACCCTCTTATTTTGACATTGATTGTCGGTGGCTTGTTTGGCGTATTGCATTTTGCTAATCCAGAAATGAACAATGGCGCTGTCTGGGCAGGAATTGAGTATTTAACATTTGGTTTTGTGTGGACGTATTACACGATTAAAACAGGCAGTATTGAAATATCTCTTGGCGCCCACGCCGCGAATAATATGTTTTTGTGTATGTTTATCACAGAAAAAAACAGTGTGTATGGAGGGATTCCCTCTTTATTTACGGTTACGCGGGGGAACACGATGTGGGAGGCTTTGTTTACAATAGCGGTCAATCTTGTTTTTGCGGGAATTGCTTTATGGTACCACAAGAAATCACAAAGTAAGCAGCAAGGGTCTTAATCCCTGCTGCTTATTAACGTTTGGATGGCTTCTTCGATATTTGTTGTCGGCTGCTGGCAGGCGAAGTTTTCGCAAATATACACGGTTGTTTTGCCGTCTATGATGCGGTAGTCTGCCGCGAATGGCGCAATGTCTTTGCATTGATCAGGATGCTCTGCCACCAAAATGGAGTCGTTGGGCTTAAAGGCTTTTTGAAGCGCAGCTATGATTTGTTTTCTGGCTGGATCGTCTGCGCTGCCAAAAATAACGATTTCCTTTTTAGGCATCACATGCTTTAACACGCTTTGCATAAAGAAAGCATGGCCGCTTGGATACGCGTCGATGTCCGGCTTGAACACGGAGAACATCGTTTCCGCTTTTTCGATCAGTGATAGGTTGCCTGTAATCTGTCCGAGACGGAGAAGCTGCACAGCTGCCACGCTGTTTCCGGAAGGCACGGCGCCGTCGTATACTTCTTTTTCCCGGACGATTAAGGCTTCTGCATCGTGTCCGGTGAAATAGAATCCGCCATGCTCCTCGTCCCAAAATAAGCTGATCATATCGTGTGTCAGCTTCTTCGCTTTTTCTAAATAAGAAAGATCAAACGAAGCTTCATAGAGATCGAGATAAGCCCATAAGAGAAAAGCGTAATCGTCGATAAAGCCTTTGTTTTTCACTTCGCCGTCTCGATACCGGACCATCACACGGCCATCGATGATTAAATGGTTTTCAATAAATGTGATAGCGTCTTTTGCTAAGCTGAGATATTTCGGTTCCTCGTATACCTTTGCCGCTTTGGCGAGACCCGCGATCATCAGCGCGTTCCATGACGTCAGCACCTTATCATCGACATGCGGATAGGTTCTTTCTTCTCGTGTCTTCAAGAGCCGCTGTCTTGCTTCCTCCAGCTTGAGGCGGAGCTCTTCTTCAGTTAAGCCGGCATCAGCTTTGAGTTGTTCCCGCTTTGTGTGAATCAGATTCGGAATATTCTTGCCTTCAAAATTCCCTTTTTCAGTGATGTCATACACTTGGCCATACAGCGTTCCGAGATCGTCTCCGAGTGTGTTCAGAATCTCTTCTTTTGACCAAACGTAGTACTTTCCTTCTTCTCCTTCTGTGTCCGCGTCTAAAGCGGAGAAAAAGCTTCCGTCTTCATGGGTCATTTCCCGCTGAACGAACGTAATGATCTGCTCACAAATCTCTTTATAGCGGCTGTTTTGCGTGACCTGATAGGCTTCTGTATAAGCAGTCAGCAGCAGCGCATTGTCGTACAGCATTTTTTCAAAGTGGGGAACGAGCCACTCGTCATCGGTTGAATAGCGGGCGAACCCATAGCCGATGTGATCGTAAATGCCGCCATTCGCCATGCTGTCCAGTGTTTTCGTCACGTTGTATAAAGCATTCTCCTGCCCTGTATTGTGGTAATAACGAAGCAAATACATCAGCATATGAGGCATCGGAAATTTCGGCGCTTGTCCGAAGCCGCCGTAGATCGTATCAAACCCGTTGGCAAGCTGCTGAAATGTCCGGTGAATCGCTGACTCGCTAAGGCCTTCGCCTGATTTTGCCGCTGTTTTGCTCTGCAAATGTTTAGCGGCGTTCTCCGCAATATCCTCAACATGCTCGCGGTCGTTCGCAAATGTCTCAGACAGATGCTCAAGCACATCAATAAAGCCGGGACGATTGAATTTACTTGTCTTTGGAAAATATGTACCCGCATAAAACGGCTTCTGGTCAGGCGTAATAAACACATTCAGCGGCCAGCCGCCCTGCCCGGTCATCAGCTGGCAAATTCTCATATAAACAGAATCCACATCCGGCCGCTCTTCCCGGTCGACTTTAATGGCTACAAACCGTTCATTGAGAAGACGCGCGATTTCTTCGTCTTCGAAGCTTTCGTGGGCCATGACATGGCACCAATGGCATGTTCTTTAGATTAGCCATCGTTAGCTATACCCAATAGATACGAGAACAGGCTTGTTTTCGCGTTTCGCTTTTTCAAATGCTTCTTCTCCCCAAGGGAACCAGTCCACAGGGTTGTGAGCATGTTGAAGTAAATAAGGAGACTTCTCAGCGATTAATCTATTGGGTTTACTTTTGTTTGGCATGGGATCACCTTCTTTCTATAATTAGTTTATATTTAACTTAACACGTTTTCTCAAAAATAATCCCTGTTATTTTATACAGCTGACTGTTCTTTAGTATTGTACTTAGGAATACGTAGTACCCCCGAAGCAGTTAAAACGCCTAATATAACTAACCCAGCCCCAATAACTTGAAATACCTTTATTGGTGTTCCAACAGCAAATGAAATAATCATCGTTACGACGGGAACAAGGTTGAAAAATAAAGAGGTTTTACTTGCCCCAATCTCCTTAATCCCCTGATTCCACCATAGGTAACCCAAAACACTTGTAAAGAAAGCCATAAAGGCAATTGCTCCCCAAACTCCAATCGGGATGTTCGGCAAAGAAACAGGATTGGATGTAAATAAGGAAACTACTATTAAACTAACAGCACCGATAACCATCGTATAAGTGGTTGTAGATAGCGGAGTTCCATCCTTTACAAACCGGCGTCCAAGTACACCATAAAGTGCCCAACAAACGTTACCTGAAAAGATGATTAAGTCTCCGCCTGAAATTGATAAGGTTTTAATGGTTTCGATAGAACCTTGTGTAATCACTAACAATACACCGATGAAAGCAAAGAATATACCGAGCCCTTGTTTTTTTGTCATTTTGTCCTTTAAGATCATTCGAGCGAGAATCGCTGTTAATAAAGGATTCAGCCCCATTATTAATGCCCCGTTAACGGGAGATGTATATTTCAACCCAACAAAAAACAATGCATTAAATCCAAAGATTCCTATAATTCCAAGAACAATGTATGAAACGGCGTTTTTCCGTAATTGACTCTTGTTTATACCTTCAGTAAAAATCAAAATGATAAGCATCACTGCAGCCGCTAAACCGAAACGCCATGCCGCTGAAGACGATGGAGAAAAATATCCAACTGTATATTTTGCAAGATTAAAAGTAGCTCCCGTGAAAATAGAGAAACCAAGTAACATCAGGTATATATTTAAATGTTTCATTTGTTTTCCACTTCCTCTTTCAAAATTGAATAATATGTATCCAGTTTTCCTTTTGTAGTAGAAATCACTTCTTCCAGCTCCCTTTTTTTAATTTCCATTTTCTCTAAGTGCTTGGTTAAAATCTCAATACGTTTATTTATAGATGGGGAGAGTTGTGCCGATTTAACATCCGAACTGATTTTTTCCAAAATGCATCCGTCTTTGACAAACTCATTAATATCCTCCAAAGACATACCTGTTTCCTTTAAACTTTTCAGGAATAACATGAACTGAATATCAGTCTCCGTATAAAAACGCCTTCCGCTGTTTTTTCGTTTTGGTGGTGGAAGCAACCCAATCTTTTCGTAATATCTTAATGTATACGAACTAATACTAGTCTTCTCAGCAGCTTTACTAATGGAATACAACAACATCATCCCTCTCATTTAATTAAAGTTAGTTTACAATTTAGAGTTAACTCTAAGTCAAGCAAATAAAAAAACCTGCTACCGCATGGGTACGGATTACAGGTTTTAGAAAATGAATGACATAAAAGGTAACTGTATTATTTGAACAAATGGTATTACGATTTAAAATGGCTTATGTTATTCCACAGTTGATTATCCTGGGGCATTAATGGGCTAGTCGAAAAGCCGACGCTGACGAGAACCGTCTTGTTTTCGCGATTTATTGTATTGGCTGGGAAGTGTTCTTCTTTTTATTAGCAATCCCACACAATTAATTGATATGTTTAAAAACACCGTTCAACAAAAGGCATTAAAAAGTGAAGGATCATACCTCCTAAACAAACTGTTAAAAGGGTTCCGATACCGATAGGGCCATTAAAGATAATAGCTAATACTAAGAAAAGAGCATAGACCAATGTTCTTGAAAATAAGATTGTTCTTTTGGAGAGATCACGGATAATGAGTGTTAAATGATCGATAGGTGTTGATGCAAATGTCGTCTGAAGATAGATCGCTGTTCCAAGACCGATGAGCACCAAACCAATTCCGAAACAAGCCAGTTTGCTAAACCACATGCTCGGATCAATCGTGCTTTTTACAACAAACAACCATAGGTCAATGCCAATCCCAGTGATGAATGCAGTAATCAAGCCTAGCAGAATAGGTTTTTTTCTCGTTAATATAGAGTTACAGAGTAAGAGGATCACAGAAATAAGGACCTCCCAGCTTCCTACTGTAAGGCCGACTTCTTCTGAAAGGCCAACCAAAAGGGCATCGAAGGGGGATGTCCCCAGCCCTGATTGTATCGTTAAAGTAATGCCTAAACTTAGTACGAGGATACCTAATCCATAATACATATATTTCATTTTATTAGCGATCATTCTTTTGTCATCAAGACGTGCGGGATGCCGTCTTCCATAAATTCCTGTGAGGTAATCTGGTAGCCCAGTTTTTTATAAAAGCCTGCTGCCTGTGTTTGCCCATGCAGCTTAAATGCGGAAATGCCTTTTTCTTTCATGATGTTTTCTAACCTGCTTATAATAACTTTGCCCAAGCCGTACTTACGGTAAGGTTTAAGGATGCAGATTCTTTCCAACTTACCTGTCTGATCAACGATGCGCACACGGCCTGTGCCGACAGGAAGATTTTCATGGTATACCAAGACATGCTGGCATTGTTCATTGAGCGTATCGAATTGGTCGAACTCATCGGATTCAGGCACTTGCTGTTCTTCAATAAATACCGTTTTTCTAATATCCTTAGCAACATGTAAATCAGTTTCAGTTGTTATTCTTTTTATATTCATAATGGATCAATCCTTTTCTGATATTAGTCTGGACTGCGCCGCATGCATATGGTCTTATAATAGTAAGGTTAAAACAATTTTGTTGTAATTGCAACAAAAAATACGTGAGGGGTTTTAGGAATGAATGACATTTTGCGAGAGATCGGCATGATAGCAAGAGCGTTGGATTCCATAAGCAATATTGAATTTAAAGATTTGGACTTAACAAGAGGGCAGTATCTTTATCTTGTACGTATATACGAAAATCCGGGGATTATTCAAGAAAAATTGGCAGAAATGATCAAAGTCGACCGAACAACAGCCGCGCGGGCTATAAAGAAACTAGAAATGCAGGGATTTATTCAAAAACAGCCGGATGAGCAAAATAAAAAAATAAAAAAACTGTTCCCGACCGAGAAAGGGAAAAAGGTGTATCCATTGTTAAGAAGAGAAGGAGAACATTCCATGGAAGTGGCTTTGTCCGGCTTTACACCTGAGGAAAAGGAAACTATATTTCAACTCGTTCACAGAGTGAGGAAAAATGTAGAACGTGATTGGGAGTATGTGAAGAAGGGGAACAAAAGGGATTATTAATGGACAAAATTTAACCTTTTAAAAAAAACACCTTAGTAAAGGGGTATTGCCCTTCAGTATCTACAAAACCAAATATGAGTCAGCAAAGGACCAATCTCCCAGTTCGATCACCTCACAATGCAAGTTACAAAAATGTGCGTAGTTACATATTTAATTGATTTGCATTACAGTAATGATATCAAGAAATTTCCAAAGGGAGTGGTTTTGATGAACTTGAGACAGCTATCAGAACATGTCTTTCAATGTGAATTTGAGCTTGATGAACCTATTCATATCCCGGTTCATACTTGGTTTATTAAAGATGGCGATGATGTTTATATTGTTGATACAGGGATAGAACGTTTTGTTGATGTTCAAATTAGGGCAGCGTTAGCGATCGGCAATCCAAAAGCCATTTTGCTTACCCATGGCCACAGCGATCATATCGGAGGTGCGTCAAAATGGTTAGAGAGATTTGATATTCCAATTTATGCCCACCAGAAAGAACTTATATATATCAATGGGGAAACGCCTTATCCGAACAAAAATGAAGTGGAGAACACAGGGGTAGCCCATATTGTCCAGCCGCTGACGGAGCAAACGCTTGCTCACTTGCCTCTGCAATACTATTTAACACCAGGGCATTCTCCCGGGCATGTTGTGTATCATCATCAAACAGATCGTACTCTATTAACAGGAGATCTTTTTATCACAAGTGAGGAGGATTTACACCCGCCTATCAGAAGATTTAGTGTTGATATAAATGAGAACATCGATAGCGGTGCGATCATAGATGAAATCAAGCCAACGCTCATTTGCTCGTCACATGGCGAAGAAATTCTTTATAACGAAGAGTTGTATAAAAACTATGTGTTAAAGTACAGAGATTAATGGAAGTAAGAAAAAACATACCAAAGAATATTGGTATGTCTAGAAAGATGAATTAAAAGATACACAGATATCTCAATCAGTGTCTCTTAAACAGAAAGAATCGGGCCGAGTGCACCGGTTCTTTTTATTGGGCTATCCTCGACCTTGACGTTCGTTTTCTTGATGTGTATCTTTAGGTTTGAATTCCTGACCGGCCCACATGAAAGTTTGATTTTCTGCTTGCGCCAAACGTCTTTTTATAACGTGCTAGAGATAAATACTGACAGCAGAATAAACAAGCAGCAAACACATGATGATGCGAAATGCCTTATCGTGTTTCTCAAAGAGTTTTTTGAATACAGAGCCAAATCCTGACCATAACAACAGCGCCATCCAGCCGAGAATTATGGCTAATGTGAGATAAAAAATAATCGATGTCATGGAATGCTGGAATGGAAGGATAAAAGCACTCATCAATGTTAAGAAGAACAAAATGCTTTTGAAGTTGATCATTTGAAAAATAAAACCTGATAGAAAAGAAGAATGCACATCTTCAGATTCTTTTTTTGCTTTTTGGGACAAACCGACCTGCCATGCCAAATAAAGCAGATAGACTGCACCCGCTATTTTGAAGTATGGCTCCGCAACCGGAATCCATTTGTATAGTCCTATCGTAAATACACCGCTTAGAATCCCCAGAACTGCAAAACCTGCCAAAATTCCGCTATTAAAACGCCATGACCCTATAAAGCCAAACCGCCGCGCTTCATTCATCATTAAGATGTTGCTTGGGCCGGGTGTAATGGATGTCAAAAGCACATACGAAAGAAAAGCTATTAGACTCATCAAATCACCTTCATTTACTAATGTCGTACGGAGCAGTTTTTATTGTATGATAATGATATGTATAAATAAAATTGAAATATAAAAAAGCAATATCATTTTTTTCGATAGATCATAAAAGGAGCAATCGAATGGAGATCAGACATCTTATCACGTTTCAGGCCATCGTAGAGCAGGGGAGTTATACTGGAGCCGCGGCGAAGCTAGGTTATACGCAATCCACGATCACCACTCACGTTCAAGCGCTTGAGCAGGAGATCGGCGGGGCATTATTCACGTATGAGAAACGGAGTGTAAGGCTTACTGCTTTGGGCAGAGAATTGATCCCTTTAGCCGAGGATTTACTGTCAACGTACGAGCAGATCAAAAATATGCAAAGCGTTCACGAAGTTAAGGGTGTATTGAAAGTGGCTGCCCCTGAGTCGTTAACCATTTCCAGACTCGGACCGATCATAAGAGAATTTTCACAGAAATATCCTCATGTCAAAATTATCTTAAGCAACGGCACATGCGGACAAAATCAGGTGGATTTATTAAGCGGACGGGTGGATATCGCGTTAATGGTCTATCCGGAAATTCATATCGAGAAATGCGTTCATTACACGTTAACCGAGGAGAAGATTGTCCTTGTGGGCAGTATGGATGGGCCGGATCATTTTGATGATTGCAAACAAGAAAACAGCAGCCGATTCTTTATCACAAATGAAGAGGGCTGCAGTTATCGGACCATGTTTGAAACATATCTTGTGAAGCATGATATCCGCAGCTTTCAAACAATGGAGCTGTGGAGTATCGAAGCGATCAAACAAACGGTCATGAGCGGGCTTGGGTTTTCTGTTTTGCCTTATATCACAGTGAAAGAAGAAGTGGAGGCGGGCAAGCTGAAAATGCTCCATCATGCTGAAACCTTTGATCCGCTTTACTCTCATATGTTACTGAAAAAGAAAAAATGGCAGCTGCCTGCAGCCGAGGCTTTTGCGGAGCTTGTGTTACATTCAATTTGTGGGGAAAAGGAGTGAGTGTAACGCTCACTCCTTTTCTATTTAAATAGCAGCTGTGAGCTTTGGTTTTACAAATTTCATAAAAATCCCTCTGACAAGCGGTCCCATAATCAGTAATTGCAATGGATAAGCTAAGATGAAATTTTTCAATACAATCATCAGATAAGCGTTGAAGACGCTGTCCCCATTTAGCCCATTTGATAAAGCTGCTGTCACTAAACCGAACACAGACATACAAAGCACCATGCCGATCACCATACACGTCGATATGGCAAGGATCACTAATACTTTTTTTGACTTGTCGAACGGCAAGCTGAAAGCAATCTTTTTGGCAAGTGGGCCTACTAACAGTAAATCTAACAGCAGTGCGATAATAAAACCGATGACCATTTCAAAAACGGTCACCAGTGAAACATCATGAATGGCTCCGTTGATGCAGGCATTGTAAATCGACATGACGCAGACCATTCCAAAACACATCATCACGCCAAAGATCAGGCCTTCTTTTTTATTTGCTGGCATACAATCATTCCTTCTCTCAATAATCGGTGATTAGTATACCAATGAAGTACTAACGCTCATAAGTGACAAATTTGTGAACAATTTATCGGCCATCTTGTTTTGTCATTAGCACATGGGGGATGCCGTCCAGCATAAATTCATCAGATGCTGTCTGATAGCCGAGTTTTTCATAAAAGCCTGCCGCCTGTGTCTGGCCGTACAGTTTGAAGGCTGAAATGCCTTGTTCTTTCACAATGCGTTCTAACACATCGACGATCACTTTGCCCAGCCCGAATTTGCGATAGGGCTTCAAAATGCAGATTCTTTCCAGTTTGCCCACGTGATCAACGATACGGACACGGGCTGTGCCAACGGGTTCATTCTCGTGATAAACCAAAATGTGCCGGCAATCTCCGCGGAGTGTATCGAACTCATCGAATTCATCGGAAACGGGACAGCCTTGTTCCTCAACAAATACTGCTTTTCTGATTTCAAACGCTGTATGTAAATCATGTTCTGACGTTATTCTCTTCACATTCATGATGTAACTCCTCCTTACTCAGCAAAATGGCTGATGACATACTCTTTAAAGGTCTCAGCAACCGGTGATAAAATTCTGCCTTTTATCCAGGCGATGCCGATGACACGCTGACATTCCGGCCAGCTGACAGGGATTTTTGTGATTTTGCTTTGGTCTAAGCCTTTCAGGTCGGGCAGAATGGATATGCCCAGTCCGGCCGCCACAAAACCTGCCGCAGTGGCGGCTTCTTCCCCTTCAAACATAATGTTCGGCTGTATATCGGCTTTTTCAAACAGCTCATCGACCGTCATTCGAAGCGCGTAGCCCTTTTTCAATAAAATAAAACGCTCCCCGGCAATTTCATTCAGGGTAATGCTTTCACGATGGGCTAACGGGTGATCGTTTGGAACAAATACAAATAGTTCTTCACTCCACAGCTGGATCCATTGGATTGTTTTTTCCGGCTTGATTGAAGCGAGGAGACAGAGGTCCAGATCTCCGGACTTTAATTGTTCGAGCAGCCAATAAGAATGGTTTTGCTTCAGCTGAAAGGAAATGTTGGAATATTCTTGCTGGAAGGAGCCGATGAGATCGGGCACAAGCGTTGTCCCTAATGTATGTAAAAAACCGAGAGACACCTCACCTTGGTCTGGCTTTAATAAGGCTTGGATTTCCTCTTTTCCTTCGGTGTACTCCTTCATCATCGCTTGAACCCGCCGTAAAAAGATGTGACCGTATTTATTTAAAGTAATGGATCGTCCCTGCCTGTCGAATAGCGGGACGCCTAAGTGGTTTTCCAGCCTGGCGATAGAGCGTGAAAGCGCGGGCTGTGTGATGGAGAGGCTTTTTGCCGCTTTTGTCACGTGCTGCATCCGGGCCAGTGTTTGAAAATATTCAAGCTGTTCCCATTCCAATCATCATCCCTCCTCTATTACATATAAGCATGAAAAGGATATTTTATATGCATTATACAACATATATTAACGGTGCTAAGATAAATGTATAAACAGACTCGAGAATGTTTGAATTCGTAGAAAATAAAGGATGGTTGTTTATGAATTGGAGTGCTCAACATCATGCGGAGGGGCCGATGAAGTCCCGATGACATATATTCAAAAAGGAACACCGGTTTTTCGTAAAATTACGTTTGCTTTCTTTGCCGCGGGTTTTAATACATTTGCGATTCTTTATTGCGTACAGCCGCTTATGGAGGAATTCACGCGGGACTTTCATGTAACGCCTACGGCGGCGAGTCTTTCTTTATCTGTTACCACAATGCTGTTAGCTGTGAGTATGCTTGTCTTTGGCTCATTGTCCGAGGTGTGGGGGCGCAAGCCGATTATGGCTATATCAATGCTGGCCGCATCTGTTCTTTGTCTGGCGTCGGCTTTCAGCCCCAATTTTCATACGCTGCTCGTATTGAGAACCATTCAAGGGATTGCGCTCGCCGGCCTTCCTTCGATTGCGATGGCTTATCTCGGAGAAGAAATTGAACCCGGAAGCCTTGGATCAGCGATGGGGCTGTATATCAGCGGAAACGCGATCGGCGCCGTTTTTGGAAGGATCGTGTCAGGTCTCCTGAGCGAATACTTTACTTGGCATGTAGCGATGGGGTCAATTGGTGTGATTAGTTTGATCGCAAGTATAATATTTTTTATGAATTTGCCTCCATCCAGGCATTTTACGCCGAGAAAATTGGAGTTCGGACAATTGGGCTTGTCTCTTATCAGCCACTTGAAGGACCGAAAACTATTAAGCTTGTTCCTGATTGGTTTTTTGCTGCTCGGAAGCAATGTGGCATTGTTTAACTACATTGCGTATGTGCTGTTGGGACCGCCGTATTCGTTTAATAAAGCGTTTGCCAGCTGGATTTTTATTGTGATGATTGTAGGGATTTTCAGCTCGTCTTTCATTGGTAGAATGGTTGATCAATATGGCTACCCGAAAATCTTAATGATGAATATCTTCATCGTCATCGCAGGTGCTTTATTAACGGTAAACAGTGTGTTAGCAGTGAAAATTCTGGGGATTGCGCTCTTTACATTCGGCTTCTTCGGCGGGCATTCAGTCGCCAGCAGCTGGGTGGGCAGAAGAGCCTTGCACAACAAAGCGCAGGCGTCATCGTTGTATTTGTTCTTTTATTACGCCGGTTCAAGTGTTTGCGGAACGGTCGGCGGGCTATTCTGGTCTGCTTTTCACTGGCTGGGTGTCGTTGGCATGATCATCTTCATGCTGCTGGTTGCGTTATGGCTGTCGGGATACTTGGCTAGAAGTGTGAAAATGTCCGATAAAGCGTTATGACTGATGTAAATTGTCCTGATACGTATTGATTTTCTTTTTGGTTAAGGCAATCATTTGTATCCCTTTCTTCCAAGGGGGTATATCGCCATTAAGCCAAAAAAAACAGTTTTCCCCAAAAACGAAAAAATGAGCTTCTTTGAGGAGGTCATTTTTTTCTGGCTTCTCTCTGACGAAGCCTCTTTTGTAACGGGGCCTGCGTAGACAATCGATGGAGGAACGTCTGCTGGTTAATAGTAAAGCTATTTCATGTATATATAACTTCTCAATGCCCTTCCAGATTGCTTGATGTGCGCCCTTTAAGATAGACATAGATAAAATTTCTAAGTAATCTATGTATGTATCTTGGGGTGCATTTTTATATGGAAAAAAGGACAAAATGATTCCTTTAGAAAGAAACACATACTATATTTTTTAGAAAGAGGTTGAGTTTTAATGAAATCGTTAAGCAACATTTTTCGTACTTCAGTATTCAGAAAAATGCTACCTGTCCTATTTCTTTCATGTGCAACGCTTGTAGGCTGTTCAAACAATAACGTCGATGCTGAATCAACTAAACCGCCCAAAAAAGAAACTTCCAGCAACCATAATTTTTCCAAGCTTGAAGAAGAATATGATGTTAAACTTGGTGTCTTTGCGCTGGATACTGGTACAAATCAAACAGTAACCTATCATCCAGATGAGCGTTTTGCTTATGCATCCACTCATAAGGCTCTAGCTGTAGGAGCACTTTTACAACAGAAGTCAATAGAAGAGCTGAATCAAAGAATTACCTATACACGTGGGGATCTTGTCAATTATAATCCGATCACAGAAAAGCATGTTGATACGGGGATGACCCTGAAGGAGCTTGCCGATGCTTCTCTTCGATACAGTGACAATACAGCTGGAAACCTTATCCTGAAACAACTGGGTGGACCGGCTGGGTTTAAAAAGGCACTGGAGGAAATGGGTGATAATGTAACCAACCCTGAGCGATTTGAGCCAGATTTAAATGAAGTGAATCCAGGTGAAACTCATGATACGAGTACAGCAAAAGCACTTGCTACCAGTCTCCAAGCTTTTACACTCGGAGATGCACTCCCAACTGAGAAACGTGAGCTTTTGATAGATTGGATGAAGAGAAATACTACAGGAGATGCTTTAATTCGTGCCGGAGTGCCGAAAGGTTGGGAAGTGGCTGATAAGACTGGAGCAGGATCATATGGTACGCGAAATGACATTGCGATTATTTGGCCGCCAAAAGGAGATCCTATTGTTCTTGCCGTACTTTCAAGTCGTGATAAAAAAGATGCTGATTATAACGACAAGCTCATTGCTGAGGCAACAAAAGAAGTCATTAAGGCCCTTAAAGTCAAAAATAAATAGGAAATGATTGTACTAAAAAGGTTATGTTCATAGCCTTTTTAGTAGGTTAATTCCTCATAGGTGACCGTCGGGCTGTGAAACAGATCGGAGAAATATGACGCAGTCCGATTTTAGTTGGAACCTATAAATAAATGTTGGCAGCAAAAAAGGACCGCAGGCGGGTTCTTTTTTTTACTTCCAGTGGGCAGGGGTTTGTAAAGACTGCGGCAGCTTTGTGTTCGAATCGCCGTTTGCGGCATTCACCTGTGCCTGCGTCAGAAAAATGCTTCCGGTCAGGTCGGCGCCTCTGAGATCAGCGTCTCTTAGGTCCGCACCGATAAAGTCCGTCATTCTCAGATCAGCGTTTCTCAGATCGGCAGCTATGAGCAGCGCCCCTCTTAGGTTTGCCCCTCGCAGATCGAGCCCTTTCAGTTTCGCGCCGATCAGGATACTTCCCCGGCTGATTTTTTTCGGAAGTTTTGGATTGCGTGCTTGGGCACGCACCAGCTCACTCGTTTTTAACAGCCATTCATTGACCTCAGTTCGATGCTCGTGCACCTGCAGTGTCAGCAGGCTTTCTTTGCTGAGCCTGGTGAGCTTGTCTGTCTTTTCGAAACAGGTTCGCAGCTCACGATGAATTGGCTTGGCTGCCTCTAAAGAAAGAGCTTCATGTAAATACCAGAGCATTTCGTGCAGCTGCTGCATGATAGGAAAAACGTCAAACATCTCATTTGCAGTTTCCGGGTTGTTTCGCCAATCCATTCCCTCATAAGTGATTTGGGATACCTTCTGGCCGGCGCCAAAGCATTCATAAGCAGAACAGCCTCGAAATCCTTTTTCCCGAAGGTTTTTATGTATAGAGCATTGATAGTTTGATTGTAAGTTGCGGCAAGGCGTGCCTCCGTCTTTATCAAAAGCAAAATCCGCTGATTTCGCATAAGGCAAGGCGACACAGCACAAGCCAAAACAGTGCTGGCAATCCGCGCTTAATCCATGGTGCGTATTGTCATGTAACGTTAATTCCGCAGACAATATCGTTCACCCCTTCAATTGGGAACTTTGTTAAATATATCTATTTGATTATATATGAAATAGAGGTACTTTTCATTTTATTTTTAGGGTTTCAGATGGTGAATAATGTATAATATATCCAATCACGATGATTGGGAGGGAATCCTTTGGAACAGCAAATAAAAGACATCATCTCTGCGTGTGATTTGGCAATCAGAAATGAAGATTTTGATACATTGATGAATTACTACACGGAAGATGCCATTTTAGTTGTAAAGCCCGGCATGATCGCGCGAGGCAAAGAAGAAATCAAAAAGGCGTTTATCGCGATCGCGAACTATTTTGATCATCATATTGTCCCGACACAAGGGGAAATGGTCATGTTAGAAGCAGGTGACACTGTACTCGTCCTTTCTCAAACACTGCTTGATTCGGATAAAACAGACTCCGAATATGCGATGGAAAGAAGGGCGACTTATGTGTTTAAGAAAAACGCGCAGGACGAGTGGCTTTGTGCAATCGATAATTCATATGGTACGGATTTGATTGGTGTTTAGCGTTCAGATATGTCTTCGGTGTGTCATTCCTGCATATAATGATTCATTCAGTTGATGAGGGAAGGTGACTTCATTGAATCTGTATGACATCAGAATGGCTCCTTATTGGTTTTATGCTGGCGGGAACGGAGGACTTGTTCAACATCCATACGTATTTCGGCAGCCCATTTCCTCCCGCGCAATCATTACATCTGCCCGCGGGGATATAACGGGAGATGGCGTTATTGACGAAGTCTTTCTTACTGGCACCCAAATGCCTGGAAGCCCTTTATGGAGAGATATTACATTGGTGATCCGTGACGGCAGAACCCATCAGGAACAGCGAATCCAGCTTCAGAACAATATGGGCTACAATCCGTCTCTTTTTCTTGGGGATATGACAGGTGATAAGATTGATGATGTGGCAGTGGTGATAGATACCGGGGGAAGCGGAGGCACTATATATGCGTATATTTTTGCCTATCTAAATCGGCGGTTCCGGCAGATTTTTCATTCGGATGTGTTTAATGATGAATTTAAGTACAGTGTGAGTTATCTCAATCAATATAAAGCAAATGTCATCAGCCATCACCAGAATGAAACGTATATCCTTGATCTTACTTACAAGGGCAGGGAATATTTGAATGAGATTTATACCAGCCAAGGTGTGTTAAAAATGCCGATAGAAGGTTGGGTGAATCCCTTGTCTGGATTATATCCGGTTGATTTTGACAGAGACGGCACATACGAACTTGTGGCGTATCAGCGGATCGCCGGAAGGTATAATGCTGACTCACTCGGATATGTCCAAACCGTCTTGAAATGGAACGGGCGGAGATTGATGTTTGACCGCCAGACTGTTTCGATTTTTGGGAGGGACCTATCGTAAGTATCCTTTCTATGCAGAAAAAGAGTGCTTGCAGCAAGCACTCTTTATTCCAGCTTAATCCGTTTCACTTCCCCCAATACAAACACGTAAAAAATCAATCCGAGCAACAGCACAAAACCGGCTACCAGAAAGCTGAGCGTAAAGGAGCCTGTCACATCAAACAAATACCCTGTCAGTGATGCGGCAATAATGCCTCCGAACAGGTTGTTTGCGAGGTTCACCATAGAGCTCAGCATGGATACGGAACCGATCGGCGCGAGCTCAGCGGAGATGGACCAGCCGACTGGAGCCGTTGCGGAAATACCGGCGAGGCCGATTGAAATACAGATAATCGCGACGGTGATATTGTTCGTCAGAATGGAGCCTAAAAAGAAAAAGCCGAAGCTCATTCCGACAATGATCACGGTTCGGTACACCTTGGTGTTAGAATAGCCTTTCTTAATAAAGTAATCGACGAGCCAGCCGCCGACCGCAATTCCGGAAATGGTTGAGATCAGCCACGGCACGGCTGTAAATAAACCGGACGACATGAGATCCAAACCGTATGTATGTTTAAAGAATGTCGGAAGCCAGGTCAGCAGCAGGTTGAAAGTATAGCCATACCCTGTGAATCCGATCATTAAGCCCCATACTTTGCGGTTGGTGAAAAGCGCTTTTAAAAGCGGGCCCGTTTTGTAAGGAATTTGCTCTGTTGTGATCGTATTATGTTTTTGAATATAGTTTAGTTCGCTTTTGGAAATGCGTTTGTGGCGTTCAGGCTGTTCATAATACTGCCAGAAAAAGATCGTAAACAGCACATTGATGCAACCAATCGTCAAAAAAGCGACACGCCAGTCAAATGTGGTGACAAGAAAGGCGACCAATGGCGCGCCGAGCACGTTTGAAAACTTGGCGGCTGAGTCGAACAGTGAGTTTGCCAATCCCCGCTCACTTGGAGGAAACCATAGAGCGGTTGCCTTGGAGGCGGCAGGGAACGCAGAGGCGCTCGTCAGTCCGATGAGAAATCGAAACAGATACAACAGCAATTTTCCTTGCAAAAAAGCAAGAAGGATCGTTAAAAAGCTCCATATTGTCATTCCAATCCTCGTGACCCACGCCACGCCAAACCGGTCCAGCAAACTCCCGACAGGCAGCTGCATCAGTGTATAGGAGTAGGTGTATATGGAAAACACGATGCCGAGTTCAGTTGCTGTAAGATGAAACGAATCTTGTATCGCAGGGGCCGCTACAGAAATGGCAACCCGGTCAAAATAATTAAGAATGATAATGCCGCTGAGTAACGAAGATATGTACCATCTGGTATGTCCGGGCCGTTTCACGCGCTCTTGACTCATGATGAAAACCTCCTCTGTCATAGCATGATCTCCTGATGGATATACCATTCAAATTTTACATACCACAGCATGCTTTTGCGTAAACGGAAGCAGGAATTTGACTGGAAAAGCACAGTGATTTAGAATGAAAGTAATAAAAATGAACACTCCAAAGGGGAGTAGCTTTCACAGTAAAGTCGTCATTACGGGACAAGATGTCCTCGGCTTTGCTGGCAATCTAATTGTTAGCGAGACCTTTGCCAAATCTGATTTGGTGAAGGTCTTTTTGCTTCGAAAACTTCACCAAATCGGTGGAGTTTTTTCATTTTTATCAAAAAGGGAGAGGAGCGTCAGGATGTCTAAGCTGAAAAAGTGGCTGAAGCGTGAATTAGTGAGGAAAGGGCTGCCATTAGCGAAAGAGAAATTGATCCCGATCTTAAAAGAAAAAATGAGAAAGAAGCGATGAGGAGGCTGACGATGAAAATCATGTTGACTGTTGTTGCCGGAGTGGGGCTTTTGAGTGCAGGCGGGTGCGGTATGCTTGATCAGGTGAATGACGGATTGAATTATACGAGTGAAGCGACGGGCTATGTGGAGAAGGTGAAGACATTTGCAGAGGATGCGCCTGAATTGGCTGAGCAAGCTGTACATGATTCGGAGGCGAAAGAAAAGCTTGAAGCACAGCTTGAGTCGATCAAGCAGGCTGCCGCTGATTTTAATGAATTAACACCGCCTGATGCCGCGGAGGAGATTCACGAAACCATTCAGGAACATAACGAAACACTGCAGAAAAGTGCTGACGAGGTGTTGAAACAAGTAGAGGAAGGCAAGGTATCGCTTGAAGAATGGGAGCAGTCAGACCTTGTCCAAAACACAAAGCAAATTACTGATGTGATGGGACAGATTGAAAAGCTGGGTGAATAAGAAAAAGCATCCCTGCGCGGGATGCTTTTTTATTATTCAGCCATTGCGTCTGTTAAGACAGGAACGACTTGTTTTTTACGGGAAACAACGCCTTTAAGAAGGGCTGTGTTGTTTTCTAATGTAACGTTGAACGCTTTTTCCACTTTCGCTGCTTCGTTACCGATCGCAAGGGCAAGTGAGTCATTTTCTAAGATGTCTGTGATGACAAGAAGGAATAGGTCAAGGTTCTTCTCAGCCACAACGTTAGAGATCGCAGCTTCTAATTCAGCTTGGCGTTTTTTTACATCTTCAATGTCTACTGTGTTCACTTGTGCGATTTCGGCTTTTTTGCTGCCGAGTGTGAATTCTTTCGCATCAAGAGAAATCAGTTCTTCCACTGTTTTTTTGCTTAAATCAGCGCCTGCTTTCAGCATGTTCAAGCCGTACTCTTCAGCATCTACGCCAGCGATTTCCGCAAGTTCTTTTGCTGCAGCTACATCTTGGTCTGTGCAAGTTGGAGATTTGAATAACAGTGAGTCAGAAATGATTGCAGACAGCATAAGGCCGGCAATTTCTTTCTCGATCTTCACGTTATTTTCTTTGTACATTTTGTTTAAGATTGTAGCTGTGCAGCCTACAGGTTCAGCGCGATAGTAAAGCGGCTCAGCTGTTTCAAAGTTAGCGATGCGGTGGTGGTCGATCACTTCCAGAACTTGAACATCTTCAATGTCTTTGATGCTTTGCTGGCGTTCGTTATGGTCAACAAGGATAACGCCGTTTACTTCGTTTGCAGCTGTTTCAACAAGACGAGGGCTTTCTTGTTTGAAATAGTCAAGCGCGTATTGTGTTTCGCCGTTAACTTGTCCAAGACGGACAGGCTCAGCATTGAAGCCAAGTTTGTTTTTCAAATCAGCATAAGCAATAGCAGAACAAATCGTATCTGTGTCTGGGTTTTGGTGTCCGAAAATAAGTATCTTTTCCATGATAGCTCCTTATCTTTTTTTAAGTAGTGTCATCTTTATATAGTTTAACACGTCTTGCTGCAGGTGTAATCATGCAAACCCTTAAAAATTGATGTGAATAAGAAGCATTTTCTTTGAGCTGAGGAGAAAAGGTGTGTAAAATACTGGGTAGCTAAGTTGCAAAATGTGATGTAGTATCAAAAAAGGTACTATCGGAGGGTTAACCATGAGTGGAAAAAACAATATATACCCCAACAAAGAAGGCTGTCCAGTGGAATTTACACTAGATGTTATTGGCGGAAAGTGGAAAGGAATTCTTTTTTATCACATGATAGATGGCAAGAAACGGTTTAATGAGTTTCGACGAATCTGCCCGAGTATTACCCAAAGAATGCTCACTCTTCAGCTGCGGGAGCTGGAAGCGGACGGCATCGTGCATCGTGAGGTTTACCACCAGGTGCCGCCAAAGGTTGAATACTCTCTGACGGAATTTGGGCGAACGCTTGAACCAATCGTTTTGCAAATGAAGGCTTGGGGAGAATCCAACAGAGATATGCTGGAATCTTATCGTTCGAACGGCTTGCTGAAGGATCAGCAGAAATAGCAGCAAAGGGTACTCCTTTGCTGCTTGTTTTATTTCATGGAAAGAGCTCTGTTGGCGTTTCTGACATCATTTCTTAGCAGTTCAGAAAGGTTGTATGCCGGATAGTATCCACGCTGATACATGTATTGGAAGATTTGTGCGTGCCACTGGATAGCGGCATTCAGATGTTTGACCAACACGTTTCTTAATTGAGGTGTCGCTGTTTCTGTAATCGCGATGGCATAGTTTCGGACAGATGTTTTGGCAAACCCGAGCAGATCACCGCTGTAAAATGGGTTATCCGCGCGTTCTTCTTCTTCATCCTCTCTGTGCGGCGCCTGCGGAAAGAATGGAAGAAGCTCTCTTAGATTTTGCTCAATGGCCTGAATGGACACACTATAAAGCTGTCTGAGCTGAGGGTCTTTTACTTCTCTTATCATTTTCTTCAATTTAATGAGTCCATTTGATTGAAAAGCAACCAGCTCGTGCATTTCTAATGTTTCATGCCAAGCTAATGTTCTGCGTTCATCCATGTAGCAATTCTCCTTTAACAATCAGATTCCATATCAGCATATGCCCAACGCTCAATGTTGTTCATGATGTTTTGAAGTTTTTAAAACGGGAAATTCACTTTGTATAGGATACGGGTTGAGAACATGCAAAAAGAGGTGAAACACAATGTGGGACATGATAAAGAACTTTTTCTTGTTTAGCAGCGGCGTTCTGCAAGCAACAACCCTTTTACTGGTGATCTTAATCTTTATGTATGTCAGAAAAACGAAAAAGAAAAACAAGGAATCTTCTGGCTTTATGGATGATAAACATTAATGGTGATGGGCATTCTTTTTCAAAGAATGTCTTTTCATTTGCAATGTTTCACATGAAACATTGGCGTCATTTTACTTGCGATTTGGACTTATGTTAAAATATAAAAGTAAAATTTAGAGATGATATAAAAACATTCGGTGCAAAGTATGATGCAACGATGAAAAAAGAGCAGTCGTTTATGCTGCTCTTTTCTATTCGTATGTTCGGGATGATACGAGGTGACTAAGTGAAACAAACGAGAGCATTAATGGAAGGTGCTATATTAATCAGTCTGTTTGCGATCATCACGCTTTTGGTCGTTTATGTTCCTGTGATTGGAATACTGTTTTGGTTGGTTTTACCTCTACCTTTGATTTTATACACATTGAGATACGGGGCAAAATTAGGTTTTTGGATGAGTATTGTAAGTCTTCCCGTTATTTTTATAACTAGTTCAATTACTGGGGTCTTTTTAGCGATTATATCCGTATTTACAGGTGTTGCTTTAGGTTTTTTTCTTAAGAAGAAGGATCCTGCAATTGCGATTTTATCTAGTTCTTTTGTTTCAGTGCTATGTATTATGATGTTTTTTGTGTTAAGTATTTTATTTATGGATATTAATATCGTCGATAGGGCCTTAACACAATCACAGGAAGCGATTGATTCTGCTGAGTATATGATGAGAAATTCAGTTCATTCAGAAGAAATTAATAAAAACTTGGGTATAATGAGAGATCAATTAGACACAGCTCAATACCTATTCCCAACAGCTATTGTGGTGCTGGGGGTAATATATGTTTTCCTCAGTTACCTTATCGCTAAGCCGCTCTTAAGGCGATTCTCCCCCGATATTCCTAATCTAAAGCCTTTTAGAGAGTTGAAGTTTCCGCAAAGTGTTGTAGTGCTGTATTTAATGATTGTCATGCTTTCATTTTTGCCTCTAGAAAAAGGCCAAATGCTGTACTCTATCGCTTTAAATGGGGAGTTTATACTCGGGTTTCTGATTTTTATCCAAGGTGTATCATTTATCTTTTTCTATTGCCATAAGAAACAATATCCGAAGGCTGCGGCTGTCATTGCAGTTATTCTTGGATTTGTGCATCCGGTCTTTATGGCGGCCATTCGCATTTTAGGCGTTTTAGATATGGGCTTTCAAATAAGGAATAAGGTGAAGTGAACATGAGTTTTACTCATATGGTGGGGAGTGATAGAAATGCCAAGCTTTTATGAAAAACCGCTGTTTCGGTATCCCATCTATGCTTTGATTGCTCTGTCAATCATTACAATCCTCATCAGCTTTTATTTTAACTGGATATTAGGAACCGTCGAGGTGCTGCTGATCGCAGTTATTTTATTTTTTATTAAACGCGCTGATTCTCTTATTCGACAAGAGATTGATGCGTATATTTCTACGTTATCCTACAGGTTGAAAAAAGTCGGTGAAGAGGCATTGATGGAAATGCCGATCGGCATCATGCTTTTTAATGACCAATATTATATAGAATGGGCAAATCCGTTTCTTTCTTCTTGCTTTAATGAAAGCACATTAGTGGGGAGATCACTTTACGATACTTGTGAGTCGGTTGTGCCGCTTATCAAACAAGAGGTGGAATCGGAAACGGTTTCATTGAATGACCGCAAGTTTAAGGTTGTCATCAAACGGGATGAGCGTCTGCTGTATTTCTTTGATGTAACGGAGCAAACCCAGATTGAAAAGCTATATGAAAACGAAAGAACCGTGCTGGCATACATATTCCTTGATAACTATGATGATGTGACACAAGGATTGGATGACCAGACGAGAAGCACGATGAACAGCCAGGTGACATCTCTGCTGAACGCTTGGGCACAGGAGTACGGGATCTTTCTGAAAAGAACGTCTTCAGAACGCTTTATTGCTGTCCTTAATGAACACATCTTAACTGAACTCGAAAATTCGAAGTTTTCGATTCTTGATGAGGTGCGGGAAAAAACCTCATTTGACGGTGTAGCGCTGACGTTAAGCGTCGGTGTCGGGGCTTCAGTCTCCTCGCTGAAAGAACTTGGCGATTTGGCGCAATCCAGCTTGGACTTGGCACTGGGGCGCGGCGGAGACCAGGTAGCCATTAAGCTGCCGAACGGCAAGGTGAAGTTTTACGGCGGTAAAACAAATCCGATGGAGAAACGTACAAGGGTGCGGGCCCGCGTCATTTCTCATGCCTTAAAGGAAATCGTCTCCGAAAGCAGCAATGTGATTATCATGGGGCATAAATTCCCCGACATGGATTCTATCGGCGCGGCGATCGGAATTTTAAAGGTGGCCCAGGCAAATAACAAAGATGGTTTTATCGTGATTGACCCAAATCAAATCGGATCAAGTGTGCAGCGTTTAATTGAGGAAATCAAAAAATACGAAGAGCTGTGGTCTAGGTTTATTACGCCTGAAGAAGCGATGGAAATTTCCAATGATGACACGCTGCTTGTGATCGTTGATACACATAAGCCGTCACTTGTCATGGAAGAACGGCTGGTCAATAAAATTGAACATATCGTGGTCATCGACCATCACCGCAGGGGTGAGGAGTTTATCAGGGACCCGCTGCTCGTTTATATGGAGCCGTACGCTTCTTCGACAGCGGAATTGGTGACAGAGCTGCTTGAATATCAGCCGAAGCGCTTAAAAATCAATATGATTGAAGCAACAGCCCTATTAGCTGGTATAATAGTGGATACAAAGAGCTTTTCTCTCCGCACGGGCTCGCGGACTTTTGATGCAGCTTCTTATTTAAGGGCAAAAGGCGCCGACACGGTGCTTGTGCAGAAGTTCCTGAAAGAAACCGTTGATTCCTATATTAAACGGGCGAAGCTGATCCAGCATACGGTCCTCTATAAAGATAACATTGCGATTGCTTCTCTTCCTGAAAATGAAGAGGAATACTTCGATCAGGTGCTGATTGCGCAGGCGGCCGATTCGTTGCTGTCGATGAGTGAGGTTGAGGCTTCATTTGCGGTGGCGAGACGGGATGAACAAACCGTTTGTATAAGTGCGCGGTCACTTGGCGAGGTAAATGTTCAGATCATTATGGAGGCGCTGGAAGGCGGAGGACATTTAACAAATGCGGCGACTCAGTTGTCCGGCATTTCAGTAACGGAAGCGCTGGAACGGCTGAAGCACGCCATAGAAGAGTATTTTGAGGGAGGCGTACAGAGATGAAGGTTATTTTCTTACAAGATGTAAAAGGAAAAGGGAAAAAAGGCGAAGTCAAAAACGTAGCAGACGGTTATGCGCATAACTTTCTGATTAAAAAAGGCCTCGCGGTTGAAGCGAACGCGTCAAACATCAGCGCATTGAACGGACAAAAGCAGAAAGAGAAAAAAGAAGCCATCGCCGAGCTTGAGCAGGCAAAGAGCTTAAAAGAGACATTAGAAAAACTGACTGTTGAGCTCAGCGCGAAATCAGGTGAAGGCGGCCGTTTATTTGGTTCTGTGACAAGCAAGCAAATTACTGAACAGCTCCAAAAAGACCATAAAATTAAAGTGGATAAGCGGAAGCTTGACCTGCCGGACGGCATTCGCGCGTTAGGGTTTACAAACGTGCCTGTGAAGCTGCATCCTGAGGTGCAGGCTGTGTTGAAGGTACATGTCAAAGAAGAAGCTTAATAGAAAAGAGGCTTGGACCAATCCAAGCCTCTTTTTTTATTCCACGAGATAAAGAGTTTTATGATGCCTAATTGTAAAGAATAAATATGAAAAACTTGATTAAACCATAAATATTCGAAGAATTTCATAGAGCGGGGAATCTTCCCCGCTTTTTATGCTGAATTTCTTTGTTTCTCTGTTTGAAGAATGTATTGATCCCGTCCGGCTCCCAGTCCGGATGCTCCCATTATAATCAGGGCAGCAATGAGAAGGACAATCGGCATTGTCCATGAATGTGTCTGGTCAAAGAGATAGCCGACAAAGATTGGCCCGATGGCCGCAAGCAGGTAGCCGAATGACTGAGACATGCCTGACAGCGCAGCGGCCTGCTGGGCATTTTCACTGCGGAGACCAATCAAAGTGAGCGCCAGACTAATGCTGGAGCCTTGCCCGATACCGATGATGATCATCCAGATGGCGAGCAGGATATGGCTGCCGCCCGCCAGCAATCCGCACAACCCAATGAGATAAACGGCGGTCAGCCCCGCGGCAATGCCGCGCTGGTGTTTCATGCGATCTGCTAAAACAGGTGTCAGAAATGTGAAAGGCAGACTTGCAAATTGCATCAGTGATACCATCCATCCGGCTGTTGACGTATCCATGCCGTGCGAACGGAGAATTTCAGGAAACCATGCGATGCTGCTGTAAAATAAAAATGATTGCAGTCCCATAAAGATGGTGACATGCCATGCCATTTTTGAAAACCAAATAGAACTGGTTTGAAGCTTCACCGCCTTGTTTGCCGTATCCCGGTGGCGCAGCTGAGGTATCCAGATCAGCAATGCGAGTAACGCCAGCCCGCCCCATAAGAGAAAGGCCTGCTTCCATCCGCCCCCCATTTGTGCCGCCAGAGGTACGCTGACACCTGACGCTAAAGCCGCGAAAATACACATTGAAGTGGTGTATAAGCTGATCATGATTCCCGATTTATCGGGGTATTTATGCTTGATTAAGCTCGGAAGCAGAACGTTTCCGATGGCAATGCCGATACCGATTAAAGCCGTTCCGGCAAATAAGGCCCAGGTCACGCCGGCAGAACGAAGCAAAATACCGATCAATAACATCAGGAGGCCGAGCCATAATGTCCGTTCATTTCCAAGCCGCTGTCCAAACTTTGGCGCAAGCGGAGAAAGAACCGCAAACGAAAGCAGCGGCAGCGCTGTTAAAAATCCGGCTGTCCCATTAGACATATGCAGGTCTGCCCTGATAGAGCTGATGACCGGACCAACTGAAGTGATGGCCGGTCTCAAGTTAAAGGCGATAAAGATAATGCCGGTGATCAGCCAAAAAGATTGGATATTTTTATGTTTTGGCAAAGCAGTTACTCCTTCTTTCTAACATATACTAAATATAATTCCGTAAGATGTAAGCAAGTATGCGAACGAATGCTACGATTGTTCTTCTTCTTTCTGCAATTCAGCCAATTTAGCAAGCAGAATATGCTGAGGCATATGCATGATCTGTTCAAGCGGCAGATTCAAGGACTCTGCAAGCTTTTGGGCAGTTTCAGCAGAAATTTGCAAAGGTCTCACAAAAGATCCCTCCTCTCTTCTGTTCATTGTACAAGAATCAGATGTGAAACGTAAGAAGATGTCACAAAGGAATGGAGCAAACTGAAAATGCCCGCTATAAAAGAGAGAAGGAGGGTTCTTATGCACGCACCGTTATCATTATTAAAACAAATGCTGAATGAACACCAAAAAGACAATGAGAAAGCTGTCACCTTTGAAGAATATCTGGCAGTGAGGTTAAGGCTTCAGGAGCTGATGGGGAAATTTGCTTCGTTCGAGGAATGGGATCTGTATCAAAAAGCGGCGGATTTGATGATGCACACGGGTTACCAATGGATGAAATAAGCCGAAAACCGTTAAAAAACCCCCGCTGCAGCGAAGGGTTTCATTCATTAAAATGAGTATTCTTCTTCCACATTTTTAAACTGGTCATAAATCACAAGCTTTGACGGACTGTTTTCTTTTGCCACCTGTTTGGCTTTTTCAATCGCGGCGTCTTTAGATGTATACAAAGCTGTCGGCGCCACATTTTCCACCTTAATAAACCATCCATCTGCATCGACATTGGGTGTAACCGCATATTTTTTCATCATTTTTCATACCTCCCTCTCGTTTTATTCCATTTTTCCCGCCTTGTTACTGTCCAAAACGATCCAATCGGCTAGCTGAAAAAAACAGGAAACAGACAATTTGTCTATTTTTTTTCTGCAGAAATGGTAGAATGGAATTTGGAGATTTTTTAATGAGAGGACGGTGCTTAGCATGACAGACGTTCTGAATGATCGGCTTCCCCCGCAAAATATAGAAGCCGAACAAGCCGTGTTAGGCGCTATTTTTTTACAGCCGTCTGCTTTAACACTGGCTTCAGAAGTATTGATTCCAGATGATTTCTATAGAATGTCCCACCAAAAAATCTATAATGCGATGCTGGTGCTCGGTGACCGCGGTGAACCGGTTGATCTGGTTACGGTAACGTCAGAGCTTGCGAACACAGACCTGCTGGAAGAAGTGGGTGGCATTTCGTATCTGACAGATATCGCTAACTCGGTGCCAACAGCGGCTAACATAGAATATTACGCGAAAATCGTTGAGGAAAAATCGATTCTTCGCCGATTAATCAGAACCGCGACAACCATTGCTCAAGACGGGTATACCCGTGAGGATGAGGTCGAAGATTTACTCAGTGAAGCAGAAAAAACAATTATGGAAGTAGCGCAGCGCAAAAATACGAGCGCCTTCCAAAATATTAAGGACGTCCTTGTCCAGACCTATGACAATATCGAACAGCTTCACAATCGAAAAGGCGATATTACGGGAATTCCGACAGGGTTTACTGAGCTTGACCGGATGACTGCCGGGTTCCAGCGCAACGATTTAATCATTGTGGCCGCCCGTCCGTCAGTGGGGAAAACAGCCTTTGCCCTGAACATCGCCCAAAACGTGGCGACCAAGACCGACGAGAGCGTAGCGATTTTCAGTCTTGAGATGGGTGCAGAGCAGCTCGTCATGCGTATGCTCTGTGCCGAAGGAAATATTAATGCCCAAAATCTCCGTACCGGTAACCTGACGGAAGAGGATTGGGGCAAGCTGACGATGGCGATGGGAAGCCTGTCAAACAGCGGGATTTACATCGATGATACACCGGGTATCCGCGTGAGTGAAATCCGCGCCAAATGCCGTCGTTTGAAGCAGGAAAGCGGACTTGGCATGATTTTGATCGACTATCTTCAATTGATTCAGGGGAGCGGTCGTTCAAAGGACAACCGCCAGCAGGAAGTATCAGAGATTTCCCGTGAACTCAAGTCGATCGCCAGGGAGTTGCAAGTCCCTGTTATCGCGCTTTCTCAGCTTTCCCGGGGGGTTGAGCAGCGTCAGGATAAACGCCCGATGATGTCTGATATCCGGGAATCAGGAAGTATCGAGCAGGACGCGGATATTGTCGCGTTCCTTTACCGTGACGACTACTACGACAAAGAAACCGAGAATAAAAACATTATCGAAATCATTATTGCCAAACAGCGTAACGGCCCGGTAGGAACCGTGTCTCTTGCGTTCGTAAAAGAATATAACAAGTTCGTCAACCTGGAACGGCGTTTTGATGACGCAGGTGTTCCGCCCGGCGCATAAACCCCAAGAGCTGATCTTGGGGTTTTTTCGTTCATAAGATGGAGGAAATACCGTCCGCTCAGCGGAATTCGATTTGAAAACGTTTTAATAAAATGAAGCAAAAAGGAGATGGTAACATGGGAAAACGTTTTTCATATTTTCACGCCGCACAAATCCGGATTGCGCGGCCTACAGGCCAGCTTCATGAGATCATTCGATTTTATGAAGAGGGACTGGGCTTGAAACGAATAGGAGAATTTTCGCAGCATAACGGGTATGACGGTGTCATGTTCGGCCTTCCTCATGCCGATTATCATTTGGAATTCACTCAGTATGAGGGGGAAAGTGGCGCCCCTGTTCCCCATCCCGACAGCCTCCTCGTTTTTTATGTGCCTGATGCAGATGAACTGACAGCGATCACTTCAAAGCTGAAGCACATGGGCTATCAAGAGGTTGAATCAGAGAACCCTTACTGGAGCCATGGCGGCGTGACGATAGAGGACCCGGACGGCTGGCGAGTCGTTTTTATGAACACAAAAGGGCTATCAGGCAAGTGATTCTTTTCCATGCTAAAGGACAAAAGTTTCGTGAGCTTTTTATGACAAACCGGTGAGAAAACGCTTATAAACTTAATGAAAGCGAACGAATATAGATTTACAATAATTTAATGTTCGGATTTACAATTGACTTTCTGTTTCTTCACTGATAAACTTGATTTGTTTGAATAGAATCGTTTTGAAAGGTTAACGGAGGTGCACGGACATGTCTTCAGTAGTTGTAGTAGGTACGCAATGGGGCGATGAAGGAAAAGGTAAAATTACAGATTTCCTTTCAGAAAATGCAGAAGTGATCGCCCGTTATCAAGGCGGAAATAACGCCGGGCATACAATCAAGTTTGACGGAGTCACATACAAGCTTCACTTAATCCCGTCTGGAATTTTCTATAAGGATAAAACGTGTGTGATCGGAAACGGAATGGTTGTAGATCCGAAAGCATTAGTCACAGAGCTTGCGTATCTTCATGAGCGCAACGTCAGTACAGATAACCTGAGAATCAGCAACAGAGCTCACGTCATTCTGCCGTATCATTTGAAATTGGATGAAGTGGAAGAAGAGCGAAAAGGGGCTAACAAGATCGGCACAACGAAAAAAGGAATCGGCCCTGCTTACATGGATAAAGCAGCCCGCATCGGAATTCGCATCGCGGATCTGTTAGACCGTGACGCGTTTGCGGAAAAGCTTGAACGCAATCTTGAAGAAAAAAACCGTCTGCTTGAGAAGATGTACGAGACAGAAGGGTTTAAAATTGAAGATATCTTAGACGAATATTATGAGTATGGCCAGCAGATTAAAAAATACGTCTGCGATACATCTGTTGTCTTAAATGATGCTCTTGATGAAGGACGCCGTGTATTGTTTGAAGGCGCGCAAGGGGTTATGCTCGATATCGACCAGGGAACATACCCGTTTGTTACATCATCTAACCCGGTTGCCGGCGGTGTTACGATCGGTTCTGGTGTCGGCCCGACCAAAATTCAGCATGTTGTCGGTGTATCAAAAGCATATACGACTCGTGTCGGCGACGGTCCTTTCCCGACTGAGCTGAAAGATGAAATCGGCGATCAAATCCGTGAAGTCGGACGCGAGTATGGAACTACAACAGGCCGTCCGCGCCGTGTCGGCTGGTTTGACAGCGTCGTAGTCCGCCACGCCCGCCGTGTGAGCGGAATTACGGATCTTTCTCTGAACTCAATCGACGTTTTAACAGGAATTGAAACGCTGAAAATCTGTGTGGCGTACCGCTACAAAGGCGAAATCATTGAGGAATTCCCGGCAAGCCTTAAAGCCCTTGCTGAATGTGAGCCGGTATACGAAGAAATGCCGGGATGGACTGAGGACATCACAGGCGCGAAAAGCTTGAGCGAGCTTCCGGAAAACGCGCGCCACTATCTTGAGCGCGTGTCTCAGCTGACAGGCATTCCGCTCTCTATTTTCTCTGTCGGTCCAGACCGTTCACAGACAAATGTCCTTCGCAGCGTGTACCGTGCGAACTAAATAGAATAGGCTTGCAAGCCCCTATAATAGGGGCTTGTTTTTTGTTTGAAAGCCGCATATAAGTTGGTTTGAGAAAAAAATATGAAAAAAAACCAAAAAAGTTATTGCCACTTCTATTTGTTCGTGATATTATAAATCTCGTTGTTACGGAAACTGCTTCAATAGAGTACAAGATGAGAACATAATCTAAGTCGTTTGCTCTATAGAAACTCCGACATCTTTAAGAGCCATTAGCTCAGTTGGTAGAGCATCTGACTTTTAATCAGAGGGTCGAAGGTTCGAGTCCTTCATGGCTCACCATTTCGTGAAGGCCCGTTGGTCAAGCGGTTAAGACACCGCCCTTTCACGGCGGTAACACGGGTTCGAATCCCGTACGGGTCATTGATTTACTTTAGCGTTATTGCTAAATTCCTTATTTGTCTGCGAGGGCTGACACGACAGCTCTCCGGGCAAATTACTGTAAGGTCCGGTAGTTCAGTTGGTTAGAATGCCTGCCTGTCACGCAGGAGGTCGCGGGTTCGAGTCCCGTCCGGACCGCCATTTTACTTTACTCGGTAGAGAAAAATAAAACATTTGGCTCGGTAGCTCAGTTGGTAGAGCAACGGACTGAAAATCCGTGTGTCGGCGGTTCGATTCCGTCCCGAGCCACTTACCAAACGCATCTGCAATCGTAGGTGCGTTTTTTCTTTTAGGAAAAAGGCAAACATGAGGAGTGTTATAATAGAAGAAAAAGGGAGAACCGGCCCCGCGGCCGGTTCTAAAGAAGAAGACGTCATTGATAAAGACGCACTCCGGTGATGGGAGGTTTCAGTAAAGTTATCAATTTTAAAAAATGTTGACTAGCATGACAAAAGATAAACAATAGGCGGATAAAGGTGAAACAAGTGTTTTTTTTCTAAACCTTTATTTTTTTTATCTTTTGACCTTAAACCGTTATAATAGACAAGGACCCATTGTTTACATGGGCCATAAGTGATGAAACGAATGTTATATAGATGAAATGAAGTTATTCGGCAGGAGGAAAATCAAAATGATGGATAAAAAGATCCTTGTAGTAGATGATGAAAAACCGATTGCAGATATATTGGAATTTAACTTAAGAAAAGAGGGCTATGAAGTGCACTGTGCCCACGACGGAAATGAAGCCGTTGAAATGGTAGAAGAGCTTCAGCCTGATTTAATTCTTTTAGATATTATGCTTCCTAATAAAGACGGCGTTGAAGTGTGCCGTGAAGTCAGAAAGAAATACGATATGCCGATCATTATGCTGACGGCTAAGGATTCAGAAATTGACAAGGTCATCGGGCTTGAAATCGGCGCTGATGACTATGTCACAAAACCATTCAGCACACGCGAGCTTCTGGCACGTGTAAAAGCGAACCTGCGCCGCCAGCTGACAACAGCGCCTGCGGAGGAAGAGCCGTCCTCTAACGAGATTCATATCGGCTCTCTCGTCATCTTCCCTGACGCGTACGTCGTATCAAAACGAGATGAAACAATCGAATTGACTCATCGTGAGTTCGAATTGCTTCATTATTTAGCAAAACATATCGGACAAGTGATGACACGTGAACATTTGCTTCAAACCGTTTGGGGCTATGATTATTTTGGCGATGTCAGAACGGTTGACGTTACAGTCCGCCGGCTTCGTGAAAAAATCGAGGACAACCCAAGCCATCCAAATTGGATCGTCACACGCCGCGGCGTAGGTTATTACTTGAGAAACCCAGAACAGGACTAATGCCCATATGAATAAGGTTGGTTTTTTTCGCTCGATCCAATTTAAGATTACCTTGATTTATGTGCTTTTGATTATTATTGCCATGCAAATCATTGGTGTGTATTTTGTCAATCAGGTAGAGAAATCGCTGATTAACTCTTATGAACAATCGCTTAATCAGCGAATCGACAACCTTTCTTACTATATCGAACAAGAATATAAAAGCGATAACGACAGCACCGTCATCAAGGATGACGTCAGCCGTATTTTGAACGACTTCACGAAAAGTGATGAGGTCCGGGAAATTAGTTTTGTAGATAAAAGCTATGAAGTGGTCGGTTCTTCAAAGCCGTATGGCGAGGAAGTGGCGGGGAAACAAACGACCGATCTGATCTTTAAAAGAATTTTTTCTACCAAACAGTCGTATTTAAGAAAATACTATGACCCGAAAAGCAAAATCAGAGTTCTCATTTCCGCAAAGCCCGTCATGACTGAAAACCAAGAGGTTGTCGGCGCGATCTATGTTGTCGCGAGTATGGAAGATGTCTTTAATCAAATGAAGACGATCAACACGATACTGGCGTCCGGCACAGGTTTGGCACTTGTTTTGACGGCTCTTCTCGGTATTTTTCTGGCAAGAACCATTACCCACCCGCTTTCGGATATGAGAAAGCAGGCGATGGAGCTTGCGAAAGGGAATTTCTCGAGGAAGGTTAAAAAGTACGGGCATGATGAAATCGGGCAGCTCGCCACCACGTTTAACCACTTAACGAGAGAGCTTGAAGATGCCCAGGCGATGACTGAAGGAGAGCGCAGAAAGCTTGCCTCTGTTATTGCCTATATGACAGACGGCGTTATCGCCACAAACCGAAACGGAGCGATTATTCTCTTAAACAGCCCGGCGCTGGAGCTGTTGAACGTTTCACGTGAAACAGCATTAGAGATGCCGATTACGAGCTTGCTGGGGATTCAAGAGAATTATACATTTGAAGATTTAGTCGAGCAGCAGGATTCTATGCTGCTTGAAATTGAGCGCGATGATCAATTAACAGTGCTTCGCGTGAATTTTTCTGTGATTCAGAGAGAACATGGCAAAATCGATGGGTTAATCGCTGTTATTTACGATGTAACCGAGCAAGAGAAAATGGATCAGGAACGCAGAGAATTCGTGGCGAACGTATCACACGAGCTGCGGACGCCGCTTACGACAATGCGCAGTTATTTAGAGGCGTTAGCTGAAGGTGCGTGGGAAAATAAAGACATTGCCCCGCGTTTCTTAATGGTGACGCAAAATGAAACCGAGCGTATGATCCGGCTTGTCAATGACTTGCTGCAGCTATCGAAATTTGACAGCAAGGATTATCAATTTAACCGGGAATGGATTCAGATTGTCCGGTTTATGTCGCTTATTATTGACCGTTTTGAAATGACCAAAGAACAGCATGTGGAATTTATCCGTAATCTGCCGGACAGAAATCTGTACGTCGAGATTGACCAAGATAAAATTACCCAGGTGCTCGATAATATTATTTCCAACGCTTTAAAATACTCACCGGAAGGCGGACATGTCACGTTCTCCATTGATGTTAACGAAGAGGAAGAACTCCTCTATATCAGCGTCAAGGATGAAGGGATCGGAATTCCGAAAAAGGATGTCGAAAAAGTCTTTGACCGTTTCTACAGGGTGGATAAAGCGAGAACGAGAAAGCTCGGCGGGACCGGTTTGGGACTGGCGATTGCAAGAGAAATGGTTCAGGCGCACGGCGGAGATATTTGGGCGGACAGCATAGAAGGAAAAGGCACGACGATTACATTTACTCTTCCATATAAAGAGGAACAAGAGGATGATTGGGATGAAGCGTGAAAATATAAAAACGATATTACTAACGGTACTCGTCATCATCAGCCTTGTGTTTACATGGGGGATATGGACATTCCAGCCAAACTTTTCTGAGGGCTCTTCATCAACAGAGTCTACTGTGCGTGAGAAGCATAAAATCGAAAAAAATACTCAAAAGCTGTCTGAAACCGTAAGGCCGAGAGAAATGTTTATCCATGATGACGGCGCTCATTATAAGGTAGATGAAACCTTATATGAAGAAGTCTGGTCTGACCTGCCGCATTGGGATGTAAAAGGGATTAAAGATATTTCTGACCAATATGACAAGACTGGATTCAAGAGCTGGTTTTATGGGATAGGCGGTTCTGAAGCGAAGCTTGATTTGCAATTCAGCGATACAATTCCGATTGATATTTTCCAAACGCTGTTTAAATGGTCGAATCAGTCGTTTGAGTACAGTTCGTTTGATCATATTCTGATTCCATTTAATGAAACAAAAGCGAACAAGAAAATTTATTTGGTGTCCTACAGCAAGCAGCTGATTCTGGAAGTGACCGTTGAGTCGGCCAACTACCGGAACATTATGAACGACTTGGAAAACAGGCAATCAAACATGCCGGCGTACAGCTTGTTCTCGATCGGTTCAAAGAAAGAATTCCTGCTTCCGAACAAACCGCTTACGATGGACAAAAAAGAATTTGTCACAGAATCAATTAAAACAAGCACCTTTAAGCAGGCGCTGTTCAGCGATCCGAGCATTGTAAGGGAAGATTCGAATTACAACAACAGAAATGTGCTGACAGATGGAATCAGCCGTTTAGATGTGAATCTGAGCCAGCGCCAGGTGCAATTCCAGCAGCGCAATTTAGTCCAGAGCACATCTTATCAAACGGGTGAATTAATCAAAAAGACCCAAAAATACCTTGAGGATACGGGAAGCTGGACGGATCATTATCAATTTTTTAATATCAATGACAGCCAGCAGCTGAGCTTCTATATCTTCATGGATCAGATGCCGGTCATTAACAGCACCGCCAAACCGTTCGGAGCGACATCGGCGATTACAGTGCAATGGGCGAACGATGATATTCTCAGCTATAAGCGGCCGAATTTCAGTCTCGGAACGAATCCGATCAAAACAAGTGAGACAGAGCTGATGAGCGGCAGCGAAGTGAGGTTGCTGCTTTCGAAACAAACCAAATATGATACGGACAAGATTGATCAGATTTTCCTTGCTTATCAAATGGCATCAACATCAACCAACGATGATCCTCTCGTTGAACTTGAACCGGTTTGGGCGATGAAAATAAATGGGAAAATTGTGCCGATTACTAAGGACTTATTGGCGAAGGAGGGGGCAAACAGTGGAGTGGAATAAGACAAAATCAATCTTCATCGTTGCCTTCCTCATTTTAGATATTTTCTTAGGCTATCAGTTTTTTCAAAAATGGCAGGCTACCAGCAAAGAATATGAAGTCATTAAAAATGATGTCGAGCATGACATGAAGGCCGACCATATTACGTATGAAGGCCTGAATAAGGAAGCTACAGAAGGCTACCGGATTACAGCAAATCAAAAGACCTTCACCAAGGAGGAAATCGAGGCGCTGAAGGATCAAAAGCCTTTGATGGACATGCCTAGTGATGATCATAAAGTAACGAGCCTCAAAATGAAGTTTACGAATCCGATCGCCCTATCAAAGAAAAATATCGAGGACGATGCTCAGGCACTTGTTTCTTCGAAAATCCAAGATGGCGAAAAATATAAGTTTTGGAAGGTTGATAAATCGAAGAAGGAAGTTATTTTCTTCCAAACGTATGAAGGCCATTATATTTACCAGAAGACCGACAATTCCTCTAATATGATCGGACAAGTGGTGCTGCACTTAAATGATAAATACGAGGTTGTGTCGTACGACCAGACAACGCTTGAGACTTTCAAGCAAATCCAGAAAGAAAGCTTAATTACTGAGATGGATGCGGTTGAGCTATTGTACTATCAAAATCAATTAAAAGAATACAGCACTGTGAAGAGCTGTAAATTCGGCTACGTCGCGCAATATCCGCTGACAAGTACGCAGGTGCTGGCGCCGGTATGGAGAATTACGGTCGAGTACGAGAAAAAAGTGAACGGTGAGAAAAAGACAGTACAAGAGTATTTTACTGTGAATGCTTTGGAGAGTACGATTTTAGATACAGATCAATGAAAAATAATGGAGTGAGACAGACATGAGCTTGCAATTTAGCGTACTTGCGAGCGGGAGTACGGGAAATGCGTTTTACCTCGAAACAGAGGATCACGCATTTTTGGTGGACGCCGGTTTGAGCGGGAAAGCCATGGATGGGCTAATGGCGCAAATCGGGCGTAAGCTGGATGATGTAGACGGCATTTTTGTGACGCATGAGCATAGTGACCATATTAAGGGCCTCGGAGTGGTCGCCAGAAAGTACAAGCTTCCGATCTATGCGAATGAGAAGACATGGAAAGCGATGGAGAACCAGATCGGCAAAATAGACACCGATCAAAGGTTTGTGTTTCCGATGGAAACGGTGAGGTCATTCGGCGGACTTGATGTCGAATCGTTTGGCGTCTCCCATGACGCGGCGGAACCGATGTTTTATGTGTTCCATTATAACGGCCGAAAGCTCGCGTTAATGACAGATACGGGGTACGTCAGCGATCGGATGAAAGGCATCATCCGCTCATCGAATGTGTTTGTGTTTGAAAGCAATCACGATGTCGGTATGCTGCAAATGGGGAGATACCCATGGAGCATTAAGCGGCGGATCTTAAGTGACGTCGGGCACGTTTCAAATGAAGATGCCGCCTTGGCGATGACGGATGTCATTGGCGACGAGACGTCACGTATTTACCTGGCGCATTTGAGCCAGGACAACAACATGAAGGAGCTGGCGAGAATGTCTGTGCAGCAGACATTGGCTTCTAAAGGATTTGTGACGGGTGAGACATTTGAGTTGTATGACACCGATCCGAAGAAGGCCACTCCGCTTTGCGCTGTATAATTTTTCTATATAAATCATGACTATTATAGGAGCTTCTAACCCACAATATAACCATATTAACGTTCTTGGAAAGGATGGAATATGGTGGATTACGATCGTGAGGAAGAACAGACTACTCCTGAACAGCCAAAGAGAAGCAAAAAAGGATACTTCCTTTCAAGTCTGATTGGCGTGATTGTCGGTGCTGTCTTAATGGCGTTTATCATGCCGTACCTTTCAAATGAAGGGTTAGATACGGGTGCTTTGGATCAGCAGCAGAACAATGGCCGGGAATCAATCCGGACGGTGAATGTCAGTGTCAATAATGCAGTCACCAAGATTGTCAGCAATGTGTCGCCGGCCGTTGTCGGTGTTGTGAACATCCAAAAATCAGATATTTGGGGAGAGAGCGGCGAGGCTGGGAGCGGCTCCGGCGTCATTTATAAGAAAAACGACAACTCCGCTTATGTCGTGACCAACCATCATGTCATCGAGGGTGCTTCCCAAATTGAAATCAGCCTGAAAGACGGCTCGCGTGTAGCCGCTGAACTTGTCGGCAGCGACCAGCTGATGGACCTTGCCGTTTTACGGGTGAAAAGCGATAAAATCAAAGCTGTCGCCGACTTCGGAAATTCAGATAAAGTCAAATCCGGTGAACCGGTTATCGCCATCGGGAACCCGTTAGGCCTTGAGTTTGCGGGCTCTGTCACACAGGGCGTCATTTCGGGTACGGAGAGGGCAATTCCGGTCGATTCGAACGATGATGGACAGCCTGACTGGAACGCAGAGGTTCTGCAAACGGATGCGGCCATTAACCCTGGAAACAGCGGCGGCGCTTTGTTAAATATGGACGGAAAGGTCATTGGCATCAACTCAATGAAAATTGCCGAGTCGGCGGTTGAAGGGATTGGATTGTCCATTCCGTCTAAACTTGTGATCCCGGTGATAGAGGACTTAGAGAAATACGGCAAAGTCAAACGGCCGTTCCTTGGCATTGAGATGAAATCGCTAAGCGATATCGCAAGCTATCATTGGGATGAAACCTTGAAGCTTCCTAAAGATGTCACCAATGGCGCGGTTGTAATGGGAGTAGACGCCTTTTCGCCTGCCGGAAAAGCTGGCCTGAAGGAACTGGATGTCATCACGGAATTTGACGGATACAAAGTAAATGATATTGTTGATCTGCGGAAACGGCTTTATCAGAAAAAAGTCGGTGACCGGGTGAAAGTGAAGTTTTACCGCGGCGGAAAAGAAAAATCTGTTACCATCAAGCTGTCCTCCGCAGACCAATTAGGAAGTTAACAAAAGCAGTCTGGCACCGTTGCCGGGCTGCTTTTTTATGCAAAAAAACTGAACGAGGATCATGTCCGTTCAGTTGAATATGAAGAAAAATACAAGATGGTGTTACACGTGAAACAGCAGCAAAGGGCTGCTGTTAGGTGTGTGCTGACTGTGATTGTAAAGATGTCCGCGTAGTTGCCATTCTTTCTTTCATGCAGAAGATGTTTCTCATCTGATTGCGGCACCTGAGCAACTGCCGTATTTATTTGACCGGTTTTACAGGGCAGACCCATCCCGTTCCCGAAAATATGGAGGTTCGGGATTGGGGCTTGCCATTACAAAGTCGATTATCGACAGCCATAATGGGACGATTGACGTCAAAAGTCAAATCGGCAGAGGCACTGTTTTTCTGATCAGGCTTCCTGCCGCAGAATAGGGCTATTACTCGGCAGGCGAGTGGGAAAATTTCTTCAGCCGGTATTGAAGGCTTTGTCTGCTGATGCCAAGCTCTTGAGCAGCTTTCGAGATGTTATGGCCGTGTTTTCTTAACACGTTCTCAATCACATATTTTTCGAAGCTCTCCATTTTTTCTTTTAAGTCCGCGGCTGGATGGTGTTTTGGTGTTTCAGGCTCTGGGATGTCAGCCGGCTTGATTTTCATGCGGTATTGATAGGGCAGATGGGAAGCCGTAATCGTTTGCTCATCTGTCATAAAATTCATTGCGCCTTCGATCATATGCTCAAGCTCCCGAATATTTCCCGGCCAGTCGTACGATAGGAAAAATTGCTTCACGTCTTCGCTAATGTGTTCGACATTCATTTGAAACAGGTGGTTGTTTTTCTGGATGAACTCAGACGCGAGAAGCAAAATGTCTTCTTTCCGTTCCCTGAGCGGTGGGATGATCAGTGTCACGACGCTCAGCCTGTAATACAAGTCCTTCCGCATTCGTTCGCCCGCAATCGCATCAATCGGGTCTTCGTTCATCGTGGCGATAATACGCACGTCAATCGGCGTATCCTTAGTCGAACCGATGCGCCTGATTTTCCGTTCTTGAAGAGCGCGCAGCAGCTTCGCCTGCAGACTCAGATTCAGCGAGTTGATTTCATCTAGCAGCAGCGTGCCGCCATGGGCTTGTTCAAACAGGCCGGGCTGGTCCACAGCGCCGGTAAACGCGCCTTTTTTCGTTCCAAATAAAATGCTTTCCACAAGGCTGTCTGGCAGTGCCGCGCAGTTTTGTGAAATAAACGGGCCGCCTGAACGGTCGCTGCCGTTATGGATACTTTGCGCGAACAGCTCTTTTCCCGTGCCAGTTTCGCCTGCGAGAAGGACAGATGATGATGTGCGCGTTGCCCGCTTCGCGTTTTCGATGACGTCTTGAATGGCCGGACTGGTGCCGAGAATGCTGTCAAAGGTATAGGTTGTGCTGCCTTTTTTGTTCATATTCTCTCTGATCAGCCGTTCGAGCTTTGTCACATCCTTGGCAATTTCAACTGCGCCCCTGATTTTGCCATCCTTGACGATGGGATAGGTATGATTGATCGTCGTGATTTCCTGGCCTTTATTATTGAAGTAGCTCTGTTTCACATTTTTAATCGTTTTGCCTTCCTGAAGAGCCTGTACAAGTGTGCTGTCCTGCTGTGTAGAAAACATAAACACATCCATCAGGTTTTTATTCAGGACGTCATGCTTCTCCATATCTTCAATCTGCATCATTTTATTATTATAAACGACCGTGTGTCCGTGCTCGTCTACTACGTGCAGGCCAACATCGATTTCATCCAAAATGCTTTGAAAAACCAATGTGAGGAATTCGCTGTCTTTGACCACTGTATAAACCTCCCTCAATTATTTTCTTAATATTGCTTCTATTTTATAAAAGAATGGAGTTGATATGCAAAAGAATTTTGCACTTAGGATTTGTATTACAGTTAATCCTAATATCGTTTTATCGTAAAGGAAGGAAATACTGGTGTTGTATATTGACTGGAAAAATAAAATGTTTTATTATTTAGGTAAATATCTAAATCCTAATGTTTACCAAAAGGGGGGAGAATTATTTGAATAAGGCTTTTAAAGCTCTGGCCGATCCTACAAGGAGAAGGATTTTGGATTTGTTAAAACAACAAGATTTAACAGCCGGGCAAATTGCTGACCAATTTGATATGTCAAAACCTAGTATTTCTCATCACTTAAATATTTTAAAGTACACGGATTTAGTACGAGACCAAAAAAAGGGCCAATTTATTATTTATTCTTTAAATACTACTGTACTTCAAGATCTTATTGGCTGGTTTTTTTCCCTTACAGATACAGACCATGACAAGAAGGAAGGTGGAGAATGATGAAAAAATATTTCTTTGCACTAATTATGATAGCCTTAACCATTTTAGCTTGGGTTATAACATATTCACACTTACCTAATGAATTGGCAACACACTGGGGTATAAGTGGTGAAGCAGATGACTTTTCAAAGAAACCTACGGCCATAGCAACGTTGGTAGGTATAATGATAGTACAATATATTCTTATGGTGCTTATTCCTAAAATTGATCCTCGACGAAACTATCCGACCTTTACTCGTGCATACTTATCTATTTTTAATACCATGTTTCTCGTCTTATTTCTCATTAATTTGATTACAATATTGACGGGGCTGGGTGTTAAACTTCCTATTCCCTATTTAGGATCATTTATTCTTGGAGCTATATTTATGGTTTTTGGTAATTTTCTTCAGCAGGTTAGACCGAATTTTTTCTTGGGAATTAGAACTCCTTGGACATTAAGCAGTGAAAATGTATGGAGGCTTACACATAGATTAAGTTCAAGAATATTTGTTCTTGCTGGAATCATTATTGTTTTAACTGCATTTATTCCTGAGTCTTTTACAGAGCCCATTATTTTTATAGCTGCAATAGGTAGTATACTGTTATCCGTATTCGCATCTTATTTCATATATCAAAAAGAGCTAAACTAAGGACTAAAAGGCGTAATTACAATTCAGATTACGCTTTTTTATTTTAGTACTTATTTTAACTATTTTTATTTAAAAGAATTATTTTATCCGATTTGTGAATACCTTCTTTGTTGATATAGTTATTTGAGATGCAAAAGAATTTTGCACTTGCTGAAATTTTTGCGCGAAATATCAGAATGTTTTTGCACCTTGTTCTCGAAAATTGTAGAAAACACACGAAATCTTGATTTGGCACAGAACTTGCATTTATAAAAAGGGAAAGCAGGATAACATGTTGAAACAGAAAACAAGGGGGAATTCAAATATGCCAGCTTTATCTAAATCCAAAGAAATTATTGATCAGACGTCTCATTACGGAGCCAATAATTATCATCCGCTCCCGATTGTTATTTCTGAAGCGCTGGGTGCTTGGGTAAAGGACCCGGAAGGCAATGAATATATGGATATGCTGAGTGCTTATTCTGCGGTAAACCAAGGTCACAGACACCCGAAAATCATTCAGGCATTGAAGGATCAGGCTGATAAAATCACCCTCACGTCACGCGCGTTTCACAACGATCAGCTGGGGCCGTTTTACGAAAAAACAGCTAAGCTGACAGGCAAAGAGATGATTCTGCCGATGAATACAGGAGCTGAAGCGGTTGAATCCGCGGTGAAAGCGGCAAGACGCTGGGCTTATGAAGTGAAGGGCGTAGCAGACAATCAAGCGGAAATTATCGCATGTGTCGGAAACTTCCACGGCCGCACAATGCTGGCGGTATCTCTTTCTTCTGAAGAGGAATATAAACGGGGATTCGGCCCGATGCTTCCGGGAATCAAATTAATCCCTTACGGCGATGCGGAAGCGCTTCGTCAGGCCATTACGCCGAATACAGCGGCATTCTTGTTCGAACCGATTCAAGGCGAAGCGGGCATTGTGATTCCGCCTGAAGGGTTTTTGCAGGAAGCGGCGGCGATTTGTAAGGAAGAGAATGTTCTGTTTATTGCGGATGAAATTCAAACGGGTCTTGGACGTACAGGCAAGACGTTTGCCTGTGACTGGGACGGCATTGTACCGGATATGTATATCTTGGGCAAAGCGCTTGGCGGCGGTGTGTTCCCGATCTCATGCATTGCGGCGGACCGTGAGATCTTAGGCGTGTTTAACCCTGGCTCACACGGCTCCACATTTGGCGGAAACCCGCTAGCATGTGCAGTGTCTATCGCTTCATTGGAAGTGCTGGAGGATGAAAAGCTGGCGGATCGTTCTCTTGAGCTTGGTGATTACTTTAAAAGTGAGCTTGAGAGCATTGATAACCCTGTCATTAAAGAAGTCCGCGGCAGAGGGCTGTTTATCGGTGTCGAATTGACGGAAGCCGCACGTCCGTATTGTGAGCGTTTGAAGGAAGAAGGGCTTTTATGCAAGGAAACGCATGATACAGTCATTCGTTTTGCACCGCCATTAATCATTTCCAAAAAGGATTTGGATTGGGCGATAGAGAAAATTAAGCACGTGCTGCAAAACGCGTAAATCCGCATCATGGCGGGATATTCACTTCGTTTGTATAAATTTACAACAGAAAAATCAGCACACCCTATTTGCTCAGCTACAGTATTTTAGTATAATGTATCTTTATGAGAAGAAGTGAATTTTATATTAAATAGATAGAGACTCTTTGGACAGCAAACTGGGATACGCAACATGTAGATGTTCCAGCTTAGATCCAATACAAGTTGCTGAAGGGGTGCAGAATGTGAATACAAACCAAGACAACGGAAATCAGCTCCAGCGGACAATGAAATCACGCCACTTGTTCATGATTTCATTGGGCGGAGTGATCGGAACCGGTTTCTTCCTTGGAACCGGGTTTACCATTAACCAAGCAGGACCGCTCGGTGCGGTTCTGTCCTATTTAGTGGGCGGCTTTATCATGTTTTTGACGATGCTCTGTTTAGGAGAGCTGGCAGTCGCCTTTCCTGTGTCGGGGTCCTTCCAGACCTATGCGACAAAATTTATCAGCCCGGCTTTCGGGTTTGCGTTCGGCTGGCTGTACTGGCTCGGCTGGGCGGTTACATGCGCCATTGAATTCTTATCAGCGGGGCAGCTGATGCAACGCTGGTTTCCGCACGTAGACGTGTGGATCTGGTGTCTGGTATTTGCGGCACTGATGTTTATTCTAAATGCGATCACCACAAAAGCCTTTGCAGAATCTGAATTCTGGTTTTCAGGCATTAAAATTTTGATTATCCTTTTATTTATTATTCTCGGCGGAGCCGCCATGTTTGGCCTGATCGATCTGAAGGGCGGAGAGCAGGCGCCGTTTCTGTCACATTATTATGAAGATGGGTTATTTCCGAACGGCATAAAGGCAATGCTGATTACGATGATTACCGTGAACTTCGCGTTCCAGGGAACTGAGCTGATCGGGGTTGCAGCGGGAGAAAGTGAAGACCCTGAAAAAACGATCCCGCGATCCATCAAACAGACAGTATGGAGAACGCTTGTCTTCTTTGTTCTTTCCATTATTGTCATTGCCGGGATGATCCCGTGGAAACAGGCGGGAGTCGTGGAAAGTCCGTTTGTTGCCGTATTTGAGCAAATCGGAATTCCATATGCCGCAGATATCATGAACTTTGTCATTTTAATCGCGCTGTTATCCGTTGCGAATTCAGGTTTATACGCATCGACACGTATCCTGTACGCGATGGCGAATGAAGGACAGGCCTTCAAAGCGCTGGGCAAAACAAACCAGCGCGGTGTGCCGATGTACTCGTTAATCGTAACGATGGCTGTGGCCTGCCTGTCACTTCTGACGAAATTTGCGCAGGCTGAAACCGTATATATGGTGCTGTTATCCTTGGCGGGCATGAGCGCGCAGGTCGGCTGGATTACGATTTCGCTTTCCCAAATTATGTTCAGACGCAAATATATCCGTGAAGGCGGCAAGACAGAAGATTTGAAATTCAAAACACCGCTGTATCCGGTGCTTCCGATACTTGGCCTGACGTTAAATACGGTCGTTCTCATCAGCCTTGCATTTGATCCGGAGCAGCGTATCGCGCTGTATTGCGGCGTACCGTTTATGGTCATTTGCTACATTATATATCATGTTGTCATTAAAAAACGCCAGCAGGCAAATCGTCAGCTAGAGCTTTAAAAACGTTGTCCGCAAGTCATCTTTGTTATAACCCGCATAGGACATTATCTTATATGTTGAGGTGGAATCACAGATGGATAAAACGATTTCGGTTATTGGAATGCCAATGGATTTAGGACAAGCACGACGCGGAGTGGACATGGGCCCGAGTGCCATCCGGTACGCCCATCTGATTGAAAGGCTGTCAGACATGGGGTATACGGTTGAAGATCTCGGTGACATTCCGATCAATCGCGAAAAGATCAACAATGACGAAGAACTGAAAAACCTGAATTCCGTTTTGGCGGGAAATGAAAAACTCGCTCAAAAGGTCAACAAGGTCATTGAAGAAGAAAAATTTCCGCTTGTCCTGGGCGGCGATCACAGTATTGCGATCGGCACGCTGGCAGGCACAGCGAAGCATTACGATAATCTCGGCGTCATCTGGTATGACGCGCACGGCGACCTGAATACACTTGAAACATCACCATCAGGCAATATTCACGGCATGCCGCTTGCCGTCAGCCTCGGCATCGGCCACGAGTCGCTGGTTAACCTTGAAGGCTATGCGCCTAAAATCAAACCGGAAAACGTCGTCATCATCGGCGCCCGTTCTCTTGATGAAGGGGAGCGCAAGTACATTAAGGAAAGCGGCATGAAGGTGTACACGATGCACGAAATCGACCGTCTCGGCATGACAAAGGTGATTGAAGAAACCCTTGATTATTTATCAGCATGTGACGGTGTCCATCTGAGCCTTGATCTGGACGGACTTGATCCGAACGACGCACCGGGTGTCGGAACCCCTGTCGTCGGCGGCATCAGCTACCGGGAGAGCCATCTGGCTATGGAAATGCTGTATGACGCAGGCATCATCACCTCAGCTGAATTTGTTGAGGTCAACCCGATTCTTGATCATGAAAACAAGACTGGCCAAACAGCAGTAGAGCTCGTAGAATCCCTGCTAGGGAAGAAATTGCTGTAACAAAAAACCCCCGCGCCGCGGGGGTTTTCTTTATTAGCCAATCATTTTCTCAGCGACTTTCATCTCCTCTGAATGGGTTTGATGGTCGGCAATAAACCACCCAGATAAAATCACAGCTGCGACGCCTGCGCCAATCAGAAATTTTTTCATTTATATAACCTCCGTTCGTTTAATGAATTCTTCAATTTGTAAGGCCTCATAAAAAAAGTGGGCAGCTTCTTTGTAAAGCTCATGCTCTCTATACCGTTCGCCAGCCAAAATGGAAAGTTCTCTTACACTGTCATACTCTTTCTCGGACAACAAATCATCCATCTGTTGTTTGCATAAGTGAAACGTTTCCGCATGACCTCCTTCTGCATAAATGGCATATAAAATGTCTATTTTTGCCTCACATATTCTATTCGGCTCAGCAGTCAATTTTTCCTTCGCCTCTTGGTAATAAGATAGGGCCTGATTTTTCTTTTTGATCTTAAACAGCTCTCGTATCAGCAAGTAGACAGAATGATAGTAATAGGCAGAGCGGGCGTATTCTTCGTTCTGTAAGGCCTCTTCTAATTTGGAGACCGCCTCTTCCGATTTGCCGCTTTGCGCATGAAGAAGCCCGAAGTTATGCAAAAGCTGGGCTTCAAAAAAATGATCCTCTAATTCTCTCGTGATCCGAATCGCTTCGTCCAAATGCGTTTCAGCTTCTACAAACTGGCTCATCTCGGTGAAATTGCCTGACATGGTGACAAGCGCGGAAGCCAGTTTCTTTTTATAATCGGTCTCTTCCCTGAACGTTTTGACGGCTTGCCGTGTATGGTTGAGAGAGACAATATTTTGTCCCAGCTTATAATAGAGTTTTCCGACCTTCAGGTGAAATTCGGCTTTCTCGATCGGATCGGGAATGTTGCCAAGATATTGCTCGGCCTCTTTGTACAGCCCAATGGCAATATCGTAATTATTTTTATAGGCTTCGTACATGCCTTCAAACAGAAAAAAGTAATATTTCAGCATGTCTGACGTAGCATTCATATGGGAAGGCTCCTCATGTTGAAAGCCCTGTCCTCTCGCTTCGTGAAGCAAAACCTTGTGGCGCAGTTCCAATAAGGAGAAATAGGCAAGCACTTCCTGATCCTCTTCCATGTCGTCCAATAAAGGCTTCACTTCTTCAAAACAACGGGTGGATTCTTCAACTTCATGTTTCTTGATCGCAAGGTACCAATCGTTGAGCATGTTAGCGATTTCTGCGGGTGCAATTTTATTCATGTGAAACTCCTTTCTCTAGTGACTTATCAATCTCAGTTGCTTATTCTGATAGTAACACCTCTTTCTATTTTATGTAAAATCCTCTAGTCAATATCTAAAGGAGAGATGATATGACAATGATGCTGACTCCCATGCAAACAGTAGAATTTCGATCTTATCTTACGTACACAGCGAAGCATTACGCGGAAGAAAAGGTAAAGGCGGGCACATGGCTGCCTGAAGATGCACCGCTTTTGTCTAAGCAAACCTTTTCAGATCTGCTTCCGAAGGGGCTGGAAACACCCCATCATCATTTATGGAGCCTCACGTTGCATGAAAAGGAAATCGTGGGCTGGCTCTGGATACACGCTGAACCGGAGCATCCGCAGCAGGAAGCATTTATTTACGATTTTGGTTTATATGAACCATACCGCGGCAAGGGCTACGCAAAGCAAGCATTGGCGGCATTAGATCAGACGGCACGCAGTATGGGGATTCGGAAGCTGTCCCTCCACGTCTTTGCCCATAATCAGACAGCGCGGAAGCTATACGAGCGAACCGGATTTCAAGAAACGGACGTGGTGATGAGCAAGAAGCTTTAACGAAGAGGGTCTTGTAAAGGCCCTTTTTCTGTAAATGATTTCTAAAAATTCTGTAAATAACCTAGTTACTTTCCTTATTTTCCTAATATAATGTGGGTGAGGAAGTCAGCTTTCCTACATTCACAAGAAAAGAGGAGATGTAATGAAGTTGAAGAAAAGGGTAACAATATTTATGGTAGCGCTTACAATTTGCGGTGGCCTGTTTATTTCTCCCGCCAAAGCTGTAAAGACCACAGACTATGCTGAAGAAATCGCCGAACTGCAGCCGGGCACGACACCAGAAGAAGTAATGAAATCCGCCAGCCAGATTGCCAAACAGCAGAACGTAAAGCAAGACGTCATTCTGAAGCAGTTCTATAAGGAAATCACAGCTGATAAAGCTGAGGGAGACCGGCTCGCTAAGGAAAGCGGCATGTCCATCATGGGCGGCTCGTCGGGCACGAAAAAACTTCCGACAAGCGCGAAAGGGAATATCTATTACACCAACTCCTACACAGCCTACTACAATCACGGCCACGTCGGCATGTACTCCGCCGCTGACAAAATTGTTGAATCTGTCCCGAGCGACGGCGTCAGACAGATCGCTTACAATGCCAGAGACGTGGAAGACAACTCCATTGTGCAGACAGTTAGTGTAACCTCTTCTCAAAAAACATCTGCTGCCGACTGGGCGGTATCAAAAGTCGGCGACCCATACTCATTTAACTTCGTCAATAACAGAAATACCGGACATGACGGCGCCAAAAACTGTTCAAAGCTTCTCTGGTCCGCCTTTTTGCTGAAAGCAGGCATTGATATAGACAGCAACGGAGGCTTAGGGGTGTATCCGCGCGACATCACCAGCTCATCCTATACAGCAACCATTATGACCATCAGATAAGGAGAAGGATATGAAGAAGCTGATGATCACCATCGCCATGCTGACTCTCGCAGGAATCGCACTATTTGTCTTCGTTTCTCCTCTCAAAAGCCATAAAGCCGTGAGTCAGCAGGATCTCAGAGACCCTGATTTTCTCGATGACAAAGAAGTCCTGCTGTATCTCTCCACCTCTGCGGATCAAGATGCATTGGGCGGCGGGAAAAGCTACGCCCTTTTTATCAGCCAGGACGGGTCGCTGTCTTCATTTAAGATGAAGGGCCTTGAGCTGGGCTCAGCCAAGGTACACGGCGACAGTGTGATGCTGGAGGATAAAAACACGATTTACACGATCAAAAACGGCCTGCGCTCCCATAAAAGAGGGTATCAACACACAGGAGACAGCGCTGGCTTTCTGCAAAACACGGATGGCTTTTACACCTTATACAACTCAGGCTACGACAAAAAGGGAGACGGGTACCGTTCAGAGCTATACCGCCAGATCGACGGAGAGTGGAAAAAAGATGTCATCCCCTACTACATCCGCGCCTCCGGTTTCCATGACGGCATTATTTACGCACTCGTCCCGACAGCTGACGAAAAAGGCTATCAGCTCCTCCAGATTCAAGCGGATCAAAAGAAGCTCACCTGCCACAACATAACGGAATGGCAGTACCGGGAAGGAGCCTCAGTTGAATCCCAGCTTGCTGTGGACGACCAAGCGGTTTATGTCATGATTCGCGGCCAAAAGGCGCGCAATCTTTATCAAATGGTCAAGATCGACAAAAAAAGCGGCAATGTCGAACTGCACGACATCGCCGAATACAAAAACGACGAACAAACGATATACAGCTCCATGCCCTTCAGCTTTAAGAACAGCTTTTTCTCTTATGATGGGGACATTTACTTCATTGACGGCTTCGGAAAGGTGTACAAAATCGATGCAAAGACAGGAAAAACAAGCATCGCTTTCACCCTTTCACCAGAAAAAATGAAAGCCGATTTCAAAGAAATCACCCAAAAAGGCACCAGCCTCTATTTCTTCACATACACGTACAACAAGCCTGCATACATTGAACAGTACAGCCTGAAGACCGGAAAGAAAGTGAAGGAAAAAGAGATCGGGAAGGTAAAGGACGTCGTGGCGCCGAAGAGTCATTTGAAGCTGTATGATGTTGAGGTGATGAAGGGGTTTTAAGCGACTATTATTGTCACATTATTTCTCAGGAAATACGAAAAAGAGACTTGCAGGAAGTCTCTTTTTCTGTTGCTTAATTTGATACATATCCATAATAGAACGCTGTCCAGCCGCCATCATAACGTGGTTCTAGATGAGAGAGTTTTAATGTTCCTGTATAGCCGTCTAGTGAGTAATTGTAATATTTAGGAATATCATCAACATCAGAGTAGCCCCAGTAAGTTACTTTATAATTGGAGATATACTTGGTGGCCTGTGCTTTCACTTCCTGTACAGAGGATTCAGCCGCAGAAGCAGGACTAGCAAAAGTGCCCCCAACACCAAGTGAAATTCCCAAAGCCAATGTTCCAATCACGATTTTTTTAAACATCTTTTTCCCTCCCATTTTTTTGAAATCAAATATAAAATTCAACAAATTTCCTGAGATATCCTACTATTTAAAATTAATTTTGTGTAAAATTTGTGAATTATTGTAAAATAGACGTACTAATTGAATGGTGGGTAAAGGAGGAATCGCATGCTTACCAAACGGGTCATTCTTCTGGCGGTTATTATCAGCCTGGTTTCGGCCATTACTGTGTTCCTGTTAAATGGATGTAAAGTCGACTTCTTAGACATCGGCGGAACCATTATTGGCTGCTTTCTTGGCATATTTGTTGTTATAAGAATACAGAAAAAACAGTCGTGAGAAAGGGAAAGAGTCATGCCGAACCGAAGTCATGTTCAAGGACGGAGAGTCCAAACACATGAATGGGAGGAATGGCGTTGACAGGAAACAAAGCGGTTGTGTACAAAGGCAAAGGGACTGTAGCGGTGGAGGATATCGGTTATCCGGAGTTAATCTTGAGGGACGGGCCCGGCGTCCCGAAGGCGAATGTGAATCGAAAATGTGAGCATGGGGTTATTCTCAAAGTCATTACAACCAACATTTGCGGAAGCGACCAGCATATGGTCAGAGGCCGCACAACGGCGCCAGAAGGCTTGGTGCTCGGGCATGAAATTACGGGAGAAGTCATTGAAACGGGGCGTGATGTCGAATTTATCAAAAAAGGCGATATCGTATCCGTTCCTTTCAATATTGCCTGCGGACGCTGTGTGATGTGCAAAACGCAGAAAACGCATGTGTGCCTGAATGTCAATCCGGACCGGCCGGGATCGGCTTACGGCTACGTCGATATGGGCGGCTGGGTCGGCGGCCAGTCTGAATACGTCATGGTGCCGTACGCTGATTTTCAGCTTTTAGTATTCCCTGATAAAGAACAGGCGCTAGAAAAGATTCTCGATTTGACCATGCTGTCCGACATTTTCCCGACCGGCTTCCATGGAGCTTATACAGCGGGCGTGCAAACAGGTTCAACCGTCTATATCGCGGGAGCGGGTCCTGTCGGCTTGGCAGCTGCACACTCCGCTCAGCTCCTAGGCGCCTCCACCGTCATTGTCGGTGATCTGAACGAAGACAGACTGGCACAGGCGAGAAGCTTCGGCTGTGAAACAGTCAACGTGCAAAAACACGACCGCCTCGGCGAACAAATTGAACAAATACTAGGCGAACCGACAGTTGATGCCGCAGTGGACTGTGTCGGCTTTGAAGCATCCGGTCACGGCAATCAAGGAGAAGCGCCAGCCGCTGTGCTGAACTCGATCATGGAGGTCACCCAGGTCGGCGGCAGCCTTGGCATTCCAGGCTTATACGTGACCGAAGATCCCGGTGCAAAGGATGCAGACGCCAAAACAGGCTCGTTAAAAATCCGCTTCGGACTCGGCTGGGCCAAAGCCCATACCTTCGTCACCGGACAAACACCCGCCATGACATACAACCGCAATTTGATGAAAGCGATCCTGAGCGGCAGATCGCAGATCGCAAAAGCCGTCAACGCCACCGTCATTTCTCTGGACGACGCGCCAAAAGGCTACAGCGACTTCGACAAAGGCGCAGCCAAAAAATTCGTCATCGACCCACATGGAACGCTGAAATAAGAGAAAAAGCCGGACGTTCTCTGAACGCCGGCTTTATTGCTGGTAATCTGTTTCATCAAATCGACTTCCCATTTCATCCTGTACGATGAATTCCCCTTCGATTTTGTCCAGTCCAATCAGAATATAAGGGTTTTTCTCATTTGCTTTTGTCCAGTCCAATCAGAATATAAGGGTTTTTCTCATTTGCTTTTGTCCAGTCCAATCAGAATATAAGGGTTTTTCTCATTTGCTTTTGGAGCGGGTTTTCGCTTCACAGTTACAATCGTTTCCTTAGGTGTATATTTGACGTCCGACACTTCAAGCTTCTTTTCTTTCTCGCTGCTTCTGAGAGACATAATAACCATCTTTCTGCCTTCTAAAATGGTGAAACCTTGATACCCTTTTACATCATCATGTGTTTGAAGATAATTTGCATACAATTCTAGCTCTGAACTGCCTTCACCAATTCTCTCCTTTTCTAACACCCAATAAGACGACTAACACCCAGCAAGCAACAACATGATCACAAAAAGCCAAATCCATCTGGAGCGCAAATGCAGACCTCCCCACACATCGGTTGCATCCAAACTAACATACGAGCGAAATAGAGTCATCAACAGCTTGTTTGTCGAATTGTGGATAAAACTCAGCCCGAAGCACTACTAACATGTGAATAAATAGGTTATATTGGGAAGAGAATATTTGCAAAAATGCAAGAAACCATCGGAGGATTTGAACATGAAACAAACGTATTATTCCTGTGAAGAACACATCGAAACCGTGCTAGATATGTACATAGACGACCACGAACTGCCGCCCGAAATCAGAAAAATCGAACATACTAACAGTTTATCCACAGCCTGTGAATTATGTGGAGACCCCGCAGTATATATAGTGGGGAACGAATGATCTTACACAAAATACAGAAAAGATATCCACAATTGTGGACAATATATATGAATAACTTGTTTTTAAAGTGGGGATGACCTGTGAATATCAATATTGTGACAATCGGAAAACTAAAAGAAAAATACCTCAAGCAAGGCATTGAAGAATACACCAAACGACTTTCGGCCTACGCAAAAATCGACATCATCGAACTCCCGGACGAAAAAGCGCCGGAAAACCTAAGCGACCAGGACATGAAAATCATAAAAGACAAAGAAGGCGACCGCATCCTATCAAAAATCAGCCCCGACGCCCACGTCATCGCCCTCGCCATCGAAGGAAAAATGAAAACATCCGAAGAACTAGCCGATACAATAGATAAGCTGGCCACTTATGGAAAAAGCAAAGTCACCTTCGTCATCGGCGGATCACTCGGATTGAGTGACGCGGTGATGAAGCGAGCGGATGAAAAGCTGTCGTTTTCAAAAATGACGTTTCCTCATCAGTTGATGCGTCTCATACTAGTCGAGCAGATTTATCGGGCTTTTCGGATTAATCGTGGGGAGCCTTATCATAAATAACATTTAGTCATGTTAGTTCTAAAGCCGGTATGGTAAGTAAGTTAAACCAAGGGAAGATCATAAACCAAAACTTTGCGAAACACTTAATTGAACATAATCATTTAGATAGTAGATATTTATGTTAACCACTGAATGGATCGTACTTCATGAAAAAGTAAATGGAATTTTCTATACAGGGAAGTAATGTACCAAAATTAAGCTCAGCAATTTTAAAAGAGTTGAATATCAAATTACAATGTATTAAGATGCTACGGACAATAGGAAAAGCTTATTTCATTTTCTAGAAAGCATCAAGCTCTGGCAAAGAAACAAGTAGAACTTGAAGAGCAACTTTATTTAGGAGTATTAAAGCAATTAGACCAATAATAGAAAAAGTGAGGAACACAATATGGCTGAATTAAACGCAATATTATTTAGTGCTGCAGATAACTTGCGAAGCAAAATGGATGCATCAGAATATAAAAACTACTTATTAGGATTAATCTTTTACAAGTACTTATCTGACAAGTTATTAGAAAAAGTAGTTGAAATAGCAGATGAATCTCTAGATAAATACAACACACAAGAAAAACAAACGCAATTGTATAAGGATTTATTAGGAGATGAAGAGATAAAAAGTGATTTGATTGAAACGTTAGTTGATACATTAGGCTATGATATTGAACCAGAGTATTTATTTAATGTATTAACCAATCAAGCGAAACTAAACACGTTTCAGTTAAATGACCTGAATAAAGCCTTTATTGATTTGTCTACTAAATATGATCAATTTAATGGGTTGTTTGATGATGTGGATTTAAAATCAAAAAAACTAGGATCAGATGATCAACAACGAAACATTACCATTTCAGAAGTACTAAGGAAGCTAAATGATGTCGATGTAATTGGGCATAATGGCGATGTAATTGGAGATGCCTATGAGTTCTTAATTGGTCAATTTGCCTCTGAAGCTGGTAAGAAAGCTGGAGAATTCTATACACCTCATGAAGTATCTGAAATGATGGCTCGAATTACTGCAATCGGTCAAGAAGACAAAAAATTGTTTAGTGTATATGATCCTACGATGGGATCCGGTTCTTTAATGTTGAATATTCGAAACTATATTAATCATCCAGATAGTGTAAAGTATCATGGGCAAGAACTAAACACAACAACTTTTAATCTAGCGAAGATGAACTTAATCTTGCATGGTGTGAATAAAGAAGATATGCGTTTACGTAATGGAGATACATTGAATAAAGATTGGCCGACAGATGAACCATATACCTTTGATGCCGTTCTGATGAATCCACCATACTCTGCAAAATGGTCTGCAGATGCTACATTCTTAGATGATTCGCGATTCAATCGTTATGGAAAGTTAGCGCCAAAATCAAAAGCTGACTTTGCTTTTCTTTTACATGGGTTCTACCATTTGAAAGATTCGGGAACAATGGCCATCGTCTTACCGCATGGAGTTCTGTTCCGTGGAGCGGCGGAAGGTGTAATTCGCAAGAAATTATTGGAAGATGGCAGTATTGATGCGGTAATCGGTATGCCGGCAAACTTATTCTTTGGAACGTCGATTCCAACAACAGTCATCATCTTGAAGAAAAATCGCAGCACTCGTGATGTGTTATTTATTGATGCAAGTAAAGAGTTCGTAAAAGGAAAGAACCAAAATAAACTTTCTAAAGAACATATTGATAAAATTGTCGAAACGTATAAGAAACGAGAAGATGTCGAGAAATATGCCCACGTTGCAACATTCGATGAAATCAAAGAGAATGATTTCAATTTGAACATCCCTCGATACGTAGATACCTTTGAAGAAGAAGAACCTGTGGATATGGCTGCGATTGGCTCAAAAATCAAAGACATTCGAAAAGAAAAAGCAGAACTAGAATCTAGTATATATGACATGATTTCTTCGCTACAATATGATGAAGAAAATGCAGAATGGATTAAGGGTGCGTTAGAGGTGTTTACTCGTGGGAAATAAGCGTGTGCCAGAAGTGAGGTTTTCAGGGTTTAGTGGAGAGTGGGAACAACGTAAGTTAAAAGAATATGTAGGCAACGTAATTTCTGACGGCGACTGGATTGAAAAAGAACATATACATGATGCAGGAGAATACAGGATTGTCCAAACTGGTAATTTAGGATTAGGCGTTTATTTAGATAAACCAGATCACGCAAAATATTTAAATCAAGATAGCTTTTGCAAGCTAAAAGCTAATGAGATTTTTCCTGGAGATATATTAGTTTCAAGATTGGCTGAGCCAGCTGGAAGAACTATTATATTACCTGAAATTTCAAGTAAAATGGTTACAGCGGTTGATGTTATGGTGGTCAGACCTTCTGGTTGTTTTGATTCTTATTTTTTTATGACAGAAATGAATTCTCCTAAATTATTAAAAGAGATTTCTAACCAAGTTAGTGGTACTTCTCATAAAAGAATTAGTAGAAAAAATTTAGAAAAAATCCCATTAAGCATACCTTCAATTGAAGAACAAATACAAATCGGAAATTTCTTCAAACAACTAGACGACACGATCTCTCTTCACCAGCAAGAACTAACCACCCTCAAACAAACAAAACAGGGATTCTTGCAAAAAATGTTTCCAAAAGAAGGGGAGTCTGTGCCAGAGGTTCGTTTTCCGGGATTTGATGGAGAGTGGGAACAGCGAAAGTTAGAAGAGATAGCTAATTATCGTAGAGGTTCTTTTCCACAACCGTATGGGAAGAAGGAATGGTACGATGAAGAAAATGGGATGCCCTTTGTACAAGTTGTGGATGTCGGTGAAAATCTTAAATTAGTTGATAATACCAAGCAAAAGATTAGTAAGTTAGCACAACCCAAAAGTGTGTTTGTTGAGGAAGGAAAGGTGATAATTACTTTACAAGGAAGTATTGGTAGGGTTGCTATTACACAATACTCTTCTTATGTTGATAGAACACTATTGATTTTTGAAAATTATAAGGTACCAATAAACAAATATTATTTTGCATACGTTATTCAGCAATTGTTTGAGAAGAAAAAGCAGAAGGCTCCAGGAGGAACTATAAAAACAATAACAAAGGAAGCTTTAAGTGATTTTCTAATAAACCTTCCAAGTATAGAAGAACAAACCGAAATTGGCAACTTTTTCAAACGACTAGACGACACCATCGCCCTTCACCAACGCGAATTAGACGCCTTAAAAGAAACGAAAAAAGCTTTCCTACAAAAGATGTTTGTCTAACGAATATAGAGGGGGAGAATCATGGCAACGATCCAACATAAAGGTGAAGCAGAGGTAGAGCGCCGCCTGATTGAAGTGTTAGGCGAAGGGTATAATCAGTGGAATTATCGTCCTGATTTAAAATCGGAAGAAGACCTGTGGGAGAACTTGCGGCAAAAGATTACGCAAAATAACTTATCAGAAATTGGGGAACATCCAATGACTGATAAAGAATTTGACAAGATAAAGACAGAGTTATTATCGAAAACACAGACACCCTTTGATGCTGCAAAATGGCTCAAAGGGGAAAATGGAATTGCTCGAATTACGATTGAACGTGAAGATGTCTCTTTAGGTTCGATGTCTCTGGTGCTGTATTCCAATCAAGACATTGGCGGAGGAATTTCTACATACGAAGTCGTTCACCAGATAGCGAAACAAAAGGCAGATGTTGATGGGCGTGATCGCCGATTTGACGTGACACTTCTCATCAATGGATTGCCTATTGTGCAAATTGAGTTGAAGCAGGCCAGTGCCAAAGACGGCGTATTTCAAGCCTATCATCAAATCAAGAAATACGCAGAAGAAGGAATGTTCAGAAATAATATCTTTTCTACGCTTCAGTTATTTGTCATTTCCAATGAACAAACGACTCGCTATTTTGCCAATGCGTTGCCAAAAGATATGCATAAGAAACTGATCTTTAGCTGGCGAACAACGGATAATCGAAAAGTAGAAAATCTCTATGAATTTGTGAAACAAGTGTTAAACATTCCAGATGCGCATCGCTTGATTGCCAATTATACGATTGTGAGTGAAGACCAAGACAACAAAGCTTTAGTAGTGTTAAAACCGTATCAAATTCATGCGATTGAAGCCTTGTTTACATCCGCCATGAGGCATCAATCCGGCTTTGTTTGGCATGCGACGGGTTCAGGAAAAACGTTGACAAGTTTTGTGTCTACGAAGTTATTGGCTCGAAAACCAGGTGTAGATCGTACTATTATGCTGATTGACCGAAAAGACTTAGATAATCAAACGACGACAGAGTTTACTAAATTTGCGTCTGAGTTTAATACCGGTATCTCTTCTGGTCATGCCAAGTCTAATAGTTTGATTGTCGGAACTGGAAGTGCAAAGGAGCTAAGTCATACTCTGCTATCTGATGCCAATTCCAATACAGTGATTATTACTACCCGCCAAAAATTAGAAGCTGCCATGCGCTATGCACAAAGGCAAGAGGAACAAAAAGGTACTCAGCGCTTTAAGAAGCTGCTGGGACAGCATATTGTCTTTGTCGTGGATGAATGCCATCGTGCGTTAAGTGCAGAAGGCATGGAAGTCATTAAGGGGTTCTTTCCAAATTCAACTTGGTTTGGATTTACAGGGACACCGATATTTAATGAAAATAAAAAACAAGCGAAGGGCCGATTAGCTCGCACTACTCGTGACCAATATGGAGACGTTTTGCACACGTATACCATTAAGAATGCGTTAGACGATGGTGCTGTTTTAGGGTTTCAAGTAGAGCATGAAGATACAATTGACCCCACTTCATTAAATAATCATATTTTTGAACAGCTGCGTCATCATGAAAAATACGCCAATTGTAGTGCAGATGAAGTGAACGATATGATTGATCAAATGGATGGAATCGAAAAAGAAGCATATCTTGAACCATCTTCGTTCGAGAATGATGAACATATTCAAAAAGTCATTCATAAGATTTTTAGGCCGGATAATGCCTATATTAAATTTGATTTTCAAAACGGTCGCCCACAAAAATCAGCTATTTTAACAACAAGTTCCATTGATATGGCGAAACGTTACTATCAGGCAATTAAAGAAATAACGAAAGATACAAATTGGCTGACACAAGAGTTTGCGGGACATCCGATCCGAATAGGGCGTACAATTGAAGATCCTGACTTTCCCCGTATTGCGATTACGTATTCAATGCAAGAAAACGAGGAAGATTCCAAACAAACTCAAGATGAAATGATGGAGATTATCAAAGATTATAACGATTACTATCACACTGCCTGGTCGATAGAAGATATTGAACGGTATAACGGCGATATTAACAATCGGTTAGCTCGTAAAAAAGGGGAATTTAAAGAATTTGGGAAACAAATTGACCTTGTCATTGTTGTCGATCGGTTATTGACTGGTTTTGATGCCCCAACGATCCAAACGTTATTTGTGGATCGAAATTTAAGTTATGCCAATTTGATTCAAGCCTTTTCCAGGACCAATCGTACATACCCAGGAAAGACAAAAGGGTTAATTGTAACATTCCGAAAACCTTCTACAATGGAACAAAACGTAAAGAATGCGACGAAATTATATTCTCATGCACAAGAGGAATCTAGTCTTGTTTATCCAACGTATGATGAATCGAAGAAACGCTTTAAAAAGGCTCACAAAACACTAACTACGTTAATTCCAAATCCAATCGATATTGATGAGAACTCACCTATTGAATCTCGGATTGAATTTGTGAGAGCGTTCCAAGAGTTAAATAATTCCTATGAAGCGTTAGTAACGTATGATGACTATAACGATGATATGAAGAAATCAACAGCACTTCAAGAACAGGTAAAAACATTAGAAGAGTATATTGGTATCTATAACACGATTAAGGGTTCACTTATAGATGAAGAGGATCAAGATGGACCGGAGCCGGATTTCTCGGACATTGAATTCTATGGAGAAAACGCAGTGAAGATCTATGATATTGATTCAACGTATATTGATCGACTATTAGAAACATACTCGGCCAATAACCAAAATATCCGTGATGAGATCGAAAGCGCACTTCAAAAACTGGAGAAATCAGACATTGTAAAAAATGTGTACCGTAAGATGTTAAATGCCATTGATACGAAAAAAGTAGATGAAGAGGAAGATATCCTTGGAGTGAAAAGACGCTTCTTCACCAAAGAACGCAGCCAAGCAGTTAGGGAATTTGCGAATACTTGGTTTGTGGCAGAGGATGAGCTGTATTTATCTGCAGTTCAATATATGATAGGGGCAGATCCTATTCCGAATATCGGGGGAATCATCAATAGCAAGCAATTTGATAAATATAAAGCTGTACATCCAGATGCAAAACCATTGAAATACGGACCAGAACTGAAACGCCAGTGGAGAAAGACATTAGATGTAGTTATTGTACCTTTGAATGATGAATTACGTTAGGTTTGATACTTTAGATGGATTTAACGAATCATTAGAAGATTATTGGGAGAATGGTTTATGAACAAAGAACATCAAGAAAAGATAGATATTAATAATGATAGTTCAAGAAATATAGTTATTGTTGGAAACGGATTTGATATGAGTATTGGTCTCAAGAGTTCATATCAGAATTTTATTGAATATATTAAAAATAGTAGAAGATTCGTTAAAGATTATGAATTATACAACTATAATAGACTTTTCCTGAGGAAATATGAAAATTTCCATTTGAATTGGTCCGATTTTGAAAGTTTATATGAAGAAACGGTTAGAAAAATAAATATCCGATCTCATAAAAATGAAGAACCGCACGATATTCTTGACATAGCGTCTGTAAATGATTCTATTAAACGATTAGAAGAGGATTTTCATGAATATCTTTCAGATGAGTACCCAAAGTGGATTGAACAAAAGACAATTCAGATTGGGAATTCTGATTTCAAAAAATTCACAGAAGAAGTGAATCCTTTTTTTAAAAAAATGATTAAAGATGAAAACACATTTTTTATTAATTTTAATTATACGAACACAATTGAGGACTTATGCGAAAGTGTACTTTATGACCCTAGTAATATATCTCAATCTAGATTAGAAGTGAAGAAAGCGAAAGAAAGAGTTTTTCATATACATGGCAGTCTCGAAGAAGAAAACATTTTATTCGGAGGGGGGTTTACTGATAGTGAGGAAATTGATAAGATTCATTACTCTCAGTCTTTAATAAATGATAAGTTGTTTAGAATTAAAGAAAATGAATTATTAAATTCAACAAGAAAAAAGATAATGTCTACTATTGATTTGAACAGTAAAGATACGAATAATAATTTATTTATTTTAGGACATTCTCTTCAAGGAAGTGATTTTCCATTCTTAACAAAATTAATTCAAAAAGCAAATAAGGTATTTATTTTTTTTTATGAAGATGATTATATTTTTAAGATGGAAGAAATCCTGAGAAAATTTGGTTCTTCAATCGCTGAGAAAATTGTACTAGTTCCTTTCTTAGAAATATTAATGCAGGATAAATTAATCGTATCCAGTTATGAGGAATATAAGACTATAGATTCCTTTTTGATAAATAAATTTCCAAGAGAAGATATATTATCTGAATTATCATTAACTATAGCCCATTTTACTTTTCGTAATATTAATGAATTGAGAATAAGCCCGAGTAATATAGAGAAGGTACTTCATATTGCAAGAAATTTAGTAATAAATAAAAATGCTTCTAAAATCTCTCGGATTTATTTTGAAGAAACAATAGATTCGGATGACTTTAACAAACTTAGCAATTCTGAAGATTTCCTGATGTTGCTGAAATGGGTGAATAAGGTTATTTTTTTCAACACAGAAATAGATAATGGTTTTTTTACCCAACTTTTACAACTTGGTAGTAGATTGGCTTATATTAGAATGGAATATTGCACATTAGGAGGATACAACGAGAGTGCGGATATATCTGAATGTGAATCATTGAGAAGGCTTGAAATAATCGACTGCTCCTTTACATCTAATCTATTAGATAAAAGAAAAAGTGTTTTCTTTATTAAGTCAGATAAACCGAATAATATAGAAAAATTAACAGTATTAAGGAATACTAATCTTGTAATTGAGAAAAATGTCTTAGAAAAATCGACAAATTTATTAGAGCTTAATATTTTAATAACCAATGATAAAAATGTGTACGAAGAAGAGATTCATTTAAAAAATTTAGAAACTTTGCATATTGATCATTCCTCAGGATTAGTTCCTAACTTAACAGTAGGGAATAAAATTAAAGAAATAGTTTTAATAGGGTATTCTGATAAATTTATTAAACTTTCATCGATTTTGAGCAGTAATAAAGAATCATTAGGTTTCCCTAAACTTAGACTCTTTCATTTAAAAACTCCAGATCAAATGACTTCATGCCGTAATATCATTGTTGATGTTATTTTAGACGTTTTTTCAAATGAAACTAAATTTATTGTAGATAAAGATATAAAATCAATTAAAGAATATTATTTGAAGTATAGAAATCCTCATATTCAGTTCTTTAATAATATTGAAGGAGTTATAGATAACACTATTTTAATAAAATTGAGAAATTTGTTGACAGAAATGTCAAATTTAGAAAATCAATCTATTGTTGAAAAACTTTTAGAAGAAATGAGTACTAAAATTCAAACTATTAAGCAGATGGAACAGGATATAGAACAAAAAGATGTAAATGGTTCAAATCTTAATAACAAATATGATTCGGGGACAAAATCTGTTTCTATTAAATATAACAGAATTGATAGTTTGTTATATGAGTATGCAACGGGAAATAACTCTGCACTTAAAGAAATTTATAAAACTTTACACGAAAAGGGAAAATCAGAAATTTTATTGGAAGTTTATCGTGAAATCGCGAATGAAATTGATCATATAAAACTAAACACAGAAGAAGATGTACTAGAACTGAAACATAAATTATTAACACGAACTCGAGATAAAGTCATTAAAGATTTTTCTGTAAAATGGTTTGTTTCTAAAGATGAACTTGATTTATCCGCTATACAGTATTTTGCAGGTGTTGATGGAATTCCGAATATTGGTAGAATTATTAATAGCAAAGATTACGAAAGCTACAAAGCCAAACATGTGGAAGCTAATCCAATTAAGTATGCGCAAGCAATAAAACAAGATTGGCAGAAAGAGTTAGATGAAAAAATAGTGTGGTTGAATGATGAATTGAGAATAGTTGAAAAGTAAATTAATGCAAATTGGAATCCTCACCTCTGCTCCTCTTGAGTTATATTTTTTTGAATACCATACTGGAAAAGCGCAAAAGGTCAAAAAGTCCTAATCACTAAATGCCTGGGAACTGTTTTAGATAACAGTGATCTTGGAAAAAAGATTTTAATTCACTTTATTCGCTGTTTCAACAAGGTTCACTTGGATTATTATCAATAACCCCATCCTCTAATCTGCTTTTAGCTTATTATATTAATTGCTACTCCATTAGTGTTTGTTTAATATGATTGTGCTGTCACTTCCACTTCCACACATGTTGAGTGTGGTAACAAGAAAAGTTGGTGTAACTTATATACCTGCATTACATATTCAAATCATTTTACACATTGATTTTATCGAGCCTGATAATATCAATATTTAAAGATCTATTTCGACCCGAACCCCGGAATCGATGCTACAAATGTTACTAATAAGGTTTGTAGTGTTTTAACAATTTGTTAAATAAACATTTACATCTTTTCAAAAAGCTTTGTATTAGCAAGAGGTGGTTTACCAGAATCACCCTGTAGCCTGTCACAGCTCAGGGTGTTTTTTTGTTGTCAAATCTATCTGGATACGTGTCAGTGCATGATTAGCTATATATGCATACAAAAACATAATAACCATACTTAAAAAGCTAATCGTTACCCTTAAAGAGTTACGGTGTGGACCGTACCATTAGTAGAGGCAAATATAGTTGAAAATATAGTTGTATTTTATTGTATGGAATCGGTAATGGTTATGAAAAATCATCGTCATCCGTTTCACAATATAGCTTGTGTATAAATAAAAAGGTCTCATATATTTTTTCTGTAAATACAAAATCGAATTCAATTTTATTAATCATTCTTAAAAGTCCTTTTGTTTGGTTTCAACGTAATTTTATTAATTACAAGATGGAGCATATATTGTTTTATTTCTTGAAGTGCTCTTAAATACTAATAGAATTTGATCAATATGTTTCGACTAATTCCGGTTGTCTTATTCAGGGCTAGATTCTATTTTTAGTCTAAAACACTGAGAAGTAGGTATCGGCTCAAACGACGCAACAGGCGAACGGTAAACATGCTCGAACAATTTCCTCCGCTCTTCAAATCTCAACGTCTGTACTTGCTCCAATCCTTCTTACAGACTTTTTGTCAATTTACACTAAAACTGCAAAAAAGAGCCCAGAGAAAATCATCCCTGAACCCCATACCCCTCACTTCATATACCGATACTCCCGCAAACTCTCCAAAATAGCAACCTCCTGGAGCAGCTCTTCACCGACATTCGTTTCCTTCACTTTCTTCCGCTCAAGCTCTTTGTCCACTAATCGTTTCACTGTTAAGACGTCGGTTCCGGTGCTTAGGACTTCTGCCTTGGAGTTGAAGTGTTTATGGGCGACGAGCTGCATACCGTAGGAGTTGTATAGCAGCGTGTAGCCGGCGATGCCTGTTGTGGATTGGTAGGCTTTGGAGAAGCCGCCGTCGATGACGATCATTTTTCCGTTTGCTTTAATAGGATCTTCTCCTTCGATTTCTTTTACGGGTGTATGGCCGTTGATGATATGGCCGTGATCTGGATTGAGGCCGAATTCTGCCAGGATGTTTCGGCAGGTTGCCTCGTCTTCGCGTAAATAATAATACGGGTTTTTCTTTTCTTTATGTGTTTCCTTTTCTTTAATAAAATACCGCTCAAATGTCGTCATGGCTCGTTTTCCGAAGAGGGAGGAGTATTCGCCTGTCCATAAATACCAAGCCATATCTGTCGCCAGGTCATCGGTTTCTTCCGGGTGGGCAAAGGCTTCCCGCAAGAATCGTTCAAATACATCGAGCAGCTCACGGCCCGCATACGGTTTATCCTCAATCATCATCGTTTCCATATTGCCGTTTTCATCGACAGGAATACAGCCGTGAATTAACAGGTTGCCGTTATATTTTAAATAAAGGCTGCCTTTTTTCATCATAAAATTCATATGGCGTCCCAGCTTTTCGGAATGCTGGACAGAGAATAGCAGTTTGTCTATGACTTCTGCTTCTTCCTCTAATAGCTGATCTGGCTGTTCAGGATTAATCGTCGCAAAGCAGGTGTTTTCCAGTTGATATGTTTTTCCGTTCAGCGTGATTTCATTTTTGTCATAATCTATTTTCTCTAATAACAGCCGCTCTTCCATATTAAAGTTCGGCCGTCTCTTGATAATCGGGCTCTCAAGCTTGAATTGGATCATGGCAATCGCTTGATGGATTTTGGTGATTTGCTTAATCTCATCCTCTGGCCTGTTGTCGTCTGCTTTTGGACGGAACGCTGGATTATCATCGTAATATTTTTCGGCCAGGTTCAGCAGCGGTCTCAGGTTGATGCCGTACACGTCTTCAATAATATCCAGGTTGTCATAGCGGGCACAGATACGGATAATATTGGCCAGGCACACTTTGGAACCGGAATAGGCGCCAATCCAAAGGACATCGTGATTTCCCCACTGAATATCGACAGAGTGATAGTTGATCAGTTCTTCCATAATCCTGTCCGGCTGCGGTCCGCGGTCGTAAATATCGCCGACAACATGCAGATGGTCGACCACCAGCCGCTGAACGCTGTAAGCAAGGCCGGTGATCAGCTTATCTGCTTGGCCAAGCTCAATGATTTGATCAATGATTTCGGAGTAATATTGCTCCTTGTTTCCAGCTTGTTCTGTTTTGTATAGCAGCTCCTCTGTAATATAAGCAAACTGGGCAGGCAGTGCTTTGCGCAGTTTGGAGCGGGTATACTTCGAGGAGCAATAGGAAACGAGCTTAATCATTCGGTTAATCGTTTCTTTATACCACTCGTTTAATGCTTCTTTCGCATCAAAGTCATGTTTGATTAACATCAGCTTGTCTTCCGGGTAATACACCAATGCCGCTAATTCATCAATTTCTCTATCGTAAATGATACCGCTGAATATATCGCGGATCTTCTCTTTGACTCGCCCTGAACCATTGCGCAGCACGTGCTGGAAGGCCTGATACTCCCCATGTAAATCACTGACAAAATGCTCGGTGCCTTTTGGCAGGTTCAATATCGCTTTCAAATTAATGATTTCCGTTACCACTTTTTCTTCACAATCATATTTTTGTGCGAGTAGATCTAAGTACTTGCTTTCCAAAATCGTCCATCCCCTTTTTAGAATAAGAGCGTCCCCTATTTATGAGCATTAGCATGATAAGGTGAATTTAAAAGTATGTCATTATTTTTCATCATTGGACCTTTATATGATAGTACCGCATAACTGGTTTTTGTGACAATTGAAACGAGGGAAAGAGATGCCGAAATGAGTGCGTTTAAAATGAGTGATTAAAGTGAAACACAAAAAACCAGATTTCAATCAAAATCTGGTTTCTTACAGCTGGTCCTAAGTAATCTATTGTTGTTTTTCTTTCACCATCTTTATAAAAAGGAAAAAGATAATGAATACAATAAAGTAGTTCATTGGATTCTTAAAGATACTCATCTCCAGTGAAATCTGTAAGAGTATCCAGAGCAAGAAGATGGCTAGAATTGCAGGGATGATGATTTTGTACATGTGGACCACCTTCCATAGTTAATGAAAGAAGAGTTCTATATTAGAAGCAGGATGCAGCAGCCCAAGTCATTGCACCAACGGCACCGGCTCCTACCGTTCCAATGCCGGATATTGTGACTGCTCCTACAGCAGTTCCTGCAAGAATCAGTGTATCGCCACCAGTTATCGCACCGCCGCCAGTACCTAGAATACATTTTCCAACGGATTGAGTGCTGATGGTACCGCTAGTTTGTCCAGAGTCTTGGTTTACAACTTTGATTAAAACGCCATGATCGATTTTTTCGTATTGTAGTGTAACAGGGTCACCATTTTTGTCAGTTGAGCTTTTGGGGAGAATTTGCTCTTCGCCCGTTACATGATCTTTTAGGGTTATTTCCATCAGTACCAATATGAACATCTGCATGCTCGAACGTCATCTTCAGTTCACTATCGTTGAGGTTTTCAACTTTGTATGTAGCTTGAGATTCTGCGGCATCTGCAGCATTAGGTAAAACCGGGAGGGCTAAGGCGCCTACTAGGAATACCAAGGCTGCCAGTTTTACTGTGGTTAGCTTCATTATTCTTTGTATAATTTATCCTCCTCTTTGGTTGTCATACTAACAGAGATATTTTTCCTGTTAAACCTTATATATAAAAATCACTGAATTTCATTACATTGAATCACCAAGATATTCATTTTCCCTTCAAAAGTCTCAGACGTTGGTAGGTCTTTTTGTGTTCAGTATTTAAGGGTTAAACAAATAATTTCTTAGTTTATAAGGTAAGAAATCAAATTTTACATAAATGGGTAATGAATTGACGATAAAATCTCTTCAATATATAATTTGGAAATAAAATATAGGAGGATAGCGTGAATGTTTAGAAAACCAAAAGTCTTAATAACGGCGGTTGTCTTAGCTATAAGCAGTCTAGCCGCCACAACTGTATATGCTCAATCAGGTTACTTTAACACGTATACAACTTATACACCTTTGTCAAAATCAGGATATTTTACTGCGATGCAGGGAATGTGTGTGGATCGCAACAATAACGCTATTTATGCAGCAAAACTTAATAGTTCAACTCAAAAAACTCAATTATTCTCTATTAAAATGGGCAGTACCAGAACTGTTACACTACTTAAAAATTCAGATACAAACAGTACCAGCTATGATTTAGGGCACGCAAATGACTTAGCTGTAAAAGTATCTTCCGGTGATAAAAACGTCAGCATTTATGTTGCACCAATGTCAGACGGAACTAAGTATGTCAATAAAATAATAAAACTGAGTGTAGATACAACAAAGAAAACATACAAAGTTGCCAAAACTTACGTTCTGAATTATAAAGGTTCTAATTTATCTATAAGCGGAATAACATATTCAGTCGGAACAGATAAATTCATCGTTAGATCAGGGAAAAGATTTTTTATTGGTACGTTTAATGATAAAACTGGACGATTTGATTATGAGGCTACTTTTAAACTAAATTACACAAAAGCTATAGTTAATAATAAGATAGAAGATGTTTCTAAATACATCCAGCAAGGGATTTCCTTCTACCAAGGAACCTTATATGTGCCGCTTTCAAAACCAGATGCAAATGGAAATGCCTCTAATGTTAGCATTATATTAACGTATCCTTTGGATATAAATAGTTTGATTAAAGAACAAAAAACAACTCAAACAGCTGACTTTTCGAAAGAACTGTTTACCCGTAACAATTTGTCTTTCCGGATTACGAGCGGTGCCTATACACTTTTCGAAATAGAATCTGTTGATTTTGATGATGGAACGTTATACTTTAATACGAACCGCGGAAACAAGGGAACACAAGAAGATATGATCGCAACATTTAATAATTATAATTATTATAAGTAAAATCACGTTTGAAATTCTAATATATGGGGTGCAAGGGAGAGATTCTCTTGCACCTTTTTAGGTAGGGCGGTTGTCTAGGAGGCTAAGCTCTTTACATTCCAAAATTGGGCTACACGCCTTGGGGCATTATTGATATCATCCCCTTCACAACAGGCGAAATGAAAAAACGCTACGATATGATCTGTGTTTTTCGAGACAATAAAGGAAACCAATCGATGAAGCATATAAAAAGATTCATATGAGTGGTATAAAAAAGTCATTCAAATGAGAGGCAAGGAACTATAAACGTTGGCTCGAATCGTGCGCTTTTATCAGAGAGCCTGAGTCGAGGTTTTCTATAATAAAAGAAAAAACCGCAATGCTGCCAATCTGGCAATATTGCGGCTTTCTTTTATTAGTTGCGGATAAGGTAATCAAACGCGCCGAGAGCGGCGGTTGCACCTGATCCCATTGAAATAATGATTTGGTTGTACGCACTGTCTGTGCAGTCGCCGGCAGCGAATAAGCCTGGAACGCTTGTCGCGCCGTGTTTGTCGACGATGATTTCGCCGATGCGGTTGCGTTCAACTGTTTCGTCTAACCATTCTGTGTTTGGAACGAGACCGATTTGGACGAATACACCCTGAAGTTCAACGTGTTTTTCTTCGCCTGTTTCGCGGTCTACGTATGTGATGCCGTTTACGCTCTGATCGCCTGTGATTTCTTTTGTTTGCGCATTTTTGTGTACAGTGACGTTTGGCAGGCTGTAGAGACGTTTTTGCAGCACTTCGTCTGCTTTCAGTTCCGGTGCGAACTCTAGCACAGTAACATGATTGACAATACCCGCAAGGTCAATCGCTGCTTCGATTCCAGAGTTTCCGCCGCCGATCACCGCTACGTCTTTGCCTTCAAACAATGGCCCATCACAGTGCGGGCAGTATGCGACACCTTTGTTTTTGAACTCTTGTTCCCCAGGTACGTTGACATTGCGCCAGCGGGCACCTGTTGACAGGATCACTGTTTTGCTTTTCAGCACAGCGCCGTTTTCAAGTTCAAGTTCGAAAAGATCTTTCTTCTCAAGGCGTTTTGCGCGCTGAAGGTTCATGATGTCAATATCATATTCCTTCACGTGCTCTTCAAGGCTTGCCGCAAGCTTCGGCCCTTCAGTCGCTTTAACGCTGATGAAGTTTTCGATGCTCATTGTGTCGAGAACCTGTCCGCCGAAACGTTCAGCGACAACACCAGTGCGGATGCCTTTACGCGCAGTGTAGATCGCCGCACTTGCGCCTGCAGGTCCGCCTCCGACAACAAGAACGTCAAACGGCTCTTTGTCAGCAAACTCAGATGCGTCTGCGCCGCTGCCCATTTTGGCAAGAATTTCTTCAAGCGTCATACGGCCGCTTCCGAAGGATTCGCCATTCAGGTAAACCGTCGGCACTGCCATGATGTTTTTGCTTTCAACCTCTGATTTGTATGCCGCACCGTCGATCATCGTGTGCGTAATGTTCGGGTTCAGCACGCTCATCATGTTTAAAGCTTGTACAACGTCAGGACAGTTGTGGCATGTCAGGCTGATATAAGATTCAAAGTGGTATTCACCGCTGATCTTCTTCACCTGATCAATGACTTTTTGGTCTACTTTAGGCGGTCTTCCGCTCACTTGGAGCAATGCCAAAACTAATGATGTGAATTCGTGGCCCAGAGGGATACCGGCGAATGTAACGCCAGTGTCTTCTCCGACACGGTTGACACTGAAGCTTGGCGTTCTGTTTAATTCAGCTTTTTCAACTGAAATTTTAGATGACATGGAAGCCAGCTCTTCAACGAGAGCCAGCATGTCCTTAGAAATGTCATCTTCGCCTGCGCTAACTTTGAGAACAATGTCATTCTCAATTAGCTGCATGTATTGATTTAATTGTGCTTTGATATTTGCATCAAGTCCCAATGGAATGCACTCCTTAGATTTTACCTACTAGATCAAGGCTAGGTGTAAGAGTTTCGCCGCCTTCTTCCCATTTAGCCGGGCAAACTTCGCCTGGGTTTTGACGAACGTATTGTGCTGCTTTTACTTTGCTGATCAGGTTGCTTGCGTCACGGCCGATACCGCCCGCATTGATTTCTACAGTTTGGATAACGCCATCTGGATCGATGATGAATGTTCCGCGGTCAGCAAGACCAGATTCTTCGTCAAGAACATCGAAGTTGCGAGAGATCGTTTGAGATGGGTCACCGATCATTGCGTAAGTGATTTTGCCGATTTTTTCAGAGCTGTCGTGCCAGCCTTTGTGTACGAAGTGAGTATCTGTAGAGATAGAGTATACTTCAACACCTAATTCTTTAAGTGCAGCGTATTGGTTTTGAAGATCTTCAAGCTCAGTTGGGCATACGAAAGAGAAATCTGCTGGGTAGAAGCAGAATACGCTCCATTGGCCTTTCAGAGATTCGTTTGTTACATCGATGAATTCACCGTTTTTGAATGCTTTTGCTTCGAATGGAAGTACTTCTTTACCGATTAAAGACATAATGTATATTCCTCCTAAAAATGTATTAGAAAGCATATTCGCTTTCAATAATAATTCTAATTATATATGAATTATTAATTAATATATATTTTTTGTCAAGCCAAAACCCCATTAATACCTTACTTTTTTTCGTCTTCATTAAGCTATGACAGGAAAGATTTAGGCATTTTTTTGGTGCAGATGAGAATGTAAATCTAGGTTGATTCTCAATTAGACAAGGTTTTACGGGACTTTTGTGATTCAGAACTGTTAGGCATTTGAACATTTTATGACACAATGAACAAGCGGCAGGTTGATGTTATTTCAGCGTGTACCTTTAGTTCTCATTCAGTAAACCGATATAAAAGGCAAAAATAGAATGGAGCAGCAAGCATGCCGATTTTCACTTTGTTTTCTTGGGGATTGTTTCTAGCTATTATTGTATCACTGTTTATGATATTTAAAACATTACTTATGTCTCCAATTGTTTGGATCATTGTGATCGTACTGGTTCTCTTTTTCAGAAAAAGAAGAAACCATTGATGAAAAAAACACGGTTCAGTTGAAACTGACCGTGTTTTTTTATGGCTGTTATTCAGACCAATTCGTATGGAAAACGCCGTCCATATCTGTCCGTTCGTACGTATGAGCGCCGAAGTAATCGCGCTGCGCCTGCAAGAGGTTCGCATTGGAACGTCCTGTGCGGTAGCCGTCGTAATAAGAGAGCGCTGTTGTTAAGCATGGGAACGAGCTCCCGGTGCTGATGCCCTCGCAAACGACTTTGCGCATGCCTGTTTGGTAAGCTTGGAGCTTATCTGAGAAATAAGGCGCGATCATCAGGTTTGACAGGTTTGGCTGCTCGCTGAATGCTTCGCTGATCACGTTTAGGAAATCTGCGCGGATGATGCAGCCGCCTCGGAAAATCAAAGCGATGTCTTTGAGCGGCAGGTTCCAGCCGTAAAGCTCAGATGACATTTTGTATTGGGCAAAGCCTTGTGCGTAGGCGCATACTTTCCCCATGTAAAGAGCCTGTCTGACGTATTCGATCCAAGTGTCTTTATCAAAATGTTTTTCTTCGGCTTCCGGGCCTGCTAACACGTCTTGAGCTGCCACGCGTTCTTCTTTTAAGGATGACAAATAGCGGGCGAACAAGGACTCTGTGATGATCGTGGACGGAATGCCGTTATCAATCGCCTGCATGCTCGTCCATTTTCCGGTGCCTTTTTGGCCCGTTTTATCAAGGATGACATCGATCAGAGGCTGTCCTGTTTTTTCGTCTTTTTTGCGTAAAATCTCAGCTGTAATCTCTATTAAATAGCTTTTCAGCTCACCTTGATTCCATGTTTCAAAAATAGAGGCAATTTCATCGAGCGGCAGACGCAGCGTTTCTCTCAGGAACGTATACGCTTCTGCAATCAGCTGCATGTCGGCATACTCAATGCCGTTGTGCACCATTTTTGTAAAGTGTCCTGCCCCTTTTGGCCCGATGTAGACACAGCACGGATCTTCACCGACTTGAGCTGCGATTTTTGTCAGGATAGGAGCGGCTTTGTCATAGACGTCGCGATCTCCGCCAGGCATGATGGAAGGCCCTGTTAATGCGCCGACTTCGCCGCCGGAAATTCCGACTCCCAGGTAGCCGATGCCTTTTTCCTTCAGCTCGTCATATCTTCTTTCTGTGTCTTCATAGTGAGAGTTGCCCCCGTCCATGATGACGTCGCCTTCTTCAAGCAAAGGCTTTAATGATTGGATGACGGAATCTACGGGTTTTCCCGCTGTGACCATCAAAAAGATTTTTCTTGGTTTTTCTAACGATTGAACAAAATCCTGAAGCTCGTAGTACGGGCTGAGAGATTGTCCATCCAGCTTTTGGATAAGCTGGTCCGTTAAATCTCTGGTGTAATTATAGACTGCGACGTTTTCACCTTTGTTTGCCATGTTTAAGGCGATATTGCTTCCCATTACGCCTAAGCCTATGACACCAATCGTATTGAACATGTGTTACAGCTCCTTCATCAATTTCATACAACTAAACTTAACAATAATATGAATCCCAGTCCAGCAACGGAAATAATCGTTTCCAGCAACGTCCATGTGGCAAATGTTTCTTTCATGCTTAATCCGAAGTATTCCTTGAACATCCAGAAGCCGGCGTCATTGACGTGTGAAGCGATGACACTTCCGGCGCCAGTTGCGAGCACAACTAATGCCAGGTTAACATCAGAATGCCCCAATAACGGAATGACTAGTCCTGTTGTGCTTAGCGCGGCAACAGTGGCTGATCCTAGAGAAATGCGCAGGATCGCCGCGATGAGCCAAGCAAGAATAATTGGCGATAATGCCGTTCCTTTAAACAAATCTGCCACGTAATCGCCGACACCGCCGTTGATCAGCACTTGTTTGAAGGCGCCGCCTCCCCCGATGATCAAAAGCATCATGCCGATTTGTGAAATGGCTGTTGAACAAGAGTCCATCACGGTTTTAACTGGAATGTTGCGTTTGATGCCCATTGTATAAACTGCGACCAATAACGAAATAATCATAGCAGTCGATGCGTTTCCAATCAATCGGATAAAAGCTAAAACTCCGTTATCCGCAAATCCGATTGTTTCTTGAAGCAGGTCGATAATGGTCGCGACCGACATGATGATAATCGGAAGCATCGCAGTAAAGACGCTGATTCCGAAGCCGGGTGTTTCCTCAAGCTTAAACGTTTTTTGCGTGCCGAGTGATGCGATATTGCCGTTTTTCGAAAATGATGCAGGAACGATTTTTTTCGCGAACTTTGTAAACAAAGGCCCTGCGATGAGCACTGTCGGAACAGCAACGATAAAGCCGTACAGCAGCACTTCTCCAATGTTAGCGCCGTATTCGCCGGCAATTGCCGTAGGTCCCGGGTGCGGCGGCAGGAAACCGTGCGTGACCGATAGCGCTGCAACCATCGGAATTCCGAGATATAAAATAGAAATCTTCAATTCTCTTGAAATCGCAAATACAATCGGAATTAATAGAACCAGTCCCACTTCAAAGAATAACGCGATACCGATAATAAATGAGGCAATAACAACGGCCCATTGAATGTTTTTCTCGCCGAATTTGTTGACGAGCGTCATCGCAATGCGCTGTGCGCCTCCTGAATCCGCAATCAGCTTGCCCAGCATCGCACCGAGTCCGAAGATGAGCGCGATGTGTCCAAGAGTTCCCCCTATTCCTTCTTCAATGGAGCTGACAACTTTATCGAACGGCATCCCGAGTGCCAATGCCACGCCGAACGATACGACCAGCAAGGAAATAAATGTGTTTAACTTTAAGCCCATAATCAAAAATAGTAATGCTAAGATCCCAAGTGCAACGATGATTAACGGCATGGTAATGCCCTCCCCTTCATGTCAAGTACTAGTTGTGTGTGATTAAGCCCCTCTGATAATCTGCAATTTGTGTATATTGATTTTCTAATGATCTTGATAGGTTGATGAAAATCGGTATTAGTTTTCTGTATTCTTTGGCTGAGTCTTCGATCGGCGTATGTCTGTGCGTGCTGCCGACCATGTCGGACACGGCATCGAATGAATCGATTTTTCCTGTCGCATACAGGCCTAAAATGCAGGCGCCGAGACATGAGCTTTCGTAGCTTTCCGGTACGACAACCTCTGATTCGAAGATATCCGACATCATTTGGCGCCAAACCTCCGACCTTGCAAATCCCCCTGTCGCCTGAATGCGGGTTACCGGACCGTCCATGCATTCTGTTAACGCCAGGAACACCGTGTACAGGTTGTAAATGACGCCCTCCAATGCCGCGCGTATCATATGCTCTTTCTTATGGGACATGGTCAGGCCGAAAAATGAGCCTCTTACATCCGGATTCCACAACGGAGCGCGTTCTCCGGCGAGGTACGGGTGGAACAGCAGACCGTCAGAACCGGGTCTGACGCGTTGGGCAATCTTCGTCAGCACATCGTATGGATCAATGCCCAGGCGTGTTGCTGTCTCGATTTCGGAAGAGGCAAATTCGTCTCTGATCCAGCGGAGGACGATGCCCCCGTTGTTCACCGGCCCGCCGATGACCCAATGCTTGTCCGTCAAGGCGTAGCAGAAAATTCTTCCCTTTTCATCGGTTTGCGGCTGGTCAATAATCGTGCGGATGGCACCGCTTGTCCCGATGGTTACGGCAATCTCGCCCTTCTTAATGGCGTTGACGCCAAGATTGGACAGCACGCCGTCGCTGGCGCCGATGACAAAAGGCGTTTCCGGATCAATTCCCATCTGTATCGCTAGTTCCGAAGCGCAGTGCTGAAAAATTGCAGTTGTCGGCACAAGTTTTGATAAGTGATCCGGTGTGATGCCTGCGATGCGCAGCGCTTCATCGTCCCAATCCAAGCTTTTCAAGTTCATCATGCCTGTCGCTGACGCCAAGGAGTAATCGATGACATACTCATTGAACAGCTGTTTAAAAATGTACTCTTTGATGCCGATATATTTTTTTGCCTTGGAAGCGATTTCTGTTCGTTCATTGGTGATCCAGGCAATTTTGCTTAGGGGTGCCATCGGATGGATCGGTGTTCCTGTCCGTTTGTACACCTCATGCCCGTTCAATTCATCTTTAATCTGATGCGCCCAGCCTTCGCTCCGGTTGTCGGCCCATGTGATGCATGGCGTCAGCGGCTGATCCTTTTCATCAATGGCGATGACGCTGTGCATGGCGCTGCTGAACGAAATAAATGAGATCTGCTTGTCCGGATGCTGTTTTGTAATTCTCGCCGTTGTGTGAATGACTGCCTGAAAAATCTCTTCCGGATCTTGTTCGGCTGTTGAGATGTCTGGTGTATAGAGCGGATAGCCGATGCTTTCTTTCTGTACCACGTCTCCGTTTTCACTGAACAACACAGCTTTTGTGCTTGTCGTGCCGATATCGATTCCTAACATATAACTAGTCATTGTTGTTTTCAGCTCCTTTAGCCAGCATTTGTTGTGAGAGCCACAGGTCTTCTACCTTTTCTTGCACATCATCAAAGTTTTGGTGAAGAGACTGAATCATCAGCGCCCTGTCCTTCGCTTTAATGGCCTGAATATAAAGCTCATGGTTATCTAAAATCCGTGTGAAGTCTTCATATTTTTCCTTTAATCGCGCCCGCATGGACAATAGAATAAAGCTTTCCATGACGGGTTTTAGGTTGTTCCAGATCATATGAATGTATGAATGATCAATCGCGCGGATAATCGTTTCATGGAACAGCACATCCTGAAATGAAAATTCGTCCGCGTCCTCGTATTTAATAGAGACTTTCATCATTTCAAGTATTTTGCTGAGATCTTTGACTAAAGGCTCAATGTCTATTTTGACAAGCCGTTCAAAGACAAATGTTTCTAAGAGTAAACGCACATCATAAATTTCCGCGATTTCCTTCTCAGTTAAACCGATTACAACCGCTCCCATGCGTTCTAAGCGGATGGTTTTTTCGGATGCGAGTATTTTTAACGCTTCGCGAACCGGCGAACGGCTTACTGAAAACTCGGCGGCGATCGTATTTTCTGATAAAATGGTACCGCTTTCAATCATGCCTGAAATGATCCGCATTCTCAGCTCGCATGCGACACGAACACCGGTTGACGCTTTTGAGAGCCATTTTGCGGGATACAACAGGTCCTTGGAGTCTAGCATACACTCACCTTCCTCACTCAAGGAGTATACTTGTATACAAGTATGATAACTCGAATATTTCTTTTATGCAAACACTTTCATTTCTAATTTTTAATAAAATTTTTCCTGGAATTAATGGTATGTATTTCCAAAGGAGATATGATACATTGGAGATAAATAGATTACGTGAATCATGTTTTGAAAGAGGCGATTTGGATGAAAATCATCATTGCACCGGATTCTTTTAAGGAAAGTTTATCAGCTCTGGAGGCCGCCGACGCGATAGAAAGAGGGTTCAAATCGGTCTTTCCGGGTGCTGATTACAGAAAATTGCCGATGGCGGACGGCGGTGAGGGCACCGTTCAGTCTCTGGTTGATGCCACAAACGGATGGATCAAAGAGCAGGTTGTCAAGGGGCCGCTGGGGGAACCGGTGACAGCGTTTTTTGGCATGTTGGGGGATGGGAAAACGGCTGTGATTGAAATGGCTGCCGCCTCGGGACTGCATCTCGTGCCTGTAGAAAAGCGCAATCCGCTCGTCACTACAACGAAAGGGACGGGAGAATTAATCACAGCGGCCCTTGATGCGGGTGCTGAGCGGTTGATCATCGGGATCGGCGGAAGCGCTACAAATGACGGAGGAGCCGGAGTGATTCAAGCGTTGGGCGGAAGGCTTCTTGATGAATCAGGCCGTGAGATAGGACCCGGGGGCGGCGCGTTATCTCAGCTCGCATTCATAGATGTAAGCGGGATTGATCCCAGAATCCATCATGTCAAACTAGAAGTCGCCTGCGACGTGGACAATCCGTTAACGGGGCCAAGAGGTGCTTCAGCCGTTTTCGGGCCGCAAAAAGGCGCGACAGACGACATGGTGCGTGTACTGGATCAGCACTTGACCCACTTCGCGGATGTGGCAGAAAAAGCGCTCGGAACAACCTTCAGAGAAACAGAGGGCGCCGGCGCAGCAGGCGGCCTAGGGTGGAGTCTGCTGGCTTTTCTTCATGCTGATCTGAAAAGAGGCATTGATATTGTCCTTGAAGCGGTTGATTTTGAAAATGAAGTTCAGGATGCGGATCTTGTGATTACCGGCGAGGGCCGGATTGACAGCCAAACCATTTATGGAAAAACGCCGATCGGTGTGGCCAAAACGGCGAAATCATATGAAGTGCCCGTCATTGGCATTGCAGGATCAATATCACGAGAGAGTGATGCTGTTTATCAACACGGAATCGACGCGCTTTTCAGCATTGTGCCCGGAGCCGTACCTCTTGAAGACGCGTTTGAACATGCCGCGGAATATATGGAAAGAACGGCGCGGGACATTGCGGCATCCATCAAATTGGCGAAAACGATGTTTCTGATATAGCCGGCGCACACGCCGATGCATAGCCATCCTCCTTTTTGGGTAGAGACAGTTAACCACACAATGAGGCATTCATCCCAGAAGGAGGACGAAGACATGACTGTACAAGAAATCAAAGGAAAAAAACTCGTAAAAGGCATTGCGCCAAACGTAGAACCAGAAGCCTTGTTAAATGATAAGCGAAAAGTATTTTTGTTTGGTTCCCCGAGTTACACAAACATTGGTGACCAAGCGATTGCGTATGCGGAAGAGAAATTTATAAAAAACCATTTTCCTTATTATGAATACATTGAGATTATGGATTATGCGACGGATGAGGGCATTGAACTGGTGAAGGAAATTATCCGTGAGGACGATATTGTCTGCTTTACCGGCGGAGGGAACTTAGGAAACCTCTATCTCGATATTGAGGAAGACAGAAGAAAGGTCTTCTCGGCGTTTAAGGACTACAAATCGATTTCTCTGCCGCAATCCGTTTATTTTGAAGATACAGAGGAAGGCAATAAAGAAAAGAAAAAAACACAGGACGCGTACCATCAGAATCCAAACTTAACGATTGCCGCGCGTGAGACGCAGACGCTGGATGTTGTAAAACAGACCTTCAACTCCAATGTGATCTTTACGCCGGACATGGTGCTCTCCTTGGATATTGTTCCGAAAGAGCTTGAGCGGGACGGCGTTCTCTTTATTTTAAGAGCAGACAAGGAGAAAGTGACAGACGAAGAATTTATTTCACAGATGATGAAATGGGCAGAAAAAACAACCTATACGGAGCGTACTGATACGGTGCTGGATACGGTCGACACCATCGATTACGCTGATCGTGAAAAGCATTTTATGGAGATGCTGGACCGCATCGGTTCCAGTAAATTGGTGATCACCGACCGCCTCCACGCGATGATTTTCTCGATCATTACCAAAACACCTTGTCTCGTTTTTGGCAACAGCTACGGCAAAGCCAAACATTCGTATCGGGATTGGCTTGAAAGCTTAAACTTCATTGAGTATACGGATAAGAATGATGTTGAGGAGCTGGAGCGCATGATCGACCGCCTGCTTCAAGCCGAGCCGAATGATGTTGATTTGTCTAAGGATTTTCAGCCGTTGGTTGAGTTTTTTAGATCATAAAAGAAAAAGCAGACTGACGGCGGTCTGCTTTTTTCTAATGAAACCATTATAATCCGATCGAATTTATCAAACTCGAGACGTCGGAACGAACTTTATCAAATGAAAGCTGATCTTTCATTTTATCAGTGACACTGTCTATCGCTTTTCCTGACATATAATGGCCAAGCATTTCCCGTTTCGCCTTAACCGCCTGCTCGGCGTCTGTAATGTCATCATGGATTGAAGATAAGTTCTTACGGTCTTCCTGAAAAGCATAGGTTAGTTGTTTTTTGATTGAATTCATCAGCGCCAATTTTTGTTCTTGTCTTTTCTTCTCTTTCAACGCCGCCAATTGCTCCGGTGTCATTTCAGATGTATCTATATGAGTATTTGAAAAAAGCGAAGTGCTTGAATGCTGGCTCGTCACTCTTTGCATAAAACGGTCTGCATCTGTTGGTTTTTTATTCATAAAATCCATGTTTCTTTCTCTCCTTATGAAATCCCCATCCGGCTTGCTGCTGCCAGATCTGCATCATGGTAAGCATGTCCCATATGGCCAAGATCATCTGCCACCATCTGAAGCAAGTGCTGTAAATGAAGCGCTGCATCTACTGCCTGATCATATTTTTCTTTTGAGTAAAAAAGGTGATGGGGTTTATTCATTTTGATCTTATTGATCAAATCATCGACATCAGAAACGGATAATTCATCATATGTGCCAAAGCCAACCATTCGTGTGTGCATGTTCCTGACATCTTCAATTGAATCCTTTACTTTGTCATCGATTCTTTCAATCTGGCGTATAATCTTAGACCATTCCGATTCCGCGATATGTTTTAACTGTGTGCTTGTATTCATCAATACATGTGACTTAATGAGGATCGAAACACCTGTATTTGCTTTCACATTCGTAGACTTCATTTGCTTAAGCATCGCTACCGCAAACTCTGGATTGTTTTTTAACACATCATCTACAGTTTGGGCAGAGCCATCTGAATTGAAGTTATATCGGTCCAGGCCGTGACTTCCCATCAAGGCTTCGACAAATAGTGTGACATCAAGAGATTGATTGTTGTATTGTTTAAATGCCAGACCCAACATCTTCACTACATCAGGGAGGCGATTATTTTGTACACCTTTCGGCAAAGCTTCGTCATACATCACCTTGACTTTACCTACTTCAGCGGCATCCCGATTCAGCAAAGATAATCCATCATTTAAATTGATATATTCTGTTAAACGGCTGCGGAAATCTCCTTTTAACGCCCGAGCCTTGACATCCTCAGGCAGGTTTTCGTATATGTTGGGATTTTCGAAAGTAACACCGCGTTTGATAAAGTCATTCATCACGACTGCATAGCTTGCATTAGAACCGCCTAATGAGTGACCGGTTACTTGAATGTCGGCATTTTTAAAGTCTTTATGTATTTTTTTTGCATATTGGTCTGCCTGAATCGCCTGGTTCTCTGTCCCGTCATCAAATGGTTTTTTGCCAACCAAATAACTAGTGTCCATATGGAGCCAATCCTGCAAAATCTCATTTGAATATTCAGGAGCCCCTTTTGCGTAGTCATAGAAAGAACCATCTTCACCTTCAGGAATGTTGATTCCCTTTTTCTCTACTTCTTTAATAAGCTGTTCCCGCTCATCACGATATTGTTTTATTGTATCTTGGAATTGGCCGGAGCCGATGGGTTCTGATCCGCGGTATGCGATAATGGCGTTTTGGATTTTTTCTGGGTGTTTGCCTTGATTAGAACGTTTATAATCTTCTTCAGTGATAAGCGTTAAAGCATTAAGGCCTTTTTTAGTTTTTTTATAATCTACAACATACAAACTTTGACCATTGCTTACTGTTATTACTTCGCCAATTTCATATTTGCTTATTTTGTAAGCGTTGTTGGAAAGCAAGTTGAGATCCTTATCAGTTAATTTCAAAGAGCTATTATTTTGAGGCAAACTAATCACTCCTAAACTTTACATATCTAGTATAATAAAATAAAAAAGGATGAAATACCATGTTGTTTACCAAAAAAATACTGATTTGCGGGGCAATTGTATTAGTTATTGGAATAGGCATTTTTTATTTAAATCATAAGAACACTAATACAGTTGATCAATCATCGCAAAGGTCTGGAGGCAAGCAAAACGTGAATTTGGATGAAAAAAGTGAACAAGAAAAAGCTGAAGACTACGCTGAAAAGATGAAACCGAAAATAAAGGAAAAATTAAAAAAAGAGGATATTCATCATTTTATTAAGGATATTAAGTTTAATGAGAAGGTAACAATAAGTCCAATGGGAATGATTGAAGTTACTGGTTACATCAATAATGAGCCAGAGAGGTTCTCATTTGATGCCTCTTTATATTATAAATCGAATGAAGTAGATTCTATTGGCTATTCAAAAGAAGTGGGAGACCGTTTTACAGACTGGAGCGAATACAGCAAGAAAGAAAAAGAAGAATACATCAAAACCGCTTACCCTGATAAAAAAGAACGGGAACAATATTTAAGAGACATAGGGGAACTAAAATAAACAGGCAAAATGCTATTTATTTTAACAATCGGTTTACTTTCGCTGATTCGTATCACCAAAAAAGACTGCCCTCCTCCGGGGCAGTCTTTCTTGTTAAATATGAAACAGCCAGACGACGATTGGGCCAAAGAATGAGCCAAGCACCGCACAAAGCGTCATTGAGACGGAACTCATGGATACGGCCAGTTCCCCGTATTCGAATGCTTTTGAGGTGCCCAGTGCATGGGACGCGCTGCCTAATGCGATGCCTTGGCCAAGTGAGCTGCGTATGCGAAGCCATTTTAGGACAAGCGGCCCTAGGATGACGCCTGAAAAGCCCGCGATCATCACGAATACGACTGTCATGGAAGGAACACCTCCGAGACCGGCGGCGATTTGAATAGCGACAGGGGTTGTGATCGATTTCGGCAGAATGGATAATAAGAGATCATGATTAATCCCGAATGCTTCCGCGAAGATCAGCCCGCTGATCATTCCCATGCAAAGGCCAACCAGTACGCCGCCTATAATGGGAACGCAATGTTTGACAATGATATGCCATTGTTTATAAAGCGGATAGGCCAGTGCCACAACTGCCGGCCCAAGCAAAGAATTTATCCATTTTCCCCCGATCATATAGCCCTCATACGAAACATGAAAGAGAACCAAAACCGTGACAATCAATATGGTCGTTGTCAGAACAGGGATAAGGAATGGAAGCGGGAATCGCTTATAAAGTTTGACCATCGCTACATAAGCGGCAACTGTTAAAAGAATTATAATGATTGCGATACATGCTTGCTGCATTTCTCTTTCTCCTTACGCTTTTTTGCTTTTTTCTCTAATAGCTGGCTGGCGAATCCAGCCGCACTGATCGTGACGATGGTGCTCAGAACGACTGTAATCAGCAGCATCAAACCATTGAATGAAATGAGCGACGGGTATTTCATCACTCCTGTCATGGCCGGGATGAACAATAATGGAAGAAAGGACAATAAAAATCCTGCTCCGTCTTCAATAATGGAAACAGGAACAATACGGAGACCTAAACAGATCAGAAGCAATACCAGTCCGACGATGCTTCCTGACACCGGTAAATGAAGCAGATGCTGAATGGCATCTCCGATCATAAAAAATACATATAATATCAGCACTTGCACAATAATTCGTATGGCTTTCACATCAATTGCTGCTCTTGAAATCGAACAGCTTCCTCCTTTCTGGTGACTTGCTTCGACGAGGGTTCTGAGGAATCACTTTACTTTCTTTTTATATGATTGTACTATACAAGTATAATAATTAAATGGATCATATAACTTTTATTGGTTGAGTTCATATACATTTGTATTATACAAGTATATATAGTGTTGTCAATGTCGGAGATTGGAACGGGGAGCGAGTGCGAGTGGAAAAACAGAATTCAGTTGAACGAATTGAATATGAGCTGACGACTTTTATCAGGAGAGCTGTTTATCTAGATCAATCAGAGAAAAGAACAGGGAATTTGGAGAGAGCTTCGTACTTATTGCTGAGGCAATTGGATGAGTTTGGGCCTGCCCGCGTAAAGGAATTGGCCGATTCCTTTAAACTTGATATCTCTACGCTTTCAAGACAAGCGGCTGCATTAGAGGCGAAGGAGCTCATCTATCGTTTCTCAGACCCTTCCGATGGCAGAGTCAGCCTGTTTACCATTACAAAGCTCGGCAAACAAACATTAAAAGCGGATAAGCAAAAGCGCCTTGAACGTTATGAACAGATGCTGAAAGAGTGGTCAGCAAAGGAAAAAGAGATGTTCGGCGAGCTTTTGCAGCGTATGAATAAGGCCTTTATCGATTAATGAAAAAAACCCATGCTTTCGGTGAAACAGCATGGGTTTTTCTTATGGCCAGATTATCTGCTTCGTTTGACGGCGGCCCAAGCCACCAGTCCGGCAACAACAGCCGCCGATACAATCGGGCGTTTCGCAGCTTTCGTGTAATCGCTTCTTGACCGAATCCATCCTTTATTTGTGCCCCTGTCATGCATGCCATACCCCGCTTCATACAGCGCGTTTTCTTCCCGCGGGTTGGACGGTCTTTTGGCATGCTGGCTGCGGTACATGATTTTTTCCATCAGTCTGTCGGTCAGCCGGGGAAAAAGAGCGCCCAGCAAGGCGATAGCTTTTGCCTGTGACCCGATATACATGTCGCGCTTCGGGTGTTCGGCGGCAAACAGGATGGCTTCGGCGACCGCTTCCGGCGGGTAGATCATGGAGCGGTAATGAGCCGGCTGTTTGTCGAGGTAGCTGCGCGCGTGTTCGTTGTAAGGCGTGTCAATTCTGCCCGGATGGATGAGCGTAACCGAGACGGGTGCCTGTTCTTTTTCGAGCTCCATTCGGATGCTTTCCGTCCATCCGTGAAGCGCAAATTTGGCTGACGCATATGCGGATTGAATGACCGTTCCCCTGTCGCCGAACAGGCTTCCTACATTGATGAGAGCACCCGGCACGCCTCTGCTGGTGTAGTGTTTGACGGCTGCTCTTGTTCCGTAGACAGGTCCCCAGAAGTTTGTGTCGAACATTCGCTTCATGTCGTCGACGGTGACATCCATGGCGTGTCCGAAAATCGAGACGGCGGCATTGTTGACCCATGTGTCAAAGCGGCCGAATGTGCTGATCGCGGTTTCTGCGATGCGGTTGACGTCTTCTTCTTTTCCGGTATCCGCTTTCACCCATATGGCGTCGTGCCCTTTTTCCTTTAGTTCATCAGCGAGCTCCTTCAGCGCGTCTCCATTTCGTGCTGCTGCCACGACCTTTGCCCCTTTTTCAGCTGCCATTCTCGCAGTGACAAGACCGATTCCGCTTGAAGCGCCGGTAATGACAATCACTTGATCCTTAAGTTGTTTCAGTTTGAGCTTCGTTTTCATGCCCGGGTTCTGTTGTTCAAGCTGTTCTGTATTTGTGACTGCATCATCGTTTGCCATTAAGAATCCCTCCTGAACGCGTTTTTGTACCTTTACCCCATCCAGGAGGTTCTTAGCCCTTTTGACAATCACAGGGTTCTTTTTTATATTATATAAGTCGCTCTACCATACCTAGGAGGGAATGTTTTAATGACTAGCAGAGGAGATTCACGTGAAAAAATCCTTCACACGGCGTCACGTCTGTTCCAGCTGCAAGGATATCACGCGACAGGTTTGAACCAGATTGTGAAAGAAAGCGGTGCTCCTAAGGGATCGCTTTATCACTTTTTTCCGAATGGCAAAGAAGAATTAGCAATTGAAGCGGTTACATATACAGGAAAATTGATTGAACATCTGATACAGCAAAGCATGGATGAATCCTCTGATCCAACAGAAGCGATTCAGCATTTTATCAAAAAAACAGCCAGCCAGTTTGACAATACAGAAAGCATTCAAGGCATTCCAGTCGGTTTGCTGGCGAGTGAGACAGCGTTAATCAGTGAACCGCTGCGGACGGTTTGCATGAAGGTGTTTAAAAGCTGGGAAGCGGTTTTTGCGAAAAAATTAATGGAAAACGGATTTGCAGAAGAAGAAGCAAATCAGCTTGGCATGCTGATCAATTCGATGATTGAGGGCGGTATCATGCTTTCGTTAACGAATAAAGACAAAACGCCCCTTCTTCTCATTGCCGAGCAAATTCCAGTGCTGGTGAGAAAAAAAGGGTAGCATTTTGTTATCCTTTCTCCTACAATTATATAGAACGGTCTAGTCAGATAAACTATATTATATAGACTGGTCTAAATTGGAGGAAACGATATATGAAAACATTATGTGAAAACTCATTACCTAAAGAAAAAATGCCTTATTTGCTCCGCAGCGGAGAAGGTGAGCGCTATTTGTTCGGCAGACAGGTTGCCACGGTAATGGCGAATGCGAATAGCACCGGTGATTTGTTTGAGATCGTGATGCTTTCCGGGGGAAAAGGAGATGCCTTTCCGCTTCACGTCCACAAGGACACACATGAAGGGATTCTCGTTTTGGACGGGAAGCTTGAGCTGACACTTGACGGAGAACGCTATTTATTAGTATCAGGCGATTATGCGAACATTCCGGCCGGAACACCGCACAGCTACCGGATGCAGAGCCACAGAACACGACTGGTGTCGTATACGATGAAGGGAAATGTGGCGCATATGTATTCCGTTATTGGGAATCCATATGATCATGCTGAACATCCGCCGCACGCAATCGAAGAAGTGTCAAACGAGCGATTTGCAGAAGCGGCCGCTGTGGCGGATATTGCCTTTCTGAATGATGAAAAGCCAGCAGGTGCGGCAACATTAGCGGCACTTACAGAGCTTCCGGATAGAGCCGTTCCATACGTGCTTGAGTCTGGGGAAGGCGACCGTCTGTTGACGGGGGATCAGCTTCACCGCATTGTGGCTGCACAAAAAAATACAGACGGCCAATTTATCGTCGTATCATCGGAAGGCCCTAAAGGTGATCGGATCGTTGATCACTACCACGAACACCATACAGAAACATTTTATTGCCTTGAAGGGCAGATGACGATGTGGGCGGATGGCCAGGAAATTCAACTGAACCCGGGAGATTTTCTGCATGTCCCTGCGCACACTGTTCACTCCTATCGTCTGGATTCTCATTATACAAAGATGGTGGGCGTACTGGTTCCAGGCTTATTTGAACCGTTTTTCCGGACGTTAGGTGAGCCGTATGAAGGCCACATCTTCCCAAGTGAGCCTCAGGCTCTGCGATTTGATCGCGTCCTGCAGAATATCGAAGCATTAGATTTAAAGGTAATGAAACCTTAAAAATGACAAGATTGTAAGGTTCCCATGCCTGCCTGACACCTAAATCGATGTTTGCTCGCCCCTTTTTTTCATACCCTTAAGGTACAGAAAAAAGGAGCGTGATGGATGTGGCTTCATTACAGCCGACTTTGGCAAATGAGCGGATCGGCGTGCTTGATGTGCTAAGAGGAATGTCGATTTTCGGCATCTTATTTGTCAATCTGGCACATTTCAGTTATCCGGATATGTACTTGTCTATGCTTGGAAAAGAGAACTTTTTTACAGAAAAGTGGTCTGAAGCAGACTTTGCAGCAGCAGACATACTGACATTCTTCATCCAAACAAAATGTATTTTGTTATTTTCCTTTTTATTTGGATTTGGCATGGTTGTCATGATGGAGAGAGCCGTAAGCAAAGGGAAGCGGTTTGTCCCGCTGTATGCGAGAAGGTTAGCGGCGCTTCTCTTATTTGGAACGGTTCATGCCTTTTTGATTTGGGACGGGGATATTTTAACCGAATACGCCCTGCTCGGCTTTGTCCTGCTCTTATTTCGAAAAGCAAAGCCGAAAACACTGCTGATATGGGCGGTCTCTTTGTATCTCCTGTTTTCGCTTCCGTTCATGTTGACCGGGTTTGATCAATCAAACGGACAGGAATGGGCACAAGCGGTAACTCAGCAAGCAAAGCAAGCGCTCCATGTTTATGAAAGCGGCAGCTTGAAGGACATTGCGGAACAGCGGATCCACGATCGGCTTGTCTACATGTCTTCGAATGGAATGCTTACGTATAACCCGATCAACTTCTTCTTTGCATCCATTCCTTATTTCAGCATGTTTTTGCTGGGAGCTGCTGCGGCGAAGTCACGATATCTGCACGAACCCGGAAAGCATCGCAAAGGATTGAAACGAGTGTGGCTGACTGGACTAGTCATCGGCATCAGCGCCCAAGTGCTGTACAGTGTAACGGATAAGGAAGTATTCTTACTGATTGGCGCGCCTTTCCTTATGTTTTTCTATGTCACAACGGTTGTCTATCTTTATCATAAAACAAGAGTGAGAACAGTGCTGCAATCCTTCTCTGCTGTTGGGAAGATGGCATTTACCAATTATCTGATGCAGTCGATCGTGTGTACGTGGATTTTCTATCATTTCGGATTGGGGTTGTACGGGAAAGTGTACCCTGCCGCCGGCGTGCTCATCACGATTGCGGTTTGTGCCATTCAAATGGTCTGCAGCCACCTTTGGCTTCGGGTATTCCGGATGGGTCCGTTTGAGTGGCTATGGAGAAGCGCTACGTATCTGTCATGGCAGCCTATTGTAAAGAAAACAAAAGTCTAAACGCAAATTGGCGTTTAGACTTTTTTCTATTATTTATACACGACACGTGTTTTGCAAATGATGTCATGCAGGCCCTTTTTCTCTCCAAAGGCGATCATGATAAAACCGATATATAAGATGATTCCAGATAAAATGTATGCGAAGTAACGGCCGATTCCCTGTCCGACAGAAACCCGTTCGCCTTGTTCATTGACCACTTTCAGGCCAAGAATTTTTTTGCCGAGTGTGCCCTGCATTTTAGAAGCTGTGAGCAGACCGTAATATAACACACTGATGACGATCATGATCAGCATGGTAGGCAAAAATGCCAGCGTCATGTATTTCACTAAATACTCTTCTTCCGTCATGTAAGGGTTTGCTGCCACAGATCCAGCTACAAACACAGTATTGATCATAAATAGAATAATATAACTAGGAACAGATACAATAATGCCATCAATAAAATAAGCTAAAAAACGAATCCAAAATCCTGCTGGTTTTTCCATGTATTTTTCTCTCTCCTTTGAATTAATCTGGAATAGTATACTTTGAAAAAAAAGCATGTGCAATATGATATGGTGATATAATCCTGACATGCCTGAAAAATGAGTCTTTTATCCTTTATTTTTTACTATAAAAATATACTAGGTAAAACGATATCATCCGTTCTGCATTCTGGAATTTTTTTAAAAATATAATGAAGTTCCGTTCCAGCTTACTTATAATAAAAAGGTTAATATTTCTACTTAAAGGGGGAGTTGGATGTCTAGAAAAAACAGCGTGGCGATCATGACAGCCATTTCTGCTTTTCTTTTCTGCGCCATAATTGCCGCTGCTTCACTTTCGCCGCTGTCCGGAACGGGAGGGGCGGCCAATCAGTTTAATTCAGTTGGCATGTGGTCAGCTATCGGTATGATTCTTGTATTGTATTTTATTCCTTTTATCATTTATATGCTCGGAGTAGATGCGATGAGGTATGTCATGGCGGTGCTGTGCGGTTTTGGGCTGCTGATTCACTTGTCTTCGGCTGGGTTTATCGTGATGTTTAGTTTCTTCAGTGACCATCTGCTTTCTGAGGTGATCTTTGTGATTGCGGTTAGTCTCGCTGCGGCTGCTGTCAATATCATTTGGTTTGTGGCTGCGTTTCGTTCAGTTTCTGAAAAAACGCCCGCGAACAGCCTGACATAGTTTTCTAGTTTGTGATGTTTTTGTGAAGCAGAATTATAAAATGGATGAATATGTTATGATGGTCACATATTAGAAAATACATATAATGGGGGTCCAAATGATGGTTAAGTCATTTCGTATGAAAGCTCTGATTGCGGGAGTTGCGGTGGCGGCTGCTGTTTCGGCCGGCGCTGTTTCTGATGTGCCCGCTGCCAAAGTGCTTCAGCCGACAGCTGCTTACGCGGCGGAAACGGTGTTTTCTCAAAATAATGGAGCATCAGGCTTTTTAACAGGAAGGTATGATGTACAAGCGATGGCGCCTGCCATGTTTAACTGGTCACGCGAGAGCCGATTCGCTGGCAATACAGACGGGACGCTGAAATGGCAAAACGATATCAGAACGACTCCGCAAAATGGTGCGGGGGCTGTAGTTGATGGAGACGGCACGGTATATCTTCATTCCAGAGACGGGGAAATGAAAGCCTTTAATCCGGACGGCTCAGTCAAATGGGTGACAGGCAATCTTGGAAAAACATATACGCAATCTCCTGTACTTGGGACCAACGGCGTTATCTACCTGGCATCCTATGATAAAAAGATTTATTTTATCGACAAAGAAACGGGAGAAATTTTAACAACGGTTCCGTTAAGCGGGGGGCCAAGCTCTGAAACGGTGATCGGTTCGGACGGTACGCTGTACTTCTCAACACTTGATAATTATGTTCACGCGATCAAACCGACGTCCAAATCAACTTGGACAGAGCGCTGGAAGTTGAAAACAAATGGTGTCGTCAGCTCTGTGCCGGTGCTTGCCTCAAACGGCACCGTGTATGTCGGCACATATAATGACGTGTTTTATGCGATTAACTCCGGAACCGGACAGGTGAAATGGTCCAGAACGACGTCAAATGCGTTTAAAGGATATCCGGTGATTGATAAGGATGGCAACGTTTATGCCGGTAACCAAGACGGACAGCTGTATGCCTATACGTCAACAGGCAGCTTGAAATGGAAATTCCCGCTCAACGGGTTCGCCAGTTCATCGCCTGCGATCGACCATAATGGCAATATCTACATCGGTTCAGGAAGCGGCGAGCTCTTTTCCATCAGCAAAAACGGGGATATGAACTGGTCATTCTACACAGAAGGCCCTGTCAGAACGGCGCCGCTAATTGACGCGAAGGGAACGGTTTATTTCGGTTCTGATGATATGAAGGTCTATGCGGCGGACGCAAACGGCAATGAATTATGGAGCTATCAAACCGACAGCAACGTCGTGTCTTCTCCTCAGCTTGCTGAGGATGGAACTCTTTATATTGGAAGCTATACGAAGCTGATGGCTTTTGGGAAATAGCAGAACAGGCTGGCGAGGTTATCTCGGCAGCCTGTTTTTTTCATCAATCAAGATTTTTATTTTTATAGACAACCTTTGTCCCGCAAATATAATCGTGTAATGCCAGTTTAGAGGGAAAAGCCGCCATAATGTAACCGATATACAAAATTCCTGATGGTATGTAAGCGAAGAAACGGCCAAAGCTGCGCCAAAATGAAATTCGCTCGCCATACTGATTGACAACGATGATGCCCATGAGTTTTTTGCCTAGTGTTGCTTGCATTTTTGAAGAAGTCAGCAAGCTATAATAAAGAATGCCGAAGATATATATAATGGCGATAACAGGGATTGTCCCGAATATCAGCATATAAAATTTATATTGACCTTCTGTCATATAGGAGCTTCCTGCATCAATGAGAGGCAGGACAATTAAGGTGTTAAATTGGATCATAATAAAAGCAAAAAAATAGATAATCAAATCATCAATAATAGAGGCAACTGCCCGAATCCAAAATCCAGCTGGTTTTTCCATGTATAATATTCTCTCCTTTGAAGTTTTCTGGGATATTATACGGTAGAAGGTGAAGTGTTTCAATGAGATATACCGGAGGAAATTGGTCTTGTATCAAAAACGGTATTTTATTACTATTTATTTCTTTGTTTTTCCTTTTTATCTTTAGGTTAATAGGTTGATAAAAAAAGAGAACCTGCAAGATGATGCAGATTCTCTTAACATGATTATTTAGCAGCTTGAATAAATACACCCTTCTCATGAGAAAACTCTTTAAATCCATATACCCCATGATAGGAGCCAATTCCGCTTGTGTTGACGCCGCCGAATGGCAGGTTGACGTCACTGAAGTGAACGACAACATCGTTAATGGCTGCGTTGCCTGAAGTTGTATGCTGGAGGACGTTGTCGATCAGGTCTTGGTTGTGGCTGAATACATAAAGCGCAAGCGGTTTATCACGATCATTTACGTAATCGATGACCTCGTCAATGTCTTCATAATTCATCATTGGCAGGATCGGTGCGAAGATTTCCTCCTGCATGATTTTCATGTCGGGCGTGACGTTTTTCAAAACGGTTGGCGAGATCGTGCGATCGCTGGCATCGAATACGCCGCCGAACACGACTTCCGCCCCTTTTTCGATGGCGTCGTCGAACAGGTCTTTGACGCGGTTGAAGTTGCGGTCGTTGACAATCTGCGTAAATTTACTGCGGTCCGGATTGTGATCATCCTCCATAAATCCTGCGTTGACGATTGTTTGTAAAATGCCCGCGAACTTGTCCTGCACATCTTTTTTAATGAACAGATAATCAGGTGCGATGCAGGTTTGGCCGGCGTTTACGAATTTGCCGACGGCGATCTTTTTCGCTGCGTCCATGAGATCGTATTCACTGTCAATGATTGTCGGGCTCTTGCCGCCAAGCTCAAGTGTGACAGATGCCAAGTGTTTGGCAGCCGCTGTCATGACGATTTTTCCGACATTTGTGCTACCGGTGAAGAAAATATGGTCGAATGGCTGATCCAGAAGCTCGGTTGCCACCTCAACCTCTCCTTCAAAAATCGCGACTTCTTTTTCATCAAAAGCATCTCGGATTACTTTTGCGGCAATGTTGCTCGTATTCATCGTAAAATCGGACAGCTTCACAATCGCGCTGTTTCCGGCTGCGAGAGAAGCGGCAAGCGGCGCCATTGTCAGCATAAACGGATAGTTCCACGGGCCGAGGATGAGTGTTACGCCTTTTGGCTCGTACATGAGAATCCCATTTGCCTCGGGGCTTAACGACGAACCGACTTCTTTAGGCGCCATCCATTTTTCTAGGTTGTTCATATTATCTCGGATCGCTTTTTTTGTTCCTTCGATTTCCGCTTTTTTGACCTCGTGATATGGTTTGCGGACGTCTTTGCGGATCGCTTCGATGATTTCTTCCTCATGGGCGACCACAGAATCTAAAAAGCGCTGAAGCTTTTCTCTGCGCTGTTCCGCTGTTGATGCCCGCAATGCTTTTTGCTGTTTTTTCTGAAGCTGAAAGACACGCTGGATGTCGTCTTTTATTTGCTGTTCCATTGTAAATCCCCCTCATTTGCTTTCTTCTTTTCTCGGACCTATTATAAAGTGGTACCTTTTCTATAAGAAAGACAACGGTGAACCATCTATACGTTACCGTACATATATCGAATATTTGTCTAATGACTGGGGGTGTTTTTGTGGCGGAATCTGCTGAAGCTCAAGTGAAACAGGCGCTGCTGGCTTTATTGGAAGAAAGAGATATTCAACACATTACAATGAAAGAAATCGCTGAAAAGGCCAAAGTGAGCCGCGGGACGCTCTACCTTTATTATGAAGACAAGTTCTCCATTATTGAGGATGTGATCGAAGACATGAAGGAAGGGCTGGGCGAAGCGCTCTATGACGCCTTCAAACATATGGACACACTCCATTTAAATAAAAAACGGCACACCGTGCATCCGACTCTGTCCTTTGTCCACGAGCATCGATCCTTTTTTGGCACGATGATGAACAGAGAACATGTTCATCGTTTTTTTAAGGATGTGTTTCAGCAGGATGTTTTGCTAACTCCGGTCAATGTAAATCTGACGCCGATCGAACAGGAGATTTACGGACATTACCGGGCTTTGTACACGTACGCGATTATTCTGTATTGGCTGAATGAGGATGCGGACGCGACTCCGGAAGCCATCAGCCAAAAGGTATGGGAGCTTGTTTCTCAGAAGCGGTTTTATTGGCTGTTTGGACAGGCTGTGGCAGGGGAGCGGCAGGAGGACAAGCAAATCGACAGGCGTGTGGTTCGAACGAGAGAGGCGCTGCAGAAGGCTTTGCTGGACGTATTGGCAGAGAAAAAAGACTACGCGGCCATCACGATTTCTGACATGACCCGGAAAAGCAATATCCGCCGCGCAACCTTTTATGATCACTATGCCAGCAAAGAGGAATTGCTGCAGACCGTGATTCAGCAATCATGTGCGGAGATGATAGAACACCTGACGATTGCCTCACGTCCGAATGAGCTTTCCTTCGAAGAAGCGGAGGAGGCGCTCGCCGGCCTGCTTTCTGCTTTAGACCGCATGCCTATTGTCCATGTGCTCAATCGGGACTGGGGTGTTCCTCATGTGATCCCCGAGATGCTCAAAGCGCTGGAATCATTTTATCTGCATCAGCAAACTAATATTCCTGCGGAGAAAAAGCTTTATGCCTATTATGTATCAGCGATGATTATCGGGCTGATTTTGTATCGGCTTGATGAAGGGAAGGCGCATGCGCCGGAAGTGCTGGCGAGGGAGTTTTTGCAGTTTTTGGATGTGAAGAAGTATAAGGTGGTATTGCTTTGAAGTGCCCGGAGACTTAATCCGGGCTTTGGGTCGTTATGTCACTTGGTGTTTTGAGTTTCTTTCTTATCTTTTAAGGTGAGATTTAAAAATAGAAGGGCCAAAAGAATTTGAGCAATGTTCATCGACCAAGATTTCCAGCTTAAAGTAGGATCTAAAATCGTATGAAAGAGCAGATGAACGATAGAAGAAAATGAAAAGAGTAAAAATAGTAGTTTATTTTCTGTAAGTGTATTTGCCATTAATTCTTTTTAGAAACTAATATAATTATCCGATTATGAAGGTTGATTTTTGAAATCGGAAACCAATTAACGTTATATACTAAGCATTCATTGAACTTTTGGCGCTTTTAGCACGTTTATATAAAATAAGTGCATAGTTTAGATAGATAAGATATAAAGGAAGGTTAAAAATGCCTAAATGGAAAAAATAAGAAATGGATATGCTGATGAAACCTCCTAAAATGATATAGATATATAACAATTTCATTCTATCAACTCCTAATAAATGATAAATACATTGTAAAACATCATACACAATATGTGAAATATATGGATAAATGCAATTTGTAGTTTTCATCAGTTTTTTTCTTGCCAGACAGCGGAAAAAAGAATGAGGAGAAATTGAAAAAAGGGAGCTTAACCTAATGATCCAGGTTAAGCTCCCTTTCATTTTTCTATGATTTATGGATGGTAGATTTTTAATTTATATATTGGTATTTGAAATTAACGCATCTTAAAGTAGACTATGTTTATTTTGTCTCTTCCTTCCATTTCCCATCAATCAGCATTTTCCCAGGCCATGTATACGCCATGATGCCGCCGTCTGCGGTGATGTCTTCGCCTGTGACGTATGAGCTGTCGTCTGACGCGAGGAACAGCGCCACTGTCGCCATTTCCTTCGGCTGGCCGAGGCGGCCGAGCGGCGTGACCCATTTGTTGGCTTCTCGGAATGTTTCGCCCATTTCCTGTTCTTTGGTGCCTGCCAGTTTATCAATCAGCGGGGTTTCGATCGTACCCGGCGAAATGGAATTGACGCGGATGCCGTTCCGTGCGTAGTCAATCGCCATCGCTTTTGTCAGGTTGGTGATGCCGCCTTTTGCTGCGTTGTAGCCGGAACGGTCAAGGTCCGCGGCACGGCCTGACATGGAGGAGGTGTTGATGATGGAGCCTCCTTTTTCGAGCATGAGCGGGATCAGGTATTTGCTGCAAAGGAACGTGCCGCGCAGGTCGACGGAGATAATGCGGTCAAACAAATCAACCGGATATTCGTGCACTTTTCCCCCTTCCTGATCAACGCCGGCGTTATTAAACAGAATATCTATCGTACCGCACGCCTCCTTCATTTGATCAGCAAATGCTTTCACACTGTTTTCATCTGACACATCGAGGTGAAAGGCATCCGCCTGTCCTCCGTTTTGTCTGATTGCTTCGACTGTTTCTTTCATCTGATTTGTATTGATGTCTCCAATCATCACACGCGCGCCTTCATTGGCAAAAACCTCTGCCGTCGCTTGTCCAATGCCTGTCGCGGCGCCTGTGATCACTGCGGTTTTGTTTTCAAGTCTTCCCATGACGAGACCTCCTTTTTCTATTTGTCTTCCCGCTCTATGCAGTGATAAACATGCAGGAAAAGAACTGCCAACATATGTTAAGATGGATTGGGAAATTGTTGGGAGGTTTGTGTGTTTTGAAAGTACAGCATAAGAAGGAGCTCAAGTTTTATTGCTTTGTCATGATTCCATTAATGTTTGTTGTGCTGACTGTCATCTCTTTTATCTTGCAGGAGATTACGTTTCCGGTGACAGCAAGCGCGTTTCTGAATGCTTCATGGCATAATCTATTGTTTCTGATACCGTTCGGTTTGTTTTTCTATCCGGTGCATATATGGATGAAGCGGGAGTTTGGCCGCTGGAACGAGGCTGAAAAAAAGAGAGGGTGATGACCTCTCTTTTTTTGAGAATAACTAGTGAAAGCGCATCTAAATCATGTTAAATTTACATATATATGCATCTACCAATCTAATTGACAATTGTCACTGTATGTGATAAATAGATGCTGAAAAGAGTTTACATAACATAACAACATATCAAAAAGGAGCGATCTATAGTGGCGAAAAAAGAGTTTAAAGCAGAGTCCAAACGACTGCTGGATATGATGATTCATTCCATTTATACTCAAAAAGAAATTTTCCTGCGTGAGTTAATTTCCAATTCGAGTGATGCGATTGACAAAATCTATTACAAAGCGCTGACGGATGATGCGCTTACGTTTGATAAAGACAGTTACTATATAAAGGTTGCAGCTGACAAAGATGCGAGAACATTAACGATCTCCGATACAGGGATCGGCATGACAAAGGACGAGCTTGAACAGCATCTCGGAACAATTGCGAAAAGCGGTTCCCTCGCGTTTAAAAAGGAAAACGAGCTGAAAGACGGACATGACATCATCGGCCAATTCGGTGTCGGTTTTTATGCGGCGTTTATGGTTGCCGATGTCGTGACGGTCATCAGTAAGGCGCTCGGCAGCGAAGAGGCATATAAATGGGAGTCTGCGGGTGCAGACGGCTATACGATTGAGCCGTGTGAAAAGGATTCTATCGGTACAGACATTATCCTGAAAATCAAAGAGAACACAGAAGATGACAGCTATGACGAATTCTTAGAAGAATATCGTTTAAAAGCGATCATCAAGAAGTACTCCGACTTCATTCGCTACCCTATTAAAATGGATACAACCATTAATAAGCCGAAGGAAGGCAGCGAGAATGAATTTGAAGAAGTGCAGGAAGAACAGACGATTAACAGCATGGTGCCGATCTGGAGAAAAAACAAAAGCGAGCTGACAGATGAGGACTATGAAAAGTTCTATGCTGAAAAGCATTATGGATTTGATAAACCGCTCACGCATGTTCATATCAGTGTGGATGGCGCCGTTCGCTACAACGCGATTTTATTTGTTCCTGAAAACATGCCGTTTGACTATTATTCTAAGGAATATGAGAAAGGCTTGGAGCTGTATTCCAATGGCGTGCTGATCATGAACAAGTGCGCTGATCTGCTTCCGGACCACTTCAGCTTTGTGAAGGGGATGGTCGATTCCGAGGATCTGTCGCTGAACATTTCCAGAGAAATGCTGCAGCATGACCGCCAGCTGAAGCTGATCGCGAAAAATATCAGCAAAAAAATCAAAAGCGAGCTGCAAAGCCTGCTGAAAAAAGACCGAGAGAAATACGAGACGTTCTACAACTCATTCGGCAGACAGCTGAAATTTGGCGTGTACAATGATTTTGGCGCGAATAAGGATCAATTGAAGGACCTCTTATTATTCTACTCTTCCAAAGAGAAAAAACTGGTCAGCTTAGACGAGTACGTATCCAGAATGCCTGAGGAGCAGAAATACATTTATTACGCGGCCGGTGATTCTTATGATCGCATTGAGAAACTGCCGCAAACGGAAATGGTAGCCGACAAGGGCTATGAAATTCTCTACTTTACTGAGGACATCGATGAGTTTGCGATTAAAATGCTGGCATCTTATCAGGAAAAAGAATTCAAATCCGTATCAAGCGGAGACCTTGGCATAGACACCGATGAGGACCAAAAGCAGTCCGAGGAAGAGGAAAGCAAATACAAGGATCTGTTTGAGGAAATGAAAAACATTCTGTCAGACAAAGTGAAAAACGTTAGAATCTCAAAACGTCTTAAATCTCATCCAGTCTGTCTTGCCGCTGACGGCGAAGTGACAATCGAGATGGAAAAAATCTTAAACGCGATGCCGGACAGCCAAAATGTAAAGGCGGAAAAAGTGCTGGAAATCAACCCGAATCACGAGGTGTTCCAAACGCTTCAGGACGCATTTGAACAAGATAAAGAGAAGCTGAGCCTGTACACAAACCTTCTGTACAATCAGGCGCTTCTCATCGAAGGCCTGCCGATTCAGGACCCTGTGGAATTTACGAACAATATTTGCAAGGTTATGGTGTAATAGAAAAAAGGAATCGTCCCGTGTGGAGACGATTCCTTTTTTTATAATGTGCGCTCATTCAGCACTTGGCTTTGGCTGCTTTTCTTCTTTTTAAACCGGTTTTTCAGGCTTGCTTCAATTTCCTCCAAGCTTTTCCCTTTGGTTTCCGGAACCATGTAGAAAGCGAAGAAAAATGAGAGAAGACAAATAACCGAGAAAATCATAAAGACCCATGCGATGCCCATGGCGCTGAGCATCAGCGGGAAGACGAGCGACACGATCAGGTTGGCCGCCGATAACACCAAAGTGGTGAACCCTGTCGCGGCTCCGCGCGCTTTGGACGGAAAGAGTTCAGGCATAAGCACCCAAACCACCGGACCCCATGTCGCCTGGTAAAATACGATATAAACGCCGAGAAAGACAACAGTCATCCACGCCGTTGATGAGGAGAGTCCCAGTGTCAGGAGCACGCCTGATAATGCGGCCAGGCTCAGTGTGATGCCGACACTTCCCCAGATCAGAAGCTTTTTGCGGCCGACACGGTCAATTAAGATCATGGCGGTGATGCACATGATGACGTTGAGGACACCGATCCCCATTGTGCCGAGCGCAGAAGCTGACGTACCAAGGCCGGCCTTCGTGAAAATGGTCGGCGCGTAGTAGATCACGGTGTTAATGCCGACGGCTTGCTGGAAAATGGCAAGACCGACGCCAATCAAAAGCATGGGGCGAATCCATTTTGCTTTCAGCACGCCGAGTGTCGTTTCTTTTTTCTCTGCTTCCCCTTGCTTCATCTCGGCCAATTCCAATTCAATATCTTCAGGATCATGTGTGATGTTCATGATGCGTTTCGCTTCTTCTTCACGGCCGCGCTTCACGAGCCATCTTGGCGATTCCGGCATAAACGCGATGCCGATTAATAAAAGCACGGCAGGCACCGCGGCAAGGCCGACCATCCAGCGCCACGCTTCAAACGGTGTGAACAGATAGTTTACGATATAAGCGAGCAAAATGCCGGTGACAATCATTAAGTTGTTCATCGTGCCGAGTGTACCGCGGATTTTCGTCGGTGCCATTTCTGACAGGTACACGGGCACAAGCGCCGTTGAACCGCCGACGGCCAATCCGAGAATGACCCTAGAAGCAATCAGCATGCCGATCGTTTGAGAAAACGCGCAGGCGAGCGCGCCGACAATGAAAATGATAGAAAGGACAAATACAACTTTTCTTCTGCCCCAGCGATCAGAGCATGTGCCGCTTAAGGCAGAACCGAAAATCGCGCCAAGGAGCAGCATGCTGACAACCAATCCCTCTGTCAATGTCGTTAAAGGAATATCGTTGTTGATAAACAGCAGCGCTCCAGAGATGACGCCCGTATCGTAACCGTAAAGCAGTCCCCCTAAAGCGCCAAAAAAGTAGATCATATATTTCCTTGTGTTTGTTTTCACAAATGTTCCCCCTCAGTTGTTAGGCCAATGAGTATCTAAAATGTTTAACAAAGTTAATAGAGTAGTACCCATTTCCTATCTCATTTGAAACATTTGTTTTGGAAAAAAGGGAAACATTAAAGCCAAAATGCGGGATATTGCCGGTTTTTGCGCAAGTTATTGATAACAAGAGCGATGATCACGATGATGATAGATCCAATGAGCACGGGAAATATTAAATAACTCCAAGCATACGCCCCTTGAATGACGACAATCGGGTCTGCGCCGGCAGGAGGATGAGTGGTTTTGGTCAGCATCATCAAGCAAATGGCAAGACCTGTGCCCAATGCAAAGGTCCATGGATGGGCGCCGAATATGTGAAGGACAGCAATCCCGGTAAGCGCGGAAATGAAATGGCCGCCAATCACATTTCTCGGCTGTGATAATGGAGCGTTCCAAGCGCTGAATACCAGCACACAGCTTGCTCCAAAAGGCGCCATTAACCATAAGCTTGATGTATAAGAGGTCAGCGAAGCGAGTGTCAGTATGGTGATGAATCCGCCTATAAGCCCTGTAACAGCGTCTTTGCCGTTTACCTGTAAAGGCGTTTTTCCTGTTCCTTTCATTTTCAAAAAGAAGTTGTTTTCCAAATTTATCCCTCCAGTATGTATAGAATAATAGTAATAAATTAACCTGTCAATTTTATTTTTAGAGGTTAGTTTTCGATTCGATAAAAAAACCGTTCGCTGGAGAACGGATTCTTACTCATGATTCATTTTTTTCTGATGGCGTGAGACCTTATGTCTGTTGCCGCATATCTTCATGGAGCACCATTTTCGCCTTCCTGTTTTATCAAGAAAAAGCAAAATGCACTTTTTATTTACGCACCGTTTCAGCTGTTGGATTTCTTTTGTATGAATTAGCCATAACGCATCGTAAGCGATAAGCGATAAAATGGAATCATCTGGTTTTCCATTCGGGATGCGGGCAAGTTTGTCATCTATGATTTGATAAGAAAAGGGAGCGGCGGCGATTTGATCTTGCAGGAAAGAGATAAAAGCTGGAGAAGGTTCACTGCCTTCGGCGATACGCTCAAAGTGTGTTCTCAGCTCAGCCCGGAATTGATGAATCCGTTGCAATTGTTCTTGGACTTGCTGTAGCGTAAGAGAACAGAGAAAAGGAGCGGTTTCTCCCATTATTTCTAACCATGCCATCAGTTCTTTTTCTGACTGGATGAGATCGTGCCGTTTATCATAGCTTATGATTTCAGTATTCACGAGATCGAGAGAAAGGTTTTGTGTGATAAGAGGGAATTGAGCATTTGCCATTGTAATCATTCCTTTCAAAATTATTGTAAGCGCCGAAACCTTTTTTGCGCAAGGATATGAGTAAAAGTAGGCTTTACATTTTATCCTTCAGGCGGGCTGCTGATGATGGGGCGGTGCTCTTCCTGTTTCCAAGAAATCATAAAAAAACCCTACTCGCGCGGAGTAAGGTTTTGGTTTTTATTCTCCCTCGTTGACAAAAACCAGGGCGGAGAATCCTTTTTTCTTATCAAATTGCAATTCTACGACGGTAACGTGTGGATTGAAATTGTGGTATTCCTCTAAAAACTGGATAATACCCTCTGAAATCTCGTCTGACATAAGCTGCTTGTGATGCAGGCCATATTTTGCTTCTGCGAAGAATCCTGTACGCTTGTTGTAAGACAGCTCTTTTACTTCAACGTCTTCAGGGTAGATATCCTCTTCATTGGAAACATACACACAAATGCCGTCTACGATTTCTTGTTCATTTAATATTAATCTCATGACCTAAAATCTCCTTCTGTACGTCTGCGGTGCTTTAAACGCGCGAATCAGTGCGATCACAATGAATAAAATAACGATTAACGCGATAATATCAACGATCCAGGCAATCGGCGAAGCGCCATAAGAAACATATCCCGGGCCTCCGACTGGATGATAGGTATAACCCCAAGGGTGCAGCATGCTGATCATAAACATGCCTGTTGTGAATCCGCTATAATAGCCAAACCACCCAGATGGCGAGAAACCTGCATTGTAGTAATGATTGACTGAAACATAACGTCCGCCCACATAAGCTTTAGACGTTTTTCCGCTGTATGTCTTTCCGCTTACTTTTGATGTGGCACCAGAAAACGTGCCTGACGATTTTTTAGAGCTTGACGAGCTTGATGTACTTGAAGATTTCTTTTTCAGCGAAATCGATGATGATGAATCGTCTGATGTCTTGGATTTTCTGCTTGACGAGCTTGATCCCGAACTGTAGCTTGATTTCGGGCTGGATTTATAGCTTCCGCTGTAAGACGAGCTTGAGCTTCGGCTGCTGTAACTAGATGATGAGCGGCCGCTAAAACTTTTGGCATGAGAAATGGTTGATGGCAGCAGTACACCTAAAGCAACGATTACTGCGACTAAGGCTTTTACATATTTAAGTTTCATTCTGTCTCCTCCATAGACCGCCGGAACGGCCCGTTTAAAAGAACTGGGTCAGGTTTTTTACATATGAGTTTCTTATTTTTATCTAATGCTTCATATCTAGTTTTGCTTTTTTAATCACTTTCTTTCTGAGATCATTTACCTTTATTTTATCGGATTTATGGCTCTTTTTGTAAGCTTTTGCTTAAAATCAATGATTCTTTTGGAGGTGATAGATTCATTTTGCACAAATAAAAACAGCCTTCCCGTCGGAGAAGGCTGTTTTTATTCTTATTATGAGAACAGCTGATCAATAAATGAAATATCCTCTTGAGAAAGCGTCACGTCCGCTGTTTTGATGTTATCAACCAGCTGATCGGCACGTTTTGCTCCAGGGATTAGAATATCAATTTCCGGTCTTGCCAAATACCAAGCCAATACGATGTGAGGGATGTCCACGTTGTGCTTTTCGGCAATCGGCGCAAGCTTGTTGACCTTTCTGATATTTTCTTTGAAACGCTCACCCTTGAAGTTTTCCATTTCGTTTCGCAGATCACCTTCAGGGAACGTTGTATCTTCTGTATACTTTCCTGCCAACAATCCTGATACGAGCGGGAAGTAAGGGATAAATGAAATGTTATGCTCCTTTGTATATGGGAAGAATGTGTTTTCCGCTTCACGGTTTAACAGGTTGTATTCGCCCTGCAATACATCTACCAACCCGTCTCTGTTTGCTTCTTTCAATTGCTCTAAAGAGAAGTTGGAGACACCGATGGAGCGAATTTTGCCGGCTTGCTTCATCTCATTCAGTGCGTTGACTGCTTCATCCTTTGGTGTAGATTCGTCCGGGAAGTGGATGTAGAACAGATCGATATAATCCGTGTTCAAACGCTTCAGGCTTTCATCAACTGATTTCTTAAGAAATTCCGGTGAGTTATCAAAGACAAAGTCATTTCCTTGTTTTCTGTGTGCGGCTTTTGTGGCGATGACAACATCTTCGCGGTTGAATTCGCGCAGCACTTCACCAATTAATTCTTCGGAACGGCCGATCCCGTAAATATAAGCGGTGTCTAACATTGTCACGCCATTACGGATCGCCTCGCGCACCAATTCTTTCCCGGTTTCTTCATTCAGGTTCGGGTAGAGGTTATGTCCTCCGACAGCATTTGTTCCTAATCCAATTGGGAATACCTGCAAGTCTGATTTTCCGAGCGTAGCTTTTTTCATGATCTGCCTCCTAGAATAAAATGGATGAAAGACTCTCAACACTATTGTAAACGTTAGGCCAGATGAATGCCGATTTGGTGCTCATTGCAGTACTGTGTGTACTCGTCATCTAATGGCTGCGAGGTCACAATGCAATGCAGCCTGTCAAACGGCGCATACGTCAGCAGCGTTGATTTTCCGAATTTAGAATGGTCAGCCAATAAATACACTTCTTTTGCTTTTTCTGAAATCCTCTTTTTAATTTCGTACTCCAGCAGATCCGAATTGGTCAAACCGTGTGACAGCGTCGTTCCGGTAGCGGACATAAAGGCTTTGTTAATATTGTACTTATCAAGCATAGCCGGGTCGTCCATGCCGACAAAGGAGCGCGTTTTTCGCTTATAGTTGTTTCCGATGATGATTAAGTTGATATTCTTCAAAGCAGACGCCGCATTGATAATGTCTAAACTGTTGGTTAAAATGGTGACATTTTTGGCCGGATCGAGCGTATCGAGAATAGACTTAGTTGTCGTTCCTGAATCAATGAAGATTAAATCGTGATCTTCAATAAAACGTGAAGCATAATGGGCGATTTTTGTTTTTTCATCTTGGTGCTGAATGGTGCGATTCTCAAAAGGAACCAATGCGGTTTTTTCAATAGATGTTACGCCGCCGTATACTTTTTCAATCGCACCCTTTTCTGTTAGCTTGTTGATATCACGTCTGACTGTGTTTTTAGAGACATTGAACACCTGGCACAGCTCATCTAAGGAAACAGTGCCATGCGATAAAATGTACTCTTCCATTTCCTGAATCCGCATCAGTTTCATAATAAAAAACTCCTTCTTGAATCTTTACGTAACATAAATATATAATAAAAATCAAAAGTTGATCAATAGTTGCTAAAAAAATGATAACATTGGTATATATCTTTTGCAAGATTGGACGGACTTCTCAATACCTTCTTCATTGCTTAAAAGATTAATATAATAAAAATAATGAAAAAATGTAGTGTTTATGATTGACTTGTGGGTATTATGCGATTAGAATATAACCAAGAGATGACCAAAAAGTAACCTGATGTACATGAAATGGTTGCTTGTATCTAAATTGCAACACCATTTATTTTTTTGGTTTTTTTGAAAGCGTTTAATTCTTGGCTTACTGAAAAGTGGATATTGATATGATCTATCCTGAACCATCCATACAAGTGTATGTGTTTACTAATGAAGGAGGCAATAAGAATGGCAGAAATCAGAAAATTAAAAAACTACATCAACGGTGAATGGGTTGAAAGCAAAACAGATCAATATGAAGACGTTGTCAATCCGGCGACGAAAGAAGTACTGTGCCAAGTGCCGATTTCTACAAAAGAGGATATTGATTACGCAGCGCAAACAGCGGCTGAGGCATTTAAAACATGGTCAAAAGTGGCGGTTCCGCGCCGCGCCAGAATTCTGTTTAACTTCCAGCAGCTGCTGTCTCAGCATAGAGAAGAACTTGCTCATCTGATTACCATTGAAAATGGAAAAAACACAAAAGAAGCGCTTGGTGAAGTGGGACGCGGAATTGAAAACGTGGAGTTCGCGGCTGGAGCGCCTTCCCTGATGATGGGTGACTCACTTGCTTCCATCGCAACGGACGTTGAAGCGGCGAACTACCGCTATCCAATCGGAGTAGTCGGCGGAATCGCGCCATTCAACTTTCCGATGATGGTTCCTTGCTGGATGTTCCCGATGGCGATCGCGCTCGGCAACACATTTATTTTAAAACCATCTGAGCGGACACCGCTGTTAACAGAGAAATTGGTGGAGCTTTTTGAAAAAGCGGGCCTTCCGAAAGGGGTATTCAACGTCGTATACGGTGCGCATGACGTTGTGAACGGCATCCTTGAGCATCCCGAAATTAAAGCGATTTCATTCGTAGGCTCCAAGCCGGTCGGCGAGTACGTCTACAAAAAAGGAAGCGAACACTTAAAACGCGTTCAATCTCTGACTGGCGCGAAAAACCATACGATTGTCCTGAACGATGCGAATCTTGAAGACACCATCACAAACATCATCGGAGCAGCCTTCGGTTCTGCCGGTGAGCGCTGCATGGCGTGTGCGGTTGTGACGGTTGAAGAAGGAATCGCTGATGAGTTTATGGCGAAGCTGCAGGAAAAAGTGGCTGACATTAAAATCGGTAACGGCCTTGATGATGGCGTGTTCTTAGGACCGGTTATTCGCGAGGACAACAAGAATCGCACGCTCAGCTATATCGAAAAAGGGCTTGAAGAAGGCGCGAGACTCGTATGTGACGGACGTGAAAATGTATCTGACGACGGCTACTTTGTCGGCCCGACGATCTTTGACAATGTCACGACAGAGATGACGATCTGGAAGGATGAAATTTTCGCTCCGGTCTTATCTGTCATCCGTGTGAAAAACCTGAAAGAAGCGATTGGAATTGCCAATAAGTCTGAGTTTGCGAACGGCGCCTGCCTGTTTACATCCAACTCAAACGCAATCCGCTACTTCCGTGAAAACATTGACGCGGGAATGCTTGGCATCAACTTGGGTGTTCCGGCTCCGATGGCGTTCTTCCCATTCTCAGGCTGGAAGTCTTCATTCTTCGGAACGCTGCATGCGAACGGAAAAGACAGCGTCGACTTCTATACACGTAAAAAAGTGGTTACGGCAAGATATCCCGCACCTGATTTCAACTAAACGACGAACTGCCGAACGGCGTCCATGTGCGCTGTTCGGACTCATTCTGCCAATAGAAAGAGGAGGGCTTCACTATGAGTTATTTGTTGCGCAAGCCGCAGTCGAATGAAGGATCTAATGGGGTCACACTGGTGCATGAAGTAACGAAATCAAACTCTGACCTCACTTATGTAGAGTTTAAAGTGTTAGATCTCGCTTCCGGTTCAAGCTATGCGGAAGAACTGAAAAAACAGGAAATCTGTATTGTCGCGGTAACGGGAAACATTACAGTGACCGATCATGAGTCGACTTTTGAGAATATCGGCACGCGTGAAAGCGTATTCGAACGAAAACCGACAGACAGCATCTATATTTCAAATGACCGTGCGTTTGAAATCACAGCGGTCAGCGACGCAAGAGTGGCGCTTTGCTATTCTCCATCGGAAAAACAGCTTCCGACAAAGCTGATCAAAGCGGAGGACAACGGAATTGAGCACCGTGGGAAGTTTTCAAACAAACGCACTGTTCACAACATTCTTCCGGATTCAGACCCTTCAGCGAACAGCCTATTAGTGGTTGAAGTTTATACAGACAGCGGCAACTGGTCCAGCTACCCGCCTCATAAACATGACCAAGACAATTTGCCGGAGGAATCTTTCTTAGAAGAGACGTACTACCATGAATTAGATCCGGGACAGGGCTTTGTGTTTCAGCGTGTATACACAGATGACCGCTCCATTGACGAGACAATGACTGTAGAAAATGAAAACGTTGTCATCGTTCCTGCGGGATACCACCCGGTAGGCGTGCCGGACGGATACACGTCCTACTATTTAAATGTCATGGCAGGGCCGACGCGCAAATGGAAGTTTCATAATGACCCGGCTCATGAGTGGATTTTAGAACGCTAACAAGTGAGGAGTGGCTGTTTACGATGAAGTATACATTCAATGAAGAAAAGGCTTTTGATATTGTGGCCATCGGCCGGGCATGTATTGATCTGAACGCAGTCGAATACAACCGCCCAATGGAAGAAACGATGACATTTTCCAAATACGTCGGCGGTTCACCTGCGAATATCGCGATCGGCAGCGCGAAGCTTGGCTTAAAAGCGGGCTTCATCGGCAAAATTCCAGATGACCAGCATGGAAGATTCATAGAGTCCTATATGAGAAATACCGGTGTTGACACAACACAAATGATTGTTGATCAAGATGGCCACAAAGCAGGCCTTGCTTTTACAGAAATCCTCAGCCCTGAAGAATGCAGCATCTTAATGTATCGAGATGATGTGGCGGATCTTTACCTTGAGCCTTCCGAGGTAAGCGAGGATTATATCGCAAACGCGAAAATGCTGCTTGTTTCCGGGACAGCGCTCGCCAAAAGCCCATCACGGGAAGCGGTGTTAAAAGCTGTTCAATATGCGAAAAAGCATCAGGTCAAAGTGGTGTTCGAACTGGATTATCGCCCGTATACGTGGCAGTCAGCGGATGAAACAGCCGTTTACTATTCTTTGGTCGCCGAGCAGTCTGATATCGTCATCGGCACACGTGATGAATTTGATGTGATGGAAAACCGCACAGGCGGAAGCAATGAAGAATCCGTTAATCACTTATTTGGCCATTCAGCCGATCTCGTTGTCATCAAACACGGCGTTGAAGGCTCTTACGCATACAGCAAATCCGGCGAGGTATTCCGCGCCCAAGCGTACAAGACAAACGTGCTGAAAACCTTTGGAGCCGGTGACTCCTATGCGTCAGCCTTTATCTATGGCCTTGTCAGCGGAAAAGACATCGAAACAGCATTGAAATACGGCAGCGCTTCAGCCTCCATTGTGGTGAGCAAGCACAGTTCGTCAGAAGCGATGCCGACTGCGGATGAAATCGTACAGCTTATTGAAGCACAGTCATAATGGAAAAAGATCGAGTAAAGGTGGGATCGTTTGTGGGTAAGAAAATTCGCTTAACAACAGCACAGGCGCTGATTAAATTCTTAAACCAACAGTACATCCATGTAGATGGAAGGGAAGAGCCTTTTGTCGAAGGGATTTTCACGATTTTCGGACATGGAAACGTATTAGGGATCGGGCAGGCGCTTGAGCAGGATGCAGGCCATTTGAAAGTCTATCAAGGGAAAAACGAACAAGGAATGGCGCATGCGGCCATGGCGTACAGCAAGCAAATGCTGAGAAGAAAAATATATGCGGTGTCTACATCCGTCGGACCGGGAGCGGCTAACTTAGTGGCGGCGGCCGGTACTGCATTGGCAAACAATATTCCCGTTCTCTTGATTCCGGCAGACACATTTGCGACAAGACAGCCAGACCCTGTACTGCAGCAAATGGAGCAAGAATACAGTGCGGCGATTACAACAAACGATGCATTGAAACCTGTATCGAGATATTGGGACCGCATTACGCGCCCTGAGCAGCTCATGAGCAGCTTGCTGCGCGCGTTTGAAGTCATGACTGATCCGGCAAAAGCAGGTCCGGCAACGATTTGTATTTCTCAGGATGTTGAAGGGGAAGCATACGATTTTGATGAAAGTTTCTTCGTCAAACGGGTTCACTATATTGATCGCATGCAGCCGAGCGAGCGTGAGCTTCAAGGTGCGGCGGAGCTGATTAAAGCCAGCAAAAATCCTGTGATTCTCGTCGGCGGAGGCGCAAAATACTCCGGTGCGCGCGATGAATTGGTTGCCATTTCTGAAGCGCATCACATTCCGCTAGTTGAAACGCAGGCAGGAAAGTCGACGGTTGAAGCTGATTTTGCGAACAACCTCGGCGGAATGGGCATCACAGGTACACTTGCGGCAAATAAAGCGGCCCGCCAAGCTGATTTGATTATTGGTATCGGCACAAGATATACGGATTTTGCGACATCCTCTAAGACCGCTTTTGATTTTGATAAAGCGAAGTTCCTGAACATTAATGTCAGCCGAATGCAGGCGTATAAACTCGACGCGTTCCAAGTTGTAGCGGATGCGAAAGTGACGCTTGGCAAACTGCACGGCTTGCTTGAAGGCTATAAGAGCGAATTCGGCTCAACGATCAAGGAGCTGAAGGACGAATGGCTCGCTGAACGCGAACGCCTCAGCAAAGTGACGTTTAAACGGGAAGCGTTTGATCCGGAAATCAAACATCATTTCTCTCAGGAGATTCTAAATGAATACGCTGACGCGTTGAACACTGAGCTGCCGCAAACAACGGCATTGCTGACAATCAACGAGACGATTCCTGAAGACAGCGTGATCATCTGTTCAGCAGGTTCCCTTCCAGGAGATTTGCAGCGTTTGTGGCATTCTAATGTTCCGAATACGTATCACCTGGAGTACGGGTATTCCTGCATGGGCTATGAAGTGTCCGGCACACTGGGGCTTAAATTGGCCCACCCTGACAGAGAAGTGTATTCCATTGTCGGAGACGGCAGCTTCCTGATGCTTCATTCCGAGCTGATCACGGCGATTCAGTACAACAAGAAAATCAATGTGCTGCTCTTTGACAACTCTGGTTTTGGGTGTATTAACAACCTGCAAATGGATCACGGCAGCGGCAGCTACTATTGCGAGTTCCGCAAAGATGACAACGAGATTCTAAATGTCGATTATGCGAAAGTTGCTGAGGGATACGGCGCGAAAACCTACCGCGCAAACACAGTGGAAGAGTTAAAAGCGGCGTTAGAGGATGCGAAGAAACAAGACGTATCAACGTTAATTGAAATGAAGGTTCTGCCAAAAACAATGACTGACGGCTATGACAGCTGGTGGCATGTCGGCGTAGCAGAGGTGTCTGAACAAGAAAGCGTTCAGAAGGCATACGAAGCAAAAGAAAAGATGCTGGAATCTGCAAAGCAGTATTAGAGGGGAGGCACCATAGATGGGCAAAAATGAAATCCTGTGGGGGATCGCTCCCATTGGGTGGCGGAATGATGATATGCCTGAAATTGGAGCGGGAAATACACTTCAGCATTTGTTAAGTGATATCGTTGTCGCGCGTTTTCAAGGTACGGAGGTCGGGGGCTTTTTCCCCGAACCGGCCATCCTGAACAAAGAGCTGAAGCTTCGGAATTTACGCATTGCAGGAAAATGGTTCAGCAGCTTTATTTTGCGTGACGGACTTGGTGAAGCGGCAAAGGCATTTACCCTGCATTGTGAGTATTTGCAGCAAGTGAACGCGGATGTCGCAGTTGTCTCTGAACAAACCTACAGCGTGCAAAGCTTGGAGAAAAACGTCTTCACAGAGAAGCCGCACTTTACGGATGACGAATGGGAACGGCTTTGCGAAGGGCTGAATCACCTTGGCAAAATTGCCGATCAGCATGGTTTGAAGCTTGTCTATCATCACCATCTCGGCACTGGCGTCCAAACAGCGGAAGAAGTGGACCGCCTGATGGCGGGAACAGACCCCGTACATGTACACCTCCTCTATGATACAGGCCATGCGTATATTTCTGACGGCGATTACTTGGGAATGCTTAAGAAGCATATCGGCCGCATTAAGCATGTGCACTTTAAGGATGCCCGCTTGAATGTCATGGAACAATGCAGGCTGGAAGGGAAATCGTTTCAGCAATCATTTTTAAATGGCATGTTTACGGTTCCCGGTGATGGATGCATTGATTTTAGAGAAGTATATCAGCTGCTGTTAAAGAACAATTACTCCGGATGGATTGTCGTTGAAGCTGAACAGGATCCCGATGTCGCAAACCCGCTTGAGTATGCATTGATCGCGAGAAACTATATTGATGAGCAGTTGTTGGATCTGGCTTAATGGGAACTGAACATATGGGCAATACCAATGGAGATTCAGCCTTCAATAAACGGACAATCGCGGCAGCGCTGGCCAACTATATTGATGCCGGTTCAATTGTGGCAGGCTCTGCCGGTTTATCGTTATGGGTCAGTTACCTTAAGCTATCCGATACGCAAATCGGGCTGCTCGGCGCGCTAAGCGCAAATGCGATTTCTGCCGCTGTCGGCGCGCTGCTTGGCGGGTTTCTGGCTGATAAGGTCGGGCGGAAGGCTGTTTATACCAATAGCATGCTGGTTTATGCACTAGGGATTTGTTTGGTTCTGTTTGGGGTTAATTTCCCCATGTTGTTAAGCGGTTACATGATTATCGGTTTATCAGTGGGAGCTGACATTACCGCATCATGGACCATTATTGCAGAAAATGCGCCAAAGAAAAATCGGGCCCGTCACTGCGGCGTGGCACAAGTCGCTTGGGCCGCGGGCGCCGTCGTTGTGCTGCTTCTCTCCGTACTGGTCGGTGATTTAGGCCTCTTGGGGAATAAAATCGTATTTGCCCATCTGCTTGTGATTGCGCTGATTACGTACATCCTGAGAGTCAGGCTTCCGGAGTCAGATGCGTGGCAGCAGAAAAATCAGCCAAGAGATGCTCAGGCAGAGAAGCCAGCCGTCCTGAACAAAACATCGTATTTTGATTTGCTCAAGCCCATGTATCTAAAAAGCATCCTGTTTTTAATGGGCGTGTACCTGGTCTGGAATTTAGCCGCCGGGGTGATGGGCTTCTTCATGCCATACATTTATCAGCAGGTCGGCGGTGTATCTGCCAGCACGGCAAATCTTTTGCAAATGGGGCTTTTTATCTTCACAGGATTGGGGGTCGCCTTGATCTTCATGCCCTTTGCCGACAAATATAGAAAAACCGTATTCGGAATCGCCGCTTTTATGGCGGTGATCGGCTGGACGCTGTTTTTGCTGCCTGTTGAAGGCCTGCCTGTGCTGCTTCTGTTTATTGTCGTAATCGGCATCAATAACGGAGCCGGACAGCAAGCGAACTATCAGTTATGGGCCAGTGAAATCTTTCCTACGCAATATCGTGCTTCCGCACAAGGACTGATGTTTTTCCTTGTCCGTATTTCAATAGGAATTTGGAGTCTGTTTGTCCCAATGATTATCACCAATTTCGGCATTGGAACGATGGCTGCAATTCTTCTCGGATGTGTGACGGCCAGTATGATCATCGGGCTGCTCTTTGCGCCGAATACGTCTGGCAAGTCGCTTGAACAAATTCAAGAGGAACTCTACGGATCTCCTCGTAGCCAAGTAAAGCAAGGAACAGAAAGCAAAATCATGTAACCAACAGAAGGAGTGGCAGTCAATGAGTTTACGTATTGGCGTAATTGGAACTGGAGCAATCGGAAAAGAACATATTAACCGCATCACGAACAAGCTGTCCGGCGCGGAAATCGTGGCTGTAACGGATGTCAATCAAGAAGCCGCGCAAAAAGTCGTGGAGCAATACCAATTAAACGCGACGGTGTATCCGAATGATGACAGCCTGCTTGCAGACGAGAATGTAGACGCTGTCTTAGTGACAAGCTGGGGGCCTGCGCATGAATCCAGCGTGCTGAAAGCGATTAAAGCCCAGAAATATGTGTTCTGTGAAAAGCCGCTTGCAACAACGGCTGCAGGATGCATGCGCATCGTCGAAGAGGAAATGAAAGTGGGCAAACGCCTTGTTCAAGTCGGCTTCATGCGCCGTTATGACAGCGGTTACGTACAGCTGAAGGAAGCACTCGATAACCATGTGATTGGCGAACCGCTTATGATTCACTGCGCGCACCGCAACCCGACCGTGGGAGATAACTACACAACGGATATGGCCGTAGTCGACACGCTTGTTCATGAAATTGATGTGCTGCACTGGCTCGTCAATGATGACTACGAGTCCGTTCAAGTTATCTATCCGAAGAAATCGAAAAACGCGCTTCCGCATTTAAAAGATCCGCAAATCGTCTTGATCGAGACAAAAGGCGGCATCGTCATCAATGCTGAAATATATGTGAACTGTAAATACGGCTATGACATTCAATGTGAAATCGTCGGAGAAGACGGCGTCATCAAGCTTCCTGAACCTTCAAGCATCAGCATGAGAAAAGAAGGGAAATTCAGCACAGATATTCTGATGGATTGGCAGAGACGCTTTGTGGCTGCGTACGATGTGGAAATCCAAGACTTCATTGATTCGATTCAAAAGAAAGGCGAGGTCAGCGGACCGACGGCATGGGACGGCTATATTGCCGCTGTTACGACTGACGCGTGTGTAAAAGCCCAGGAGTCTGGACAAAAAGAAAAAGTTGAGTTGAAGGAAAAACCGGGATTCTATCAATCTTTTACAACAGTTGAAAATTAAAAAAACAGAGGAGTTAAAATATGAAATTAGCATTGGATCCATCGATGTATCGTGATGATTTAACTTTGGAAGAAATGGTTTATAAAACAGCGGAGCTTGGCTATGAATATATCGAGCTATCGCCGCGCGAGGATTTTTGTCCATTCTATAAATATCCGAAAGTTGATTCAGCAAAGATCAAGCAATTAAAGCGTCTGTTAAGGGATACAGGTGTTAAGCTTTCATCGCTCCTTCCGCTTTACCACTGGGCGGGTCCTGAAGAAGACCGCCGCCAGGCTGCGGTGCGCAATTGGAAACGGGCGATTGAAATTGCGGTTGAACTTGAAGTCGATTTGATGAACAGTGAATTCAGCGGTTCAAAATATGATCCTTTAACAAGTGAAGAAAAATTTATTAAATCCATGGATGAGCTTCTCCCAGTCTTTGAAAAAGAAGGCGTTAAACTCAATCTTCAAGCCCATCCATACGATTTTATCGAAACGCACAAAGGTGCGATGGATATGATCCGCGCGCTTGACAAGGATTGGATCAACCTTGTCTACTCGACTGCGCATACGTTCTTCTATGATGACGGAAAAGGCGATATCGCAACAATGTTTGACGAAGCCGGCGACCGCCTCACACATGTTTTATTTGCAGATACCTTTAATCATAAAGCGGCTCATGGCCTGCGCTACATCGTCAATCCGCCTGACGCGAAAGTAACGGTTCACCAGCATTTGGACATTGGCCAAGGCGAGGTTGATTTTGAGACGATTTTCAGAAAGCTGAGAGAGATGAAGTTCGACGGAATTGCGACGAATGCCGTTTTTGCTTGGGTTGACGAAAGAGCGGATGAATCAAGCCGATTCATGCTAAAAAAAATGAAAGAAGAATTGGGTCTGGCATAAGCTGTGCAAGGAGTTCGGCGGGATATGCGAACAGCCATCCTGCCGAACTCCCTTCATATCTAAAACGCAGATGGGGGAGTCTGACATGAAACTTTGTTTCAATGAAGCAACAACATTGGAAAACTCAAATCTTAAACAGGATTTAGAGCTATGTGAAAAGCACGGCTATGATTATATTGAAATCCGCACAATGGATAAGCTTCCGGAGTACTTAAAAGATCATTCATTGGAAGAACTCGCGGAATATTTTCAAACCCACCATATCAAACCGCTTGCGTTAAACGCACTTGTTTTCTTCAACAACCGTGATGAAAAGGGGCACAATGAAATCATCGCTGAATTTAAAGACATGATGGAAACGTGCAAAACCCTCGGCGTGAAATATGTCGTGGCCGTTCCGCTTGTGACTGAGCAGAAGATTGTAAAAGAAGAGATCAAAAAAAGCAGTGCAGAGGTGCTGACTGAGCTTTCAGATATCGCGGAGCCGTATGGCGTAAAAATCGCGCTTGAATTTGTCGGCCACCCGCAATGTACGGTCAATACGTTTGAACAGGCGTACGACATCGTAAACACAGTCAACCGTGGCAATGTCGGGCTTGTCCTTGACAGTTTCCACTTCCACGCAATGGGTTCAAATATTGAAAGCTTAAAGCAGGCGGACGGAAAGAAAATTTTCATCTATCATATCGACGATACCGAGGATTTCCCAATCGGCTTTTTAACCGATGAGGATCGTGTATGGCCGGGCCAAGGGGCGATTGACTTAGACGCCCACCTATCAGCCCTCAAGGAAATCGGCTTCTCTGATGTTGTATCGGTTGAGCTCTTCCGGCCTGAATACTATAAGCTGAGTGCCGAGGAAGCCATTCAAACAGCGAAAAAAACAACAGTTGATGTCGTATCAAAATATTTCAACATGTAATGGATAAAGGAGGGGTGGACATGGCTTTTGTATCGATGAAAGAGCTTCTTGAAGATGCAAAGCGGGAGCAATACGCAGTCGGCCAGTTTAATATCAACGGCCTGCAATGGACGAAGGCGATTTTGCAGGGTGCGCAAAAGGAGCAATCACCGGTCATCGCCGCGGCTTCCGATCGCCTGGTCGACTATTTAGGTGGATTTAAAACGATTTCCGCCATGGTCGGTGCGTTAATGGAGGAAATGTCGATTACCGTTCCCGTAGTGCTTCATCTTGATCACGGAAGCAGTGCGGAACGCTGCAGACAGGCCATTGATGCCGGATTCAGCTCAGTGATGATTGACGGCTCTCATCAGCCGATTGACGAGAATATCGCGATGACAAAAGAAGTCACCGGTTATGCAGCAAAGCACGGCGTATCAGTAGAAGCCGAAGTCGGAACGGTCGGCGGCATGGAAGACGGGCTGGTCGGCGGGGTCCGCTATGCCGATATCACGGAATGTGAGCGGATCGTCAAAGAAACCAATATCGACGCGCTGGCCGCCGCCCTCGGCTCTGTACACGGCAAATATCAGGGTGAGCCGAATCTCGGATTTAAGGAAATGGAAGCTATCTCCCGCATAACTGATATTCCCCTCGTTCTTCACGGGGCATCCGGGATTCCGCAGGATCAGATCAAAAAGGCCATCACGCTCGGTCATGCGAAGATCAATATCAATACGGAATGTATGCTAGCCTGGACAGACGAAACACGCCGCATGTTTCAGGAAAACAGCGATCTGTACGAACCGCGCGGCTATATGACTCCCGGCATTGAAGCCGTGGAAGAGACAGTGCGAAGCAAAATGAGAGAGTTCGGATCAGCCGGTAAAGCAGCTAAGCAGCAGGTCGGCTGAAGAGACCAGAAACCGCCGAGATGGCGGTTTTTTTGTGCCGTGTTGCGTCCATACGCTCAAAACGATTATGATGATGGCAACAGCGCAAGAAACGGGAGTGGTTCAGTTTGAATAAAATCATGATTGTGGAAGACAGTGAAGACATTCGCGGACTATTGAAGAATTACCTTGAAAAATACGGATATCAAACCGTGATCGCCGCGGATTTCACGGCTGTCCTTGATGTTTTTTTGCGGGAAAAGCCTGATGTGGTGCTGCTTGATATCAACCTGCCGTCCTATGACGGCTATTATTGGTGCCGCCAGATCCGCCAGCACTCCACAAGCCCGATCATTTTCATTTCAGCCAGAAGCGGAGAAATGGATCAGGTGATGGCGATTGAAAACGGCGGGGATGATTATATCGAAAAACCGTTTTCCTACGATATTGTCCTGGCGAAAATCAAAAGCCAGATCCGCAGGGCGTACGGAGAGTACGCCGCCAAGCAGGGAGAGAAAGTGATTGAATATGCCGGCGTGCAGCTCTTTGTGGAACGGTTTGAACTGCGCTTTCAGGATGAAAAAAGCGAGCTTTCTAAAAAAGAAAGCAAGCTTTTGGAAGTGCTGCTGGAGCGGGGAGAAAAGGTGACGGGAAGAGACCGGCTCATGGAAAAAACGTGGGACACCGACATTTTCGTCGATGATAATACACTTAACGTGTATATCACGCGGCTCAGAAAAAAACTGCGGGAGCTGAATGCGCCTGTTTCTATTGAATCGGTGCGGGGCGAAGGCTACCAGCTGAGGGCGCAGTCATGAAGCTGTTTCTCCGGTCCCATACAGTGCTGATTCTGCTTTTTCTCCTTCAAGGGCTGTTTGTCTTCTTTTATTACTGGTTTGCGGGTCTTCATTCTTTCTCTCACCTGTTTTACATATTGGGCGTGCAGCTTCTTATTTTGGCGGGCTATCTTGCCTATCGCTGGTACAAAGACCGCGGCGTGTATCATTGGCTCAGCTCGGGGCAGGAAGGGACGGACATCCCGTATCTCGGTTCTTCAGTGTTTTGTTCAGAGCTGTATGAAAAGCAGATGGAGCTGATTCGGCTGCAGCACAAGAAGCTCCATGAGACCGAAGCTAAGCTTGACGCGAGGGTGACGTATATGAATCAATGGGTGCACCAAGTAAAGACGCCGCTGTCGGTCATTAATTTAATCATTCAAGAAGAGGATGAGCCTGTTTTTGAACAAATCAAAAAAGAGGTTCGGCAGATTGAATTCGGGCTGGAGACGCTTCTTTATTCATCAAGGCTCGACCTGTTTGAGCGGGATTTTAAAGTCGAAGCGGTTTCCTTATCAGAGCTTCTCCAATCAGTCATTCAAAGCTATAAACGATTTTTTATTCAATACCGCGTTTATCCGAAAATGGACATTCGCGATGATCATCTGATTTACACTGATGCGAAATGGCTCAAATTTGCGATCGGCCAAGTGGTTACAAATGCGGTCAAGTATTCGGCAGGCAAGAGTGACAGACTGGAGCTGAATGTCTTCCGCGATGAAGACAGGACAGTGCTTGAAGTCAAAGATTACGGTGTCGGCATTCCCTCGCAAGACATCAAGCGGGTGTGTGATCCTTATTATACCGGTGAAAACGGGCGGCTTTTCCAAGAATCTACGGGAATCGGCCTCCATCTCGTCAAAGAAATTACGGGCAAGCTCAATCATACGGTGGACATCAGCTCATCTCCCGGTGAAGGGACATCAGTTCGATTTTCATTTCTTACAAAAATGTAAGGCTGCGTTAAGAAAACAACATAGCTCGTTTTGTGTCCCCTTGATAACATGGATTTACGTCAAGGGGATTTTTATGTTGAACGCCCCGACACTACATGAAAGCAGCCCAGACCAGCAAGAATAAAACCATAAGGAGGATTCTCATGGCGAATATGCTTGAAGTCAAACATATAAATAAAACCTATAAAGGACAAGTGTCCTATCAAGCCTTAAAGCAAATTTCATTTTCAATAGAAGAAGGCGGGTTCACGGCGGTGATGGGACCGTCCGGCTCCGGAAAAACAACGCTTTTGAATATCATTTCAACGATCGACCGTCCGGATTCAGGCGATATCCTGATTCACGGAGAAAACCCGCACCGGCTGAAGCGGACAAAGCTCGCTCATTTCCGTCGAAAGCAGCTCGGATTTGTGTTTCAGGATTTCAACCTTCTGGACACGCTGACGATCGGTGAAAATATCATGCTGCCGTTAACGCTTGAAAAAGAAGCGCCGTCTGTAATGGAAGAAAAACTGCACGGTATCGCGGCAAAGCTCGGAATCGAAGATCTGCTCAACAAACGGACGTTTGAAGTATCGGGAGGCCAGCGTCAGCGGGCCGCCATCGCAAGAGCGGTCATTCATAAGCCGTCACTCATTTTGGCCGATGAACCGACGGGAAACCTTGATTCCAAAGCGTCAAAAGACGTCATGGAAACGTTGCAGAGCCTGAATCAAGATGATCATGTCACGGCTTTGATGGTGACCCACGATCCGGTTGCGGCAAGCTACTGCCGCCGCGTCATCTTTATCAAAGACGGCGAACTGTTTAATGAGATTTACCGCGGGGAAAATCGCCAAGTATTTTATGAACAAATTCTTGATGTGCTGTCTATGCTGGGGGGAAACGCAAATGACCTTTCTTCAGTTCGCTTATAAAAACGTCACGAGAAACAAAAGGGCCTATCTTGCATTCTTTTTAAGCAGCGCCTTTTCCGTTTTGATTTTCTTTACCTTTGCGATGTTCTTGTTTCATCCGGCATTAAAGGAAGGTTACCTGAATAACATCGCAAAAAAAGGATTAACCGCCGCGGAATGGATGATCTTTGTTTTTTCTTTCTTATTTGTTCTGTATTCGGTTAATGCATTTTTGAAATCGAGAAATAAAGAATTCGGCATCCTGCTTATGCAGGGCATTACCCCGGGGCAGCTGAGAAAGCTCATTACGGCGGAAAACATGTTCATCGGCGTCATGTCGATTGCAGCCGGGGTGATCGGAGGATTCATTTTTTCAAAGACGTTCTTTACGGTCGGCGCTTATATTTTAGAAATAGACGCGCTGCCTCTGTATATGCCTTGGAAAGCGCTAGGTATTACGGCCGGCGGATTTCTGCTCTTATTTTTCCTTTTATCGCAGTTTACGATCCTTTTTGTCAGATCAAATACCGTTATCAAATTAATAAAGGGCACTGACAAGATCAAGCCAGAGCCGAAGCCGTCAGTGCTTCTGTCCTTATTCGGCATCGCCTGCCTGTGCGGCGGGTACGGCATGGTTCTGAAAGGCAATGTCCACGGGACTCAACCGTTTATCATTTTACTGCTCACCGTCATCGGCACGTATTTCTTTTTCAGCCAAAGCAGCATCTGGATTCTGCGCGCCTTAAAGAAGTGGAAAACCTTTTATTTGCGCGGGAAAAATGTCATTTGGGTTTCCGATCTTGTCTATCGTTTAAAAGACAACGCCCGCCTGTTCTTTATCGTCAGCATTATTTCCGCAGTTGCGTTTACGGCTACGGGCGTGCTCGCGATGTACAAATCGACCGTCGGGGCGGAAGAGTCCGCTTATGAGATGGAGTATATATCTTTCAGCAACAATCCAAAAGAACAGACTCATTTGAAAGATATTGACCATGAACTGAAAACACACGGCTTTACGTATAAGAAAGACAAAATAGAAGTTTCCTATGTTCGCTATCAGGAAGGAGAATCAGTTCCCCCTGTTTACATGATCCGCGAATCGGAGGTATCAAAATACTTCCATGTCAAGCTGAACGGGCTGAAACATGATGAGGCTGTCTATTTCCCGGGCACGTATGACCGCAATTTCAAAAACGAAGCGCCGGATCAGCTGAAGCTGCTGAACCGAAAAGGCAAGCCGTCTGACCAAAAACTGTCGGTAAAAGAAGTCGAAAAACCGCTGATTTCATTAAATGCCATCATCGCGGTGAACGATCAAACCTTTGATCAGCTTAAATCACTCGGCGATAAAGCGTCATTATACGGTTACAGTTATGATCATTGGAAAGACAGTCTTGGGATCAGCCAATCCTTAAAAAATGAAATTTACGGCAACTATATCGACGTGCATTCTGATTTTATGGCAAAAGCCGGGACGTACTATGATACGGTGCAGCTGCCGAGCCTGAGTTTATTCATCGGGCTGTTTATCGCGATCGTCTTCTTTGTCGCGGCAGCAAGTTTCTTATATTTCAGGCTGTTCACCGATTCAGATGAAGACCGGGAGCGCTACCGTTCGCTGGCCAAAATCGGTTTGAGTGAGCGTGAGATGTCACAAAGCGTGACGATACAATTGGCGATTCTCTTTTTCTTTCCATTTGTCATCGCAGTCATGCATACGCTGTTTGCTTTGAGAACATTGGCTGTGGAAGGGTATTCCGATGTAGCGGGGCCGCTCAGTTTCACGATCGGAGGGTTTTTCATTTTTCAGCTTCTGTTCTTCCTCGCGGTGCGGTCAAGCTATTTGAAAAAAATGAACAAGTAAGGGGAGTACAAAGATGAAAAAAGCATTGGCGGTCTCGGCTGTTTTGGCTGCCGCTGTCGCAATATGCGGGCTTCTCTTTTTTCATACCGATGTTACAGACAGATTTAATCCGTTTATTCACCAGCAAGATGTCTATGTTCAGATTGATCGAGATGGCAGACATCTTAGCCCGGGCGGTACTGAGTATACATTAGACGGATATAATGCATCCGGGAAAAAAGAAGAAGTGACCTTTTTCGCCGGTAAAGACCTTCGGAAGAACGCGTATTTGAAGGTGAAGGCGAAAGGAAAGTATGTCGAGACATGGGAAGAAGTCAGGTTTGAAGATATGCCGGATTCCGTACAGTCAACATTAAATTGATTCATAAAAAAACGGCACAGTGTCATGACTGTGCCATTTTCTTTATTTTTTATTTTCTTTGGCCCGTTTGATCAGCATGTCGGTGATGATATCCACCTGTTTGCTGACGGAAATCGGATCGTACGGGTAGAACGTGTCAAAGTCATTGATAAACACGCGGTTATGTTTGACAGCGTCTAGGTTTTTCCAGATAGAGGAGTCCTTCAGCTTGTCGAGTGTTTTGCTTTCGCCTTTCGGATTGTAGTCCGTAATGAACATATAATCTGCGGCATACTCAGGAATGACCTCTTGAGAGAGCTGTTTCATCTCTCCTTTTTTGATGACATCTTGTTCAATTTTTTCAGGCGCTTTTAATCCAAGCGCGTTGTAAACAGCTTGGCCGCCGCGTCCGCCATTGTCATTGAACACCCAGAATTCTCCCTTGTCGGTGTTTTCATAAATACCGAAAGTTGCATCCTTTTCGATGACGCCTGCCATTTTCTTTTTGGCTGCTTCTGCTTTTTTGTTAAAGTCAGCCATAAATGATTTTGCTTCGTCTTTCGCTCCCGCGATATCTCCGAACATGCTGACCGTATCCTGCACGTTTTTCGCTGTGTTATAAGGAACGACTACAGTTGGAGCGATTTTCTTTAATTTATCGACATTCTCTTCATTCATGACAACAATTAAGTCAGGCTGAAGCTCCATGACTTTTTCAACGCTGATCGGATCACCGACATCCTTCACATCTTTCAGCTTTGATTTTAAAAACGGATTATCAAATGACCATGAGCCCGAGCCCACCACATTTGCCCCGACAGACAGCAATTCTCCAGCATAAAAATCAGTTACGATGCGTTTCGGATGTGCAGGAATTTTGACGTTCCCTTTTGTTGATTTGTATGTTCTCATTTCTGTCTTTTCGGAAGCTGAATCACTTGAGCTTCCTTTCGAAGCCGTGCCGCTGCAAGCACTGACAAACATGAGAAGCAGCACCAGCATGCCCACGAGCAATGTGTTCTTTTTCATCAAGAACCCCCCAATATGTATGTTAGTTCATTAGTAATGATTATCATTATCAACTAATAATATAGCAAGAAACCCGTGCCCCGTCTATCACTATTTTAAGGAAAGAACGTTTTTTTTGTTTACAGGTGACGCGGTTTGCTTAATCGATTATTATAGGTAAATGGGAGGAGAAAAATATGGGAATTACAAAAAGAGGTGCCGCATGGGAATGGCTGCATAGCTGGTGGATGCTGTTTATTTTCATGCCTTTTGCCATTACCAGTTTTTTTGCCTTTTTATTTATAGGCATCAAGGTTAGAAATAGAAAGTGGATCATGTACGGAATCATTTATTTTTTCATTTTTGCGTTTGGTTTCGTTTTGCCCGATCCACCTGGCGTTTTTGTTGTGGTCCCGTTATGGGCGGTGACCATTATTCATGGATTTAAAGTACGCCCGCTGTATTTGATTCAGCTGGATGTCTACAAAGATCATGTGGAGACGCGGGCCTTTGCCGAGGCGAGAAGTGAAGCCGAAAGCAGATTTCATGCACCGAAACAGTCTATTCAAGATATACATATTCGCAAAGAACGGTAAGAAAAAGCTCAACACAATGCTAGTGTTGAGCTTTTTAATATGTTACTGCTGATAGGATTGCTGCTGGAATGGCGTGTTTTGGCCGAATGGGAGAGTTGACACATTCGAATTCATGCCGCTGGATTGTCCAGTGAGTTCCTGCTGCATTTGGTTGCACATGTTGACAACCTGCTGACATTTTTGAATGGCCATGTCATGTCCGTGCAGCGCTTGCTGAATGGTATGTGCAGCTTGTTGTTCGTGGTTTAGAATCTGCTGCAGCATTTGGATGTTTTGCTGCTCCTGATGAAGCATTTGGCGGTATTGCTGGCTGCTTTGCTGTGTTTGCTGAATGAGCTGCTGAGCAGTCTGGCGGCATTGGTTCAGCTGCTGCAGGCTGTGTTGTGTTGTATGCATACATGATCCCTCCATGTGGTCGATTGATTTGAATCGGTATTATCATGCAACCGGAACGAAAAGAAATTCTGCAAATAAGGAACTACAATTATTTTCCTTAACCTCTCTATCTTTGAATGAAAACGGTAAAGATTGTATACTTGTATAAACCCTTTTTATGTAAATGCTCCGCGTTAAAACCATAAGAAGTGCGGAAAACGAAACCCTGAAATCGGGAAAATCGTCTTCCGCTTTTTTTATTTGCCTGCTTCAGAAACCGCCTTCTCCCGCAGTAAATGGGATATTCAGCCTGTTTTCTACTGTACGGAGACGCTGGTTTAGCCGGTTTAAGCGGCGTGTATGACGTTCAACAGTCTGGCTTAACTGATTGACCTGTTCGGCAAGCCGTGCAATTTCCCGATTTTGACGGCGGTCTTCATTCGAAAGGCGTGTTAACTCTCGTGTTTGCTGTTCGTTTTGCCGTTCGAGTGCGGCAACCCTTCTTTCTAATGCCGGCGGCTGTCTGTCCGTCTGGTAGGGATCATAATAATCCTGCTGTGGATAGGAAGTGTATTCATATTGGCTATAGTAAGGTTCCTGCTGAGGCAGCTGCGGACTGTAATACTGGTATGGGTTCATGTAATCAATCTCCTTAAAAATAAAATGTGGGTGAATTCCTTATAACTTATGTAGTCATTGGCACAGTGCCACGGCACATGCCTAATCAGGTGAGAAAGGACGGTGATCTTGTTGTTGGGCAGCAAAGGGCTTATCGCTTTGTTGTTGGCTGCTGTATGCATCATGGTATCGGGCTGCCAACAGCAAAAAGAGGAGACGCCTTTTTATTACGGAACGTGGGACGAGGGGCTTGCCCCCGGGCCAACGGACGGCGTGAAATCAGCGGCGGTTACTTTTACGAAAGACGAGGTTGTGGAAACGGAAGTGATTGAAGGAAGAGGAGAGGTGCAGCTGCCTTTTATGGCATATAAGGTGATTTCCCAAAGCGCTGACGGGTCCATTGAGATTCAATATCTCGGGCCTTATTATCCGCTCAAAAGCAAGCTGAAAAGAGGAGAAAAAGGAACGCTGATATGGGAGCAAAATGGCCAGACAAAAACAATGACAAGAATCAAATCATCAAAGACCGGCAAGGAGGAGACAGATGAGAAATAAAAAAGCTGAAAAACTGGTGTTAACAGGACTTATTTTACATATCATTCAGTGGGCGTTTTTATTATGGGCTTTTCTCAAGATCAAACATTTATTTAGTGACTATACGATCTATAACCCAAATGTCATCGGCGGATCGATGCAGTCCTTATCGTTTATCCAAATGATGCGCGCTATGATGTACTCAGGAGCACTCGTAAATTACGTGTTGTTTTTTGCGCTTGTATTGCTGATGTATTGTGTGGTGATTCATGCCATCTTAATTGTTCTCGAATTGGCGGCTTACGTCATGATCAGACGGAATCCGGCATCTTCTTGGGTATTCTTTTTGACGGCGGCGGGTGTGAAGCTTGCCATCTTGAATATAACCGGCATTCCTTTTTTAGCTGCCGGCTTCCTTCTGATGAAACAGGAAAAAGCAGAAACCGGAGGCATGGAGACGGAAAGAAAGCGGAAACCGCGCACACGCGTCCGAAGACAAGGCCGGCGTCTAAACAGAATCCGGAGAAAATCATCTATTCCTGTTGAATATCAAAAAGAAAAAACGATATGATGGGACTATAGACTGAAAACGACACGAAGGAGATGCAGGATGTACAAACTAATTGCAATCGATATGGATGGAACACTTTTAAATGATCGTCATGAAGTGACAGAAGAGGTCCGCAACGCGCTCCACGCCGCAAAAGCGGAAGGCGTAAAAATTGTGCTTTGCACCGGCCGGCCTATCGGGGGAGTGCGGAGATATTTAGATGAACTGAATTTAATTGAAGAAGGCGACTATGTCATCGCGTATAACGGAGCGCTTGTTCAAAATACGCATACAAATGAAGTGGTCACGGAGCTGTCCCTCGGATATGATGATTTAACTTCATTATATGACCTGAGCTTAGAGCTGAAGACGCCGATGCATTTCTTTGACTCATCCAATTTGTATACGCCTAACCGGGATATCAGCGAATTTACCGTATACGAATCGTATGTCACACAAGTGCCGCTTCATTACCGCAAGATTGACGAGGTGCCAAAAGATATCCTCATTCCGAAAGTGATGTTTATTGATAAGCCGGAGAACTTAAGCCGCGTCATTACATCGATTCCAAACGACGTGAGAGAAACATATACGATGGTCAGAAGCGCGCCTTTCTTTTATGAAATTCTGCATCCTGAAGCCAGCAAAGGAAACGCCGTACGTCAGCTGTCACAGCTGCTTGGAATTGAACAGGCGGAAGTCATGTGTATAGGCGATAACGGGAACGACCTGACAATGATTGAATGGGCGGGCTGCGGTGTTGCCATGGCAAACGCCATCCCGGAAGTATTGGAAGCCGCAAACTTTCAAACACGTTCCAATAATGAACATGGAGTTGCACACGCAATTAATGAGCTTGTATTGGCGAAATAATGAAAATCCAGCCTTTTATAGGGCTGGATTTTTTGTTATCTGGATTTCATCATTCTTTTTAGCTCAAAAAGAAAAATTTGATCTTAACTCATTGACAAACTCTCGAGACAAAGGTACATTTTGATTTATTCATATTAAACGACTGGGAATATAGGAGTTTATTTTTCGGATTTTTCAACCTAAAACATGATAAAAGGAGCAACGTCATGACAAGCAAAAAGAAACAAATCAAATTAGGGGTTTTTCTAGCAGGTACAGGACATCATGTGGCGTCTTGGCGGCATCCTGACGCGCCTTCAGATGCGAGCATGAATTTGGATTATTTTAAAGAGCTTGCGAAAACAGCGGAGCGAGGAAAGCTGGATATGCTGTTTTTAGCGGATAGCCTTTCAATCGACAGTAAGTCTCATCCAAATGTGTTAACAAGGTTTGAGCCATTCACCTTGCTTTCTGCTTTGGCGCAGGTCACATCAAGAATCGGACTGACAGCAACAGCTTCCACTACATACAGCGAGCCGTTTCACATTGCCAGACAATTCGCATCACTGGATCATCTGTCCAACGGCCGTGCCGGATGGAACGTCGTCACTTCATCTATTGAATCAACAGCGCTGAATTTCAGCGGTGAAAAGCATCTTGAGCACCATTTACGCTATCAGCGGGCAGAGGAATTTGTCGAGGTTGTAAAAGGTCTTTGGGATTCATGGGAAGAGGATGCCTTTATCCGCAATAAAGAAACAGGTGAATTCATTGAAAAAGAAAAAATGCACGAGCTGAACCACAAAGGAGAATATTTCTCAGTTCGCGGGCCACTGAACGTTTCCAGAACGCCGCAGGGCCAGCCGGTCATTATTCAGGCGGGATCATCAGGAGACGGAAAAGCGCTGGCTGCCAGAACAGCAGAAGTGATCTTCACAGCGCAAAACCACCTGGAATCAGCTCAAGAATTTTATCAATCCATTAAAGAGCAGGCTGCGGAATTCGGGCGTGATCCGGACAAGATCGCCATCATGCCGGGTATTTTCCCGATCATTGCTGATACTGAAGAGGCAGCGCAAGCTAAATACAAGGAGCTTCAAGACCTAATTATTCCATCCGTCGGTCTACAAATTCTCCAAAATTATTTAGGCGGAATTGATTTGTCTGCGTATCCGCTTGACGGGCCGCTGCCGAAGCTTGACGCGGATGCTTCCAATGCGGTGAAGAGCCGATTCAAGCTTGTTCAAGAAATGGCTGAACGAGACAATATGACGATACGCGAGCTTTACAAATACGTTGCAGGCTCCAGAGGCCACCATATCTTCGTCGGCACGCCGGAGCAGCTCGCTGACAAGATGCAGGAATGGGTGGATCAGAAAGCGTGTGACGGGTTTAACATCATGCCTCCGCTTCTTCCGGAAGGAATTGAAGTGTTTGTTGAGAAAGTGGTTCCGATTTTACAGGAGCGCGGCGTGTTCAGAAAAGAATATGAAGGCACAACATTGAGAGAGCACTTCGGTTTGGAAGAGCCGGTAAACCGTTATGCAAAGTAAGGAGGGAACGCTGGATGGAGGCACAATATCGTCTTGCAGTTGAACGTGATGCCGAACAGATTCTAGAGCTGACACTGCGGGCTTATGAACCGATTCGAAAGCTTGGGATTCGTTTTGCAGCCGCTCATGCGGATTTGGATTTAGTGTTGCAAAACATTCGAAAAAACGCCTGCTACGTCATGGAAGAAGACGGGCTGATTATCGCAACCATCTCCTTAAGAATGCCGTGGGGACAGCAGCCGGGTCCGTACGGCGTTCCGCATATCTGGTGGTTCGCTGTTGACCCTGACACCGGTCAAAAAGGAATCGGATCAAAGCTGCTTCAATGGCTTGAGGAAACGATCCTCCGCGATACGTTAAAGGTTCCGTTTGTCTCACTCGGAACAGCGGATAAGCACCCTTGGCTGATTGAAATGTACGAACGAAAAGGATATGTTCGCGCGGGTGAACAGGACCTAGGCAAAGGGCATATGACAGTCTATATGAAAAAACAATTGCGAAATGACCTATAAAAGAAAAAAGGCGGGAAATCAAAATGAAAATGAAAAAGTGGACTGTGCTGTTAGTTGCTGCATTATTAGTGGTGTTATCAGCTTGCGGCAACGGAAACAGCAGCAGTAAAGAAGATGACAACGTACTTCATGTCGGTGCGACAGGGCAGAGTTACCCATTTGCTTATAAAGAAAACGGAAAACTGACAGGTTTTGACGTGGAAGTGATGGAAGCGGTCGCTAAGAAAATTGGCATGAAGCTGGACTGGAAGCTGCTTGAATTCAGCGGGCTGATGGGAGAGCTTCAAACAGGCAAGCTTGACACGATTTCCAACCAGGTAGCGGTGACAGATGAACGCAAGGAAATGTATAACTTTACTGAACCATACGCTTATGCGGGAACACAGATTGTCGTCAAAAAAGACAATAACGACATCAAATCAGTGGATGATTTAAAAGGGAAGACAGTCGCAGCTGTTCTTGGTTCAAATCATGCAAAAAATCTTGAAAGCAAAGATCCTGATAAAAAAATCAATATCAAAACATACGAAACACAAGAAGGCACGCTGAAGGATGTGGCTTACGGCCGCGTAGACGCTTATGTCAACAGCCGAACTGTGCTGATGGCGCAAATTAAGAAAACCGGCTTGCCGTTAAAGCTTGCAGGTGATCCGATTGTTTACGAACAAGTTGCATTCCCGTTTGCCAAGGATGACGCGCATGATAAGCTCCGCAAAAAAGTCAATAAAGCGCTTGATGAATTGCGTAAAGACGGAACACTGAAAAAGCTCTCCGAAAAATATTTTAATGAAGATATCACAGTAGAACAGAAGCATTAAGAAACGGCGGTGAATCACCAGAATGAACACGATTGATTGGGAATTCATGATATCAGCGTTCCCAGCTTTAATTCAGGCCCTTCCGATTACCTTGTTTATGGCTGTCGCAGCGATGATTTTTGCCATTATCGGAGGACTTATTCTCGCACTCATCACAAAGAACAAAATTCCAGTGCTTCATCAGCTGTCAAAGCTGTATATATCCTTTTTCCGGGGCGTGCCGACACTTGTGCAGCTGTTCTTAATCTACTACGGGCTGCCGCAGCTATTTCCGGAGATGAGCAAAATGACAGCTCTCACAGCTGCCATCATCGGGTTAAGCTTAAAAAACGCCGCTTATTTGGCAGAAATCTTCCGTGCCGCCCTCAATTCTGTTGATGACGGGCAGCTGGAGGCGTGCCTGTCTGTCGGCATGACAAAACTTCAGGCATACAGACGGATTATTCTTCCGCAAGCGATCCGAAATGCGATTCCTGCAACGGGCAATACATTTATCGGACTGCTCAAAGAAACGTCACTGGCCTTTACATTAGGGGTCATGGAGATGTTCGCCCAAGGGAAGATGTACGCCTCAGGAAACCTCAAGTATTTTGAAACGTACTTGGCGGTTGCGATTGTCTATTGGGTTCTTACCATTATCTACAGCATTTTGCAGGACTTGTTTGAACGCGCCATGAGCAAGCCATACCGGACTTAGAGGTGAAATCAGTTGATAACAGTAAAAAATATTCGCAAAGCGTTTAAAGATCTCGTCGTGCTCGACGGAATCGATCTAGAAGTGAAACGCGGAGAAGTCGTCGCGATCATCGGTCCGTCCGGTTCCGGAAAATCAACGCTTCTCCGGTGCTTGAATCTATTAGAACGTCCTGATCAAGGCCTCATTGAAATCGGGGAAGCCAAACTGAACGCGGAAAAGTTTACACGCAAGGAAGCACACCGGCTTCGCCAGCAAACGGCCATGGTCTTTCAAAACTACAATTTGTTTAAAAATAAAACCGCACTGCAAAACATTACAGAAGCTTTAATCGTGGCTCAACACAAATCACGAGATGAGGCGAAACGCATTGGAATGGATATTCTGAAACAAGTCGGTTTAGAGCATAAAGCTGACAGCTATCCGATCACAATGTCCGGCGGCCAGCAGCAGCGGATTGGCATCGCGCGGGCGCTTGCGGTCAATCCGCATGCGATTTTGCTGGATGAACCAACTTCTGCGCTTGACCCTGAGCTTGTCGCAGGGGTGCTTCAGGTCATCAAATCCATCGCGGAAAAACAAACAACGATGATCATTGTGACACACGAAATGGCGTTTGCAAAAGAGGTCGCTGATAAGGTGATTTTTATGGCAGACGGCCATATTATCGAGCAGGGAACGCCGGAAGAACTGTTTGACCATCCGAAAAACGAAAGGACGAAAAGATTTATCAAGCAGGTGGGAGAGCCTGCAGAGCTTATATAAGAAAGGGAGAAGAACAATGGCCGACAAGACGTTCCATAACCGTTTAATCAATATGCGGCGTGATCTTCATGAACATCCTGAACTGTCATTTCAAGAGGTTGAAACGACGAGAAAAATCCGCCGCTGGCTTGAGGAAGAGCGTATCGAAATTCTTGACGTTCCTCAATTGGAAACAGGCGTGATCGCGGAAATCAAAGGGCAGGAAGACGGGCCAGTGATCGCGATACGAGCGGACATTGACGCGCTCCCGATTCAAGAACAGACGAATCTGCCGTTTGCATCTAAGGTTGGCGGCACGATGCATGCGTGCGGACACGATTTTCATACAGCATCCATTATCGGCACGGCCATTTTGCTGAACCAAAGACGGGCTGAGCTGAAAGGTACAGTCCGCTTTATCTTTCAGCCGGCGGAAGAAATTGCCGCTGGAGCAAGAAAGGTCATAGAAGCCGGTGTGCTTGATGGCGTTTCCGCCATTTTCGGCATGCACAATAAGCCGGATCTGCCTGTCGGGACCATTGGTGTCAAGGAAGGTCCGCTCATGGCAAGTGTTGACCGATTTGAGATCGTCGTCAAAGGGAAAGGCGGACATGCCGGCATCCCGAATAACAGTATTGATCCAATCGCTGCCGCAGGTCAAATCATCAGCGGCCTGCAATCTGTGGTCAGCCGCAACATCAGCTCACTGCAAAACGCGGTTGTCAGTATTACAAGAGTTCAAGCGGGCACTTCATGGAACGTGATTCCCGATCAGGCTGAAATGGAGGGCACCGTTCGAACCTTTCAAAATGAAGCAAGGCAGGCTGTTCCGGAACATATGAAACGGGTGGCTGAAGGAATTGCCGCGGGCTACGGGGCAAAAGCGGAATTCAAGTGGTTTCCTTATTTGCCTTCCGTTCAGAATGACGGCGCGTTTTTGAACGCGGCATCAGAAGCTGCGGCGCGGCTTGGCTATCAAACTGTTCACGCTGAGCAGTCTCCTGGCGGCGAAGACTTCGCTCTGTATCAAGAGAAGATCCCTGGATTTTTTGTCTGGATGGGAACGAACGGCACAGAGGAGTGGCATCATCCGGCCTTTACATTGGATGAAGAAGCGCTGACGGTTGCCTCTCAATATTTTGCTGAGCTGGCTGTTCTTGTCTTGGAGACCATCAAATGAGCAGCCAAGGGCTGACAGCAGGTCTTGCAGAGGCTGTGAGAACGTCACAGCCGGAGCATTCAATTGACGCGATGCGTGAAGCGAAAAAAGGATTGCTCGACTTTACTGCCGCTTCATTCGCTGGAAGAGAAGATAAAGGCATTCAAAAGCTCCTCCGCCTGATAAAGGATGAAGGAGACACGCCACTTGTCCCGATCATCGGGCAAGGAACAAAGGCCGCGCCATTACAATCCGCGATGCTCAACGGATTTATCGCCCATGCATTGGATTTTGATGATGTCCACTCCGATGTAAGAGGGCATCCCAGTGCCGTCATCGTGCCGGCCCTGATGGCTTCAGCCGCTCGCGGACATGACGAGCGGCTTCTTGGCGCTTATATTGTCGGTGTTGAAGTGATGGCTAGACTGGGAGAATCAATTGGCAGCCGTCACTATGAAAAGGGATGGCATAATACAGGAACCCTTGGCGCGATCGCTGCCGCCTGCGCTGTAGGTTACGCAGAGGAACTGACTCAAGAAGAACTGGAAAAAGCGATTGGCTTTGCTGCAACGCAATCTGCCGGAATGAGGGTGCAATTTGGAACAGAAATGAAACCGCTGCATGCCGGGCTGGCGGCTCAGGCTGGATTACTGGCCGTTAAGCTCGCCCAATCAGAATTCGGAGGGGCTCGTACGGCGCTTGATGGAGAAACTGGTTTCTTCGGCCTGTACGGTGATTTGGAAAAAGCACAAACCACATTGCTCAACCGTTGGGGCACACCATGGAGAATCGTGAAGCCGGGTCTATGGTTTAAAATTTATCCATTTTGCTCCGCGGCACACCACTCCGCGGACGCAATTCGAAAACTTGTCACCGAGCAAGCCATTTCTGGCGCCAATACCGAGCGGATTGAAGTGATTTTCCCGCCGGGCGGAGATGCTGCATTGACGGAAAGATCGCCTAAGACTGGAGAGGAAGGTCGTTTCAGCGTTGAATATGTCATTGCTCTTGCTTTGCATGGACATGAGCTGACCGCTGAACATTTCAACAGCCAGCCGATCCCAAGCGGCATTCAAACGACAATGGGGCATATTCAGCGAGTATATGACAATACTATCCAGCCCGCTCCTCATGCTGTGCCAAAAGGGCGTTTCACGATAGTCCGGGCCTATTTAACAGACGGCCGCATGTGCGAAGCGCGTGTGGATTGTCCAAAAGGAGCCCCCGGCAATGAGCTGTCAGAAGAGGACATTAAAGAAAAATTGAAGGTAACGGTTCCGCATGAAAAAGCGCGGGACATCATAACAGCCGTTGAGGAAGCCGATATCAAAGAATTTTTGGCGCATATTGAATAAAATTCAGCTCATTTAACCGATTTCAGATGATATGATAAAACCAATCATGCGTTTGAAAAAGGAGAAACGATGACGGTGAATGACGCGGTTGTATTCATTTTGTCCGCTTTTTTACTATGGGGAGCGGCGGATTATTGTTTAGGTAACAGATGGGGGCTTGGCGAGCGGTTTGCGGACGGCTTCAAGGCCATGGGGCCGCTGGCGCTGTCCATGATCGGAATCGTTTCGCTGGCACCCGTTCTGGCAGCAATCCTGATTCCGATCGTCTCTCCGATTTACACAGCGATTGGCGCCGATCCCTCATCCTTTGCGAACACCATCTTGGCGATTGATATGGGAGGATATGCGCTCGCGGGGGAGATGGCGAAAGATCCAGAGGCCGGACTGTTTTCATGGGTGTTTTTAGGAACGATGATGGGGCCGGCAATCGTCTTCACGATTCCCGTCGCTCTAAGCATCATTGAAAAAGAGGATCAACCGTACTTTGCAAAAGGCATTTTAATCGGGCTGTGCACAGTGCCGATTGGGTGCTTAATCGGGGGTCTATGCGCAGGCTTTGACATCGTCATGATAGGTAAAAACCTCCTGATTCCGTGCCTTTTGTCTGCTGTAATCGCTTTTGGGTTATGGCGGTGCACTGACAGCATCATTCGTTTATTTCATCTCTTCGGAAAGGCTGTCAGTATGGTTGCGATTATCGGACTCGCAGCTGTCTCCGTTGAAACGATGACAGGCATTGTGCTGATTCCCGGAATGGAAAAAGCTGAAACAGGGATACAAACGACAGGCACCATCGCCATTGCCTTGGCAGGGGCTTTTCCGATGACGGCCTTTATCACAAAAGCTTTTAAAAAGCCGCTTCAGGCTCTGGGGAGATGTTTACATTTAGATGAAACAGCAACAGCAGGCTTGGTGACTTCTTTGGCTCATCATATTCCAATGCTGGCTTCTTTAAAAGATATGACGCCGAGAGGAAAGGTCATCAATGTCGCGTTTGCGGTTAGCGGAGCTTTTGTACTCGGCAGCCATCTCGGCTTTGTGGCCGGAATGAAAAAAGAAATGGCGGCGGCCATGATGATTGGAAAATTAGCTGGAGGAATCACAGCTGCCGCAGCGGCTGCCTGGATGACGACCGCGCAGTCAGCGGATCAGTCAAAACATGCCTCAGCCGGTCACTGACACAGACGCTGTTTCAACTTTGTCCAATCGGGAATGTAACAGTAAGGAATCTGTGAAAGAGGGTTGGACACATGGCTGTGAAAGACCAATGCATGTCAAAGATCAAACAGGAAACCAAGCCTTGGATCAAGCGATTCGGGAGGCTTGGTTATTTTGCATTCGGCGGCGTTTTTATCCTGCTCGGGATTTTAGCCTTTATGACGGCGGCCGGGGCGGGCGGCGCGAAGGATTCGAGCGGGGCGCTCCAAACCTTATCACGCATGCCATATGGGTCATTCTTGCTTTTTCTCATTGGCGTCGGTCTTATCGGTTATGTGATATGGATGGTGCTGAGCGCCCTCAAGGATACGGAGGGCCACGGAACAAGCAGGCGAGGCCTGTCGCGGAGAACGGGAAACTTTTTCAGCGCCGCCGTTTACGCATCCATTGCTTGGAATGCTTTGCGATTTGTGTTTGGCAAAGGGGACGGCAGCACTTCGGAACAGACGTGGTCCGCTTATGTATTAGCGCAGCCGTTCGGCCAATGGTTCACAGGGCTTACGGGTGCGGTTTTTATCCTATTTGCGATTGTTCAATTTGTGAAGGGCGTCCGGGCGGCATTTATGAAAGAATTCGATACGTCAAAAATGAACAAACAGATGATATGCATCGCAAAAAACACCGGGCGCGCAGGCAATATCGCCCGCGCCATTATTTTCTCAGCCATCGGCTATTTTCTCATCAAGACAGCCATGACAGCTGATCCTGACGACACAAGAGGCTTTGACGGCGCGCTCGCCGAGCTCGCGCAGCAGCCGCATGGCAAAATGATTCTATCTATTTTGGCATCCGGGCTGATCTTATATGGAATGTACGCTATGATGAAAGGCATTTATCAGCATATGACATGGGAGAAGTAAGCTCTGGGCAGATCTGCGCCCAGAGCGTTTTATAGTTTCTTAGAAATCAGGTGGATGAAAGCTGGCGCCAGCCTGTATAATAAAAGCAAATCGAAAGCAGTTTCATCGGGAACTGATCCAAAGGGAGGTGCGGAATGGATCGGGAAAAACAACAACTAAGCATAGAAGTGGCAAGGCTCTACTATCAGTCTGACTACAGTCAGCAGCAAATTGCTGAGCAGCTCAACATTTCAAGGCCGACCGTTTCCCGGCTGCTGCAATATGCAAAAGAAAAAGGGTTTGTCCAGATTCGCGTCATGGACCCTTTTGAGGATTTGGATGCGCTCGGTTCCATGCTTGAAGAGAAATACGGGCTTCTCGAGGCGCATGTTGTATTTTCCCCGACACCCGATTATGCAGGAATTACACATGACCTAAGCCGCTATGGTGCAGAATATATGCATGAAACGGTAAAAGACGGCGACATTGTCGGCGTCAGCTGGGGAACCACCATGTATCAAATCGCGCAAAACATGCAGCCGAAGCAGGTAAAAGGCGTCGAGGTCGTCCAGCTGAAAGGCGGCATCAGTCATTCCCGGGTAAACACGTATTCCGCTGAAACGATTCAGCTGTTTGCGGAGGCTTTTCAAACGATGCCGCGCTATCTCCCGCTTCCCGTCGTGTTTGATAATGCGGATGTGAAGCGAATGGTGGAGAAAGACCGTCATATTGAGCGGATCATCGAGATGGGCAAGCAGGCGAATATCGCTCTCTTTACGGTGGGAACGGTCCGTGACGAAGCGCTGTTATTCCGGCTTGGGTATTTTCATGAAGAAGAGAAGGCCCTTCTGAAAAAACAGGCCGTCGGGGATATCTGTTCACGCTTTTTTGATGCGAAAGGGAATATTTGCAGCAGCGCCATCAATGACCGGACCATCGGCGTAGAGCTTGAAGACCTCAGGCTGAAGGAACGCTCCATTTTAGTGGCTGGCGGGAGCAGAAAAGTGCCTTCCATACATGGCGCGTTAACAGGAAAATATGCCAACGTTTTAATTATTGACCAGCATACCGCAAGGGTGCTTGTTAATGATTTGTGACACGCTCAAACCGTTCGTTGAACAAAATTTCAATTACCAATTTACATATGTTCAAAAGTCGGTTATGCTAAAAAATATCTTAACAAAAAAGGAAGTGTGCGAAGGATGTCATTAGCTCACATAATTGATCATACAGCTTTGAAACCGCATACACAAAAAGCGGAAATTCTAACATTAATCGAAGAAGCGAAAACATACAAGTTTGCTTCAGTATGTGTCAATCCGACATGGGTGGAGCTTGCTGCAAAAGAGCTTGAAGGAACTGGAGTCGACGTTTGTACGGTCATCGGCTTCCCGCTCGGCGCCAACACAACTGAAACAAAAGCGTTCGAAACAAAAGACGCCATTTCAAAAGGCGCCACTGAAGTGGACATGGTCATTAACATTGCCGCTTTGAAAGACAAAGAAGACGATGTGGTTGAAGCGGATATCCGCGGTGTGGTGGAAGCCGCAGCCGGAAAAGCGCTTGTCAAAGTCATTATCGAAACATGCCTTCTGACTGATGAAGAAAAAGAACGTGCGTGCCGTTTAGCGGTTTCTGCCGGAGCGGACTTCGTGAAAACATCAACAGGCTTCTCTACAGGCGGCGCAACGAAGGAAGATATCGCCTTAATGCGCAAAACAGTAGGCCCTGATATCGGCGTGAAGGCATCTGGCGGCGTTAGAACGAAAGAAGATGTAGACACAATGGTCGAGGCGGGAGCAAGCCGAATCGGCGCCAGCGCAGGCGTTTCCATCGTAAAAGGAGAAAACGCATCAGGCGGAGACAACTACTAAGAAGCTGACGGAAGGCATTGGCTTTCCGTTTTCTGAGGAAACAATTGTTGTAAGCGAATACAAATAAAGGAGAACACATATGAAGTATTTGATTGGGATTATCGGTTTAATCGTGTTTTTAGGCCTTGCGTGGATCGCGAGCAGCGGGAAAAAAAGAATTAAGATCCGCCCAATTGTTGTTATGCTCATTTTGCAATTTATTCTCGGCTATATTCTCCTCAATACCGGGATAGGAAATTTCCTCGTAGGAGGCTTTGCGAAAGGATTCAATTACCTGCTTGAATACGCGGCGGAAGGAATCAACTTTGTGTTTGGCGGACTCGTCAATGCGGACCAAACGACATTCTTTATGAATGTGCTCCTGCCAATCGTGTTTATTTCCGCTCTAATCGGGATTCTGCAAAAGTGGAAAGTCCTCCCGTTTATTATTCGATATATCGGTCTTGCCCTCAGCAAGGTAAACGGTATGGGAAGACTGGAATCATATAACGCAGTCGCTTCTGCTATTTTAGGGCAGTCGGAAGTATTTATCTCCTTGAAGAAAGAACTCGGCCTTTTAAATCAGCAGCGTTTGTACACGCTTTGCGCTTCAGCGATGTCAACCGTATCCATGTCAATCGTCGGCGCGTATATGACAATGCTCAAACCGGAATATGTTGTAACGGCGCTTGTCTTGAACTTATTTGGCGGTTTCATTATCGCTTCCATTATTAATCCTTACGAGGTTGCAAAAGAAGAGGATATGCTTCGTGTAGAAGAGGAAGAAAAACAATCCTTCTTCGAAGTGCTCGGAGAATACATCCTTGACGGCTTCAAAGTAGCGGTTGTCGTTGCTGCGATGCTGATCGGATTTGTCGCGATTATTGCCTTAATTAACGGTATTTTTAACGCGGTATTCGGTATTTCCTTCCAAGACATTCTTGGATATGTGTTTGCTCCATTCGCTTTTCTTGTGGGTATTCCATGGAATGAAGCTGTTAATGCGGGAAGCATTATGGCAACAAAAATGGTATCGAATGAATTTGTCGCCATGACGTCTCTGACGCAAAACGGCTTCCATTTCAGCGGCCGCACAACAGCGATCGTATCGGTATTCCTTGTGTCATTTGCGAACTTCTCCTCAATCGGAATCATTGCCGGTGCGGTAAAAGGACTGAATGAAAAGCAAGGGAATGTCGTCGCTCGTTTCGGCCTGAAATTATTATACGGCGCTACGCTTGTCAGCTTTTTATCAGCGGCAATTGTGGGCTTGATTTATTGAACTTAATTGAAAAGGATCGGTGACTATACATGAGAATGGTAGATATCATCATCAAAAAACAAAACGGAAAAGAACTCACCACAGAAGAAATTCAATTTTTCGTGAACGGCTATACGGATGGAAGCATTCCTGATTATCAGGCAAGCGCGCTTGCCATGGCGATTTTCTTCCAGGATATGAGTGACCGTGAACGTGCAGACTTGACGATGGCTATGGTGAACTCCGGTGAAACGATTGATCTTTCTGCCATTGAAGGGATTAAAGTGGATAAACACTCCACCGGCGGCGTCGGCGATACGACAACACTCGTTCTCGCCCCGCTAGTTGCGGCTCTCGGCGTGCCGGTTGCCAAAATGTCCGGCCGCGGCCTCGGCCATACGGGCGGGACGATTGATAAATTAGAGGCAATCGACGGTTTTCACGTGGAACTGACGAAGGACGAATTTATTAAGCTTGTGAACCGCGACAAGGTCGCCGTCATCGGCCAAAGCGGCAATTTAACGCCTGCTGATAAAAAACTGTACGCGCTTCGTGATGTAACGGGAACGGTCAATTCCATCCCGCTGATTGCAAGCTCGATTATGAGCAAAAAAATCGCTGCCGGGGCGGATGCCATCGTGCTGGATGTAAAAACGGGAGCGGGCGCCTTCATGAAAACGGAAGAAGACGCGGCTGAACTCGCCAAAGCGATGGTACGCATCGGAAATAACGTCGGCCGCCAAACAATGGCTGTTATTTCTGATATGTCTCAGCCGCTCGGCTTTGCGATCGGAAATGCGCTTGAAGTCAAAGAAGCGATCGATACGCTCAAAGGCGAGGGCCCTGAGGATCTTCATGAGCTTGTCTTAACGCTCGGAAGCCAGATGGTCGTGCTTGCGAAAAAAGCCAATACTTTGGACGAAGCGAGAGCGAAGCTGGAAGAAGTCATGAAAAACGGCAAAGCGCTGGAGAAATTCAAAAACTTCCTGAAAAACCAAGGCGGCGACAGCTCGATTGTTGACGATCCATCTAAGCTTCCGCAAGCTGCATATCAAATTGATGTGCCTGCCAAAGAAGCGGGTGTCGTCTCCGAAATCGTCGCGGACGAAATCGGCGTCGCAGCGATGCTGCTGGGTGCCGGACGCGCCACAAAAGAAGATGAAATCGATTTAGCCGTCGGTATCATGCTCCGCAAAAAGGTCGGCGACAAGGTAGAAAACGGCGAACCGCTCGTGACGCTTTACGCCAACCGCGAAAACGTTGATGAAGTCATCGCGAAAGTCTATGACAACATCCGCATCGCAGCGGAAGCGAAGGCGCCGAAGCTGATTCATACGTTAATTACGGAATAATTAAGAAAGCACACCCCATCATGAGCGGGGTGTGCTTTTTTCATTAAAGGATATGATCGATCTGATATTCCTCTTGGCCGATTTTTTTGATTTCATCATCTTTCTCTTGAAATAGAAGATGAGATAGCAAAGAATGATACAAGGTATTCCGCAGAAAAGCGCGATTCTTTGATTGGGGTCAAAAGCAACGCCGATACAAGAAGCTGAGCATAGTAAATGAGCGGCTATGGGCATCAGAGGATAAAGCGGCGTGCGACATGTCAGATCTTTTATATTCCCCCCTTTTTTAATAAATCTCTTTCGAAACAAGAGCTGGGACAGCGCGATGCTCATCCAGACCACGACTCCGGCAAATCCGGCAATCGCTACCATCACGACATAGACAGTTCCGGGGTGGCTGGCGGCGCACTCTTAGACACGGGAGCCTATACGCTTGCGTTCGTAAGGTATTTTCTCACGAGCCAGCCGAATGAGATCCTCAGCACGGCCAAGCCGGCTGACACCGGTGTTGACGAGCAGTCAGGCATCATCTTAAAAAACGCCGACAATGAAATAGCTGTCATATCGCTGAAAATGAGGGCGAAAATGCCAAAAGGAGGCGTGGTTGCCGGAGAAAATGGATTTATCACAGTGTTAGATTTCACAAGGCCGGACAAAGCGTTCATTACGTACGCAAATGGAAAAACAGAGATGATGAAAGAAGGAGAAACGGCAAAAGGGTTGAACTATGAAGTAGAGGACATGCAAGCAGCAGTCCTGCACCAAACAGACAGCCAGACCATCAGTCTCTCCCTGGCTGTCATGAGTATCATGGACAATGTAAGGGAACAGTGGGGAATCACCTATCCGTTTGAATATGAAAACATCCGGCCTTCATAGCGGGCCGGTGTTTCTTCATAGAAAATGTAAGCGCTTAAAAATTTAATTAAAAAGTGAGGCGAATTGTTTAGATGTTCAACCGATTGTTCCGTGTATGTTTTCTTGCAGCCCTTATCATGGCCTTCACCCTGCCAAACTCCGTCTATGCACAAAAGGCAGAAAAACCAGAAAAACCAGTATTTAAAGAAGTCAGCGTCCATGACCCTTCCATCATTGAAACAAATGGCACCTTTTATGTTTTTGGATCTCACCTCGCTTCAGCTAAAACAAATGACCTCATGCAATGGCAGCAGCTAACCACCAGTGTAAGCAGCGACAATCCTCTGATTCCCAATGTCTACGAAGAATTAAAAGATACCTTCGAATGGGCGCAATCCGATACCCTTTGGGCGGCTGATGTCACGCAGCTGGCGGACGGCAAGTATTATATGTACTACAACGCCTGCCGCGGCGATTCGCCAAGATCCGCCATGGGTGTCGCCGTCGCTGACAACATTGAAGGCCCGTACAAAAACAAAGGCATCTTTTTAAAATCAGGAATGGAAGGCACAAGCAGCGATGGAACACCGTATGACGCAACCAAACATCCGAATGTTGTAGACCCGCATACCTTCTTTGATAAAGACGGCAAGCTGTGGATGGTGTACGGATCATACTCAGGCGGCATTTTCATTCTTGAAATGAATCCGAAAACAGGCTTCCCGCTTCCTGGGCAGGGATACGGCAAAAAACTGCTCGGCGGCAACCACAGCAGAATCGAAGGCCCGTATGTTCTCTACAATCCAGACACCCAATACTACTACTTATACCTGTCATATGGCGGTCTCGATGCAACAGGGGGCTACAACATCCGTGTCGCCCGCTCCAAGAAACCGGACGGTCCTTACTATGACGCAGAAGGCAACCCGATGCTTGACGTCCGCGGCAAAGAAGGCACATTCTTTGACGACCGATCCATCGAACCATACGGCGTCAAACTCATGGGCAGCTATTCATTTGAATCAGAAAACGAAAAAGGACCCGGCTACGTCTCACCAGGACACAACTCAGCATACTATGACGAAAAAACCGGACGCTCCTATTTAATCTTCCACACCCGCTTCCCGAGCAGAGGTGAAGAACACGAAGTCAGAGTCCACCAAATGTTCATGAACAAAGACGGCTGGCCGGTAACAGCGCCATATCGTTACGCAGGAGAAACACTGAAAGAAGTAAAACAAAAAGACATCACAGGAACATACAAACTCATCCAGCACGGAAAAGACATTTCAGCCGACATCAAAAAAACCATCAACATCCAGCTCAACAAAAACCATACCATTTCCGGGGAAATGACTGGAACATGGAAGAAAACCGGAAAAAGTACAGATGAACTTACGTTAGCCGGCAAGAAGTATAGCGGAGTGTTTTTACAGCAGTGGGATTCAGTGAGAGAGAAGAACGTGATGACGTTTAGTGTGTTGAATGGCAGCGGTGAGGCTGTTTGGGGATCTAAATAAGATGGAGAAGCGCCTTCGAGAGAAGGCGTTTTTTATGATCTTTGTTGACTATTAGTAACGGTTAAGAGGGAGAAAAAATAGAAGTGGAAATGAGGTTAAAGACCTAAACAAAAAGACCCTCTTTATGATCATCATCCCCCCCTTATAAAATCATATAAATCGAATTTTAGCAATTTAGAACCAGGACAACTCTCCTTAAGACAGACCCTTTTACCTATTTATCCAATATGACCCATCATGTAATATGAAAATAGTCTGTATTGTAAAGAATTTACACAGTTTAGATAGAAACACGAGGTGTTACGGCATGCATAGTGAAATGTTGTTACATTCGGTAAAAGCCAACTTACATGAAAAGCAGGAACAAATCCATCAGTTAAAACGAGTGCTGCACGAAATCAGGCAAATCAAACATGAATTTTCCGAGGCCCAGCATCTCATTCACCGGCCTCATCTTAACCGGGAGGCATGGAGAGGAACACATGCTGAGAGGTTTGAAGATATTCGTGAAGGAATGAACAAAGCATATCAGCAAATCAAAAACGATCAAGTCAGCGGAATCATCGAAAGCATCGAAGGAAAAATCGACTCATTAGAGGGCGAAATATATTCCATCAGACGCCAAATCACGAGAATAGAGCATGAAATAGAGAAGGAAAAACATAAAAAGTGAGGTGAGCACAAATGGCACAGGAAATTAAAATGGTCTATGGCACAGTGAAGCAAGGGCTCTCACAGCTCAAGAATTCAGCTGAACTCAAGTCCTCCGTGCCCGGCCATCTCTCAGGCAGAAATCATTTAAACGTTGTAAAGTCCATCGAGCAATTAAATGAGGACATCAAAGAACTCACTGAAGCATATGCGTCCGTTCTGGCCAAGCATATCGCACAAACGGAAAGCGCGGTAAACGCCATGAAGGAAACGGACGAAAACATATCATCTTCCATGAAATAAAGCGCGGGAGGACAAGGGATTGAAAACATTAGATGTCCACGCTCTTCACGAGGGCATTCAGCATACGATTGAGAAACTGGACAAGCAAAAACAGCAGCTGGAGAAGCTGGAAAAAAGCGTTGAGCACCTGGCAAGCATGAAGGACGCGCTAAAAGGAAAAGGAGGAGATGCCATCCGGACCTTCTACGAGGAGTGCCACAAGCCTTTTCTCCTTTTCTTTGGCATGTTTATCGATGAATACAAAAAAGTGCTGAAACAAACACAGCATGCGATTTCCTCTGTAGAATCTGATTCCCACGGCATGATCGCAGAGGCTTTTCTCTCACACGACGCAAGACACGGGGTCAAGCATGCACGAGAAGTGACAGAGCAGCTCACTGACGCAGTCAATCGCCAGACATCAGCCATCGGCCACATCGTCAGCCTGCCGACAGTCAATGACTCCTTTTTCCGGATGGAAACAGAACAGGCTGAGCGACTGATTTCAGACACCCTGAATAAGCTCTTTCAATTTGACGGCCAGCAAACCCAAGCACTAGAAACAGCAAAATCAGATTTTCAAACGATGAAAAAATACATTGATCAGCTCGAAACGATGTACACCGGGCCAAAAATTGAAATCACAGGCTACAAAAGCGGCTCCATCCTGAAATCAAAGGAAGAAGAAAACATCAACCAAACCTTGGGCGCCATTAACCCGCAAATGAAGCAGGCGGATGATTCACCGATGGAGATGATGTTGAAGAAGCTAGAGAAACATAAGCAGTCCAACGTTGATACCGTGGTGAAGGATGGCAAACAACAGAGGATCGAGCGCGAGATTCATGCTGATGACAGTAACGTAACAGTTCTGCAGAAAGAAGCAGCAGCTCACCCGAAAGTCTATGGAGACATACGGGTGATAAATGATAAACTGTATAATCATAAAGGATTAAAAAAGATAGATACGATTCAAGTGATTGACGAGCTAGAAAGTGATACTGCAAGCATGGACTACGTCGGCGGCAAATATTATGTATATGAAAACGGCCAAATCGTAAGAGAATTCTACGCTGGAGGGAAAAAGCGGCTAGAAGAAGTGTCTTACATACCAGAGGATAAAGTAGGCGGAGCTAAGTCACTGGATTCATTTCTTGCCGGAACCCAATATGAATTTATTGAGTGGGTAAGTCCTCAGGGCGCTATTAAAAAATTGGCGGTCCGAGGCGGGAAGCGTGTTGTCACAGATGTGGCTAAACATGTTACGGAGAAGGAAATTAAGGGTGAAGTTAATAAAGTTGCTTCTAAGGGTACGGGTGAAATTGGTTGGAACATGTCAAAAGGCGGAGGAGAAATAAATGGAAGAAAGTATTCTCAGCATGCTTTGGAAAGAATGGCACCTGATATTCCTGAAGTAAAAGCTACTTTAACAAGTAGAGCAATTAAAAAAGCTGAAGAAATAGGATATAAACCACAAACAAAAGAATTTAGTGATTTTATCAAAAAATATGTTGACCCAAGAAATATTTCACCTTCAGTTATTGAAGACGCTATAATGAATACGAAAAAGATACCTGGTAATAGAAGCGGAACGTTTGTTCATGAAACACTGGATGTCAAAGTAATAATAAATGAAGCAGGCGATGTTATCACAGTTATACCGAAATAATTAATAAAAGGATGAATACAAATGTTTATAAAGTATGATGAATATGATCTATTAGAACTTTTTCAAAGTGAGCCGGTGAGTATAACAGGCAATATAGATGATGGAGAATTAATTTATACTTACAAAGATGACCAAAATTTCAAGGTGATTTTAACTTTAGATGTATATAAGCAAACGAGTAGTCTAAGTATTACATTTAATGATTCTATAGTATTTACAGGTGATTTTAATAATGTAACAAGTATAAAAAAAGATGACAAAGTTATGGTAATGAATGTGGGTCAAGAAGAGAGACTTAAAGTTAAATTTTGCAAACAAGTTGGAGTGGAGTTACTTTAAAATAGCCTTATTTTATTAGAAAGAATATATAAAACAATTATGATATTCTCTCAGATAAATCAGTAGGTGAAGTAGTTGATACTTCTAAATATAATGTTATTGTTATCATACCTTGACTGGCTATATGCCTTTCAAGGTTTTTTAATAAAAATAATCTTTTATAAAGCTAATTCATAAACCCTTTCTCCTTTTCTTTGGCATGTTTATCGACGAATACAAAAAAGTACTAAAACAAACACAGCATGCGATTTCCTCTGTAGAATCTGACTCTCACGGCATGATTGCAGAGGCTTTTCTCTTGAGGAGGATATACATGGAATATGATCCTTTAATAAAAGCGTTAAAAGAGTATAAAGATAGTGACTTGATAATAGAGTGGGATAGTGGATTAAAGATTATTGGTGAACCAGACACACTCTTTGAAACAGACAATGGGTTGGATGACGATGATGTGAATTTTATCAAATATTATGCAGTTACATTTCAAGTAAATGATATTTTAGCTCATCCTATTAGTGAAGAAAGTAGTTTATATAATTGGTTAATACAAAAGAAAGGTTCATTAGTTGAAATTTCACTTTATGATGATCCGCCAAGTGCAGTTTTTTTAACTGACGGAGAAAGTATATGGAAAAGGGATAGTCAAAAATAAAACATGTACCTTGATCGGCAAAATTGCCTTTCAAGGTTTTTTACTTTTTATATTAAGTCAGATTATATTTGTGAGAATTTTTAGTGAAATAAAAACAAAATATACAAAATACCTTATCACTATAAACAAAAATAGTACTTAAAAAGTAATTTCCCTTAGTCAACACCAAAAATGAAAGCGTTGACATCTCATAAATCTAGTGCTAAAGTATACCTACAAACAAATACAGCGACCCGTCAGGATTGTTACTGTGAAAGCAGGCAAAACCTAAATGGTACAGGTGCAGGAGGAGACTCTCGCAATCTGTGTCATTTAGGTTTTTTTATTTTCATGTAGGAGGTGATGCTGCAGTTTGATACAAAAAAAGCTGGATGAAAGGCGGCCACCTTTCATCCAGCAGTCCCCCCATAAAAAGGAGGTATACACATGGATTATGATAAATTATCGAAGGACATATTACAACTCGTAGGCGGTGAAGACAACGTTCAGCGCGTGATTCACTGCATGACGAGGCTGCGTTTTAATCTTCATGACAATTCGAAGGCGGATCGCAGTCAGTTGGAGCAGCTGTCGGGGGTGATGGGCACCAATGTCAGCGGCGAGCAGTTTCAAATTATTATCGGGAACGATGTGCCGAAGGTGTATCAGGCGATGCTGCGGCACAGCAATCTCAGTGATGAAAAGAGCGCTGGTTCATCCTCTCAGAAAAAGAATGTACTGAGTGCGGTCTTTGATGTGATTTCTGGTGTGTTTACCCCGATTCTGCCTGCGATTGCGGGAGCGGGGATGATCAAAGGGCTTGTCGCGCTAGCGGTTACGTTTGGCTGGATGGCGGAGAAGAGCCAGATCCATGTCATTTTGACGGCTGTCGGTGACGGCGCGTTCTACTTTCTGCCGCTCCTGCTTGCGATGAGTGCGGCGAGAAAATTCGGAAGCAATCCATACGTAGCGGCGGCCATTGCGGCGTCGATTCTGCATCCGGATTTGACGGCGCTGCTTGGTGCGGGGAAACCGATTTCCTTTATCGGGCTTCCTGTAACCGCTGCTACTTATTCGTCAACCGTCATTCCGATTTTGCTGGCGATTTGGATCGCTTCATACGTGGAAAAGTGGATTGATCGTTTCACACACTCCTCTCTCAAATTGATTGTGGTTCCGACATTGACTTTACTGATTGTCGTACCGCTTACATTGATTACAGTCGGTCCGCTTGGTGCTATTTTAGGAGAATACTTGTCTGCTGGCGTGAATTATTTATTTGATCATGCAGGGCTTGTGGCGATGATTTTGCTTGCGGGAACGTTCTCTTTAATCATTATGACGGGCATGCATTATGCCTTTGTGCCGATCATGATCAACAACATCGCTCAAAACGGACACGATTATATACTTCCGGCTATGTTTTTGGCGAATATGGGGCAGGCCGGGGCATCATTTGCCGTCTTCCTTCGCTCCAGAAATAAAAAGTTTAAATCACTTGCGCTTACCACAAGCATAACGGCGCTGATGGGGATTACAGAACCCGCGATGTACGGTGTGAATATGCGTTTGAAAAAACCGTTTGCGGCCGCTTTGATTGGCGGTGCAGCCGGTGGCGCGTTTTACGGTATGACGGGTGTTGCTTCCTATATTGTCGGAGGGAATGCGGGTCTGCCGAGTATCCCTGTCTTTATCGGCCCGACGTTTATTTACGCGATGATCGGTCTTGTTATTGCTTTTGCGGCCGGAACAGCAGCTGCGTATTTGATTGGATTCGAGGATGTACCGTCTGACGGCGGCGAGCGGCCGGCTGTAGGAAAAAGTGATGAAGGCGGCGGAGAAATCATTCACAGCCCGATTAAAGGAGAAGTAAAAGCATTAAGCGAAGTGAATGATGGAGTGTTTTCTGCCGGGATCATGGGAAAAGGGTTTGCCATTGAGCCCGAAGAAGGAGAAGTCGTTTCACCCGTTCGCGGAAGCGTTACCACTGTTTTTAAAACAAAACACGCCATTGGCATTACGAGTGATCAGGGAGCTGAAATCCTCATACACATTGGGCTGGACACGGTGAAGCTCGAGGGACAATGGTTCACGGCTCACGTCAAAGAAGGCGACAAGGTTACACCGGGCGATCCGCTCGTGTCCTTTGATCTGGAACAAATCAAAGCCGCGGGATATGACGTCATTACCCCGGTGATCGTGACCAACACAGACCAATATGCGTTTTCGCCGGTGAAAGAAATCGGCAAAGTGCAGACAAAAGAAGCGTTGCTTGCTTTATCCTAAAAAAATGATGGGGTGATCAATATGAGTTCAAATGCAAAACGATTTCCAGAAGGATTTTTATGGGGCGGCGCGGTTGCTGCCAACCAGGTTGAAGGTGCTTATAACGAGGGCGGCAAGGGGCTCTCGACAGCTGACGTATCGCCGAACGGCATCATGTCCCCATTTGATGAATCGATGACTTCCTTGAATCTGTATCACACCGGAATTGATTTTTATCATCGCTATAAAGAGGATATCGCCTTGTTTGCAGAAATGGGGTTCAAGGCATTCCGCACATCGATTGCGTGGACGAGAATTTTTCCGAATGGCGATGAAAAGGAGCCGAATGAAGAGGGCCTCACATTTTATGACAAGCTGTTTGATGAACTGTTAAAGCATCATATTGAGCCTGTCGTAACCATTTCTCATTATGAAATGCCGATCGGTTTAGTAAAGAATTATGGCGGCTGGAAGAACCGCAAAGTCATCGAGTTTTATGAACGCTATGCCAAAACTGTATTCCAACGCTATCAACACAAAGTGAAGTACTGGATGACCTTCAACGAAATTAACGTGGTGCTCCATGCGCCGTTTACCGGCGGGGGCCTTGTTTTTGAAGAAGGAGAAAACAAACGAAACGCGATGTATCAGGCGGCACACCACCAATTTGTGGCCAGTGCTCTTGCTGTCAAAGCGGGTCACGAGATCATCCCTGATTCGAAAATCGGCTGTATGATAGCGGCAACGACAACCTATCCGATGACATCTAAGCCGGAGGATGTTTTCGCGGCAATGGAGAATGAGCGCAAAACACTTTTCTTCTCAGATGTTCAGGCGCGAGGCGCGTACCCGGGATATATGAAACGCTATCTGGCGGAAAACAATATTGAAATTGAAATGGCTGAAGGCGATGAAGAGCTCTTGAAAGAACATACGGTGGATTACATCGGATTCAGCTACTACATGTCGATGGCGGCAAGCACCGATCCAAAAGATCTTGCGAAATCAGGAGGAAACCTTTTGGGCGGAGTCAAAAATCCTTATCTGAAATCATCAGAATGGGGCTGGCAGATTGATCCGAAAGGCTTGCGCATCACGCTCAACACCTTATATGACCGCTATCAGAAGCCTCTTTTCATCGTTGAAAACGGCCTTGGCGCTGTAGACAAAGTTGAGGAAGACGGCACCATTCAGGACGATTACAGAATCAACTATCTCCGTGATCATCTAATTGAAGCGCGGGAAGCCATTGCGGACGGCGTGGAGTTAATCGGCTACACATCTTGGGGGCCAATTGACCTTGTCAGCGCATCCACTGCGGAAATGAAAAAGCGCTACGGCTACATTTATGTGGACCGGGACAATGAAGGAAACGGAACATTAAACCGCACCAAGAAAAAAAGCTTCAGCTGGTATCAGCAGGCCATCGCTACAAACGGGGAGAGTCTCTGACAACTTTTTGAAAACTGATGCGCTTCGATTGACAATAACCGGAAACAGGCGGACAATAAAAGAGAAAGATGAACCACCCACAGTCCGAAAGGCGGGAAGAGCATGTTTAACAAAATGTTAGTTGCGATTGACGGATCAGAAATGAGTGCAAAAGCGCTTGATGCCGCAGTGCATTTGGCTAAAGAACAGCAGGCGGAACTAAGCATCCTTCATGTGGGGAGAGAGGCTGTCGTCACGACTTCTTCTCTGACGGGAATTGTCTATGTGCCTGAACATTTTATTGATGAAATCAGGAACGAGGTTAAAAAAGAAGGCCTGAAAATCCTTGAGAACGCAAAAGAAAAAGCAGCCGATAACGGTGTTCAAGCTGAAATCATTTACGCGAATGGCGAGCCGGCGCATGAGATATTAAATAACGCTAAAGAGAAAGGCGTCAGCCTGATCGTAGTCGGAAGCCGGGGCATCAGCGGCCTGAAAGAAATGATGCTTGGAAGCGTCAGCCATAAAGTGTCTCAATTATCGCCTTGCCCGGTTTTGATTGTTCGATAGATTTGTTAAAAAAAGCGCCCTTGGGCGCTTTTTTTATCTGTTAGAAAATGTAACTAATAATATATCTCGATGCGCGCCATCTATATTGGCAGTGCCGACCGGTGTTACCGCATGAAAGACCTTTTGCCCCAAAGCGAGGGTTTCAAGCGGGTCCGTCAGCCGCAGCACTTTATCAATTTGTTTCACAGACGGAGCAATCAAGTTATCCCCGCCGATGGCGTCCTCGCTCAGTTTAAACAGATGAACGAATACAAGCGGTTCATCGTCACGGTGCAGCCAAATGGGAGAACTGTATGAAGGCGCGTCAGGTGTCACATGATACCTAATTTGGTGGAGCCCGACGATCACTTCTTTCTCCCAATCTACAAAATCGGTTTGACGAGCCATTTCTACATTTGAATGTATCATTTGCTGCGTCACAGGATGCTGTAGAAACTCATTTGATATTTTATCGAATTCTCTGACAATACCGCCGTCATCGTAATTATATTCTTTTGATTGGAAATACCCGTTATCCGGATCTAATTCAAGGGTGTCGGAGTGAGGAGCCAGAATATAGCGGGAATGCGCTCTGTAACGGCCGCCTCCTTTAGGATCAGCTTTCAAATCCTCATATGTAAGCTGTAATTCGCGGACTGCGGCTTCTGTAGTTTTTTGCTGGTAGAAATCTGCTGGAATATACGAATAGCCGTTTTCCTTTAAAAAAGAAGCATAATTAGAAATATCGGATGTTAACTCTTTTTGTACGTTTGAAACTTGAACCATATGAATCTCTCCTTAAAAAGCAGATGATTTTTTTGGTAATTTCCTGTATGATAGAAAATGTGGAAAATAGAGGATGTAATGCAATGCTAAATTATTTGTAATATATTGTCAAACTATAGTATTCAGATTATTAAAAATTAACAATATAAAAAAAGGCAGAATGTAAAATGGTGAAAAAAAAGAATATAATAATCACTGGGGCAAATAGCGGAATCGGCTTTGCAGCGGTAAAGCAATTTCTAGCGGACGGATTTCGGGTCGTTGGAGTAGATATTCAAACGAATAAAATGTCAGAATTTATAGTAAACAGTGACTTTCACATGGCAGAAGCAGACTTGTCTGATGTTCAGCAGGCGGAATCGTTGATGCCAAAGCTTGAACAAAGCCAATTGATTCCGGACATCTTAATCAATGCAGCAGGAATAAGGGAAATCACCCCTGTTCTTGAGTTATCGGCAGAATCATTCAAAAAGGTCATAGACATTAATCTCACGGCCGCCTTTATTCTTTCCCGGGACGCGGCAAGGCTGTGGTCTAAGCTGGAGAAACAAGGCTGTGTGATCAATATCGCCTCTGTGTCCGGGCTGATGGCTGAGCCGGCGCGGGCTGCCTATGTGTCTTCCAAGCATGCGGTCATCGGATTGACGAAGCAGCTTGCTATGGAATTTGGATCTAAGGGAATCAGGGTGAATAGCATTTCACCGGGCGTGATCCAAACAGAATTAACGGAAGAGTATTTTCAAGACGATGAAATGGTTCAGCTGATCAAAGATAACCATGCCCTCCATACGTGGGGGCAGCCGAATGATATCGTTTCCTGTATGAAGTATTTAGCTTCGGATGATGCGCACTTTATTACAGGCTCAAACTTTGTCATAGACGGCGGCTGGACGGCCGGCAAGAAACTATAAAAAAGGGAAAGCACCTAGCAGTTGGGGTGCTTTTCCATATACATAACTGGAGGTAGAATACGCTTGATGCAGCAAGATCTCTCAATCGTAACAAAACAAAAATCAACAGCCGTGCTGAAAATGGTCATCTCCATGGTGATTTTCGGTTCCATCGGCTTTTTCTCAGAGCATACCAATCTGCCGTCATTTGAATTGGTATTTGTCCGCTGCCTTTGCGCGACACTATTTTTAAGCTTTTGCTGGCTGGCATCCGGCCAGTATAAAACTGAAAAGTGGAGCAAGAGAGAAGTGCTGCAAACATTAGCGTGCGGTTTCTTTCTTGTATTCAACTGGGTATTTTTATTTAAATCTTTTGAAGAAACATCTGTCACGATCGCCATCTCCGTTTATCACCTTGCACCGGTGCTTGTTCTTCTTCTGGGGAGCATCATCTACAGAGAGAAATTAAATGTGATCTCCGTCAGCTCCATTATCATCTGTTTTCTGGGAACTGCGCTGATTTCCGGGATTAACGGCAGCACTTCAATTACACAGCTGATGGGATCAGGGATCATTTGGGCCGTTCTCGCCGCACTGTTTTATGCGTTCACCACTTTATTGGGCAAAGGCATTCAAAACCTCAGCCCTTACACGACCACCTTCCTGCAAACCGGTTTAGGGGTGATCATCCTGATTCCATTTATTCACTTCGGCGCTTTTGCTGACCTGTCTCAAGGAAATTGGATCATGGTGGTGTCTACCGGTATCATCCATACGGGTATTGTCTATTTGCTGTTTTTTGACAGTTTGCGATTTTTATCAACAAAATTTATCTCAATCATTGTCTTCCTCGACCCGGCTGTCGCTATCGTACTCGATACCGTCTTCACGGGTTTCCGCCCAGATCTCTATCAAACACTAGGCATCGTGATGATCTTTGCGGGCATGGCTTTGACGCTTGTCAGGAGGCGAGGGAAGGCGGATGTGGTTGCTGAGGGTAAGGATATTGAACAAATTCAATAATGATAGAAAGAGTGTAAAAAGGCCTAAGTGGCCTTTTTATTTTTGGGTCAATTTCCTCTGGTTAATTCTTAAAATAAGATAAACTTTCCAGAAAAATATTGCAATAACATTTCATGATCATTAAGATTATTTGTTGAATGTTACTTATATTACAAAAAGGAGAGAGGAAATGAAAAAAAGAAAGAGGCGGAACTTTAAAAGGTTCATAGCAGCATTTTTAGTATTGGCTTTAATGATTTCATTATTGCCAGTAGATGTACTAGCAAAAACCACAGAAGAAGAGGAGGGAAATGGTGTTACGGCTTCTGATCCTGAAGAAACTCTTCAGAATGAACAAACAGAGCAAGCTGTACCTTTCAATCAAAAAGATATAAACAAAGAGGGAGAGATCACCTCAGAAAGAACAGAAAATACAAAGCTCTATTATGAAGGAGACGGTGTTTATAAACAGCAAGTATACCTTGATCCCATTCATACAAAGGAAACACCAAATGCTGACTGGGAAGACATTTCTCCTGAGTTAAAAGAATCGACAAGCAAACAAGTCGAGACAGAGAATGCCATTTTGAATTCAGATTTCCAAAAGCAAATGAAGAACGGGCTTTATGCGACTTTTGAGCATAATGAGCATAAGGTTACATATTCACTTGTAGAAGCGAAAGGCCCAAACAAAACTTCACTTACTCCGAAAGATACCTCAGCAGATTATAAGACTGACAGTAATGAGATTGTTTATCCGGATGTTTTTCCGAATATTGATCTTCAAACTTTCACATTCAATGAAAACATAAAAGAAGATTTAGTCCTTCATCAATATGATGGGTACAACACATTTACATTTCAGTTGAAAACCGATTTGCAAGCTAAAGAACAAGATGATGGATCCATTGATTTTTCTGATGAAAAAGGCAAAGTTGTTTTTTCTGTGCCTAAACCTTTTATGACGGATTCTAAGTTAGATGAGCTTTCCGGTGAGGTTGAACGGTCTGACAAAGTCGGCTACAAGCTGGAAAAGAATGAAGAAGGGTATTTGCTTCATCTTACAGCAGACGAGAACTGGCTGAAGGATCCTGAACGTGTATATCCAGTATCTATCGACCCGTCAACATCATTATCTGTTTCATCAGATACGTTTGTCATGAGTGCCTATCCGACGACGAACTATTCGGCGTCCACGCAAAAATGGGACGCTAATTTAAAGGCGTATGTGCTGAAAACGGGCTATTATGACAAAACAACAGGCACAAACTACGCGTTCATGAAATTTAACAACCTAAAACCGATTCAAAATATGACTGTCACCAAAGCAACATTAAAAACATACGTCGCCCATTCCTATTATGGAACAAAGGCAACCGGTCTTTGGCTGGATACAGTTAACAGCAATTACGATAATGGAAAAGTGACATGGAACACCAAACCGGCATCGAAAAATATCGGCAAAGCTGAGGTCCATAAAGGACAGTGGGCAAGTTACGATGTGACTGCTGCTGTAAAGTCATGGAATTCCGGCGGGGCCAACTATGGATTTAAGCTTCATACAAATGGAAACGGTAAGGATTATTGGAAAAAACTGATTTCTTCAGCGAACTCCGCTAATAAACCGTATATTGAAGTGACGTATACCATACCAAAGGGAAACACCCCTGCTGTTAAAGCATACAGTAACGGGAACGGCACTGGCTTTTTCAATATCAGCTGGAAAAAGGCCGATGGGGCAAAAGGTTATAAGGTATGGATTTATAATGGGAAAGAATATCAAGCGATCTCAGTCGGCAACACGACATCATGGAGCTCAAAAGGGAAAAACATTTGGCCGACAAGTGCAGAAATTTCATCCGGTAAATACAAGCTTCACCTTGATGGAAAAGGCGGAACTGAATTAGCGCTAGATCCATCTCCCGTGTATAAGAATTCTGGCGGAAGCTATGCCACAAGCAAAAACTATTGGATTGGCGTCAGTGCAATATTTGACCAGGGTGAAGGAGCGATGTCCGCACCGGCAAAGCCCGTTATTCCTAATGTAGGAAAAGCACAAGCACCGTCAACAAAGGGCTTTAATAATGGGAATGCCACAGGATACTTCGATCTTTCTTGGAAAGCTGTATCTGGTGCAACCGGCTATAAAATTCAGGTGTTCAATGGGAAAGGCTTTGAGACACTTGATCTCGGAAATCAGACGTCTTGGTCCACCAAGGGGAAAAAGATCTGGCCGACAAGTGCTGAAATCAAAGCGGGAAAATACGCTCTTCATCTAAAGGACGGAAACGGAGCAGAGCTGCCAATCAATCCCGGTCCGACTTATAAAAACGCCGGTGGAGATGGAGCCAAAAAAAATTACTCATATAAAATTATCGCATATAACAAAGCCGGCGAAGCTATTGCATCACCGGCTGCTAACCCGACACTTCCTGATATCGCTAAGCCGAAAAATTTAACTGGCTACTTGTATACAAATACAAAATCAAGTCAAACAGGCTATGTGAACTTAATATGGGAAAAGGTTCAAAATGCGAAAGGCTATAAAGTTAACATTTACAACGGTAAAGAATATCAGTCTTTTGATGTTGGTGACGCGGATCATTGGACAACCCAAAATAAAAACATCTGGCCGACTTCTGGGGAAATAAAAGCCGGAAGCTATAAGCTGCATACAGATGGAAAAGGCGGGGAATTAGCCCTCGATCCATCTCCTGTTTATAACAATGCAAATGGGAATTACAAAGGGAAGAAGAATTATTCCTTCACTCTTTCCGCGTATGATGCAAATGGTGAAACGATTCCGACGGCTCCCTTTAACCCAACGTTCCATGAAGGCGCAGAATTCCTTGGAACAGAAGAATACTGGTCTATCATTGATATCCCAAGCGGCCAGTTAAATGGTGCGACAGGCAATGTCATTGTGAATGAAGAAGATTTGTCAATTGACGGACGCGGTCCGGGACTTGGCTTATCGAGAACCTACAACAGTCTTGACAGCTCTGATCATTTATTTGGGCAAGGCTGGTATGCTGATTCAGAAACATCTGTCATTTCAACGGATGGCGGAGCAATGTATATTGATGAAGACGCTACTACACATCGATTTACTAAAAAAGCCGATGGCACGTATCAGCCGCCGACCGGTGTATATCTTGAATTAACAGAAACAGCTGATCAGTTCATATTAAAAACAAAAGATCAAACTAATGCTTATTTCAATAAAAAAGGCGGCAAACTTCAAAAAGTAGTGGATGGCCACAACAATGCAACTGTCTATACTTACAATGACAAAAATCAACTGACCGCCATTACAGATGCATCAGGCCGCAAGCTTACATTTACCTATGATGAAAACGGCCATGTGACTTCCATCACCGGACCTAAGAATAAAAAAGTCACCTACTCATATGAGAATGATTTGCTGAAGAAGGTTACGGATACAGATGGGACTGTCACAAGCTATGACTATGATGGCGAAGGGCGCCTTGTCAAACAGTATTCAGCCAACAGTACCGAAGCAAAGCCTGTCTTTACCGAATATCAGTATAGCGGACACCGTCTCGATAAAGCGATCAACGCTAAAAAAGAAACATATGTCTATAGCTATGATGCTGATAAAAAGACACTTCTCATGACACAGCCAAATGGCCGGAAGGTACAGTATGGCTATAATGAAGCGGGAAATCCGATTCAGGTTATTGATGATGCCGAAGGGCTAAAAATTACAACGAATACAAAATATGAAGGTAATAATGTCGTAGAAGATGTAGATCCAAACGACGTCGGCACCGGAAAAGCAACGGAAAGCTATCAATATGACAAAGATGGCAACGTTACGTCTGTTAAAGACGCATATGGAACTGAGACATACGAATACAACAAAAACAACGATGTCACAAAAATGAAGGATACCGAGGGCAAAGTCACGGATATTGCTTATGACGGACTGGATGCTGTATCCGAAACCGATCAGAGCGGAAAATCATCTTCAGCAGCTGTTTATGACAAATACGGAAATCAGATTCAATCGAGCAAAGATTTATCAGCTTCAACTAATATTTTGAAAGATGGAAGCTTTGAAGCGCAAAAATCCGGCTGGAATCTGACTGCCTCAAAAGACAGCGGCAAAATTTCAGTCATCGCCGATAAAAGCGGAGTTCTTTCCGGATCAAAGGCATTGGAAGTCTTGAGCCAATCAACGTCTGCCGGAACCGATCATGGGTATTCGTCAGCGACTCAAACAGTTGAACTGGAGCCGAATACAACCTATACATTAAGCGGGAAAATCAAAACAGATCTTGCGAAATCAAGAGCCTACTTTAACATTGATTTGCGAGACAAAGATCAAAAACGAATTCAATGGATTCACAATGAATACAGTGCATTAGCCGGAAAAAATGACTGGACAAAACGGCAAATCACTTTTACGACTCCAGCGAATGCAGGAAAAGCTGTTGTGTATATGGAAGTCGATCATAAAGATAAAGATGGCAAAGGAAAAGCATGGTTCGATGAAGTCCAGCTGGAAAAAGGCGAAGTATCATCAAGCTATAATCCAGTTCTAAACAGCAGTTTCACATCAGCAACGGAAAACTGGAATGTAAGCGGGGCATCCGTTGATTCTAAAGAAGGCTTTAATGATGACGTATCATTAAAAGCTGCCCGGACCAGTGCGTCCCAAGCCGGATCAGTAACAAAACAAACCGTTGTCTTAGGGCAAAGCGCAAACGACAAACCAGTTTATATCACACTGACAGGAATGTCGAAAGCCAGCAGCGTCAAATTTACAGATGAAAAAGACTATTCTCTGCAGGCGAATGTCACTTATGCGGACGGCAGCACAGGTGTATACAATGCCAAATTCCCTTCTGGAACACAGGAATGGAACCGGGCAGCTGTCGTTATACCAAAAACAAAGCCGATCAATAAAGTCGATATCAGCATTCTGTTCCAAAAGAGTGCGACAGGCACAGTCTGGTTTGATGATATCCGCCTGATTGAAGGAAGCCTTTTAACAAAAAGCACGTATGACAGTAATGGTAACTATGTGACCAAGGAAGAGGACGAACTCGGTTACACCACTTCAACTGATTACGATGAAACTGGTAAGAAAACGTCTGAAACGGATGCAAAAGGTGAAAAAACAACCTATACGTATGATCAGGCAGACCAATTGACAAACATGACGCTCTCTAACGGCACGTCTATCCTTCACAGCTATGATAAGGAAGGCAATGAGGTAAGCAAAACCATCCGGGCGGGAGCAGATCAAACCTATAAATACGAATATGATGTGATGGGCAAGCTTGTCAAAACAACTGATCCTCTGGGCAATGTGTTAGCAAGCGAATATGATGCCAACAGCAACCTGACCAAAACCATTTCACCAAATGGCAACGAAGTGTCTCTTTCTTATGATGGAACAGACCGGGTGAAATCAAAGTCGTATAACGGTACAGAAAAGTACAATTTCACGTATGACAAAAATGGAAATGAAACGTCGGTCGTCAATAAAGAGCAGAACACCACAAAGAAACGGACATTTGACAACAAAAACCGTTTAACCGAATTGACTGACCGCGGCGGCAGCCAAACTTGGACATATCCTAGTGACTCCGATAAGCTGAAAACATTCTCGTGGAGCCATGGGGATCAAAAAGGAACGAATCAATTTACGTATAACAAACTGGATCAAATGGTTGAGATGAAAGACAGTACATCATCATATTCATTTGATTATGATGAAAATGGCAACGTCCAAACCTTTATTACGGGCAATGGCGGCGGAACAAGTTTTTCATATGACGAAAGAAACCTTGTAAGCTCGCTGCATATCGGCGACAAAAACGGCGGAAGCATTCTGACGGAAAGCTATGAATACGACGCCAACGGCAATCGCACAACGATAAACAGCTCAGCAAGCGGCAAGGTGCGATATGAGTATGGGAAGCTGAATCAGCTTGTCAAAGAAACCCATGAAGACGGTACTGTCATTGAATACACATACGATGGATTCGGAAACCGGAAAACCGTTACCACTGTAAAAGACGGTTCAAGCAAAACGGTGAACGCTTCTTTCAACATCATGAACCAGCTGACAAAAGTCAATGAGGAAAGCATCTCTTACGATAAAAACGGCAACCGCACATCCGACGGCAAATTCACATATATGTGGGATGCAGAAGATAACCTGACCGCCGTTACAAAAAAAGGCGAAGACAAGCCATTCGCAACATATAAGTATGACGAAAAAGGAAACAGAATCCAAAAAACCGTCAACGGAAAAGTCACGAACTACTTCTACGACGGAGACAGCTTGAACGTCTTGTATGAAACAGACGCGGACAACAAAGTTACAAAATCATACACGTACGGAGACAGCGGCCAGCTGTTATCCTACACAGAAAATGGCAAGAAATATTTCTATCACTACAACGCACACGGCGACGTCATCGCGCTCTCAGACAGCACTGGAAAAACCGTTGCCAAGTATCAATATGACGCATGGGGAAATCCAACAAAAACCGAAGCAAGCGATGAAGTAAAAGACAACCGCTATCGCTACGCAGGCTACCAATATGACGAAGAAACCGGCCTGTACTATCTCATGGCCCGCTACTACGAGCCAAGAAACGGCGTGTTCTTATCGCTAGACCCAGACCCGGGTAGCGACGGAGATTCATTGGATCAGAATGGCTATGCTTATGGAAATAATAACCCAGTGATGAATGTTGATCCGGATGGGCATTGGGTGTGGCTTGTGGTAAATGCCGGGTTTGCAGCCTATGATGGATATAAGGCATATAAATCAGGTAAAGGGTGGAAAGGTGCTGCTTGGGCAGCTGCTTCTAACTTTGGTCCTGGGAAGATATTTAAGGGTGCTAAAAGGGTTTATAGATTTGCGAAATCAGGTAAAAATTTCAACTGGAAACATATCAAAAAAGATCATGGTCCTAAGTCGAAGGCACGAATGCCAAATGGGCAACCAAAAAGCAAGTTTAGAAGTGCTAAAACTTTAAGAAGAACAACTAAGGCAACAGCAAGAACTAGACCGGCATACGTCCAGAAAGATGGTAGAACAGTACACTTTAAGAAGTTTAAAAAGCCTATTGGAAGAAAAACGAATGGTCGGCATACTTATACTGTAAAGGTTGTTAAGTCTGGAAGGTATGTTGTAACCAGTTACCCTTATTAAAAAGTGAATAAAAGGAAGAAAGATGATTCTTTCTTCCTTTTTAAAAATAGAAAGGATGTCATCTATGCATGAATTAAAGTTTATAGATTTGAATGTCGAAGTAAATGAGGAAGATACAGTATTACTATCGGTGACTGAATCAGAAATAATTGTATTGACTAAAAAGGAATTTGATTATGGTGCTAAATATATAAATCATATTGTTCTCTACTGTAACACTGATGGACGATTCTTAAATAGCTTTAGCATACAAACAAACGAAGAAGTCATAAATGTACAAAAAGTTGATGATTCATTCTTGTTTTTAATTGATAAAGAGTACGAGGATAGTGTTAGAGACGTTGAACCTAATATATATTTGTGGAATCCGATTGAAGGATTCCAACAATCTTTTTATGCGGGGCGATACATTAATTCAATGATGATAGATCAAAATAAGAATTTATGGGTCGGCTATGATGAAATGGGTATATTTTCATGCGTTGATCAGGAAATAAGCACGAGAGGGATTAATAAATTCGTTTTGAAAAATGGAAAATATGAATTGTATTCCCATGGTATTAGTTCTTATGTGATTGACCAATATTATTCTACTTTTGTAAGTGAGGATGCCATCTATTTGTATTACAGATCGATGGGTGAAGATTATTTACAAAAATTGAATTTGCTTGGAGAAACATTAGAAAGAGTTGAGGTTGGAATAGAGTGTAGTTCATGCATCAAAAATGGATCATCTATTTATCTTTTCAGTCGTGATGATGACTCTTACAATATTGAAAAAGTATTCAAGACGAATGACATGCAAAATTATGTAGAACAAGAAATTTCAAATGAAAACAATGGAGAAAGTCTATGTTTTACACAAGTAGCTTCCTATAAAGATAAGGTTGCAGGAATTGATCATAATAATAAGCTTTTTCTGTTAAATAATCAAAGCTTATAAAGGGATGCATAACAAGTAGACTCATCAAATTTGGTAAGAAGTGAAAGTGAGAAATCTAGGTGAATCATAAAAATAGGGGGATTCATTTGAATATCACACAATACGAGAAAATGAAAAAACATCTTTCTGATGCGGATACAGGTCCATTTACATTAAACGAGTTTTCTTTCTATATGAAAGAAGATGATCGTTATATTCATATTCCTGTGTTTGAATTAAAACTATCAGCTCAAACCTGTGACATTCATTTGCGGTTTGAAGACATTAGTGCATCAAGGCTGGATGACCTTGAATCCATCGATGCGGTTGAGTTGGAGATTTTACCGACTGATGATCAGTGGGAAAGACTCCGTTATTATGTGTATGACGAAGAAGATCAAATAAGCTTCTATTGCGGAGGTTGGGATGTGATCAAGTGTGACAAGAAGTCACACTGATTTTCCCCTTTTTCTTGAGGCTCCCCACCTCATTTTTATGCTTCAACGCAATTTTTTTCTCCCTCCAGCCATCATAAAGAAACATTCACCGAGAAACTGGATCATGGTGGTATCTACCGAGATCATCCATACTGGTATTGTCTATTTGTTGTTTTTTGACAGTTTGCGATTTTTATCAACAAAATTTATCTCAATCATTGTCTTCCTCGACCCGGCTGTCGCTATCGTACTCGATACCGTCTTCACGGGTTTCCGCCCAGACCTCTTTCAAACACTAGGCATCGTGATGATCTTTGCGGGCATGGCTTTGACGCTTGTCAAGAGGCGAGGGAAGGCGGATGTGGTTGCTGAGAATTCTCAAATGTAAAGAAAGCAGCTGTCGAAGGCAGCTGCTTTTGTCTAATTTCCAAACGTTCTCAAGCAGAACAGGAATGAATCTAAAGAAATAAGTCTATAGTCATTATTTGTGTGAGATGCATGATAAATCGCCATAATTTAGTATTATAGAAGGATGCATCATCTTCTAATCATGATTATCATATTTAAAGATGATAAAAGAACTATACGAGAGCAGGAGGAATTACATAATGAAAAAGCAGAAATTGATCATGACCTTCGTTGCTTTTGTTATCGCATTGACAAGCTTTACAGCTATAGACCTTGCTGGTAACAAAGCCCAAGCAAAAGATTGGGTGAAAAAAGGCAGTATATGGACTACCCACTACCATTCAGGCTCTTTCAAAAACTATACGTACTCACCAACATTTCAGATTTGGTATCCAGGTCAAGGAACGAATGCGAGCATTACTGCAAAAGCATCTGGAAGCGGGAAAATAAAAGCCGAGATGCAACAGAAGACAAGTAAAGGGTGGAAAACCATTAAAACGTTTTATGCCAAGAAAAAAGGCTATACTAACCTGAACTACAGTAAAGCATCTAAGAGCTATAAAACAAAATACAGATTTAAATTCAGCAACACAGGAACGAAAAAAACGATTAACTATACGTTCGCTTCTCTTTATTAATCATTTTATGATTAAGCAAAACCCCAGCCTTCACTCAAGGTTGGGGTTTCTGCGTTTAACTCGCCAAATTCTAAAGACAGAGGCTGCGTAAGTGAGGATAGCCGGGATCGTGATGGCGATGAGAAAGACAAAAAGGACGTGTATGGTGTTATGAAGTATGGAAGCTTCACCAGAAATAAACGTATTCCTGATGACAGTGACAGCCGCAGTAAGACAGAGCATGAACAATGTGATATAGCGAAGGGTAAATTCACTTTGTTTATATTTATCAATCATCGTTGAACGGTCGGAGTAAATCGGTTTTGTTCCGGGGTCAGCAGCAAAGATATGTGTGTCGTATACAGAACAAATATGCTCCCATCCGGAATTTTCAAATATATCAAGGTATTCATCCATATTGTGATCCTCGACGGCACGATAGTCCAAGCTATAGATCAGGTTTTGCGGCTCAGCTTTTCTAAGCTTATACCCCATAAACGCAAAAGAATCGAGTACCCAGCCTTTGCTGGCCATATCACTTAGTCTCTTCATATCCTTTTCTTCTGAAAACGCCAATCCTTCAGACATCATATATTTACTCTGTTTCATGACCAGTCCCCTTTCAATTGTTGAAAAGCGCGTTCTCCATGTTCAGCCATCCGTTTTCTGCGCTGAATTTCTTTTTTCAATAATACTTGGCCGCCTCGTGTGGTTTGGTACACTTTGCGGCGCGGGTTGTCATTGTTGACAAGCTCAATGATCCCTTCTTGCAGTAATTTCTTTAACAATGTATATAAGGTAGCCGGGCCGATCGTGAAGGAGTCATCGGTCATTTCCTGAATCTCCTGCATGATCGAGTATCCGTGCTTTGGTTCCAGCAATGTTAAGACAATATAATAGGCTGGATCGGTAAGCTGATCCATTTCCTGCGGACGCTGCTTTGGCAAGTGTTCACCTCATTCCTTATATCAATAAATGATATATCAACTATTGATATAATAGAATTTTCCTCTCTGTTTGTCAACGCAATTTTTTTCTACCTTCAGCCATCATAAAGAAATAATCACCGAGTATGCATTAATGTATGCGTTTTCATAGAGGGGGAGTCTTAATGAAAAAAGGGATGGCGGCGGTTTTTGTGATGATGTTGATGTTGTGTTGCGGCGGGATTAAGAGTGTGACGGCGTCGGAGCAGAAGGTGTATCAGTTTGATTTTGGGAGCGGTTCGGTTGAGCCAGGTTATATAGGTGTCAGGGCGTCTGATCGGTATGATCCGTCAAAGGGCTACGGTTTTCAAACACCGGAGAATATGAAGGATGTGGCGGCATCCGGGGTTGGTGTGAAGAGTGATGCGGTTCAGTTTTTAACGTATGGGACGAAAAGCAATAACACGTTTCGTGTGGATCTTTCGAACGGCCTTTATGAGGTGAAGGTGACGCTTGGCGATACGGCAAGGGCCAGTGTGGCGGCGGAGGGTGTGTTTCAGGTCATCAATATGACGGGAGACGGCGCGGAGGATACGTTCCAAATTCCTGTCACCGACGGGCAGCTGAATCTGCTGGTGACAGAGGGGAAGGCAGGCACCGCTTTTACGCTCAGCGCTTTGAAAATCAAGAAATTGTCTGATCAGCCGGTAACCAATCGAACCATTTATGTCGGCGGCGATTCGACGGTGTGCAATTATTATCCGCTCAACAGCAGCAAGCAGGCGGGCTGGGGACAGATGCTGCCTCACTATATCGATAAACACGCCTTTCAAGTGAGAAACATGGCGTCTGGCGGGCAGATCGCGAGAGGGTTTCGACATGACGGTCAGCTCGAGGCGATCTTGAAGTACATCAAACCGGGTGATTATTTTATCTTGCAGCTGGGCATTAATGACACAAATCCGAAGCATAATGAATCGGAAGCGGAATTTAAGGAGATTATGCGAGATATGATCCGTCAGGTGAAAGCAAAGGGTGCGGAAGTCATCCTATCAACACCTCAGGGCCGGGCGACAGATTTTACTTCTGAAGGCATCCATACGTCTGTAAACCGATGGTACAGGGCTTCTATTTTGGCGTTGGCCGAAGAGGAAAAAACGCACCTCATTGACTTGAATGTCCTCAGCTCGGCGTACTTTACATCAATCGGTCCGGAAAAAACACTCGCGCTGTATATGGACGGAGATACGCTGCATCCTAACCGTTCGGGGGCCGGCGCACTGGCGAGATTAGCTGTTCAGGAGTTAAAGCGCCAGGGAATCGATGGCTTTTAACACGTCTTTTTTCGGCAAAACACATACACCTTCGCCAATTAGAGTATAATGAGAACATCTGCAAGAGACAGGAGTTTATACATGAGTCATTTTAAAAACTATCAAATCAGTCATGACATTTTACGAGCACTGGAAGGACTAGGATATACAGAACCGACCGAGGTGCAGCGGAGCGTGATTCCCGCTGCCCTTGAACGAAAGGATCTTGTCGTCAAATCACAGACGGGAAGCGGGAAAACGGCTTCATTCGGGATTCCTCTCTGTGAGCTGGCGGATTGGAATGAAAACAAGCCGCAGGCGCTGATCCTGACACCGACCCGGGAGCTGGCGGTGCAAGTAAAAGAGGATATCACGAACATAGGAAGATTTAAACGGATCAAAGCGACAGCCGTGTTTGGAAAGTCCTCCTTCGATAAACAAAAAGCCGAGCTTAAACAAAAAAGCCACATTGTTGTCGGCACGCCGGGACGTGTCTTGGATCATATCGAAAAAGGCACACTGCCGTTAGACCGTCTCTCCTATTTGGTCATTGATGAAGCCGATGAGATGCTGAATATGGGCTTTATCGAGCAGGTCGAGGCGATTATCAAGCATCTGCCGACTGAGCGCACGACGATGCTGTTTTCGGCGACGCTGCCGGAGGACATTGAGAAATTGAGCCGTCAATATATGCGAAACCCGGAGCATATCGAAATCAAAGCGGCCGGCATTACCACCAGAAATATTGAACATGCGGTGATTCAAGTAAGAGAAGAGCATAAGTTTTCTTTGCTGAAAGATGTGCTGATGACGGAGAATCCTGACAGCTGCATCATTTTCTGCCGCACGAAAGAGCATGTCAATCAGCTGACCGATGAATTGGATGACTTAGGGTATCCATGCGATAAAATTCACGGCGGAATGATTCAGGATGACCGGTTCGACGTCATGAATGAATTTAAACGGGGCGAGTACCGTTACTTAGTCGCGACAGATGTCGCCGCGCGCGGGATTGATATTGAAAATATCTCCCTTGTCATCAACTATGATCTGCCGGTTGAAAAGGAAAGCTATGTGCACCGCACAGGCCGGACAGGGCGCGCGGGGAACAAAGGAAAGGCTATTTCATTTGTCACAGCCTTCGAAAAACGGTTTTTAGCTGACATTGAAGAATATATCGGGTTTGAGATTCAAAAAATAGAAGCTCCTTCTCAAGAGGAAGTGGCCAAGAAGAAACCAGATTTTCTATCTAAATTGAATGACCGTCCGGAAACCAAAAAGGACAAAAGCGAAGAGCTGAATAAAGACATTATGAAGCTGTATTTTAACGGCGGAAAGAAAAAGAAAATCAGAGCCGTTGATTTTGTAGGGACGATTGCCAAAATTGACGGTGTGACAGCTGATGACATCGGCATTATCACAATCATGGATAACGCCTCTTATGTGGAGATTTTAAACGGAAAAGGCCCTCAAGTTCTCAAAGTGATGAAGAACACAACCGTCAAAGGGAAAAAGCTCAAGGTGAATAAAGCGAATAAATGATGAATGACCTGCTCCCAGTTAAAGGGGCAGGTCATTTTGATGCTGGCTGACATCAGCATGGTTTTCCTCCGGGACAAACGCAAGAATCACAATCCCGATCACAAACAAAATGATCAGGCTGAACACCGCAGTCGAGGATTTTCCGGTCATCTGGGCGGTAACGGCGATGAGCAGCGGACCCATAATCGCAGCGAATTTTCCGAATATGTTGTAAAAACCGAAGAATTCATTGGCGTGGCGCTTTGGCACAAGCTTGGCGAAATAAGAACGGCTTAGGGCTTGAATGCCGCCCTGCGAGGTGGCGACAAGCATAGCCAGTATCCAGAAATCAAGCGTTGTCTCCAGGAAATAGGCATACACGCAGACAATCATATAAATAACGATCCCAACGTACAGCATTGTTTTTCCCGTGAAGCGCTCTGCCAATCTTCCGTATACAATGGAAAACGGCGCGGCGACGACTTGGGTGGCAAACAGGATGATCAGGAGGCTTGAGGGGCTGATCCCTAAATCAGATCCATAGGATGTAGACATCGTAATAATAGTTCCGACACCATCAATATAAAAGAAATAAGCAAGTAAAAAGAGGAACAGCGCCCGGTACTGCCTAATCCGCTTCATCGTTTGGCCGAGCCGCTTAAAGCTGTTGATGACGATATGGGGTTCTCTTTTGATGTAATAGCGCTGATTGACATGCTTCAGCATCGGGATGGTAAACAGCCCCCACCAGGCAGCCGTTATGAAAAAGGAGAGCTGGCTTGCGGCAGATACTGACATCGGAATCGTCTCTGCTTGAGCGAGCAGGATGACAGCGATGCTGATGATAAATGGAATCGTGCTGCCAATGTATCCTAAGCCGAATCCCCGTGCCGAGACGAGATTCATGCGTTTCTCAGGCGTGACGTCAACGAGAAAGGCATCATAAAACACATTGGCGCCGGAAAAACCGATAGCCGATATCGTATAAAACAGCAATAAAAGCAGCCAATGCTCACTCGGAATAAAAGCAAGCATCGCAGTGCTGGCGACACCGGCAGACACAAAGAAACCGAAGAATCGCTTTTTGCATCCTTCATAGTCGGCAATTGTGCCTAAAATCGGTCCGAGCATGGCGAGAATAAACGTCGAAATCGCAATGGTATAGCCTAAATAGGCAGTCGATTGAGCGGCGCTGACACCGCTTTCCGCAGCCGCTGATTTATAAAATAACGGAAACACCGCGGTGGTCACGACAATCGAGTAAGCGGAATTTGCCCAGTCATATAAAACCCAGCTGTTTTCTTGTTTCGAAAAACGTTTCATCATCAGAGCCCCTCTCCGGTAACGATACTTCTATTGTACGAGAAATAAGCCTGAAAAGAATGGAATCAACGTCATTTTTTACAAAATATTTATATTCAAATCATACTTTTGGTTTATTGATGGGTGCAGGTGTATCTGGTACCATTTAACTATATTTTGCCGTATTTTCCAGAAGGGATTCAGCAGAGAGGAGACAGAGCATGAGGCGATTAGGCTTGTGTATAAGCCTGCTGGTCACAGTTCTCGTGATGGGCGCATGCGAAAGTGAGGCTCAGACATTTGCAGATCGTGATCATAATACGGTAAAACAAACCGCAGCCAAACCGATGGCCAATAAGAAAAAGCAGGACTTTCAGACCCTCGCAAGCGATATGCAGCTGGCCATTGTATTCAGTTCCATGATACACGTAAGCGAAGCATTTGATTATGGAATCGGCAACCCTGAATACTTCGTGCGGAGCAGCATGACTGGGGAAGACACAGACATTGCGAAGGAAAACCTTGAATCGATTCAACTCGAAAACAAACCGCTCCAAAAACAAAACAGCGAGGCATTCGCTTTGCTTCAGAAAACCCGCAATCAAGAAATGAGCCGCAACGAAACGCAGCAGCTGAAAGAAAATCGAGACGCCTTTTTTGAGGTAACTGACAGTATGATCAAACTCATCAGCCAAGTCACACCGAAAAACGCGAAGAAGACAAGATTGCAGCTGGATCAGCTGAAAAAACAATATACGCAATACAGTGCTGAAAGCATCAACATCATGAACAGTATTGTTAAGAAGCAGGGAGCTGACAAGGCATCATTTGAACGCCATCTGAAGGCGCTGCTTCAAAAACAGCCCGGGCAGCCGGTGCTGAGTGAATTGAATTGACCTGCTCCCGTCTTTCCCTGATGATATTGACCTAGTCCAAAAAGAATGTACAATCAAGGTGTAGTCTGTTCTTAGTTGATTGGAGGGACATGTCATGAAAATCGCGAAGGTGATCAACAATAACGTGATCAGCGTGGTCAATGAACAGGGAAAAGAACTGGTCATCATGGGCAGGGGGCTGGCGTTCCAGAAAAAGTCCGGCGATAATGTCGATGAAGCCCGCATTGAAAAGGTGTTCACGCTCGATAACAAGGATGTATCAGAAAAATTCAAAACCCTTTTGTATGAAATCCCGATCGAGTGTATGGAAGTATCCGAAGAGATTATCAGCTATGCGAAATTACAGCTCGGCAAAAAACTCAACGACAGCATCTATGTGTCGCTGACCGATCATATTAACTTTGCCATCCAGCGCAACCAGAAAGGGCTTGATATCAAAAACGCCTTGCTGTGGGAAACAAAGCGGCTGTACAAAGACGAATTTGCGATCGGCAAAGAAGCGCTGGAAATGGTAAAAAACAAGACTGGCGTGTCTCTGCCGGAGGACGAAGCAGGCTTTATTGCCCTGCATATCGTAAATGCCGAGCTGAATGAAGAGATGCCCAATATCATCAACATTACAAAAGTCATGCAAGAGATTTTGAGTATCGTAAAATACCATTTTAAGATTGAATTCAACGAAGAATCGCTTCACTATTATCGGTTTGTCACCCACTTAAAGTTTTTCGCGCAGCGTCTTTTTAACGGCACATACATGGAAAGCCAGGACGATTTTTTGCTGGAGACAGTGAAAGAAAAGTATCATCGCGCGTATGAATGCACGAAGAAAATCCAAACCTACATTGAGCGGGAGTATGAACACAAGCTCACCAGTGACGAGCTGCTGTATTTAACGATTCACATAGAAAGGGTCGTCAAACAAACATAATGAAAGCGTTGACATTTTTATTTTCTTGTGTTAATTTTTTCTTACATTCACATATGGTGATCTTAGGATTGTTACTGATTAGCAGGCAAAACCTAAATTACAATGAGTGCGGATGATCACTGTCTGTGCTGATGGTAATTTAGGTTTTTATTTTTTTCAGAGGGATGGTGATGACGGCGTTTTACAGAAAAAAACGAATGATGGCGTTTAATAGGATTGTTACTGGTCAGGCAGGCAAAACCTAAACTACTTGTTCCTATTGCGATAGGGGTAGTTTAGGTTTTTTATTTTTTAGCAGAAGGGATGAGAGGAAAATGGGGTATCAAGCAGCGGCAAAAAATATACTACAGCTGGTCGGCGGGGAAGAAAATGTGCGTTCCCTTGTACATTGTGCGACACGCCTGCGTTTTACACTGAACGATCGGTCGAAAGCAGATAAAGATAAAATCGAAGCCTTGGATGATGTCGTTACTGTAGTGGAAAGCGGCGGGCAGTTTCAGGTCGTGATCGGCAACCACGTTTCAGAGGTGTATCAAGAGATTGGAAGAATGTCTCATCTGCTCAATGATGACCGAAATGAAGGTTCTGCCCAGAAAGGGAATCTGTTTGGACGGCTTGTTGATATCGTATCGAGCATTTTTACACCTTTGCTTGGCGTGATGGCGGGAGCGGGAATTTTAAAGGGCCTGCTGATGATCTGTACAAATGCCGGCTGGCTCAAAACAGAGGAAACCACATATACAATCCTGTATGCCGCTGCGGACAGCCTGTTTTACTTTCTTCCGCTCTTGCTGGCCATTACCGCCGCCCGAAAGTTTGGCGCGAATGTATTTGTTTCTGTCACAGTTGCGGGGGCGCTTATCTATCCCACGATCATTGAGCTGAAGAACGGCAATGCGGGAGCGGATTTTTTCGGCATTCCAGTCGTGTTAATGAACTACACATCAACTGTGATACCGATCATTCTGGCGATTTTTGTGATGAGTTATGTGGAGAAGTATTTGAACCGGGTGATTCATGACAGTGTGAAAACCTTCATCACCCCGCTGATTTGTCTGGTAACCATTGTGCCGCTCACATTAATCGTTTTCGGCCCGATTGGTGTAAATGCCGGAAACGCCATCGCCGCTGCGATTCTGGCAATCTTCAGCTTTAACCCGATGCTCGCCGGCGCTGTTATCGCCGCACTCTGGCAAATTCTTGTCATCTTCGGCATTCACTGGGGGATTGTGCCGGTCATTTTAAATAACATTGCGGTCAATGGGCAGGATTCAATCAAACCGGCTACAGCGGCAGCCGTATTTGCACAAACGGGAGCCGCTGTGGGTGTCATGCTGAAAACGAAAAACAAAAAATTAAAGGCGCTTGCCGGTTCCGCCGCTGTCACAGGGATTTTCGGCATTACAGAACCGGCCGTTTACGGCGTGACGCTCAGGCTGAAAAAACCTTTTGTATGCGGTGTCATTAGTGCGGCCGTTGGCGGGGCGATTATCGGGCAGGCTCACAGCGTCGCCATCGCGTCTGGCGCGCCAGGCCTATTGACGATTCCGATTTTCTACGGACAGGGGTTTGCCGGTTTTATCTTGGGAATCTCGGTATCTTTTATTCTATCAATCATCCTAACGTACATTGTTGGGTTTGAAGATCCCGCAGAACAAACAGATATCAAAATAGAGCCATCTGCACCCGCAGTCCGCCGTGAAGAGATTAGCAGTCCGTTAGAAGGAAAAGTGATTCCGTTAACAGAAGTGAAGGATAAAGTGTTTGCATCGGAGACACTCGGAAAAGGAATAGCGATTTTGCCGGAGAAAGGCAGACTCGTCGCGCCAGCGGATGGCGTGATATCAACCGTTTTTCCGACTGGCCATGCATTCGGCATGGTAACTGATCAGGAAACAGAAATCCTCATTCACCTCGGATTTGATACGGTGAAGCTGGAGGGTAAGCACTTTTATCCTAAGGTCGTACAGGGACAAACCGTCAAACAAGGTGACTTGCTTGCTGAGTTCGACCTTGATGACTTACTAAAAGCGGGGTTTGATATGAACACGCCGATCATCATCACAAATGCGGATCAATATACCGACGTCATTCAAACAGATCAAAAGCAAGTCAAAATAGAGGAAAGAATCTTTTCTTTAATCTAAAACCATTGGAGGAACAGACGATGAACTATAAAACACTTGCAGCATTTCCAGAGAATTTTTTGTGGGGAGCGTCAACTTCTGCCTATCAAGTGGAAGGCGCGTGGAACGAAGACGGAAAAGGCCCGTCAGTGATTGACGCACGCGACAGCTATCCTGAGGGGACGACTGATTTTAAAGTCGCCAGCGACCATTACCATCGCTATAAAGAAGACGTTGCTTTATTCGCTGAGATGGGCTTTAAGGCGTACCGTTTTTCCATTGCGTGGACGCGAATTATCCCTGACGGCGACGGAGACATCAATCAAAAGGGAATTGAGTTTTACAGCAATCTGATTGATGAGCTGCTCACATATAAAATTGAGCCGATTGTTACGATGTACCACTTTGATTTGCCAAATGCCCTGCAGAAAAAAGGCGGCTGGTCGCAAAGAGCCACAATTGACGCGTTTGAACGGTATTCCAAGGTGTTGTTTGAGCACTTCGGCGACCGCGTCAAGTACTGGCTGACCATCAACGAACAAAACATGATGATCCTGCACGGCAGCGCTTTAGGCACACTTGATCCGAATCTCAAAAACCCGAAAAAAGAGCTGTATCAGCAAAACCATCACATGCTGGTGGCGCAGGCAAAAGCCATGAACCTCTGCCACGACATGCTGCCGGACGCAAAAATCGGCCCTGCTCCGAATATCGCGCTCATCTACCCGGCGTCCTCAAAACCGGAGGATATTGTGGCGGCCTTTAACTATAACGCAATTCGGAACTGGCTCTATTTAGACATGGCTGTTTATGGGCGTTACAATCCGACGGCGTGGGCTTATATGAAGGAAAAAGGATATACGCCGGTCATTGAACAGGGTGACATGGAGATTCTCCAATCTGCGAAACCTGATTTTATCGCCTTTAACTACTACACCTCTCAAACAGCGGCAGCGAGCAAAGGCGACGGATCGGACGAATCGGCACGCGGAGGAGACCAGCATTTGAAAACGGGAGAAGACGGCGTCTACCGCGGCAGCAGCAACCCGCATTTGAAGAAAAACGACTTCGGCTGGGAGATTGATCCGGTCGGTTTCCGCTCCACGCTAAGAGAAATCTATGACCGTTACCAGCTGCCTTTGATCATCACGGAAAACGGGCTTGGCGCTTTCGATCAATTAGAAGAAAACGACACGGTCAATGACGATTACCGCATTGATTATCTAAAACAGCACATTGAACAAATTCAGTGGGCCATCACAGACGGCGTCGATGTGTTCGGCTACTCCCCATGGTCAGCCATTGACTTGATTTCTACGCACCAAGGCTGCTCGAAACGTTACGGCTTCATTTACGTGAACCGTGATGAATTCGATCTGAAGGACCTTCGCCGTATCCGCAAGAAAAGCTTTTATTGGTATAAAGAGCTGATTGCTTCAAACGGTGACATTTTGAAGAGGTAGTTAAAAATATACAAATTATGAACATCGAGTCATAAATGTAAACGATTTAAAGTGACCTGCCGATATATAAAGTATAAAATCTGGAAGGAGTTTGTATATGAAGAACAAAAAAATATTCTCATTACCCTTTTTGTGTACTGTCTTAATCGTGGCCTTTAGCTTTTGTCTGAACTCAAATACTGCTGCAGCGCAAAATGTGCCAAAAGAGAAAGCGATTATAAAGCAGCAGGAAACGTTGAAAAACCATGAGGAAATTGGGAATGTTTCTTTAAAGCAAGCAGATGCAGGAAGCCTTAAAAAGGATAAAAAAGCAGAAACAATCAAAGTGAAGAAGCCTGCCAATGAGAATGTTTTTAAAACAACTTCCATGTACAACTCCGAAGACCAAGTATTTGATACTTCATCTGTTCTTAACGAAAATAACCCTGACGATATGTATTTCTTCAGCACTTCGTCAGATCGAACTCTGATCACACGGATTTTGTCTGGCAACAGTCAGTACTATTTAAAACTGTATGTTGTCAATTGGGATACGGGTGAAGCACAGCCGACTAATATTACTATGGCTGCGGGGAACTTAGTGCTTTTAAAAGAGCTTCCAGCCGGTGATTATATGATTCGGGTTTATTCTGAAGGAACGATGGGTGATTCATACAACATTCAGTTCAATGCAAAAAATCCTTCCAATTACACAAGTGTGAAGTCGATCACCTCTAATCTGCAATCCTTTGTTGCTGAGTACGCAGATGGCTCTGTCTATGCAAACGGGACATTGTTATACAACACCAGCACCAAAACATCTTCATTAAGTTGGGAAAGAGTATTTTATTTTTCGTATGGCGACGGGTATAATCAGCGCACCCATTCTATTTCTTCTGTGAAAGTGAAAAGCATTTCTGAACCTGTTACTTATCGTTCAAGTTATGCGAGCTCAGATTCGGCGGTGATGGTTTACTTAGATACAGGGACTCTGTTTATGCATCATGTATCAGCGTATCGAACAGGGGTAGGTTACGATGACTCTTTTCTAGATACGTTAGGCAAAAAAACACCTAGAAGACTCGATACAGATGATCAAAACTATGGTGATCATATATTAATCGTTGATTTAAAAACCGGCAAAGCAATCGACTTTTTCAGCGTTTTAAATTACTACTATGCATCAGGTGTTGAAGGCTTGCCAGTCATTTCGTATATTCAATAAGGTCATTCGCTAGGGCTGTTTCATACACACTGAAACAGCCCTATTTTAATTTGGTTCAAGCTGATATTGAATTTGCGGCCGGCAACTTCATTCTTTTTAAAATGATACAGAACAAAAGGATTTCCGCCAGCGGAAATCCTTTTCTCATTAAAACGAAATAATCCCAATCAACAGCGCCGCAATCGTCATGACAATGGTTGTCCCCACGGCCCATTTGATGGTGAATTTTTGATGGTCGCCAAAGCTGACGCCTGCCATACCGACCAATAGATAGGTGGAAGGCACAAGCGGGCTGAGAAGATGCACCGGCTGGCCCAGCAAGGAGGCCCTTCCGATTTCAGCGGCGTCTATTCCGTAAGCGGAAGCGGCTTCTGCGATGATGGGAAGGACACCGAAGTAAAAGGCATCATTCGACATGAAAAAGGTGAAGGGCATGCTGACGAGGGCTGTGATCAACGGCAGGTGCGGGCCCATGGCATCAGGGATGAGTGAAACGAGAGAATGTGCCATTGCATCCACCATTTTTGTGCCTGAGAGAATACCTGTAAATATGCCTGCCGCAAATACCATGGACACAACGTTTAACGCGTTTCCCGCATGCGCTGAGATCCGTTTCTGCTGCTCTTTGACATTTGGATAGTTGACCATCAAGGCGATGGCGAACGCGATCATAAAAAGAACAGGGATGGGAAGCAGGCTGGTGATCAGAGCAGCCATCAGAGCGACAGTCAGCAGCAGGTTAAACCATTGGAGAGCGGGGCGCTTGAGCGGCGCTGCCTCCGGATCGGAGGACGGCGCGTGTTCAATCGAAATGACGCCGAGCCGCTTCCGCTCTTTTTTTCCAAGGATATAAGCAACAGCGATTACCCAGAGAACGCCGGCGATCATAGCGGGAATCAGCGGCGTAAAGACCTCTGACGTGTCCAATTTTAAGGAAGCCAAAACCCTCGCCGTCGGCCCGCCCCACGGAATGATATTCATGACGCCCGAACCGAGCATCGCAATTCCCGCTAACACCAAACGGTTCATGCCGAGCCGTTTGTACAGGGGCAGCATCGCCGCGATGGTAATCATATAGGTTGTTGTCCCATCTCCGTCCAGCGAAATGGTCATCGTCAGAACCGCTGTGCCGACAGCGATTTTTAACGGATCTCCTTTGACAAGCGATAGGATTTTGGCGATGAGGGGATCAAACAAACCTGAGTCAATCATAATGCCGAAATAAAGAATGGCGAATAACAGCATAATTCCGGTAGGAGCGAGGTCTGTAACGCCCTGAATCATCATCTCGCCGAGATCTTTGCCAAATCCGCTGATCAGGGCAAACACAACAGGAACAACAATCAAAGCAATAAGAGCGGAAAGCCGGTTAGACATAATAAGGTACATAAAGACAATCATCATCACAAAACCGAGTATGGCAAGCACGATATGACCTCCCCTATTCTATAGTAAGCGCTTCCATCATTTCTTTCTGGTAAGAAGGCTTATTTCAAATATGTATGACCTCATCCTGATATGTAGACCTAAAATCCTATTGAGCGGGTTAGCAGTTTATATGCAGAATGCTGCGGGTAAATGTGCTGTAGAATGTTTCGTTTTAAAAAGGGGGAACAGACATGAGTGAAGATCAAAACAAACGTGTAAATGAACACTCAAAGGACGAGCAGCTTGAGCAGTACAGGGTTGATAACAGCGGGAAGAAAATGACGACAAACCAAGGCTTGCGGGTGTCAGAGGATGAGCACTCATTAAAAGCCGGGGTTCGCGGTCCGACGCTGATGGAGGATTTTCACTTCCGGGAGAAAATGACGCACTTTGACCATGAGAGGATTCCGGAGCGCGTTGTGCATGCGCGCGGGTATGGCGTGCATGGATTTTTTCAGGTGTACGAGCCGATGACCGAGTATACAAGGGCCAAATTTCTTCAGGACCCTTCAGTGAAGACGCCGGTATTTGTCCGGTTTTCAACGGTCGCGGGCTCTAAAGGCTCCGCCGACACGGTGCGGGACGCCAGAGGCTTTGCGACGAAATTTTATACTGAAGAAGGAAACTATGATCTTGTGGGAAATAACATTCCGGTGTTTTTCATTCAGGACGCGATCAAATTTCCGGATTTGGTTCACGCATTTAAGCCTGAACCTCACAATGAAATGCCTCAGGCCGCGACCGCTCATGATACGTTTTGGGATTTTGTCGCCAATAATCCTGAGTCTGCTCACATGGTGATGTGGACGATGTCTGACAGAGGCATCCCTCGCAGCTACAGAATGATGGAAGGCTTCGGCGTTCACACGTTCCGTTTTGTCAATGAACAAGGGAAGGCGCGTTTCGTGAAATTCCACTGGAAGCCGGTGCTCGGCGTGCATTCTCTTGTATGGGATGAAGCGCAGAAAATTGCCGGGAAAGATCCCGATTTCCACCGCCGCGATCTGTGGGAAACGATTGAAAACGGCGGCACGGTTGAATACGAGCTCGGCGTGCAGATGATTGATGAAGAAGATGAATTCAAATTTGATTTTGATATTCTTGACCCGACCAAGCTGTGGCCGGAAGAGCTTGTACCGGTCAAGATCATTGGGAAAATGACGCTGAACCGCAACCAGGATAATGTATTTGCGGAAACAGAACAAGTCGCATTCCATCCGGGAAACGTCGTGCCGGGCATCGATTTTACAAATGACCCGCTTCTGCAGGGACGGCTTTTCTCTTATACGGATACACAGCTGATTCGTCTTGGCGGACCGAACTTCCATGAGCTTCCGATTAACCGGCCGGTATGTCCGTTTCATAACAACCAATACGACGGCTATCACCGGATGACGATCAATAAGGGGCCGGTCGCTTATCATAAAAACTCTCTGCAAAACAATGATCCGTCGCCTGCGACAGCCGAAGAAGGCGGCTACGTCCACTATCAGGAAAAAGTCGAGGGCAAAAAAATCCGCCAGCGAAGCGACAGCTTCAACGATTATTATTCACAGGCGAAGCTGTTCTGGAACAGCATGTCTCCTGTTGAGAAGCAGCACATCATCTCTGCTTTCTGCTTTGAGGTCGGGAAGGTCAAAAGCAAGGACGTGCAGCGGCAGGTCGTTGACGTCTTCAGCAACGTGGATGCAGGCTTAGCAGAAGAAATCGCCAAAGGAGTAGGCGTAGCGCCGCCGGCAAAACGTAAAGCGTCTAAAGAAATTCTGACCTCACCCGCGTTAAGCCAAGCCCGTACAGTGAAAACAGCATCAACGAGAAAAGTCGCCGTTCTCGCCGGAAACGGATTCGATGGAAAAGAGCTTCAAATCATGCTGGATGCCTTAAAGCAAGAAGGGATCACGGCGGATATCATCAGCCAAACGCTGGGGTACATCACAAGCGGCATCGGACAGCAGCTTGAGGTTGGCGGCACATTCCTGACGGCTGATTCTGTTCTGTATGATGCCGTCTATGTCGCAGGAGGACCAGCGTTAAAAGACAACAAACAAGCGATGGCGTTTATCAGTGAAGCCTACAATCACTATAAGACGATTGGCGCGGCAAATGAAGGAATGGACCTTCTTCAGTCAGCTGTAGGGACAACAGAAGGTCCGGGCATCGTGACTGCTAAAGATGAAGCGGACTACACCGCCTTCAGCAAGGCGTTTATCGAGGCGGTCGCCGCTCACCGCCATTGGGATAGACGAATTTGATCCGCTCCTGTATCTTAAAGGAAGATACTTTTCATAAGGAGCATGACAGATGAACGAAAAACAGCTCGCTGAAGCTTACGAACGCGATGAAAATATGATGATTTTGGTGTTTGCCCAATGGTGCGTGAACAATGATCTTGATCCGCTGGAGCTGTACGCCAAAGCGTATCCGCAACAAAAGCTGAATGAAAGCTTGAAAAAAACCATCGACGAACTGGCCGTGCCGAAACACGAATCCGAGCACATTCCGGACCAGACCGTCATTGCGGTGTTAGAGATGTTCGGAAATACCGATTTGGCTCAAGCGGTTCACGAAGCGATTTCTGAACGTAAACAGGAAAAGAGACATTGATTGTCTCTTTTTTTATTGGGGAAAATCGAGCTGTTAGACCTAGAAACTTCTTTTGATTTGATCAGTCTATTAAAGTGTACCTTGCTTAAAAAAGGGAATGATAAACAATGACATCAAAGGAGGAGATCGTGTGAAATGGAATAAGATGCTGAAAGCCGCGGGGATTGCGGTTTTGCTTTTTTCTGTATTGGCATATGCGGCCCCATCTTTAAAAGCGGTTCAAGCGAAAACACCGACTGTCAGCAGCCATACATACAAAAAAATCAAGGAATTAAAGTATCCACAGGTGCATCACATCGGGAATGTTGCGTTTGAAAGGAAAATCAATCAAGAGCTGAAAGCCTACATTGAACAATCGTATCAAGAATACCTGAAAAACAAAAAAGCAGGCGAACAGCAGGGCTTCAAAACGGAGTATCAAACATCCTTCAGCGTCAAATTCAATGCGGCAGGCAAGCTCAGCATTCAAACGCTCAATTATATATATTCAGGCGGCGCCCACGGTTTAACGTCTGTTCAGTCCTTCAACTATGACTTGAAAGCACAAAAGCGGGTGACACTGAATCAGATTCTGAACACCAAAACAAAAGTCAGCAAAACGAAAGATTATCTGTACACCTATATTAAAAAGCACGATGAGCTGTTTTTCCCTGATGTAAAGAAAGAGGATATTGCCCTTAACAAAGACACAATGTTTTATTTTACGAAAAACGGAATCGCCATCGTCTTCGGCCAGTATGACTTGGGACCTTACGCAGCCGGAATCCGGGATGTGCAGGTGCCAGCCTCTATTTATCAATCATGAAAAGAGCCATATCCGAAAAGGGATATGGCTGCAATGTTTCTACCACACAAACAGGCCGACAATCGCAGCGCTGAGTAAAGATACCGCAATTCCGCTGACGAGCAGCTTCCACACGTTTTTCCCGATGACCGTTGACTTTTCGCCGTCAAGGATCGAGTTGTATGTTCCGTAAATCATGCCGACCGTACTGAAGTTGGCAAATGACGTCAGGAATGTCGTCGCTACCGCAACTGTGTGAGGCGGAAGTGATTTGAGATTGTCTTTCAAGTCAAGCATCGCAACAAACTCGTTTGTCGCCAATTTCATTCCCATCAGCTGAGCGACGTACATCGCATCGTGTACCGGCAGCCCAAGGAGGAATGCGAACGGACTGAAGAGATAAGCAAAAATCGTCTGGATAGTCAGGCCATGTACGAAAACGCCAAGAATGCCATTGACGGCTGACGTTAACGCGACATATCCGATCACCATTGCCAAAATGACGATCACCATGTTCATGCCGACAAGCATACTGTTAGAAATCGTAGAGAAAAAGTCTTTCTTCTCTTCTTTAGGCGGTGTATAGATGATATCTTCATCCTCCGGCACGTGAACAGGGTTCAGCAGGTTTGCGATAATCAGCGCGTTTAAGCAGTTCAAAGGAATCGCTGTAAACACGTATGTCGCCGGCACCATTGACAGGTAAGACCCAATAATGGAGCCGCTTATGCTGCTCATGCTCATTAAGCCGAATGTAAGCAGGCGGTTGTTGTTTAATACCGTAAGCTGCTGGCGGATGACCGCAAGTGCTTCTGTATTTCCAAGGAACATCATTTGAATAGAGAAAAAGCTTTCTAATTTCGGCAAGCGGGAAGCCTTTGAAATCACCCATCCGATTTTATCAATCAGCCAAGGCAAAATACCGAAATAGGTTAAAATATCAAAGAATGTGACGATAAAGATAATTGGAAGAAGTGCACTAAAGAAAAAGTCTACTGTTTCATTCGCCATGACAGACGGGAAGGCAAACGCGATACCGTCACTGGCGCAAGCAATCAGCCAAGTGAAGAAATCACCGATTTTTCCGATGGCCCAGCTCCCGACTTTTGTTCCCAGCATAAACCAAGTAATCAGCAATTCCAGAACAATTAACGTCATGATCGGGCGCCACTTGATTTTCTTTTTCTGCGGAGAACATAGGAATACAACTGCCATAATCACAATGAGACCGACAAGGTTTAATAAAAAGTACATGATAGCAACTCCTATGAGGTTTATTATGGAAACAAAAAAAGCCCTCATTCTTCACAAATTCTGGAAATGCAGAAAGTGTGAAAAATAAGAGCAAACAGAAAAGAACTTGTCCTTTTCAACTCGTTCAAATTTATTCAAACTTTCTTGTAGTCTAGTTTTTTACGGTTACTAGGTAGAAACAATCAGACCATATTACTGATCATATACAAGAATGTCATTTTTCTAAGTTGATAGCAGTATTTTATCCTTTCATTTTTTGAAAATCAACCTTTTTAACTATTTTCACAATAATAAAATTTATATTTTGAAATGAAAAAATAAAGGAAAAACATGCTGGATTGCTATGTTGATATGATGTTGATGGCGCCAAAAGCGATAATTTGGTTTCAGCTTCCGGAGATTTGTTGTATCATGTTAACGGGGAACACCCATACAGCAAAAAGGGAGTTTTTTTCATGATTATCCAATTCATTCGTTATAGATAATGACAGGTATAGACAATCTGCCAGACCTGGCCAATTTTTTTGAAAGACCCAGGTTTATTTGTCTATGCCTTTTTCATTTATCTAAAAATGAATGAATGAGGTGTTTTTTACATGAAACGAACAGCTGATGTAAGCCAATTCGCGCCCATGTTTCGATGCCCGCTCTGCGGTTCTTCCATGGATGCGGCATTAGGAAGAAGCTTGATTTGTACAGAACGAGGACACGCATTCGATTTTTCTCGGCACGGATACGTGAATTTCCTGACGAAGCAGGTCAAAACGGGTTACGATGCCGGGCTTTTTGAAGCGAGGGGCAGGCTGATTGGAGAATGTAAATTTTTTGAGCCGCTCCATCACACCATTGCAGAACTCATCAGTCAACCCAAGTCTGGTGAAGAGGCTTTTACCATCTTGGACAGCGGTTGCGGTGAGGGTTCTCATTTGAATGCGCTTTGCGGGTTTGATTATGCAGGGAAAACAGCGATGGGAACCGGCATCGATCTTTCGAAGGATGGGATCTTAAAAGCTTCTAAGGCATTCAAAGATCAGATGTGGGCGGTTGCCGATGTGGCGCGTGCTCCCTTTCATGACCGTCAATTCGATGTTGTCCTGTCTATTTTTTCGCCGTCCAATTATGCAGAGTTCCATAGACTGCTGAAGGATGATGGCATGCTTATAAAAGCAGTGCCGCGAAGTGATTATTTAATAGAATTAAGGCAATTTTTATATACTGATTCACCAAGGCGCACGTATTCCAATGCGGCTGCTGTTGAGCGTTTTACAGCGAATGTTGAACAAAGCCGCCATGCGAGGGTGCGCTATGTCAAAACGCTTGACCGGCAAGCGATACATTGGCTGCTTAAGATGACGCCGCTCGCCTGGTCGGCGCCAAAAGACAGAGTCAGCCTGCTGAAAGAGATGAAATCAGCCGAAATGACGGTTGATGTCGATATCCTAATAGGCATGAACTGAAAGAAAGAGGAAAGCTCCGAAAAAAGGAGCTTTCCTTTTTTATTCGGAATAGTTGGCCCACTCTTCCCGTACATATGAAAAGGGGATGGAAACAGCCGGCGCGGAGTAATTTTGTAAACGCTTTCCGACTCGTGGAAATGGGGGATGTGTGTGGAGCTGATCATCATTTTATTGGCGTTAGGCTTGCTGATGTTTACGGCGTATCGTGGATTTTCTGTCATTTTGTTTGCGCCGATTTGCGCGTTATTCGCGGTGCTGCTGACTGACCCAAGCCATGTGCTTCCTTTTTTCTCATCGATTTTTATGGAGAAGATGGCGGGATTTATTAAGCTGTATTTCCCGGTATTTTTGCTCGGTGCGATTTTTGGAAAGGTTGTTGAAATGTCCGGGCTTGCGGCATCGATTGCGAAAACGATTGTCAGGCTTGTCGGGGCGAAAAGAGCGATATTTGCCATTGTGCTGATGGGCGCGATCTTGACTTACAGCGGCGTCAGCCTGTTTGTTGTCGTGTTTGCCGTATATCCTTTTGCGAAAAATCTGTTCCGAGAAGCAAACATACCGAAACGCCTCATCCCGGGAACGATTGCTTTAGGGGCTTTTACGTTTACGATGGACGCACTTCCGGGGACGCCGCAAATTCAAAATGTCATCCCGACAACGTTTTTCAAAACAGACATTTATGCCGCTCCTTGGCTTGGCTTGATCGGCGCAGTGATTGTGCTGGCAGCGGGCATGCTCTATTTGGAGTCGAGGCGGAAAAAAGCGCAGTCAACTGGCGAAGGCTACGGCGGTTTTGATTCGGAGAATTCGGCTGCTCGTGAGACGTCTGCGTTCGCGGCCGAACCTGACAAAAGCCCGCTTCAGCATGCGCTTGCCTTTGTTCCGCTTATACTCGTAGGTGCAATGAATAAATGCTTCACCATATACCTCCCAAAGTGGTATCCGAACGGATTTGATTTTTCGTCAATCGGCTTAAAGGAGTTTGGCAAGCTTGATCTTTCTGCAGCGGCGGCCATTTGGTCGGTGGAGCTCGCTTTGGTCATTGGCATTATCACAACGATTTTATTTGATTGGAGAAGAGTATTTGCCCAAATGAAGGAGGGGCTGAATGAAGGGATCGGCGGCGCCTTGCTGGCATCTATGAATACCGGCGCCGAGTATGGTTTCGGCGGCATTATCGCCGCGCTGCCGGGATTTCATAAGCTAAGCAGCGGAATTTCGCACACCTTTACCGACCCGCTGATGAATGGCGCCGTCACGACAACGGCGCTGGCTGGAATCACCGGGTCGGCTTCAGGGGGGATGGGCATTGCGTTAAGCGCGATGTCGGAACAATACTTGCAGGCGATTCAGGCTTACAATATTCCGCCGGAAGTCATGCATCGTGTTATCTCGATGGCATCGGGAGGCATGGATACGCTGCCGCATAATGGCGCCGTCATCACGCTGCTGGCCGTGACGGGACTGACTCACCGGCAATCATATCGGGATATTTTTGCGATCACGCTCATTAAAACGGCTGCCGTATTTGCTGTGATTGCGGTTTATAGCTTGACGGGTCTTGTGTAGAAGAAAACGAAAGGGGCGTCAATATGGGAAAAGTGCTGTCATCAAGTAGGGAAGCTGCGGAACTGATTCATGATGGGGATACGCTGATTGCGGGAGGATTCGGGCTGTGCGGCATTCCTGAACAGCTCATTTTGGCGATAAGAGATCAGGGAGCAAAGGATTTAACCGTTGTCAGCAACAATTGCGGAGTTGATGACTGGGGGCTTGGTTTGCTATTGGCTAATAGGCAAATCAAGAAAATGATCGCATCCTATGTCGGTGAAAATAAAATTTTTGAGCGGCAGTTTTTAAGCGGAGAACTTGAGGTCGAGCTTGTTCCCCAAGGAACGCTCGCCGAGAGAATTCGTGCAGGCGGCGCGGGCATACCGGGGTTTTACACGGCGACAGGTGTCGGCACCTCAATAGCTGAGGGAAAAGAACACAAGACGTTCGACGGCCGGCCGTATGTGCTGGAGCGAGGCATTACCGGCGACGTCGCGATCGTCAAAGCGTGGAAAGCGGACACCATGGGAAATTTGGTTTTTCGGAAAACGGCGAGAAATTTCAATCCCGTTGCCGCCATGGCAGGCAAAATCACGATTGCCGAAGCGGAAGAAATTGTGGAAGCGGGAGAGCTCGACCCGGATCACATTCATACGCCGGGGATTTACGTGCAGCATGTCGTGCTTGGCGCGAGCCATGAAAAACGAATTGAAAAACGGACAGTTCTGCAAGCGTCGGGAAAGGGGGAGGCGAAATGAAGGAAGCGAGAAAACGAATGGTCAAACGGGCCGTACAAGAAATCAAGGATGGCATGAACGTCAATCTTGGGATTGGAATGCCGACGCTTGTCGCAAATGAAATACCCGATGGCGTTCACGTCATGCTTCAGTCGGAAAACGGCTTGCTCGGAATCGGCCCGTATCCTGCGGAAGGAACGGAAGATGCGGATTTGATTAACGCGGGAAAGGAAACGATCACTGAAGTGACGGGCGCTTCTTATTTTGACAGTGCCGAGTCATTTGCAATGATAAGAGGAGGGCATATCGATTTAGCTATCCTCGGCGGAATGGAGGTTTCTGAAAAGGGCGATTTGGCCAATTGGATGATCCCCGGGAAAATGGTCAAAGGAATGGGCGGCGCCATGGATCTCGTCAACGGGGCGAAACGGATCGTTGTCATCATGGAGCATGTCAATAAGCACGGCGAGTCAAAGGTGAAGAAAACATGCGGCCTTCCGCTGACAGGCCAGAAAGTCGTGCACAGGCTGATTACAGATTTGGCTGTGTTTGATTTTAATAACGGCCATATGACACTGACTGAGCTTCAGGAAGGCGTCACAATTGAAGAGGTTTATGAAAAAACAGAAGCTGATTTCGCTGTTAGCCAGTCTGTGCTCAAACAAAATTCTTAGTGGGAAGGTGTTTGACATGAACAAACAAGTCGCCTTGGTGACAGGGGCAGCCGGCGGAATCGGTTTCGAAATCGCAAGGGAATTCGCCCGTGAAGGCGCCAGCGTCATTGTTTCGGATCTCCATCAGGAAGCGTGTGAAAAGGCCGCCTCTAAGCTTGCCAAAGAAGGCTTTGACGCAGCAGCCATTCCGTGTGATGTGACAAAGGAAGCGCAAGTCGCTGGTACGGCGGACGCCATCCAAACACGATACGGCCGCTTGGATATTTTGGTGAACAATGCCGGTATTCAGCACGTCGCCCCGATTGAAGAGTTTCCGACAGAAACCTTTGAAAAGCTGATCAAGGTTATGCTGACAGCGCCCTTCATTGCGATGAAGCATGTTTTTCCGATCATGAAAAAGCAGCAGTTTGGCAGAATCATTAATATCGCGTCTGTTAATGGCTTAGTCGGCTTTGCGGGGAAATCCGCTTATAATAGCGCCAAGCACGGCGTCATCGGGCTGACAAAGGTCGGGGCGCTGGAAGGCGCGCCCCACGGCATTACAGTCAACGCGCTTTGTCCGGGTTATGTCGATACACAGCTTGTCCGCAATCAGCTGAGCGATCTTTCGAAAACGAGAAATGTCCCTTACGACTCCGTACTTGAAGAGGTCATTTTTCCGCTTGTACCGCAAAAACGACTGCTTGCCGTCAAGGAAATCGCGGATTATGCGGTGTTTTTGGCGAGCGAGAAAGCGAAGGGCGTCACAGGGCAGGCTGTCGTTCTTGATGGCGGCTACACCGCTCAGTAACATAAAAAAACACACTTGCTCCTGGTCGGGAGTCAAGTGTGTTTTTTTCTTTGCTTATTTCCAAACATCGTTAGCGATCTCAACCACATGGCGGAGCTTCGCCCATTGCTGTTCTTCCGTCAGCTTGTTGCCTTCCTCAGTTGAAGCGAATCCGCATTGAGGGCTGAGGCAAAGCTGGTCTAAGCTCACATAGCGGGACGCTTCTTCGATACGGCGTTTCACGTCGTCCGGATGTTCAAGCTCGCCGAATTTAGATGTCACTAAGCCAAGGACAAGCTGAAGATCAGAGCGCTTCACATAACGGAGCGGTTCAAATCCGCCTGAGCGTGAATCATCATACTCTAGGAAAAGCCCGTCCAGATTCAAGCCGTCAAAAATGGTTTCGGCTGCTGCGTCATAGCCGCCTTCCGCTGTCCAAGTGGACTGGAAGTTGCCGCGGCAAATATGCATTGTTACCGTCAGGTCATCCGGACGGTCTGCAATCGCGTCGTTAATCGATTTCGCAAACAGCTGGCGAAGCTCGTCGGGCGTTGTTCCGAACGCTTCGATTTGTTTCAAGCCTTTATCTGATAAGAAAACAGCCCATGCCGTATCATCAAGCTGGAGGTAGCGGCAGCCTCTGTCATAAAATGCTTGAATCGCTTTTTTATATGCTTTGGATACATCATGCTGGAAAAGTTGATAGTCGCTTTTGTATGCATCCTTTTCCAGTTTTCCGCGGAAAAACAGCATATTCGGGCTCGGGATCGTCATTTTTGGCGTCGCGTCACCGGCAATGCTATGGAGAAATGAGTAATCTTCAAGCATTGGGTGAGTTGAAAAGTCGATATCGCCTGTGACTTTAATGCCGCGTGCTTTTGTCTGTACGTTATGGAATTGAATCCCTTGCTCGGGTGTAAACGGCTCAACGCCATCCAGGTTTTCCAGGAAATCGAAGTGCCACCACGCTCTGCGGAATTCACCGTCTGTCACGACGTTTAGGCCGGTTTCCTTCTGTTTTTCCACAATACGGATGATTTCATCGTTTTCAATTTGGCGAAGCTGCTCAGCCGTAATTTCACCGGCCGCCTTTTGGAGCCGCGCTTTTTTGACGGGCTCAGATCTCAGCAGGCTTCCGACTTGATCCGCGCGAAACGGCGGTTTTTTTCTTTGAAGTGATTTTTGTTCTGCGGGTGTTGTTTGTTGTGACATGTTGTCCATTCCTTCTTTCCATTCGAATATAAAAAAGCTCTTCCTTTGGATAAGGAAGAGCTTGCGTGACAATCTCAACCTTATCTTCAAGAGCAATCATTGCTCTAAAGGATTTAGCACCATTCTGTTAAACAGCGGTTGCCGGGTATCGCAGGGCCAGTCCCTCCACCTCTCTTGATAAGGAAAACCTTTTTATGAAATTTTCTGATAGTATCTATTATTCACACTTTTTCTATTTCTGTCAATGATAGATTATCTCCACACATCATTGGCGATGTCGATGACATGGCGCAGTTTTGCCCATTGTTGTTCCTCTGACAAAAGATTGCCTTCTTCGGTGGAGGCGAAACCGCACTGCGGGCTGAGGCACAGCTGATCAAGACTGACAAAGCGCGCCGCTTCATTGATTCGGCGTTTCACATCCTCAGGATTTTCGAGTTCGCCGTATTTTGAAGTGATCAAGCCAAGCACAATTTGCAGATCCTTGCGCTTCACGAAACGGAGCGGATCAAAATTTCCGGAGCGGTCATCATCGTATTCCAAGAACAGGCCGTCCAGGTTTAAGCCGTCCAAAATCGTTTCCGCTACAGCGTCGTAGCCTCCTGATGCCGCCCAAGTTGAACGGAAGTTGCCGCGGCAAATGTGCATCGTGATTGCTAAATCATCAGGCCGGTCTGCCACTGCATCGTTAATCGTTTTGGCGAACAAGGCAGGCAATGTTTCTGGATCGCCGCCGAGCGCCCGAACAACCTCTCTGCCTTTTTCCTCAAAGAAAAGAGACCATGACGTATCATCAAGCTGAAGATAGCGGCATCCGGCGTCATAAAAGGCTTTGATTGCTTTTTTGTACGCTTGGGCCAGATCATGAAAGTATTCCTCTTGATCGTCATAAACCCCTTTATCCGCCTTTTCACCGAAAAACAGCATATTCGGGCTCGGAATCGTCAGCTTTGGTGTCGCGTCGCCGGCAATCTTATGTAAAAATTGATAATCGGCAAGCGCTGGGTGGTTCGTAAAATCAAGTTTTCCCGTCACTTTGATGCTGCGTGCTTTTGTTTTCGCGTTATGGAACTGAATTCCTTCAGCCGGGATGAATGGTTCCACTCCGTCAAGCCCTTCCAAAAAGTCATAATGCCACCAAGAGCGGCGGAATTCCCCGTCTGTTACCACCTCAAGACCGATTTCTTTTTGTTTTTCCACAATGCGGGTGATTTCTTGATTTTCGATATCACGAAGCTGTTCCGCTGTGATCTCGCCGGCCGCTTTCTTCTGCCGGGCTTCTTTGACCGGAGCGGAGCGCAGTAAACTGCCGACATGATCGGCGCGGAAAGGTGCTTTGCGTTGTTTTTCTGTTTTTTGTCCTGTAAGACTTGTTTGTTGAGCCATGTCATTCGCCTCTTTTCTGAAATGTGTTGAGCATAAAAAAGCTCTTCCTTTGTGTAAGGAAGAGCTTGAACGATCAAATCTCCGCCTCATCTGCAAGAACGCAATGTTCTTAAGGATTTAGCACCATTCTGTTTGAAACAGCGGTTGCCGGGTATCATAGGGCCAGTCCCTCCACCTCTCTTGATAAGGTATATCTTCATATTCAGGTTTCAATTATCTTAATATTATTACTTTTGGATCAATTGTCAACACTTTTTTAGAAAATACTTTCATCTTCATCGTCATATAATACCATATCCAGCACGATAGCGATGGCCGTGCAAATCAGCACATCTTCCTCGTTTGCTATCTGCAAATGATAGGAATCACCCCAACTGAGCCACTTCTTGCTCACTGACATCCGGACATTCTCCCCGTCCGTCAGCTGGAATTCATCCTTCCACAAGTCGCCGTCGACTTCCCAGTTGAGCTTGGAAATTTCAAACTTTGGTTTGAAGAACGTTAATTTCTTCGTCACCTCACAAACCGTTTTCCCGCCAATTGAAATCTCGTATCGCGGCAAAAATGACATCACTTTTTGCTCAATGGAAACGAGCGTTTTTCCGGATGTGTCTGCCAATTGTAATGAGTCCCCTAACGAAAAGAAACGCCCTTCGACCTTGAATCTCTCTTGTTCATCCCGGTCATAAATGTGAAATGCATCTTTAAACGAGAACATTTTTTGTTTCATAAATAAATCGATCATTGCTGAAGTCTCCTTTTGAATTTGCCTTTAAGAGATTACGGACAGGCGGCAAAAAGGTTTCACGTTCCAAATCCAGTGGTCAGAGAACAAATGTCTCTAACATGAAAAAAAGGCTGCATTGTTCAGCAGCCTTTTCGTTTGAAATATAGGGTTAGGATAGATGCATCCGGCGTTTTTGGCGGATGGCGTCAAGGTCGATTAGGTTGTTGTGATGAGGTGCGGCTGCTGGCAGAGGGCTTGTCTTTTGCGGTTTGCGGCGATTGTCCTTGCTGAAAGAAAAAAGAAGATAGCCGCATAATGCGATGATAATAAATAGGATCATTTTACATACCTCCCAAAAAAGTTTTGGTATTCTCTATTGTACGGATAAATTGTCAAAAAGTATTCAAAAAATTCTAAATCAATGAAAAATAAATTACTGCCCCTCAAAAACAGTCTAACCTGATGACCTGAAAATAGTCTTACATTTTGGTGATTGTTCTTGCTGATGATTGGTTCTATAGTTACTATCGACAATAAAATAAATTCCTTTATATAACTTTTAACCTAAAATTTAATCATTCGAATTACCTGTTTTTGGGTTTTGTTTTCTTGCTTTTTTGGTTTATACCCTTTTTTCAGGAATTGAACACAAAAAACCCAAATTACGGAGCATTTGGGCGGTACAAGAGAATATGGATTGTGTTTTGGGGATTTGGATGACGGATCAGAAGAAGCGTTTGAACATTTTTCTGATTTTTTGAAATGGGCTCGATTTCTTTTGCATTTTAAGCGGCCTGGTCATGATCCATTTTTTTAATAGACTCTTTGCGGCTATCGCTTGCTTTGTCATTGTTTTTCCTCCTTATCGGTTGATACATGTTTTACGGAGGAGGTATTCAAAATGTTTCGTTTTTACACCAAAAACCAGTCCTTTTTGGACTGGCTTTTGGCATTACGCCTGCTCTTCAAACAGCTTTGCAATCTCAACGATGACGTTTACGGCTTTGACCATGTTGTCGGCCGAGATGTATTCAAATTTGCCGTGGAAGTTTTCTCCTCCGGTAAAGATGTTTGGCGTCGGGAGTCCCATGTAGGACAGCTGGGAACCGTCCGTGCCGCCGCGGATTGGAGAAATCTTCGCTTCGATGCCGAGGTTTTCCATCGCTTGCTTGGCAATGTTGACGATTTCGATGACAGGTTCGATTTTCTCTCTCATGTTGTAGTATTGATCGTTCATATCAAGCTGAATTCGGTCTTGTCCATATTCATTTTGAAGTTCTTCTACGACGCGCTTCATCGTTTCTTTTCTGCTTTGGAAGTTATCTTTATCAAAGTCCCTGATAATGTAATGGAGTTTTGTTTCCTCTACATCTCCTTGAATTGAGAGCAGGTGGTAGAAGCCTTCGTAGCCTTCTGTATATTCGGGCGCTTCGTCTGTCGGCAGCAGGCTGTTCAGCTTCATTGCGATTTTCGCAGAGTTGATCATTTTCCCTTTTGCCGTGCCGGGATGTACGTTGTTGCCTTTGATTGTGATTTTTGCGGCCGCGGCATTGAAGCTTTCGTATTCAAGCTCGCCGAGCGGGCCGCCGTCAACTGTGTAGGCAAAGGACGCATTGAACCGTTTTACATCAAATTTGTGCGGTCCTCTTCCGATTTCTTCATCAGGCGTAAAGGCGACTCTGATCGCGCCGTGCTTGATTTCAGGGTGTTTGATGAGGTAATCCATGGCTGTCATGATTTCAGCGATGCCGGCTTTATTATCTGCGCCGAGAAGGGTTGTGCCGTCTGTGGTGATGAGTGTGTGGCCCTTATAGCCGGGCAGCTCCGGAAATTGATCTGGCGACAGGATGACCTGCAGCTGTTCATTGAGAACAATGTCTTTTCCATCGTAGCTTTCAACGATTTGCGGGTTCACGTTTTTGCCGGTAAAGTCTGTGGCGGTGTCGACGTGGGCGAGAAAGCCGATTGTCGGCACGTCTTTTTCAGTATTGGAGGGAAGAGTCGCCATGACATAGCCGTTTTCATCAATGGCTGCATCCTGCATGCCGATTGATTTCAATTCATCAACGAGCATGTTTCCTAACGTCAATTGGCCGGGTGTGGAAGGGCAAGTGTCGACGGATTCATCGGACTGTGTGTCGACTTTTACGTATGTAGTAAAACGTTCAATGATTTCTTCTTTCATTTCCAATCATCTCCTTTGTCTTATTTTATCATGGCGGGGTGAGCGATTTCTATTGCACAATACCGTTTCGAATGGCAAAAACGACTGCCTGTGTCCGGTCTTGGGCGTTGCATTTTTGCAGGATGCGGTGCACGTGGGTTTTCACGGTGCTTTCGCTGACGAAAAGCTTTTCAGCAATATCTTCATTTCTCAGCCCGTAGGCCATTTGCTGAAGAACCTCGAGCTCTCTTTTGGTAAACGGCTCTGCCGGTGCTTCGGCTTGAGTTTGCTGCTTCGAGCGAAATGTCTCACTAATGATTTTAGCAGCTGTTACGGTGCGGAAAATGGCTCCGCCTCTGGCTGCGGCGCGGATGGCGTCTATTAATTCTTCAGGAAGTGTATCCTTCAGCAGATAGCCGACCGCGCCCGCGCGGATACCTTCAAACACATATTCCTCCGTATCAAAGGTCGTTAAAATGACAATCTTTGTATCTGGAAGTGCGGTTATAATGTCTTTCGCCGCTTCGATGCCTGAGCAATGCGGCATTTGGACATCCATAAGGATGACGTCGGGTTTTGTTTGTTTTGCCAGTGCAATAATGCCGTAACCGTCGCCGGCCTCACCGGAAACCGCCATATCCTGCTGTGCATTGATGACATAGCGGAAGCCTTCGCGCACAAGCGGCTGATCATCGGCGAGTGCGACGCGTATTTTATCTTTGTTCATCTTTTTGCTCCTTATTCGTTATCGTGAGCGGCAGTGACAGCTCAATTTGCAGGCCGCTCGGCTGCACTGCGCTGAGAGACAGGGAGCCGCCTGCTTTTTCAGCGCGCTCTTTCATTCCTGTCAGCCCAAATCCGCAAGTAAGATGGCCGGTGAATTGTCCGTTGTCGGTGATTGTGAAATAGAGATGGGTCTCGTCGTTCGATATGACGGCAGCAGCATGGGAAGCGTGAGCGTGACGAATGATATTGGTCAGCGCTTCCTGCAAGATGCGGTAGATCGTTTCGCTTATGTTTTGTGGCCAAGACTCTTCTGACAGGCCGGCAGTGTCTAACGAAACGTGCAATCCGCTCCGCTCCTCCACTTGATGAATAAGCCCCCGCAAAGCGGTAAGACCGACCATCGATTCACTTCGGCCCATTTGGTGAACGACAGACCGCACTTCTTGAAGGCATTCTCTGGCGACACTCAGTACATTTTGAATGACTTTTTCTGAATCCTCCTCGCTGCTTTTCAGGATATAGGGAAGAGATTGAAGCTGAACAATCACAGAAGTCAGCTCATGGCCGATGCTGTCATGAATGTCGCGGGCAATTCTTGTACGCTCCTCAAGGACTGCGTACCTTAAAGAAAGAACAGAAGCCTCCTGCAGCTCTGCGTGGGCTTTCTGAAGTTCTTCATGCGCCTGCTCCAGCTGCACATGCATTTTCGCCAATTCAGCATGACTCCGTTCAGCCTCTCTTCTCGCTTCTCGCCTGAAACGCATGGAGGAGAAAAAGACGTAGAGTCCGATCATGATTGAAATGTTGCTGACGATATCGTCCCAGCTGCTGTCAAAAACAAAGTGCAGAAAGAAAACGTTGCCTCCAATTAGGCATACCGCACAGATCAAGGACAGCCGTGCAGGAAGCTTTATGGCCGCATACACCATTAAAAACACGATTAAGAAAAAGGCGGCTCCTTGCTCATGGCCGGAAACAGCCCAAAGATAAACGGTCAGGAGCCAAAGCCCGATGAATATGCTCAAATGAACAGCAGCGGATGCCACATAGGGAATGATCCAAATGATTGCTAAGTACACCGTAAACACAAACGCTATCAAAATAGGATCGGTTCCGGATGGGTGAGATAAAAATTGTATGCAATTCAAAATGAGAATAAGGCTCGGCACAAGTTTCTTGTAGTGCCGAGCCGGAGATTGTCGGTTCATGCTGGTCCTTCTTTCAGTTATTGAATGGATACTTTGCCAGCGGTCAGCCGTCTGTAAGCTTTGTAAAGCATGATGTTGCGTGCTGTGATGGTGCCGAGGGGAATGAAGAACATAGAATGAATAATGGCAATGAAAATCTCGTTGCTCTCAGGCAGCCATACTCTCGCAGCCATCCGCAAAGAAAGTATCACTAGAATGAGGATAACACTTCCGAAGGAGCCGCGTGAAGTGACCTTTGCGGTTTCCGGGTGAAGCCGCACGTTTACCATCTTCCCGATGCCAAACCCGCAGGCCAGCCCGATCAGTAATAAGATGCCGCTGATCGCCACGTGTAAAGCTGAATGAAAATATGCCGGCTGAAATGATGCTGATACGCCCCATAACAGCAGAAGCGGAATGATCAGCAATTTTCCGGGCCTCACCGTTCTCTCCCGGTACATCGATAAAATAATAAGAATAAAGACAATAAAAATATATGGGCTCATCGCCATGTCATCAAATCCTTTCTGCATTAAGCATAGCGAAAATTGGAAAGGAAAACGTCAACCGGCAGATTGATTTTTCAGTTGCTATACTTGTTCACGCTGCATAAAGTCATGTAACATGGCGTGAAAATGCTGAATGTCCTCGCTGTTTCTTTTCCACATCATAAACGTTTGGGACGCCGGCAATTCTAGATGCGGGGGTGTGCTTACAGCCATCAGCTTTTTTTCGGCTTCTTCCTGTTTAATAATGTAGGCAGGGAGGAATGATGCCCCCATTCCCGCTTTCATCATGTGGACAGCCGTATCCGTCTGCCCGACAGCCATCATTTGAAGCTGCGGATAATGTGATCGGATGTTATCTAAAAAGGCATCCCCATATGACGGATGATCATGCGTCAGCAGCCGATAGCGGCTGAAGACAGATGCAGCATCCGCAGTCTTGTTTTCTTGGAAGGGAGCCGCCAGACAAAGCGTGCCTTCGCATATGTGCTGATAATAAAGCGTGGCGGAGTTCGGGTCTTTCCGCGACAAACCAATATCAGCTTCATTGTGTTCCACCGCTTGTTTAATATCGTCAGATCCAGCCACTTGAGTTGAAAGTTCGACATGCGGGTGTTTTTGGATATAGGCTGGGAGAAAGCGAGGCAAGATATAGGCCGCAATGTAGGGGTGTACGGCCAGCGTGAGTGATCGGCTGTATCCTTGCTTCCATTGGCTGACTTTTTGCTTTCCGGCTTGGTATACATGGATCATTTCTTTGGCATAAGGCAAAAAGAGCCTGCCTTCGTCAGTCAGTACGACCCGTCTTCCGCTATGTAAAAACAGCCGCATGCCCAGTTCATCTTCCAATTTCCTCATATGCTGAGAAACGGCAGGCTGTGTGAGATACAGACGCTCAGCCGTCTCTCTGAAGTTCTCTGATTCCGCTGCGGCAATAAAGGTTTGCAGCCATTTTAAATCCATGAAATATCTCCTTCACTGCAAGTAATCAATAACAAATTGTTACGTTTACATGCGCATTTGTTTATCACTGATTATACATTCATTCGTTTAATATACCTATAGAACGAAAAAATGGAGAGAGGGATTCACATGAACATATACGTAGAAGCAAATCCATACTTACATGACAAGTACTCAAAATACGCGGATGAAAACGATAAGAGAGAGGGGAATCCATTTGTATCCTTTCCGATTCGTTTTGAGGACATCCCGCCCGGCGCAAAGACGCTCGCACTTACTTTCATCGATCATGACGCGATTCCCGTATGCGGATTCAGCTGGATTCACTGGACAGCGGCTAATATTCCGGCGCACATCGGAGAACTTCCCGAACATGCAAGCGAGGAGAGACAGGACTTGATGATACAAGGGCAAAACAGCTTTGCTTCACCGCTTGCGGGAAGCAATGATCCCAAGGTGATCCACCAGTATTGCGGACCGACGCCGCCTGACAAGGATCATACTTATACGCTGACGGTCTATGCTTTAGATGCAGAGCTGAATCTTCAGCCGGGCTTTTATATGAATCAACTCTATCGGGAAATGAAAGAGCGTATTCTCGCTGAGGCCTCTATCGAATTGCTGGCAAGGGTTTAAATCTTAAATATGAAGAAACTATTAATAAACGATTAAACTTCTTAAAAATGGATGTAGGCCGGTCCTAAACACTATATAATGATAACAGGTCATTTTTTAGGGAGGGTTTACATCATGGCAATACTTGTTACAGGCGGTGCCGGGTACATCGGAAGCCACACATGTGTTGAATTATTGAACAGCGGCTATGAGATTGTCGTTCTTGATAATCTATCTAACAGTTCGGCTGAGGCGCTGAACCGTGTCAAGGAGATTACGGGAAAAGATTTAACGTTCTATGAAGCGGATCTATTGGACCGGGAAGCGGTAGATTCGGTTTTTGCGGAAAATGAAATTGAAGCTGTGATTCATTTTGCGGGGTTAAAAGCAGTCGGTGAATCTGTGGCCATTCCGCTCAAATATTATCATAACAATCTGACAGGAACGTTTATTTTATGTGAGGTCATGGAGAAATACGGCGTCAAAAAAATCGTATTCAGTTCATCCGCGACAGTGTACGGCGTTCCGGAAACATCACCGATTACGGAGGACTTTCCATTAGGCGCGACAAATCCTTATGGGCAGACAAAGCTCATGCTTGAACAAATTTTGCGTGATTTGCATACAGCCGACAATGAGTGGAGCGTCGCGCTGCTTCGTTACTTTAATCCATTCGGCGCGCATCCAAGCGGACGGATTGGTGAAGACCCGAACGGCATTCCGAATAACCTCATGCCGTATGTGGCGCAGGTAGCCGTCGGCAAGCTTGAGCAATTAAGCGTATTCGGAAATGACTACCCGACAAAAGACGGCACAGGCGTACGCGATTATATTCACGTCGTTGATCTCGCGGAAGGCCATGTCAAAGCGCTGGAAAAAGTTTTGAATGCCACAGGAGCCGATGCATACAACCTCGGAACAGGCACAGGCTACAGCGTGCTTGAAATGGTCAAAGCCTTTGAAAAAGTGTCAGGGAAAGAGGTGCCGTACCGATTTGCGGACCGTCGCCCGGGAGACATCGCCACCTGCTTCGCAGATCCTGCAAAAGCCAAGCGGGAACTGGGCTGGGAAGCGAAACGAGGCCTTGAGGAAATGTGTGCTGATTCTTGGAGATGGCAGTCTTCTAATGTGAATGGGTATAAGAGTGTAAAATCATAAACAAAAGGGCTGGGGGGGTTCTCCAGCCCTTCTTAATTATTGATCCAAGTTTACTTCAAATGTAAATGGATTGATTGTAATATCGTAGTTTTCGGAAGACCCTTCTAAAATAACATTTGCTGTTTTGCTTTCGATTTTAGGGAAAACGATAATCCCTTCAGTTTTAACTCCCGGTAAGATTTCACTTTGAATTTCAGGATACTCAGAAAGGTCAGATTTAGGCTCAATCTGTTTATTATCAGCTGTAATTTTGGCATTAAAGTCATAAAAGCTGATTTCATCTTGTGATTTGTTTTCTATCTTTACATACAGGCGAGTTTCTTTTTCAGCAAGTTCAACTTTTTGAAGTGTGAGTGCAAATCCGTGCTGGTTCTGTGTTTTATCCACGTTAATTGTTTTTTGAGCTGGCGCAAAAGCTGTTGCATAGTCGCTTTTTTCGATGGAATCGGCAATGATTCTCGGCGCTGAAACGGAACCGCCCAATGCGTTTTCACCATCATATTTGTCTTTCACCGTGCCGACTACATGAATAATGTCGTCATCTTTAATATCTAAATCAGAATCGTCGCTTATAATAATTGTATTTTTGCTTAACTTTTCTGGATTATTATAACCTTGAAGATATGTACCATCATCGTCTTGTTCAACATCAAAAACTTTTACATACAGATCAACTTTATAGTTTTTAAATTGATTGGCATTGGTATATAGTTTTTCCATATCAGCCTTTTGTATTGTTTTTGTCGAATTTTTAGAGTCGGAGCTGGTTGTTGTAGTAGAAGCTTGAGAATCTCCGCTGTTTCCCATGTTCGCAATTATGATAATGACAACTATTGCTAGAATAACCGTAATAATTTTATGTCTCATAAAAAAGTTACGTTGGTCTTTACCGCAATTCGGACATTTTTTTACACCTTTTGCAATCTCTTGACCGCAAGCTTTACAGTGTGTTAGTTTACCTGACATTATATTTCCTCCTATGTAATTAAATGTTTAAAATATATGTTCTATTTTGCCTATATATTTTCGTATAGTCAATGATAAATTGGGATTGAGATTTTAATTTATATTTTTAAAAAAGGTACTTTTTATCATATCGGTTAAAACTCTCATTTATTAACAGTTAAATATCTTTTTTATTTCTCTTAATTTACTGATTAAATCTCCGCAAATACCCCTTGAACCAATTCAAACCGTCCCTTATAATGCTAATATTGGAAAGTGAAAATGATAGGATAAAAACAATGGTTTTCTAGGGTTCCGCAATGTAAATTGGACTGTGACCGAGAGAAAACACATAGCGGCTTGGCTGTTATGACACGGTGGGATAAAAGCCCAGGAGTTTCTGCTCTTTTGCGAGAGCGTACTCCTGGGTTTTTTTGTTGATACTATCTGGAGAAGGAGTGTTTTGTGATGAAAAAGAAAATGCTTGATGTGCTGATGCTTGTGATTGGCGCTTTTTTCTTCGCGCTTGCAGTGAATTTGTTTGCAATTCCCAATGACCTTGGGGAAGGCGGGGTCACTGGGATTACGCTGATTTTGTATTATGTGTTTCAATGGTCTCCCGGGGTAACGAACTTTATCTTAAATGCATTTCTGCTTTTAGTCGGCTACAAATTTCTAGACGGTAAAACCACTGTCTATACAATCATTGCCGTAGCGGCGAATTCGCTTTTCCTCCATCTGACACACGGCTGGAGCACCCCGTCTGATGAATTGATCATCAATACGATTTTCGCGGGTGTATTTGCGGGAGTCGGGATCGGGATGATTATCCGGGTTGGCGGGACGACAGCCGGTTCTGCGATTCTGGCCAGAATTGCTAATAAATATTTAGATTGGAATGTGAGCTACGCGCTTTTATTTTTTGATTTGATTGTGGTATTTAGCTCTTATTTTATTATTGGTGCGGAAAAAATGATGTTTACGATCGTGATGCTGTATATCGGTACGAAAGTGATGGACTTCATTATTGAAGGCTTGAATACGAAAAAAGCCATTACGGTCATTTCGGAAAATAAGAGTGAGATTGCCGAGCAGGTGAATACCTTGATGGATCGGGGCGTGACGATTTTATCAGGGAAGGGAAACTATACGGGCCAGTCAAAAGAGATTTTGTATATCGTCATTAACAAACAGGAGCTGTCCATGCTGAAGAAAATCATCAGAAGCTGTGACAAAAAAGCGTTTGTGATCGTTCATGATGTACGCGATGTGTTTGGCGAGGGGTTTGTTGATATATCTAAATAAAAAAATCCCTCTGCGCGTGAAGCAGAGGGATTCGTTCGTTTAAAACGGATATTTGCGGTATTGCTTCTGTATCGAAATCCATTTCGTCATGGTAAACTCCTCAACCACCCAAGGATTTCCGAAGCGGCCGACACCGCTTGCTTTGTTGCCGCCAAAGGCGATATTCGGCGAGTCATTGACGGACTGGTCGTTGACATGGGTCATGCCGCTGTCAATTTGCAGGGCGAACGTTTCACCTTTTTCTAAATCAGAAGTGAAAACCGCCGAGCTCAACCCGTATTCAGTGTCATTTGCCATGTCAATCGCTTCCTGATCGCTGGAGGCTTTGATAATGGTGGCAATCGGGGCGAACAGCTCCGTTTGGGCAATTTTGCTGTTATTGTCAGCTCCGACAAAGACATACGGTGTGAGTACGTTTCCGACGCGTTTTCCTTCAACCGCAAGCTCAATGCCGTCTGCCTTTGCCTGCTCAATGATTTCCAGCGCTTTTTCGATTTGGCGCTCGTTGATCAGCGGGCCGACAACGGTTTTCGGATCAGTTTGATCACCGTACGGAAGCTGTTTGACACGGGCAGTGAATTTTTCAACAAACTCATCGTACACATCTTGATGAACGATGATCCTGTTGATAATCATGCAGATTTGTCCCTGGTGAATAAATTTCCCGAAAATCGCGGCGTCCACCGCACGGTCGACATCCGCGTCTGAGAGGACGGCAAACGGGTTGTTGCCGCCGAGCTCAAGGGCCATCCGCTTGAAGTCACGCCCGGCGATTTCACCGATGCGGCGCCCGACTGCGGTTGATCCCGTAAAGCTGATTAATCTGGGGATTGGATTGGTGAGCATGGCGTCTCCGATTTCCTTTAAATCCGTCAGCATGACGTTGAGGACACCCTCAGGGAGACCAGCGTGTTCAAACGCTTTCGCAATGATGGTTCCGCCAGACAGAGCGGTTTGGATATCAGGCTTGTGAACAACACTGTTTCCTAGCGCAATTGCAGGCGCAATGGTTCTCATTGATAAATTCATTGGAAAATTAAATGGTGAAATCGATGAAATGACACCGAGCGGAAGGCGGTAAATCTTATTGATTTTCCCTTCAATATCGGATGGAACCTCTTTGACGCCGCCTAATTCGCCTGTATATGTCATGGCTTCATCTAAAATCGCAATTGTTTGGTCAAGCTCGATCGTTGATTTAATGATCGTACCGCCGGTTTCGCGGGAGATCATCATGATGATGTCATCACGGTTTTCCTGTAAGTAGCCGCGCGCTTTTTGCAGGACTGCTTTTCGGTCCTCTGCTGTGCTCTTGGCCCACTCTTTTTGCGCCTGCTGTGCAATGTCAAAAGCACCTTTCAGCTGTTTGCTTGTTGCCAGAGATGCTGTTGTTATCACAGACTGGTCATACGGATTCAAAATGTCCTCCGTACGCCCGCTTTCCCCTTCGGTCCATTTTCCGTTGATAAAACTTTTGTTTAATGCTTCTAAATCCATTCTAGATCATCCTCCTTTGGTCCTGCATACCTTCTTCTATTTCCGGTGTTGCCAATATGTAAACGAATGAGGTTTCTCTCTCAGTTTCTCGTCTATCTATGCCGGATATATGCTTTTTTATTGGAGAACCTGTGCGTTTCGCCTTATACTGGATATACAGATCCTTACATATGAGAGGAGACCTTATGAAATCGATTTTGGCTATTTATCCCGGGTCGATTGTGTCTGAGGAGCTTTGCGTAAAGGAAGACTGTCTATGCTTTTTTGATGAGAACAGTCAAAGATATATCTCTATTCCGAAAACGGAAATCAGCGAAAAAGAGACATTGCTGCTGCAGTCATTTTTGACGCCTGCCGATGAGGCCGATCAAATGTCTTTGAAGCCGCCGGAAGAAAACAAATGGTTTGCGTTTCTTTTTTCCAGCGGGGAAGTGCCGGCGAATGTAAAGAAGAGGACGAGATTTGTTCATTTTCATTTGCTCGGTAAAATAGAGCGCGCGTCTTTTGCCGAAGCGGTTCGCCATTTTTGGCCGGTGCCTTTTGTGATTGTGTGGCTGCATGAGGACAGAGGCGTGATTGTCGAGCAGGAAAGTGAAGCGGCGGCGGGGAAAGACGAACTTGAATCACTCGCTAAAGTTCTTGAAAGTGATTTCTACTTCAGTGTCCGTTTTTATGCCGGAAGATTTTATGAACCGGATGAGAGTCTGCGTAACCATTACGCCCGTGAACAGACGTATTTCTTGTTTGCTGAAAAACGGCTGCCTCAGATGCAGAGTGTGACCTTTGAGATGATATTTCCTTTTTTATTATTAGAAACAGAAAAAGAAAAGCTTGAAACGCTGCTCTCTGAAGAAGCTGATGTTTTATTTGGAAATGAATCTGAGCTGAGGAAAACGATTAAGCTGTTCATTGAAAACAATTCAAACGTGACGTTAACGGCGAAAAAGCTGCATCTGCATCGCAACAGCCTGCAATATCGAATTGATAAATTTATTGAGCGGTCAGGGATAGACATTAAAACGTATAAAGGCGCGCTGCTCGCCTATTTTATCAGCCTGCAAAGTAAAGATTCAGAATAAATTGGAAATGTGCACGAAAAATGGCTGGCTGATTTTATGAATGCTGCCCATTCCAGTGATAGGAAAATGCTGTTACACTCATTTTAAGAAAGCGTTTACAATTACAAAGGGGGATATTACATGGCTGAATTGCGGATGGAGCACATTTATAAATATTATGATCAGAAGGAAGCGGCTGTTGACGACTTTAACCTTCACATTGATGATAAGGAATTTATCGTATTCGTCGGCCCGTCAGGCTGCGGGAAATCAACGACGCTGCGGATGGTCGCAGGGCTTGAAGAAATTTCGAAAGGCGATTTTTATATTGAAGGAAAACGGGTCAATGATGTAGCGCCTAAGGACAGGGACATCGCGATGGTATTTCAAAACTACGCGCTCTATCCGCATATGACGGTCTATGATAATATCGCGTTCGGGCTGAAGCTTCGAAAAATGCCTAAGCCTGAAATCAAAAAAAGGGTAGAGGAAGCCGCTAAAATTCTCGGGCTGGAGGAATATTTGCACCGTAAACCGAAAGCGCTGTCAGGCGGGCAGAGACAGCGGGTCGCGCTTGGACGGGCAATCGTTCGGGACGCAAAGGTGTTCCTGATGGATGAGCCTTTATCGAATTTGGACGCGAAGCTAAGGGTGCAAATGCGGGCGGAAATCATTAAGCTCCACCAGAGACTGCAAACCACAACGATTTACGTGACACATGACCAGACAGAAGCGCTGACGATGGCGACACGGATCGTGGTCATGAAAGACGGAAAAATCCAGCAGATCGGGACGCCAAAGGATGTATACGAATTCCCTGAAAACGTATTTGTCGGCGGTTTTATCGGCTCACCGGCGATGAACTTTTTCAAAGGAAAGCTGACGGACGGCGTAATCAAAATCGGTTCTGCGGCATTAACCGTGCCGGAAGGGAAAATGAAGGTGTTGCGTGAAAAGGGCTACATCGGAAAAGAAGTCATTTTCGGCATCCGTCCTGAAGATATTCACGATGAATTAATTGTCGTGGAATCGTATAAAAACTCTTCGATAAAAGCGAAAATCAATGTCGCAGAGCTGCTCGGTTCTGAAATCATGGTTTATTCGCAAATCGACAATCAAGACTTTATCGCGCGGATCGACGCTCGCCTCGATATTCAATCAGGTGACGAGCTGACGGTTGCGTTTGATATGAATAAAGGCCATTTCTTTGACAGTGAGACAGAAGTCAGAATCCGCTAAGTTCAAAACCGGACATGGAGACATGTCCGGTTTTTTGTGTTCTCACTAAGGTTTACAGAAAAAAACGCAGCGGGTAGTGGTTGGTAAGAAAGGAGAGATAGAGATGTGGCATGCGGCAATGTGGGGCGGGATCTCAGGCTCTGCTGTTTTGCTGGGCGCGCTGGCGTCCATGTTTCTTCCGATTCGCAAACAGATGATCGGCTATATTATGGCTTTTGGCACAGGCGTATTAATTGGCGCGGCCGCTTACGAGCTTCTTGGTGACGCAGTGGCGGAAGGCGGAATCGTGTCTACGGGCGCGGGATTTATTGCAGGGGCAGTCGTTTTTACGGTGTTTGATTACGCAGTTTCCAAAAGAGGCGCTTCACAAAGAAAGAGATCGGGACAAGCAGCCGCCAGCGGAGGAGGGATCGCTATTTTTATCGGCACCATCATGGACGCTGTTCCGGAATCAATCATGATTGGCGCCAGCCTTCTCGAAGAACAATCGGTCAGCTTCCTTTTGGTGATTGCGATTTTTATCAGCAACATACCTGAAGGGCTTTCCAGTACAGCTGGAATGAAAAACAGCGGGTACTCAAGAACGAAAATTCTGCTGCTTTGGGCCGCGGTGCTCGTGATTTCAATTCTCGCATCATGGTCAGGATTTTTCTTTCTCGACGGTGCTTCTGAAGAAGCGATGGCAGCGATCGCAGCGTTTGCGGGCGGGGGCATCATTGCGATGATTGCTTCAACGATGATGCCTGAGGCGTATGAAGACAGCGGTCCGATGACAGGCTTAATCGCTGCACTTGGCCTGTTAACCTCGCTGATTTTGAATCAGTTTTCTTAAATGTGAGCCGGCCATGATTTCATGTCCGGTTTTTTGCTATTGAAAATCTCAGAAACAAACCGATGAAAAAGGAGGAAGAAATAGACAGAAAGCAGGGAACCGATGAAACGTTTTATCCTAAGCATTTTTCTTTTGGGAAGCTGCTTGGCTCTCGCGGCATGCGCTGATAAAGAGGCGAACGCGGAGCAGCAGATGCCGAAAGCGGAACAAAAGAAACCGGAACAAAAGACAATACATGTTCAGAAGAAAGAAGACGATACATCCGCATGGATCAAAACAGAGAAACCGGCAAAGCTGCCGATTTTGATGTACCACAGCATTTCCTCTGGAAACAGCCTCCGTGTCCCAAAGGAAGAGTTCGAAGCGCATATGAAGTGGCTGCACGATAACGGCTATCAGACATTAACGCCAAAAGAGGCGTATCTTATGCTGACACAGGATAAAAAGCCGAGTGAGAAATGCGTATTGATCACGTTTGATGACGGATACACCGACAATTATCAAGACGCGTATCCGGTGCTGAAAAAGTACGGGATGAAGGCGACGATTTTTATGATCGGCAAATCGATCGGACATAAGCATCATCTGACAGAGGACCAAATGAAAGAAATGGCACAGCACGGCATATCGATTGAAAGCCATACGATTGACCACCTTGAGCTGAACGGGTTAACGCCTGAACAGCAGCACAGTGAGATGGCTGATTCGAAAAAGCTGTTTGATGGCATGTTTCATCAGCAAACCTCTATCATCAGCTATCCGGTAGGACGCTACAATGAAGAGACGCTGAAGGCCGCTAAAGAAACGGGCTATCAAATGGGCGTGACGACAGAACCGGGCGCGGCATCGAGGGACCAGGGAATGTATGCTCTTCATCGCGTGCGCGTGTCGCCGGGCATGTCAGGCGCGTCTTTCGGCACGTACATCGAGTCGATGAAATAAAAAAGGAGGCGCTCAATCGCCTCCGCCGCCACAGCCGGAATCGCTGAAACCTCCGTCACTGCCGCATCCATCATGGTGCGAGCTATGATCTGAATAACCGAAGAAACCGCTGTCCGCCTGCTGGCGGCTTTTATTTTCCGAGGGCTGCGGCTGAATGACTGAAAGAAAAACAATAATAGCTATAATCAATAAGATGATCACAATCACTTCTCATCACTCCCTTTTTTCACCATATCTGTTATACGGGTAAAACGCTGATCGGTTTCATTTCAAAGAGATTGACTCTTTCAGCCGGTCTCTGAGCCAGCGCTTCAGCACCCCTTGTCCTTTGTTTGACAATAAAGTGCTGACACGCCAGTACATAGGGGGATGAGGAGCGAACTGAAAATCGATTAATCTGAAAAGCCAGCTTTTATCGCGGGTGAGAGAGTCAATCTGAATCTCATCCGCATCTGCCTCAGAGCTGTAAGCACTTTGCTTCTGTATATCCTCATCCTGCCTAACCGCCAAGATCCTTAAGGCTTCGGCCATTTGTTTGTGCCCGCCTTCCAGCAGTGCTGCGCCAAGGTTGTCGGCGCGCACCTCCATCCATTGCGAACAAAAGGATTGATAGAGCTGAAACAGGAGGATCGTTGCCATGATGAAAGCCCAAAGCGCGATTTTGTGAGCCTCGGGGCGGGTTATTTGCTGTTCAATTAAGAGGATGATCCCCACGACGGCTCCAAGATATAGAAAACGCAAAAGCTGTGAAGACAGAACGTCACGCTTTTTAATATGAATCGCCTCATGGGCCAGAATGCCTTCGATGACACGCAGCGGCAGAGGTAGTGTGGCGCTTGTCAGAATGACCATTGACCTTCCGACATTCATGCCGACTGCCATTCCGTTGTAATCATCACTCTCCGTTTCGTATATGCGGACATGGGAAATGCCGGCCTTGCGGAAAATCTTGTCGGCCGCTGCCTGTACATCCTGATGCTGACAAGGCTTGGCGTCCATTGCCGCCCGCAAAACACGGTCTGACAGATACATGTTGAATACCCAGTACAGCATCACGGCACCGCCCATGATCCACGGGGAGGCATGTAATGCGTATAACGCAAGCACCAATAGGGCGTAAGCTGATACGCCTTTTACGCTGACGGCAAAATAAAGCTTCCCAAGCAGCCGCTTCACATTTTTTCTATGATAAAGCGGCAAAACAGAAACCACAGTGTCCACTTTGATTTCTGCATTTGTGTACTCCCGGAGGAGCGCTTTCCATCTTTGGGGTTCTTTCACCGTCAGAAACAATGTTTCGCCGGGAAGAGACAGTTTGATGACTTGCTGAAAGCTTGTTGTCAGATCTAAACGGGATGAATACATCGTCAGAAGCGGATGGAGCTTTAAGAGATCAGCTGTTGATTCAAGCTGAATGTCTTTCAAATCGGAAAGCGGGTATGTGCGGGTTTCATAACGTGAGCTGATGTGCAATTTTTCTAAGGGTGCTGAATACAAAACGGTTACACTGAAAACATTCAGTATTCGTTTCACCAATGCCCCTCCGCCGGAGATCATACCGAAAAGGATCACATACTTAAGGGCGCTTGGGTCAGGGCCATAGATGAAAAAAATGATGGCGCCCGCAAACACAACGGCGGTTAACGTGATGTCTGACAGGAGACGTGTTTTGTTTCTGGCAAGCTCGACTTCCTGCCAGTGTCCCGATGGTTTTTCCGCGCGCTCAGAGACAGTGAGATCCATTGCGGTCCAATAGCAGTAGAACATTGTCGCGATCGAGACAATGCCATCCATGAATGATTGATGAGAGAAGATATAAACGGCAGCGCCAACCCAAAGAACGATATCAATCCAGAAATCTGCGGCCGGAATGAGTTTTGCTGCCAGGGCTGATATAAAGTAAAGTCCCAGCCCGAGAATCACAAAGAGAAATAGATCTGTTCCCATAGGCATGCCGAGTCCTTTCTATCTAGTATTTCCAACTATTACTATAGCATGGGATGGGAACTTGCCAAAACATGGACATGCAAAAAAGCAAGCTCTTTCGCTTTACGAAGAACTTGCTCCGAGGTGTATCAATAAAATTGGTGCAGCAGCAATAAGGTTAAGGACACCGTAATCGCTCCCCCGATGCGGGTAGAGACTTGGGCGAACGGCATCAGTTCAAGCCTTTCTGCGGCGCTTAAAATGGCGACGTCCCCAGTGCCCCCTTGCCCTGAATGGCACGCATTGATAATGGCGGTTTCAATCGGATACATGTTCAGCCATTTTCCGGTGAAAAAGCCGACGGCCATCATGGTCACAACGACAGACAGAATCGTAATGATATTGCTGAGGTTAAAGGCGGCGATAAGCTTGTCCCACGGCGTCATGGACACCCCGATCGCAAAGAGCAGCGGGTAGGTCACAGCTGTTGAAAAGAAGCGGGACACCCCAAACGCACCATTTTCAATTGAGGAAGGCGCCAATCTGAACAGCTTAATCAGAACAGCCAGTAACAGCATGGCAACAGGTGCCGGAAATCCGAAAAAGTCGTGTGCGAGCATGCCGACTAAATATAAGGAGACAGCAAGAATTCCGCCTGAAGCAAATAAGGAAAGGTTGAACATTTGCTGGCCGTTTTGTGATTCCTCCAGCGCAGGTGACATATCTTCAGACCGGTCCACTTTGCCGTTGCCTGTCCATTCCGGTTTTTTCTTCCCGATTCTATTCAGCAAGCCAGCTAGAATAATCGCGCACAGGCTGCCCAGCATGATCGATGGCAGAACAAGTGCAAACGCTTCCCCTTGAGACATGGGCATAATGTCAGAATAACCGATGGACAGCGGGATAGCGCCTTCTCCGACTCCTCCGGCCATGATAGGAATGACGATATACAGCAATGTATGCTGAAATCCGATCCCGAGCAATGTGCCGACAGCCAGTCCGACAATAGCAGCCGCGGCAGAACCGACAATAAGCGGAATGAAGATTTTCATAAATGCTTTTACGAGTGTTTCTCTTTTCATGCCGAGGATGCTTCCGACGACAATCCCGGCGATAAATAAGTATAGGAAGTTTGAGTTTTCTGTAAATTCTGTGGTGGATTTGACGATATCATTAGGCAGCAGGTGATAGTAGACAACAGCGGACGGAATAAAAGTAGCTAGGATCGCCGGGCCTCCGATAGAACGAACAATCGGTATCGATTTTCCGATTTGGGCAAAGGTAAACCCGAAAAACGCCATGACGGCAATCGATGTCAAGATGTCACTTTTTACATCGTGATGCATAACAAAAACAGTGATTAATATAAACAGCAAGGCATACACAGGAAGCGGTATGATGCCTACTTTTATATTCATGGCTCTCGCAAACCAATTCTCTTTTCGAACCCCTTCGTGAATTGTATCCGTTTGCAATTGCAATTGTGTTTGAAGCTCTCCCATTGAAAAACCTCCCCTATTCTTGATGCAGTGAAATTGTTCACTACGTTAAGTATACTAAAAAATTGAAATTATTAATATATTAAAAATTTACTATTCAACTTTTCTCGTCTTCCCGTTTCAAATAGAAAGAGGCATTCTGACTAAAGTCGGTCTATGACAGAGTGCTGAGAAATGAGTGCTGGTGCCGGACAAGCATTTTGTTCGCAAGGATTGATATGTTGATGTACGATAATAAAGGGTCATTTATCCTAGAGTCGGTCATAAATCAGCAACAAAATAGACAATAATCCGTCACATAGCGCAGGGCTTTTTAGGTATTTTAGACTTTATTTTTGAAATAAATCGTTGTAAAGTACTTAATATGAACCAGTTAGAAATTGTGTCATTTGGTCAGTCTGGCAATCTAGCATCATATTGAACGACTTTTTGACATGTTTGTGAAATATTGAACAATATTTTTTTCGTCTATTTTGTGAATTACTGATCAAAGTCTCGGTTCTATTTGTGAAGTAATGAGCAAATATGCAGTTTTAACCGGAAATGGAGGAGAAAGCATGAGTGAATTGGTATTAGCCCGCATACAATTTGCATCAACAACGTTGTTTCACTTCTTGTTTGTGCCGATGTCTATCGGGCTTGTGTTTATGGTTGCGTTGATGGAGACTCTTTATCTTGTGAAGAAAAATGAGCTGTACCTCAAAATGGCAAAGTTTTGGGGGCACTTATTCTTAATAAATTTCGCAGTCGGTGTTGTAACGGGGATTTTGCAAGAATTCCAGTTTGGATTGAACTGGTCTGATTACTCCCGTTTTGTCGGAGATGTATTTGGCGCTCCGCTTGCGATTGAAGCATTATTGGCGTTTTTTATGGAATCTATTTTTATCGGATTATGGATTTTCGGCTGGGACCGTCTGCCGAAAAAAATACACGCTCTCTGCATTTGGCTCGTATCATTCGGAACGATTATGTCGTCTTTCTGGATTTTAACTGCGAACTCCTTTATGCAGGAGCCGGTCGGCTTTACGATCAAAAACGGCCGCGCGGAAATGAACGACTTTGCCGCGCTGATCACAAACCCTCAGCTTTGGGTTGAATTCCCGCACGTTATTTTTGGTGCGCTTGCCACCGGGGCTTTCTTTATCGCCGGAGTGAGTGCTTTTAAACTATTGAAGAAAAAAGAAGTGCCGTTCTTTACACAATCTTTTAAACTCGCAATGATCGTCGGCCTTTGTGCCGGTCTCGGCGTCGGCCTTAGCGGACACATGCAGGCTGAGCATTTGATGGAATCACAGCCGATGAAAATGGCTGCCAGTGAAGGCTTATGGGAAGACAGCGGTGACCCTGCTGCTTGGACGGCTTTTGCCACGATCGATACAAAAAATGAAAAAAGCTCAAATGAAATCAAAGTTCCTTATGCCTTGAGCTACTTGGCGTATCAAAAATTCAGCGGAAGTGTCAAAGGGATGAAAACACTTCAGGCTGAGTACGAAAAGATATACGGAAAAGGCGACTACATTCCGCCTGTAAAAACGACATTCTGGAGCTTCCGCATCATGGTTGGCGCAGGTGTTGTCATGATTCTTGCTGCGTTAGGCGGCCTTTGGTTAAACCGCCGCAAAAAGCTTGAAAACAGCAAATGGTATTTGCGCATCATGATCGCGTTAATTTCCTTCCCGTTTCTTGCGAACTCCGCGGGCTGGATTATGACAGAAATCGGACGTCAGCCTTGGACGGTTATGGGTTTAATGACAACCGCTCAATCTGTGTCGCCTAACGTAACAGCGGGCTCCCTGTTATTCTCAATCATCGCATTCGGTGTGATGTACTTGATTCTCGGCGCGCTGCTTGTCTTCTTGTTCATCCGTGAGATTAAAAAAGGTGCGGAGCATAGTGATCATCATGATGTTCCTGTATCAACAGATCCATTTAGTCAGGAGGTATACCATGGCATCTCTTCATGATCTTTGGTTTATACTCGTTGCCGTATTGTTTGTAGGTTTCTTCTTTTTGGAAGGCTTTGATTTCGGGGTCGGCATGGCGACCCGTTTTCTTGGCCATAATGAATTAGAACGCAGAGTGCTGATCAACACGATCGGGCCGTTTTGGGACGCGAATGAAGTATGGCTTTTGACTGGTGCGGGGGCCATTTTCGCGGCGTTTCCAAACTGGTATGCAACGATGCTGAGCGGTTATTACATTCCGTTTGTCATTGTGCTGCTTGCGTTAATGGGCCGCGGGGTTGCGTTTGAGTTCCGCGGCAAGGTTGAGCATTTGAAATGGGTTAAGGTTTGGGACTGGGTCGTTTTCTTCGGCAGTCTGATTCCTCCGTTTGTGCTTGGTGTGCTGTTCACGACATTATTCCGCGGGATGCCGATTGATGCCGATATGAACATTCACGCACATCTAGCCGATTATATAAACGTATACTCTGTACTTGGCGGTGTGACTGTAACACTTCTTTGCTTCCAGCATGGATTAATGTTTATCACGCTGCGTACGATTGGTGATTTGCAAAACCGCGCCCGGAAAATGGCGCAAAACATAATGGGTGTTGTTTTTGTAACGGTTCTCGCCTTCGCGGCCCTTTCTGCCTATCAGACAGATATGTTTACACGCCGCGGCGAGATTACCATTCCGCTCGTTGTTTTGATTGTCATCTGCTTTATGCTGGCGGCTTTATTTATCCGTAAGAAAAAAGACGGCTGGACATTTGGGATGACAGGCGCGGGACTCGCGCTGACTGTAGGAATGATCTTTATTTCCTTATTCCCTCGGGTAATGGTCAGCTCGCTTCAAAGCGCGTACGATTTAACAGTAGCTAACGCTTCTTCCGGTGATTATTCGCTTAAAGTCATGTCAATTGCAGCATTAACGCTATTGCCGTTTGTGATCGGCAGCCAGATCTGGAGCTATTATGTCTTCCGGAAGCGCGTCAGCCATAAGGAGCCTATGACTTATTAATGGGAAAAGACCTGTTTCGATATAAAGGAATGAAGCGGATTCTCACCGTGATTACTTGTTTAACGCTGATTCAGACAGCCGCTATTATTATGCAGGCAGAGTGGCTGAGTGAAGCCGTAACCGGATTGTTCAATGGGGAGGGCATTGTCTCCCTGTTTCCGGTGATCGGCTTTTTCCTGATCGCTTTTGTCGCCCGGCATGGTGTGACGGTGGCGCGCCAGAAAATCGTCTATCAATATGCCGCCCGGACTGGGGCAGATTTGAGAAAGAGTTTTCTTGATCAGCTGTTTCGATTAGGCCCCCGCTTTGCAAAGAAAGAGGGGACGGGGCAAATGGTGACGCTGGCGATGGAAGGCATCAGCCAGTTCCGCCGCTACCTGGAGCTGTTTCTGCCGAAAATGGTCAGCATGGCGATTGTGCCTGCGGCGGTTGTCATTTATGTGTTTTTCCAGGATCGTACATCGGCCATCATTTTAGTCGCAGCGATGCCGATTCTGATCATCTTTATGATTCTCCTCGGCCTTGTCGCGCAGAGAAAAGCGGATCGTCAGTGGAAATCCTATCAGAGACTTTCCAATCATTTTGTTGACTCTCTTCGCGGGCTGGAGACATTGCGTTTCCTAGGTTTGAGCAAGTCGCACAGCAAAAATATCTTCTATGTGAGTGAGCGGTATCGCAAAGCAACGATGAGCACGCTTCGGGTGGCGTTTTTATCATCATTCGCCCTCGATTTTTTCACGATGCTGTCGGTGGCGACAGTCGCAGTGTTCCTGGGCCTGCGCCTGATTGACGGCGATATTTTGCTTGGTCCCGCTTTAACGGCCCTTATTCTCGCACCGGAGTATTTTCTGCCGGTTCGGGAAGTGGGAAATGATTATCACGCAACGCTGAACGGGCAGGAAGCAGGCAAAACCATTCAAGAGATTTTGTCGCAGCCTGGTTTTAAAGAAGAAGCGCCGCTTCAGCTTGGAACGTGGTCCAATCAGGATGAGCTGAAGCTGTCAGGCGTGTCAGTCGGCCGGTCGGTGTCCGATATTGATCTGTCATTCAAAGGCAAGAAAAAAATCGGCATCATCGGTGCAAGCGGCGCCGGAAAATCAACATTGGTTGATATTCTCGGCGGATTTTTGGAGCCGGATGGCGGGATGATTGAGGTTAATGGTTCAGGGCGGTCCCATTTGCAGGACGGCAGCTGGCAGAAAAACCTCCTTTATATCCCGCAGCATCCGTACATTTTCGATGATACGCTGGCGAACAACATTCGCTTCTACCATCCAAGCGCTTCTGCTGAGGATACAGCCCGCGCCGCTGCCGCGGCGGGGCTGACGGAGATGGTGGACAACCTTTCGGATGGATTAGAGGGACGAATCGGGGAAGGCGGCCGGGCGCTCAGCGGCGGCCAAGCGCAGCGTGTCGCACTTGCCCGCGCCTTTTTGGGAAACCGTCCGATCCTGCTGCTGGATGAGCCGACCGCCCATCTTGATATCGAAACAGAATATGAAATAAAAGAAACGATGCTGGATTTATTTGAGGATAAGCTCGTCTTTCTCGCCACTCACCGCCTTCACTGGATGCTCGATATGGACGAAATTATCGTGCTGGACGGGGGCAGGGTTGCAGAAATCGGGACTCACGATGAATTGCTGGCGACAAACGGTGTGTACACCAAACTCGTGGAGGCACAACTGGGGGAAAGAGCATGAAGAAAGAAGAATGGATTCTGCCGTATATCAAGCAAAATGCCCGCCTGTTCGTTCTGGTTATCTTTTTGGGCGCGGTGACGATTTTTTCTGCTGCTTTTCTCATGTTCACCTCAGGATTTTTGATCTCTAAGGCGGCGACAAGACCGGAAAACATCCTGCTCATTTATGTGCCGATTGTCGCTGTGCGCACCTTTGGGATTGCGCGGTCTGTGTCACGATATGTGGAACGTCTCGTCGGCCATCACATTATTTTGAAAATCGTGTCCGACATGCGCGTCCGTCTTTACAACATGCTTGAGCCGGGTGCCCTGATGCTGCGTTCCCGTTTTCGCACGGGGGATATGCTCGGCATTTTGTCCGAGGATATTGAGCATTTGCAGGATGCTTTCTTAAAAACGATTTTTCCTGCTATCTCAGCCTTGCTCCTGTATGCTGTTTCAGTGATTGCGCTTGGGTTCTTCTCTTGGCCGTTTGCCATTTTGCTTGCGCTTTATTTGTTTGTTCTTGTTGTGCTGTTTCCGGTTGTGTCTTTGCTCGTGACAAGAGCGAAGAATGCGAAGCTGAAAAGCGGGCGGAATGTGCTGTACAGCCGTCTGACAGATGCCGTGATGGGTGTCAGCGACTGGATGTTCAGCGGACGCCGGCATGCGTTTATTGATTCCTATGAAAAAGAGGAACATGATTGGTTTGAGCTTGAACGGAAAAAACAACGCTTTACAAGATGGCGGGATTTTGCTGCGCAATGCCTTGTCGCCGGCCTTATTTTGCTGATGCTGTTTTGGACGGCTGGGCAAACTGCAGACGGTGAACTCGCTAAAACAATGATTGCGGCTTTTGTGCTTGTGGTATTCCCGCTGACGGAAGCCTTTTTGCCGCTTTCGGATGCCTTAGGCGAAGTGCCGGGCTATCAGGATTCTATCAGACGCATGAACAAGGTGGCTCCTCAGCTGGAGGCGTCACAAACTGAATCAGCTGCTGAACCGCTCGATCTCCGGGATGTCACACTGTCCTTTCGCGATGTGGCGTTTTCGTATGACAATAGCAGCCAAGTGCTGAACCGCTTTTCCTTCACGCTGCGTCAGGGAGAAAAAATGGCGCTGCTCGGCCGGAGCGGCTCTGGGAAATCAACATCGCTTGCATTAATCGAAGGCGCCTTGAAACCGGACTCCGGTTCTGTGACGTTAAACGGAGTGGAGACAGCGCTGTTAAAGGATCAGATTACGGATGCGGTGGCCGTGTTAAATCAAAAACCGCACCTGTTTGATACAAGTATTTTGAACAACATCAGGCTCGGAAACGGAGAAGCAAGCAACGAGGATGTGCGCCGCGCCGCAAAGCAGGTCAAGCTGCATGACTACATTGAGTCATTGCCTGACGGATATCATACCTCTGTACAGGAAACGGGCATCCGTTTTTCCGGTGGAGAGCGCCAGCGGATCGCACTTGCGAGGATTTTGCTGCAGGACACACCGATCATCATCCTCGATGAACCAACAGTCGGCCTCGATCCTATTACCGAACGTGAATTGATGGAAACGGTGTTTGAGGTGCTGAAAGGAAAAACGATTTTATGGATTACCCACCATCTCGCGGGAGTGGAAGCGGCTGATAAAATCGTATTTCTCGAAAACGGCAAAACAGAAATGGAAGGAACCCATGAGGAGCTTCTGGCGGCAAACGAACGGTACAGCCGCCTATATCACCTTGATGTTCCTGTAAAATAGAAGACAGCCCTAAAAGGCTGTCTTTTTTGTTTGAAAAAGAAAAGGGACAGGAAAAATAGGAAAAGAAAGCAGAGGAGGGATAGAGATGAATGTTCCATATTGGACGGAAGAGCATGTAAGGGCCACGCTTCCTGAAAGAGATGCGGAGAGCCATAAAGGCACGTACGGTACGGCTTTGCTGCTGGCTGGAAGTGACGACATGCCGGGGGCAGCGCTGCTTGCAGGGCTTGGGGCGATGCGGAGCGGTCTCGGCAAGCTTGTCATCGGTACATCAGAAAGCGTAATCCCGCTAATTGTTCCTGTTTTGCCCGAGGCGACCTATTGGCGTGACGGCTGGAAAAAAGCGGCAAACGCTCAGCTTGTAGACGCGTACCGGGCCATTGCCATCGGATCAGGGCTTCCGCAAACTCAAAATGTACAGCAGGCAGTTGATCATGTGCTTGCGGCAGATTGCCCCGTTATTCTGGATGCCGGAGCGCTGACGAAGCGAACGTATCCGAAACGGGAGGCACCCGTCATCCTCACACCGCACCCGGGCGAGTTTTCCCGCATGACAGGGGTGCCTGTGAACGAATTACAAAATAAAAGAGCGCAATATGCAAAGGAATGGGCGGCACGGCTGCAGACGGTCATTGTGTTAAAAGGAAATCAAACTGTTATCGCGTTTCCCGATGGCGACTGCTGGCGCAATCCAACCGGAAACGGGGCGCTCGCCAAAGGCGGAACCGGTGATACGCTGACGGGCATGATGTTGGGCATGCTCTGCTGCCATGAAGATCCGAAGCACGCCATATTAAACGCGGTCTATTTACACGGCACGTGCGCCGAGCTCTGGACGGACGAGCACTCCGCACATACGCTGCTCGCTCATGAGCTTCCTGACATGCTGCCCCGTGTGTGGAAGCGGTTTGAATGATAAAAAGCTGTCTTCATAGAGAAGACAGCTTTTCTTGATAACTCCGTTTTTTCAGACGCGGTTTCATCAATACATAATAAAGAACAGAAGGCACGGCCAAGCCGACAATCCATGCAATGTCTCCGCCGCCAAACATTTTGGCCAGCGGTCCGATGTAAAAGGAGGTATTGATAAACGGGATTTCCAGCAAGATGGAAAGAACGAACGCAATTGTGGTGATCCAATTGATTTTTCCGTACGGCCCGTTCACATCGAACATGGCCTTGACTTGATACTTTCCGTGGCGGACGAAGTAGTAATCGACTAAATTGATTGCGGTCCACGGAATTAAGAAATAACTGATGAAAAAGATAAAATTCAAAAACAGCTCCATAAAATTGCTTTGACCGAGAAGGCTTAAGACTGTGCCGACAAGCGTGACGCCGAGGATCATGATGATTCTGACTTTCGCCGTGACTTTTAACTTCAGAAACGGCTCAAGCGTTGTCGTTGTGGACATGAAAGCCCCATACAGGTTAAAGACATTGATCGCCATTTGCCCGAATAACACAATGATCAGCATAATGAACGAGAAGGGGCCGAACAATTGGACAATCTGGCTGCCTGAGTTTGCCGTAAAGTCAGGAAGTGCTGTCGTCAGCAAAGCGCCGAGCAGCATCATCCAGATGGAGCTGACAGATGTACCCGCATAGCTGTACCAAAACGTTTTGGACGCCGGTGTTTGAACTGGCAGATATCTTGAATAATCGGCAACATACGGCGCGTAGGCCAGCTGCCACGTCGCTACTGCGCTGACCGCCACCAAGAAAATGGGCAGATCAACCGCTCCGGGAATCCAGCTGCCTGCCGGAATCGGCAATTGAAAAATGAGTATCGTTGCAGCAAAAAATACGGCAAAAGAGGTCCAAGAAAGGATTTTTTGCATTTTGTGAATCAAATCATGGCCGAAAATGGTGAGCAAAAAACATACGGCACTTAAGCCTATAATGCTCCATGAACCCGGGATGGGAACAAAGCTGCTTAAGGTTCCAGCCGCCAGAATCGTGCTGCTTGCGAAGAAACCAAGGTAGATAAACATGACTAAGAAGAGGGGAAGAATCGCTCCGATTACGCCGAATTGGGCACGGCTTTGAATCATTTGCGGGATGCCAAGCTGAGGGCCTTGCGCGGAATGAGACGCCATAAATATGGCACCGATTAATGTTCCGCAAATAATAGCGGCAACACTCCAAAATAGATTAAGTCCCATTGCAACGGGAATCGTGCCGGTCACTAACGTGGTGATATGCATATTAGCCCCGAACCATACGGGAAATAAATCTTTCGCCTTACCATGTCTTTCTTCATTGGGAATATATTCAATCGTTCGCCTTTCTACTTTCAATGCATCGTCCTCCATATTGGATATTTTAAAATCGACATAAAGTCATAGCTTAACAGACTGTTCAGGGGTTTACAAATGCGGATGTGCAGCCATACGGCCGGGAAGCCTGATCTGTCAATGGCTGAAAAGAATTGTAAAAAAAGATGAACGCTTTTAAATCCGGTGTCGTCTCATAAGGCAGAAAAACAAAAAAGGGGGGATCGCGGCCATTGGATACACACGAAGAACAGCAGCTGATACAACAGGCGAAAGAGGGAGACGACGAAGCGTTTACAGCTCTTTTCCACTATCATTATTCTTTTTTATATAAATATTTGCTAAAACTTTCTCTTCATCCTGACCTCAGCGAGGAGCTCGTTCAGGAAACCTTTTTGAAAGGGTACATTCATTTAAGAAGCTTCCAAGGCCGTTCCAAATTCTCCACGTGGCTGATTTCTATTGCATCCAGGCTCTACCTCGATCACCAAAAAAAGAGAAAGAGAGAATGGAAACGGAATCAGGCAGTGACGGAGGAAGCAATCCGCAAGATCAAGTGGGACGTGTCAGTGAAAGGGGCAGAATGGAGCGAAACGCTTGATCTGTTTTCAAAGCTGGACCCTAAACTGCGCACGCCAGTTTTATTAAGGCATTACTACGGCTATACCTACGCCGAAATCGGGCTGATGCTGCAGATCAAGGAAGGCACGGTGAAGTCCAGAGTTCATAAAGGGCTCCAGCAAATCAGAAAGGAGTGGGACGATGAATAAAGAAAAGCGATCTCTTCATTTAAAATCAGAATTGCAGAAAATTGATGAAACAGCCAATCCCTCTATACCGGATCAAAAAGAACTGCTTTACCAGCTGTCACAAATGAAAGCTGAACGCAGAAGAAAACTGCTGAAAGAGATCATCTTATTTGTATTCTGCGCGCTGATGGTTGTGAGTGCGGCGATCCTGGCATTCACTCAAGCTCCCGCTGTGTTTATCGTACTTCAGGTTTGTGTGCTTGCTACCCTGCCGATTTTGATTGTGACCGAGAAAAAAAGACAGCTCGGGGAATGCGAGGTGGAGCGCCGATGACACAAACAGAAATGATCATAACGGCTTCGGCTTATCTCATCGTATTGGCACAGGGAATCTTTTTATTTATTGATGCGAAAAAACGAAATCGCATGGCATGGATTTGGGGGATTGTCGGACTGATTACAGCACCGATGCCTCTGATTTGCTATTACTTTTTTGTTATTAAGCCGGACCGGGAGAAAAGGGGGATCAAGCAGTGAATATTTCTTGGGAAATGATTTTGCCGCTGATTGTATTACAGTTGGTTTTGGCGGTGTTTGCCCTTATCAGCTGTATAAAAGAAGAGCGGACAAACGGGCCTAAGTGGATGTGGGCTGCAATTATTGTATGTATCAATATTATCGGGCCGATTTTATTTTTTACCGTCGGCAGAAAGCAAATGTAAGCGGATATGCTGTCTATTGAATCATTATGCAAATCGTATCGGCATCATCAAGCTGTAAAAAATGTCAGTTTTCACGTGAATGAAAACGAGTGTGTCGCATTATTAGGCCCTAATGGAGCCGGTAAAACCACAACGCTGCAAATGCTGGCCGGGCTGCTCTCGCCAACCTCCGGAACCATCAAGCTGTTAGGGGAGAAAAATCCGGACCGGCGTTTGATCGGGTACCTTCCGCAGTATCCTGCTTTTTATTCGTGGATGACTGCAAACGAGTTTTTAATATTTGCCGGGAGACTGTCCGGTCTTTCAAAGAAAAAATGCCAAGAGAAAATCGGCGGGATGCTGGAATTTGTCGGCTTGCAGGAATCCGCGCACAAAAGAATCGGCGGCTATTCAGGCGGCATGAAGCAAAGACTCGGGCTGGCACAGGCGCTGCTCCATAAACCGAAGCTTTTGATATTGGATGAACCGGTGTCCGCTCTTGATCCGTCAGGACGGTTCGAGGTGCTGGACATGATGCGGGAGCTGAAGAAGCATATGGCTGTCCTGTTTTCTACACACGTATTGCACGATGCGGAGCAGGTGTGCGATCAGGTGGTCATCATGAAAAACGGGGAGCTTTCATGGAAAGGGGCGTTACAGCGGCTAAAAAAACAGCATCAAACGAACGTTTTTACCCTTACAGTGAAAGAGAAATTAAAGGGCTGGCTTGAAGAGAAACCTTACGTCTCCGCTATAGTCTATATGAATCCGTCTCAAGCTGTTTTCGAGCTGCAGGATTTACACGCTGGCAGGACGTTGCTGAGTGACTGTATCCGAACGGGATTGACTGTCACCCATTTTGAACAGAAAAAGGAGTCGCTTGAAGACGTCTATCTAAAGGTGGTGCACACATGAAGGTGTTGTTAACGCTATTGCAAAAGGAATGGCTGGAAGGATGGAAAAGCGGCAAACTGATTTGGCTGCCGGTCGCGATGATGATCGTCGGATTGACACAGCCGCTGACCATTTATTATATGCCGGAAATCATCGAACACGGAGGAAATCTTCCTGACGGCATGAAAATCAGTTTTACGATGCCTTCCGGGTCTGAAGTGATGGTCAGCACGCTTTCACAATTCAACACGCTTGGCATGGCTCTGATCATCTTTAGCGTGATGGGCAGTGTAGCCAATGAAAGGAATCAAGGGGTAACGGCGCTGATCATGTCACGTCCTGTGACGGCAGCCCATTATATCGTGAGCAAGTGGCTCACCCAAAGTGTGATCGGAATCGGGGCGTTTGCAGCTGGATACGGACTTGCTTATTATTACGTCCGTCTGCTGTTTGAACACACATCATTCAGCCATTTTGCCGCAAGCCTTGGCCTCTATGCTCTTTGGATCATGTTTATTGTAACTGCAGGCCTTGCCGGAAGCACGATGTTTCGGTCCCTTGGAGCAGCCGCGGCTTTCGGAATTGGGCTCACAGCTGCTGTTTCCTTTGCTGTCTCGCTTTTTCCCGATGGTGCGAAGTGGCTTCCGGCCGAGCTTTGCAAGCAGGCGGAGCATATCCTGCTTCATGGAGAGAGAGCGGATTTCTTCGCATGGTCACTCATATTCTCCATTTTGTGTATCATGCTTCTTGCCGTGTTTTCTGTGTGGCGCTTCCGGCGGTATGAAAGCTATTAATTGATCATATTATGCTTTTGCGCGAGCATCACAAGAAAGGCGGCAAATGCCATCAATCCGGCTCCGTAAAAAACCTCGGCAAGCCCAAAAAGCTGTGCGATTTTTCCCGCAAGAAGGGGCCCAAAGAAGATGCCCAGCGCATAAAACGATTGATAAAATCCCATCACTGACATTTTCAAACGGGCAGAACTAATATCGACGATGCGGCTTAGCAGCAGAGGAAATACGAAACCGAGCGCCAGCCCGATGCAGGCGTGTGTGATGCAAACCGTGAACAATGCAGCTGAAAAAGGAACGAATAGCAAACAGACTCCGGTGACAGCAAAACTGACGAGCATCACGAAGTAAGCAATTCGGCTCGTGAAGCGCAGAAACACAAAGCTTAGTGTGGCGGCTGCGTGAGGGAGGAAAAAAGCGCTCATCACCCAAAGCAGCTCCGCGTCACCCATTCCGAGCTGATGAATGAAAAGCGGTGTAAATCCAAACACTGTCATAAATAACACCGCATGGGCCGTCATAGACAGGATGGTGAAAAGCTTCAGCTTCGGAAGCCGCAATGTGTCTTGAATGTATTGTTTGACCTGGATTGTATCGCGGTTTGCGGGAGAAGCCGACGGATCTTTAATAAAGCAGCATATCACCAGGCCGGCGGCCGAGGCCGCCAGCGCCATCCAAAACGGGACCTGCCTGCCTAAGCGGGCTGCCGCCAGCCCGCAGAACACAATGCTGACAAACTGAGGCATGACGGTGAAAAACTGCATGATGCCCATCGCTTTTGATGCATTGCTATTGTTAAAGTAGTGCGTGTATAAAATGGTCGCCATCACCCACATAGAAGCGGTTATCCCCGCAAACAGCCGCGCGGCCAGCACGAAGAAGAAAGAGTCAAACATCAGAAAAAGCAGGCTGCTGAGAATGGAAAAACCAAATCCGGCAATTAACAATTGCTTGCGCAGAGAAAACAGGATGTCTGACAGAAGGCCGAGCGGGAATCGCAGAAGAATTTGCGTAACCCCGTAGCTGCCGAGGATGATGCCGATTGCGCCGTATGAAAAGTGCAGATCCTCCAAATACAGGCTGAATACAGGCACATAAATATAGCCTGAAAACCAAAAACAAAATACCATACATAAAAAAACGGCGTGATCTAAAGCGCCGATTGTTTTTTTCTGAGGAATCATGTCCTGCTTCAATTCCATTTCTCTCCACCCCTTTCCTTCCAGTACAACATAATTGCTGAAAGCGTTTCAATACCGAAAATAAAAAACAGGACCTTAAAAAAGTCCTGTTCGCTATTTTTAATACGGGTCAGACGGATGGCTTTCCTGAACAGCCTGCTTTGCAGCCTGTTCAGTGTCTGTTGTGCCGATCGGTCCGTTGCTGTTGTTCTCGGAGGCCTTTTTCAGCCCTTCCGCCACGCGTTTTCCGTAATCCGGATCAGCTTTTGTGAAATTCTCAATCATCTGATCCTGGATTTCTTTGCGGCATGTGGAAAGCGTATTGACCAAATTCGTGATCAATTCGTTCCGTTCAAATTCAGTAAATCTCCGGTACGTTTCTCCGGCCTGTCCGAAGTTGTTCGTTCTGTCGATCGCCTCACGCTTTACATCGCCCTCGACATGCGGCGTATGATCTTTTCCATCCTGCTTCGCTTCTTTCAGCCCGCCCATAATGGATGGTTCATAGTTGACGTGCGGGTTTTGTCCTTCTGCCCTATCGACCCGATATTGCATTTGCCCGCCTTCTTGGTTGGTGGCGACATGCTTTTTCGGCGAGTTGATCGGAAGCTGCAGGTAGTTTGCGCCTACACGGTAGCGCTGCGTATCAGAGTAGGAAAACGTCCGTCCCTGAAGCAGTTTGTCATCTGAAAAATCAAGCCCGTCGACAAGCACTCCCGTTCCGAATGAAGCTTGTTCCACTTCCGCATGGTAGTTTTCCGGATTTTTGTTCAGCACCAATTTGCCGATCGGCTTCCATGGGAAATCGTCTTTATACCACAGCTTTGTCGGGTCAAGGGGATCAAAGTCCAGTTCAGGATGCTCATCATCGCTCATGATCTGGGCATACACTTCCCACTCCGGATAATCGCCATTTTCAATCGCGTCATACAAATCCTGTGTTGCATGGTTAAAGTTTTTCCCTTGAATCTCTTCCGCTTCCTTCTGTGTCAGGTTGCGGATGCCTTGCTTCGGTTCGAAATGGTATTTCACGAGAACGGCCTTGCCTTCCTCATTCACCCATTTATAGGCGTGGACGCCTGAGCCCTGCATTTGCCTGTAGTTGGCCGGAATGCCCCAAGGCGAAAACAAGAAGGTGATCATATGTGTCGCTTCAGGAGACTGAGAAATGAAGTCGAAAATACGTTCACCATCTTGGATGTTTGTCACTGGGTCAGGCTGAAATGCGTGCACAAGGTCCGGAAATTTCAGCGGGTCACGGATAAAAAAGATCTTCAGGTTGTTCCCGACCAAATCCCAGTTGCCGTCTTCGGTATAAAGCTTAACGGCAAAACCGCGCGGGTCTCTCAATGTTTCAGGTGAGTGTTTTCCATGATTCACCGTAGAAAAACGGACAAATGCCGGTGTTTTCTTGCCTTTTTCCTGAAAGAGCTTAGCCCGGGTGTACGTCGAAATCGGTTCGTCTCCAAAGCTTCCGTACGCTTCAAAATACCCGTGTGCACCCGCTCCTCTGGCATGGACAACCCGCTCCGGAATGCGTTCACGGTCAAAATGGCTGATTTTCTCGAGAAAATCATAGTTCTCAAGCGTTGTAGGCCCTCTGTTCCCGACCGTTCTGACATTCTGGTTGTCAGTGACAGGATGCCCCTGCCTGTTCGTTAAGGTATCCTCTGACTCGTTTTTCCCCGATGTCTTATGAGAAAGAGCATCCCCGCTGCTTTGGGCATTTGTTCCGTGATGGTTTTTCTGATGATCATCTTTCATTGATTGACCCTCCTTTTTTGAACGATAACAATATTCCCTGAATGGAAAGATTTTAAAACAGCGTTTTTTCTCATCGCCTTGGGGAATGGTACAATGTACAAAAATCGGTAAAAGGAGAGGTCGGTTCGTGACGAGAGAAAAAAATCCGCTGCCCATCACGTTTTACCAAAAAACCGCTCTTGAGCTTGCCCCGTCGCTTCTCGGCTGTCTTTTGGTCAAAGAAACAGACCAAGGCACAGCGTCAGGATATATCGTGGAAACAGAAGCCTATATGGGGGCTGAAGACAGAGCCGCCCACAGCTTTAACAACCGCCGGACGAAGCGGACTGAGATTATGTTTGCGGAAGCTGGGCGGGTGTATACATACGTGATGCACACCCATACATTGCTGAATGTCGTTGCCGCAGAAGAGGGTATCCCGCAAGCGGTATTAATCAGGGCGATTGAGCCGCATGAAGGCCAGCTGTTAATGGAGGAGAGAAGGCCGGGCCGGCGTCCGAGGGAATGGACAAACGGGCCCGGAAAGCTGACGAAAGCGCTTGGCGTCACGATGAATGACTACGGACGCTGGATCACAGAACAGCCGCTTTACATTGAAAGCGGGTACACACCGGAAGAGATTTCAACCGGACCCCGCATCGGCATCGACAACAGCGGAGAGGCGCGCGATTATCCGTGGCGTTTCTGGGTGACGGGGAACAGGTACGTGTCGCGTTAGCATGTTTAAGCAAACGGCAATCAGGGGAATGGTTGAGAAAAAAGAAGGGAGAATCGGAGCTTTGAAAAAGATGATCAAAACTGTTATCAAATGGGCGCCGGTCATTTACCCGATTGTTCGAAAAATCATGAAGGATCGCAAGGCGTCAAAACAAAAGAATATGTCCGCATCCCGAACAGCCGGCTGAACCGGCTGTTTTTTTATGGGTCAGTTTTCCCGCTAGTCCTCGCGATGTTCATTGACTTGAAATTCTCTCCATTATAGAATTTATATACATTTCGCATTCCTTCATCATCCTTTCTGCCTATTCACTCTATCTCTGCATCTATTTGACAGGAGGTTTTTCTCATGCTTCATGGGCGACTTCGTGATATTCTGCGCTTGCTGATGGCGGCTGAAGCCCCGGTGACCAGCTCGTTTTTTGCCGCGCAATTAAACGTGACGACGCGGACGGTCCGCAATGATATAAAGGAACTGCAAGGTGTGCTGAGCGGCCATGGCGCCTTTGTCCAATCGGTAAGAGGCTCGGGGTACAAACTCCGTATCCATGACGAGCAGACGTTCAGAATGCTGCTGCAAGATGTGTTTCAGCAAAAAAAAGGCCTGCCGGTGTTGCCGGAGGAGAGAATGGCCTATCTCATGAAACGGCTGCTGCTGGCGGAGCATTACCTCAAGCTCGATGAACTGGCTGAAGAACTATTTATCTCAAAATCTACACTCCAAACGGATTTAAAAGAAGTAAAGAAACGGCTGCTGCCTTACCGCATTGTCATGGAGACACGCCCGAACTACGGCTTCAAGCTGCGCGGGGATGAGGTGCAGATGAGGTACTGCATGGCGGAGTACATTGTGGATGAAAGAGAAACGGAGATTGATATTCTGAATGAAAAGGCTGATATATTGCCAAATGAAGAAATCGAGATCATTCGTTCCGCCATCCTGGCAAAAATGAAAAGCGACCGCATCCCTCTGTCCAACTTGGGGCTCAATAACCTCATCATCCATATCGCCATCGCCTGTAAGCGGATCAGAACGGAAAACCACGTATCTCTTTTCCGGGAAGATATGGAGCATATCCTGCATCAAAAAGAATATCAGGCTGCCGAAGCCATCGTAAAAGAGCTGGAATCAGCGCTTGCCGTTACGTTTCCGAAAGACGAGACGGCCTATATCGCCATGCATCTCCTCGGCACAAAGCGAATGACACAGCCGCAATGCGGAGAGGATACATTTTCGATTGATGATGAAACCGATCAGCTGACATGTGCGATGATACAAGCCGTTGATCGTGAGCTGAAGCTCGGCATCGTGCATGACAACGAGCTGAAAATCGGCTTGGCGCTGCATGTGAAGCCGGCGATCAGCCGCAACCGATACGGCATGAATCTTCGAAATCCGATGCTGGCGGCGATCAAGGAACATTATCCTCTCGCTTTTGAAGCCGGGATTATTGCGGGGATGGTCATAAGGGAACAAACAGGCATCGACATTCATGAAAACGAAATCGGGTATCTGGCCCTCCATTTTGGCGCCGCGATTGAACGGAAAAAAACAGAAAGCCCGCCAAAGCGCTGTATCATTGTGTGTGCATCAGGTGCCGGGAGCGCTCAGCTGCTCCGTGAAAAACTCCGCTCCCATTTCGGCAAACGGCTCGATATTTTGGGAACTGCCGAGTATTACAGTCTTGACCAGATCTCCTATGAATCAATTGATTTTGTCATCAGCACCATCCCGATCAAAAAAGAGCTCCCAGTGCCGGTGCTGAAGGTCAACACACTCTTGGGCGGAACCGACTTTGCAAAAATCGAATCCATTCTGAGCGATGAAAAAGAAAAAGCGGCCCGCTACCTAAAAAAAGAACTTGTTTTTTTCCAGAAGGATCTGCGCTCAAAAGAAGAAGTGATTCAATTTTTAGGACAGAAAGCGGTTGATTGCGGCTATGCCGATGAAGGAATCATAGATTCTATTTTTGAAAGAGAAGACATGTCGCCAACTTGCTTCGGCAATCTTGTTGCCATTCCGCACCCGCTTGTTCCGCAGACAAAAACCACATTTTGGGCGGTCTGTACGCTTAAAAAACCGATAGATTGGGAGAATCAGCGTGTTCAATTTGTCTGTTTGCTTTGTGTCGAAAAGGAGAACAAAGCGGATTTGCAAAGCATGTATAAACTGCTTGGCAGCATCTTGGATGACCCGGCTGCGGTGAACCAGCTGATCAAAAGCCGTTCGTATCAAGAGCTTTCGGATGTGTTTGACCAAAAAATGACGAGCTGACAGCCTGTATATACCTTTTTTCCGTTTCCTGCGGAAAAACCTTGAGTGTTTATGAAAGCGATTTCATAATATGATGATATCAACAGCAGGACATAACAAAATTGATCAAACTCTAGGGGGTCTTTTACATGAATATATTACTCGTTTGTGCAGCAGGCATGTCTACCAGCTTACTAGTGAGCAAGATGGAAAAAAGTGCGCAGGAACAAGGAAAAGACTATACCATCTGGGCAGTTTCAGGCGATTCTGTACAGAATCATATCGATAAAGCGGATGTACTGCTTCTCGGCCCGCAAGTCCGTTACATGCTTCCGCAGCTGAAAAAATTAGGAGAGTCAAAGGGGGTTCCGGTAGACGTCATTAATACCGTCCATTATGGCACGTGCAACGGGGCGGAAGTGCTGAAATCAGCTGAACAGCTTGGACATGTGTCATAGAGAGGGGCGGGCTATGTGAATAGAGTCAATCAGATCTTAGAAGAAAAGGTCATGCCTATAGCAGGAAGGATTGCGGGACAGCGTCACTTACAGGCGCTGCGTGACGGTATCATCCTCACGATGCCGCTGATTATCATCGGTTCCTTTTTCCTCATCATCGGCAACCTCCCGATCCCGGGATACGCTGAGTTTATGGCAAAAACGTTTGGCAGCTCCTGGTCTGAAAAACTGGCTTATCCAGTCGACGCGACCTTTGAAATTATGGGTCTTGTCGCCGCGTTCGGCATCGCCTACCGGCTCGCCGAGAAATACGGCGTTGATGCCTTGTCGGCCGGAGCCATTTCACTTGCGGCATTTTTGTTGGCGACACCATATCAAGTGCCGTTTACGCCGGATGGTTCGACGAAAGAAATCATGGTCGGCGGCGGGATACCGCTTTCGCTGATGGGAAGCAAAGGCTTGTTTGTCGCCATGATTATCGCCATGGTGTCGACAGAGATTTACCGTCTCATCATCCAGCGCAACCTGGTCTTCAAAATGCCGGACGGCGTTCCCCCGGCAGTCAGCAAGTCATTTGTCGCGTTAATCCCCGGCTTTGCCGTCATCTTCCTGATTTGGGCAGCCCGGCTGATTGTTGAAGCGACACCGTTTGAAAGCCTTCATAATATTGTAAGCGTTTTACTGGGGACGCCGCTTTCCATTCTTGGCGGAAGCCTCGGAGGCAGCCTTGTCGCAGAAGCCGTCAAAATGCTTTTATGGGCCTGCGGCCTTCACGGCGCTAACATTGTCGGCGGCGTCATGGCACCGATTTGGTACGGCGCCATGGATGCCAACCGGATCGCCTTCCAAGCCGGTGAGGAGCTGCCTAAGATTTTCACCCAGCAGTTTTTCGATATCTGGGTCAATATCGGCGGAAGCGGCGCCACGTTGGCACTCGTTGTCACGATGTTCCTGCGCGCCCGAAGCAAACAAATGAAGCAGCTCGGAAAGCTAGCGATCGGGCCGGCCATCTTCAACATTAACGAACCGATTATTTTCGGTATGCCGATTGTCATGAACCCGATGCTCCTGCTTCCGTTTATCATCACGCCGCTTGTCACAGTGACACTCACATACATCGGAATGAGCACCGGACTCGTCGCTAAACCGGCGGGTATCGCAGTTCCATGGACCATGCCGCCGATCTTTTCAGGCTATCTGGCGACAGGGGGAAAAGTCTCTGGTGCGGTCATGCAAGCCATTAATATCGCCGTATCCTTTGCTGTCTACTATCCGTTCTTCAGAATGTGGGATAAACAGAAGCTGAAAGAAGAAAACGATCTGGAGCTGGTCCAAACGCCTGCGGCATCAGATGAAAAAGAAGCGGCTCTGTAGAGAAAGGAAGTGAATCGCGTGAATGAGAAAATGGAGCAAATCATTTTTCAAATTATCCTTCACGGAGGAAACGGAAGGAGCTCCGCAATGGAGGCCATTGCCGCTGCGAAAAGCGGTGACGTAGAAGAAGCGCGGAAAAAGATTCAAGACGCCGCAGAAGAATTGTCAAAAGCCCATCATTATCAGACAGAGCTGATCCAAAATGAAGCGGGCGGGGAAAAAACGGAAATGACGCTTCTGATGGTGCATGCACAAGACCATTTAATGAATGCGATGACAGTGAAGGATCTGGCGGCGGAGATCATTGAGTTATATGAAAAAATCACCGAACAAAGGGGAGCAAGCATATGACAAAAGGATTGAAGATTGTAACGATTGGCGGAGGTTCAAGCTACACGCCAGAGCTAGTGGAAGGATTGATTAAGCGGTATGATGAGCTGCCTGTCCGTGAATTATGGCTCGTCGATATCCCAGAGGGCGAAGAAAAGCTGAATATTGTCGGCACGCTCGCCAAACGGATGGTTGAAAAAGCCGGCGTCCCGATCGACATTCACCTCACGCTCGACCGGAGAAAAGCGCTGAAAGACGCAGACTTTGTCACGACCCAATTCCGCGTCGGACTTTTGCAGGCAAGGGCCAAGGATGAACGCATCCCATTAAAATATGGCGTTATCGGCCAGGAAACAAACGGCCCGGGAGGCCTGTTTAAAGGGTTACGGACGATTCCGATTATCCTGGAGATCGCAAAGGACATTGAAGAGCTTTGCCCGAACGCATGGCTCGTCAACTTCACAAACCCGGCCGGCATGGTGACAGAAGCCTTGCTTCGCTACTCTAACCTGAAGAAAGTCGTCGGTCTCTGTAACGTTCCAATCGGCATCAAAATGGGTGTAGCCAAAGCGCTCGATGTAGATGTGGATCGCATAGAAATCCAATTCGCCGGACTGAATCATATGGTGTTCGGGCTGGATGTCTTCTTGGACGGCGTAAGCGTGAAGGATCAAGTCATCGAAGCGATGGGTGACCCGAAAAACGCGATGACGATGAAAAACATCTCAGGTGCAGAGTGGGAGCCGGAATTTTTAAAAGCGCTCGATATCATCCCGTGCGGCTACCACCGTTACTATTTTAAAACAAAAGAAATGCTGGAGCACGAACTGGAAGCATCACAAACAGAAGGCACCCGCGCTGAAGTTGTCCAGAAGGTTGAAAAAGAGCTGTTCGAGCTATATAAAGACCCGAACCTTGCGATCAAACCTCCTCAGCTGGAAAAACGGGGCGGCGCTTACTACAGCGATGCAGCGTGCAATTTAATCAGCTCCATTTATAATGATAAACACGACATTCAGCCGGTGAACACGGTCAATAACGGGGCAATCGCCAGCATCCCGGACGATTCCGCGGTTGAAGTGAACTGCGTGATGACGAAAAACGGCCCTAAGCCAATAGCTGTCGGCGACTTGCCGGTATCTGTCCGGGGTCTCGTCCAGCAAATCAAGTCATTTGAACGTGTCGCGGCAGAAGCAGCGGTCACAGGCGACTATCAAACGGCGCTGCTCGCCATGACGATTAACCCGCTTGTTCCATCCGACACGATCGCCAAACAAATTTTAGATGAAATGCTGGAGGCGCACAAAGCGTACCTGCCGCAGTTCTTTAACAAAATTGAAGCGTAAAAAAGCCGGCCCTTCGTGGCCGGCTTTTTCTTACTTGCTTTCAGTCAGCGCTGCGACTTCGGTTGTCCATCCGAAGTCATCTGCGACAGCGCCTTTTTGAATGCCTGTAATCGTGTCATATAGTTTTTTGGCGATTTCTCCAGTTTCACCGTTGTTGATCGACAATGTTTCATCCTGCCAGATCAGCTCGCCGACTGGGGAAATAACAGCTGCCGTACCTGTTCCGAAGGCTTCTTCAAGGATGCCGTCTTTATGGGCTTGGATGACCTCATCGATCGTAATTTTCCGTTCTGAAACGGGCAGGCCCCAATGTTTAAGCAAGGCGATGACGGAATTGCGTGTAATGCCTTCCAGGATGCTTCCGTTTAGCATCGGCGTTACAATTTCACCGTTGATTTTGAAGAAGATGTTCATGCTTCCGACTTCTTCGATGTATTTTTTCTCAATGCCATCCAGCCAGAGCACTTGAGAAAATCCTTTCTCTTCGGCTACCTGCTGCGCTTTTAAGCTTGAAGCGTAGTTTCCTGCGGTTTTGGCATTTCCCGTTCCGCCTTTTACCGCACGGACAAATTCACTTTCGACAGCGATTTTGACCGGCTTGATGCCTTCTTTGTAATAAGAGCCAACCGGAGAAAGAATGATAAAGAGCTTATACGTATGAGATGCCGCAACACCGAGGAAAGGCTCGGTTGCGATGATGAACGGACGGATATAAAGGGACGTGCCCTCCGCATTCGGAATCCAGTCTTTATCGATCGCGACAAGCTGTTTTAAGCCTTCCAGAACCTGTTCTTCATCGATTTGCGGGATGCAGAGGCGGTCGTTTGATAGATTCAGGCGCTCCATATTTTTTTCCGGTCTGAAAAGCAGGACATGGCCATCCTCGGACACGTAAGCCTTTAACCCTTCAAACACGGTTTGCCCGTAGTGATATACCATTGCGGCCGGATCCATTGAAAAGGGTTGATAAGGAATGATTCTTGGGTCGTACCATCCTTTATCCGCCGCATAGTCCATTACAAACATGTGGTCTGTAAACACTCTTCCGAACGAAAGCTGATTTGGATCTGGCTTCGGTTTTTTTGTTGATGTCAATTCAACGCGAATCGTTTGTTTAGTCATGGTCAATCTCCCTGTTGTTAAATTGTTTATATTATCAAACTTATTTGAAAATAATTTATATTCTATTGTATACCTTCAACAAATATTCGCAATAGGTTTGCTCAAATTTGTAAGAATTTCATAAAAGAAAAAGCAGGAGAAATTAATTCTCCTGCGTGTTCATTTGCTCGAACACCTTGTCATAATCGGCCCGAGTGGCATTCCGAAGGCCTTCAACACGTTCATTCGTAATTTCTTGTTTGCCTTCCTTCAAGCCGTCCAAGAAATATTGAACATATTCTTCAGCTGAAATGCCGCGGTACGTCAGGCCTTGTTTATCGCGTGATTTTTGGTTTAAGCCCGTGTCCACCATAGGCGGCGCCATTTCAATCACGTCCACGCTCGTATCGCGGAGCTGGTGTCTCAGCGTAAGCGAGAATGAGTGAAGCGCCGCTTTCGTTGCGCAGTACACCGGATAAACAGCTAACGGGTTAAACGCAAGCCCCGACGTGACCTGAATGATAGCCGCCTCGGATTGCTTCATCAAATGAGGCGTGAAAAGGGCAGATAAATGGACAGGCGCTTGAAAATTGAGTTCAATTTCATCTCCGTCCACGAAAAGCTCCTCTGTCCCTTTTCTGAAGTCAATTTCCTTTTGAATGCCGGCGTTGTTGACGAGAACATTCAGGTTCGGAAATTCTTTTAGAGCCCATTCAAACAATGCTTCCCGCTGCGAACGGTCTGCAACATCACATTGCTTTGTATGGATGTTTGGGAGCTGCTGTTTCGCTTCTGTAAGACGCGCTTCGCTGCGTCCGCAAATAATGACTTCATTGCCGAGTTCCAGCAGCCGCTTGGCCAGTTCAAGCCCAATGCCAGCGGAACCGCCTGTGATTAAAACCGTATTGCCTGTCATCTTCATTGAGTAACACCTCTTATTCAGTTGGCTGTGATTCCTTACTATTTCAAATCTTAGCAGGAAATATGCAGCCGCGTCATATGAGATGCTTAGGATGAAGTGACTTTTCCGGTTTTATAAAATTCGTCAATTGCTTTATCGACATACACCCAGCCTTTCCAGCCGATGTGGATGGTGTCTTTCATGAAATAAGGGTCATATTCATGTCCCGAGAAATCAGCAACCTGGAAGCCCTTGGCTCTGATCTGTTTATTCACCTTTTTGTAATAGTCAGTGCGGCCTTTTTTCGGGAAGCCTGTGTAGTCGTACCATTTTCCGTTAACAGGGATGGTGACAAACATAGGCTCTGCTCCCGCGTCTTTCAGGATATCAAGCATCATCTCAAAATCGCCGTATTCCGGTGACACAGCATACGATTTTCCTTTGTTTTTCCCTTTCAGCTTAGGCACCTTTGGCTTCAGCTTTTTATAGACAGGGTTGTCGATGTGAAAATCGTTAGATCCGGAGTGGCGTTTGCCTGATTGATCTGCGAGTTTATTTAATTCAGACCATGACTTATCCTTTACTGACTGCGAGATATAACGCTTTGGCCCAGATGATTCCGTCGCTGAATAATACATGTCTTTTTTTTCTAGCATGCTGTAATAGACTTTAGCCGCCGGCTTCAGCGCGTTTGCTTTCCATGTCTGGCCGTTTACCATTGCTCTGTACAGCTCGGAAAGAATCGCGTCGTTTTGCACAGCCTTAAAGCGCAGCATGCGTTTCATCATTTTCTTTTTAATTTCAGGGTCGATCTGATCGTTAAATGCCAAATCAAGCCCTTGCAGCGCGGAATAGTTCGGCGCGAAATGCTGTTCATCAGACCCGCGCTTAATAAACCATTGCGGAGACACGATGAATACGATTTTTTTGCCCTTCAGCTGATCCATATGGGCAGCGAAGTTTAAGGAATGAATCAATGACTGGGACCCGCCTTTTCCGACAAGGTATGGCGTGAACCCCTTATTGTTTACTTGAAAATAATTAGATGGGTGGAACTCGTCCAGCCTTGAAAGCTCAGAAGACCCGTAAATCGGAAGATATGTCGGATCTTTGAGCATTTGATCTTGTAAATAAAGCCCTTGAAACATACTCGGGTTCAAGGCTGTTGCTGACTCTTTTACCCGCTTATCGGTGATGAAGCCTGTCAGCCATGAAGATGGAATTGCGATGGCGCCTGCGAATAGAATAAACGCCAAAATAATTGGACCGAAAAAACGCTTTTTCATTATTTCAACTCGGACAGCTGATTTACAATGTTGTTAGGCGTATTCCAAACATCCCGGTCAAATTCAGTGATCGGCACTAAAATATCAAAACGGTTTTCAATCGCAAGCAGCAATTCTACTGTTCCAAAAGAATCAAGCAAACCTTCTTCAAAAATTTCAATATCAGGATTTTCCTTTACGATGTCATCCTGACACACTTCTGCTAAAACGTCTAATACCTCTTGTTTAAAATCCATAGCTTTCTAATCTCCTTTAATGGTGATGAAATAGTTTTCCTGAGAAAATATAAAATCCGAAGCAAACGAAGTGGAACGTGATCACAATCGCGAGAACGGTTGTCCAGCGGTTGGACGGAAGCCATTTATATTTCTTATTCCACTTCTCGAAAAAGTTATAGCACGTCATCAGCACGGCGTGATAGAGGCCGTAGATGATATATTGCGGCGCAAGCCCGTGCCAAACCCCCATCAGCATAAACAGCAGGAAATACCCGATGTTTGAGACGGCCATACGGTTTTTGATCCACTTTTTCTTTGTCATCCAAAATACGAATCTCATAAACACATAATCTCTGAACCAAAATGACAGAGACATATGCCAGCGATTCCAGAAATCTTTAATATTTTTACTGATAAACGGTTTATTAAAGTTTTCCGGTGATTTAATGCCCATAATATAGCTGACCCCGACGGCAAACATCGTGTAGCCTGCGAAATCAAAGAATAAATACATGCTGTAGCCGTACATGTACAGCAGATTTCCAAGAATCTTATTGTGCGTGATCGCGGGAAGATTCATGATGAAGTACGTATTGATCGCATAGCCGATTATAAACTTGTACAGGAAACCGATAAAGATTTTATGTATTCCTGTATACAATAGGTCGGCGTATTCTTCTTTTGTCCAAGCCTTCTGCTCATCCTTGACGAATCGGCGATATCTGTCGATCGGACCGGAAGAAATCGTCGGGAAAAACAGGATGAAATACAGCAGGCGGTGCAGCGGCAGCTGTTCTTTCAGCAGACCGTCTCTCGCTTCCATAATCAGCTGAACGCCTTTAAAGGTTAAATACGAAATCCCTAAAAAGCTGATCAGGTTATGCGGCGGATGATGCGGCTGCGGGTGGGAAAGAAAAGGCCATATTTTTGACAAGAATAAAGGCAGAATCGCCGCGATAACAGCCCCGCAAAAGACAAAGCCGCTGTTCGCTTTCTGCCGGTACGCCAGATAGCCGCTGATCAAAAGCACCTGCCATATCGTAAACAGACACAGTGCGATGACCCCGTGTAAGTCGTGTGAAAAAATTAATGCCAATATAATGATAGATATGAACATGTTGTACGCTTGAAATCTTTTTCCGTTCAGGCCGAGAATGATCGTCGGCAGAAGAAGAATGCCAAGCAGTATAAAGAATAAAAACGAGCTGTAAGGCGTCATACAAGAACCTCTTCGCCGATGCGTTTCCGGTCAATTTTGCCGTTAGCCGTCATTTGGATATGATCCTGGTAGATGAATTTTCTCGGGATCATATACGCCGGAAGGGAAGCGGCTAGCTCTTTTTTAATGGCGCTTGTCAGCTGGAATTCCTTCTGGAACTCATGCTCCTCAGGCACAATAGCAGCGATCAGGTACTCAACTGTTCCGTTTGGCTGATACGGGATCACGACAGCAGAACGAACGTACTGAGACTGTCTGACATGGACCTCAATTTCCTCCAGCTCCATTCGGTAGCCGTGAAGTTTAATTTGGAAATCCAAACGCCCTTGGCAGAAAATCTGACCATCTTGGATATAACCGGCATCGCCAGTCCGGTATGCCCACTGTCCTTCATAAGAGAAAAACGCTTTTTCCGTCAGCTCTGGCTCACCAAGGTAGCCTCGGCTTACGCTCGGCCCTGCAATGACGATTTCTCCTTTTTCTCCATAAGGAAGCGGCTGACCCTGTTCATCTATAATGAAAATGTTCATATCAGGCTTGGCGAAGCCGACCGGCAGCGATTCATTGCGGCTGATGATGTCATTCGTAATTTCAACGGATGTGACAGCCACTGTCGCTTCAGTAGGACCATACGTATTAAAGATTTTCGCTTTCGGAAAACGCTCAAGCAGCGCTTGTGCCACAGACACAGGAAGAACCTCTCCGCAAAACATAAATGTGTCCGCGTCAGGCAGCAGGTCTTGTGAAAAACCCGGGTCCATCAGGCACATCTGCACAAAGGATGGGGTTGAGGTCCACACATTCAGCCCGGACTTCTTCAGCTCTTCGAATAAGATTTTCGGCTTATTCACAGCATCCTTTGTCACGCAGTGTAAAGTTCCGCCTGATTGAAGGCACGGATAAAGATCCATGACAGATAAATCAAATGAAAACGGCGCTTGGTTTAAAAATGTTTTTCCTCCGTTGACTGGAAAGTCTGCACAAATCCAATCTGTGAAGCTTTGAAGGTTCGCGGCGGAAATCTGTACGCCTTTAGGATTTCCGGTGCTTCCGGAAGTATAAATGATATAAAACGTCTCGTGTTCCTTGACCCATTGATCTTGGCTGACAGAGGCGTCTTTGTTTTCCAGCAGTTCTTCTGCTGAAACCGTCTGAATCTGCTGGCCGAGTTCATCAATTGGAAGTCCGTCGGCATGGATCAGCAATTCTGCTCCAGAACTTTCGATAATTTTCGCAATCCGCTCGGACGGAATGGACAGATCAACCGGAATATAAGGATGTCCCGCTTTGACGCTCCCTAAGAAGGAAACGATCATGTGCGGCTCCATGTGGCCGTACACAAGGATAGGGGCTTTCTTTTCCCCGGAAATGCGTTGTTGGATCGCGGCAGCCGCGCGGTCAGACTGCTCCCATAATTCCTGATACGTGAGCGACTGGCCTTGAGAGCGGAAGGCATCAGTTTGCGGATAAGATTCCGCATGTGTTTGAATAGCATGTAAAAGTTTCATAGTTATTCTCTCTCCAATTAGAAATCGTTATAAATATATGAACCGGTATTCGCGGTGTGAAAACCATACATAAAAAACAAAACAAGCAGTATCATCAAATAAAAACCTGTATGACATGTCCACTTGACAGCGGGTTTTTCATACAGCTGTTTCATTAATTGCAGCATATCAAAAATTCCCTTCCCGTTTTTTCGACAATCACATGAGTATTTGACGATTAGATGCTCAAAAAGTTTCATTTTTTCCCTAAACTCCCTCAAATTATTATATCGGCGTCTGCTTTTTAAAATGAACCTTTATACCTGCAAGGGCAAGAATGAAATATGTTGAGCTGATTTATAATAAAGGAAAAGATAACTGGAGTCAAAAGATCTTTTTAACTTTTAAAAAGCGTAATGTACTTAAAAAAATTTTTCCGTACCTGTTCGTTCAGGCGGAAGCAGAAACCTAATGAAATCGGGACAGAAGCGTATAATAAGAAAGAAAACGCCTTCTTGCGGTATCTTGTGAAATGAGGGAGAAGTCATTATGATAGATAAGGAAGCAAAAGGAGTTTTATTAAGCTGCCGGCTGAAAAAAAGTAAGCCTTTTAATAGAAAGGAAGAGGAACATGAACCAAACAAATAAGGGTGAGGGTCAGAAAGCGCCTCAAAAAGAAAGCATGGGGCAGATCCTTTGGCAGTTAACCCGTCCTCATACGTTAACCGCATCGTTTGTGCCTGTGCTGCTCGGAACGGTTTTGGCGATGTTTTATGTGAAGGTTGATCTGCTGCTGTTTCTGGCTATGCTGTTTTCTTGCTTATGGATCCAGATCGCGACGAACTTATTTAATGAATACTACGATTTTAAACGCGGGTTAGATACAGCAGAATCTGTCGGAATCGGAGGTGCGATTGTACGCCACGGAATGAAGCCTAAGACGATTTTGCAATTAGCTCTCGCGTCATACGGGATTGCCATTCTGCTCGGTGTTTATATTTGTGCGAGCAGCAGCTGGTGGCTCGCTGTGATCGGCCTCGTCGGCATGGCGATCGGTTACCTGTATACAGGCGGTCCGCTGCCGATTGCATACACGCCGTTCGGTGAGTTATTCTCAGGCATTTGCATGGGTTCAGTGTTTGTGCTGATTTCGTTTTTCATTCAGACAGATATGATCAACACACAAAGCATTTTGATTTCGATCCCGATTGCGATCCTTGTCGGCGCGATTAACCTGTCGAACAACATTCGCGACATTGAAGAGGACAAAAAAGGCGGACGCAAAACATTGGCGATTTTGATGGGGCATAAGGGAGCTGTCACTCTCTTGGCTGCGTCGTTTGCTGTCGCTTATATCTGGGTTGTCGGCTTGGTCATTACCGGTGCCGCAAGCCCGTGGCTGTTTGTCGTCTTTTTGAGCGTGCCTAAGCCGGTTCAGGCAGTGAAGGGCTTCGTCCAAAAAGAATTGCCGATGAATATGATTGTCGCAATGAAATCAACAGCCCAAACGAATACATTTTTCGGATTTCTGCTCTCGATCGGATTATTGATCAGCTACTTCCGATAAAAAAGAAAGACCGCTCGTTTCGTGCGGTTTTTTTTTGTTACATTCGACCGCAATTTGTAAAATAATTCATAGAACCTTGCAGCAGGCAGGCACGTCTAGTACATGGACAGCGGATAAAGATCCGTTAAAGGAGATGACGAAAATGGATTTATCTGTAACACATATGGACGATTTAAAAACAGTAATGGAAGATTGGAAAAATGAATTATTAGTTTATAAATTTGCGCTTGATGCCTTGGATACAAAGTTTTCGATTATCAGCCAGGAATATAACCTCATTCACGGGCACAACCCGATTGAACATACGAAATCCCGTGTCAAAAGCTTTGAAAGCATCGTGAATAAGTTAATGAGAAAGGGCTGCGAGATTACGACGAAGGAAATGAAGGAGCACATCCACGACATTGCCGGCGTGCGCATTATTTGTTCCTTTATCTCTGATATTTATAATGTTGTTAATGTCTTAAAGCAGCATGAAGACCTGCGAATCGTGAAGGTGAAGGATTATATCCAGACGCCGAAACCGAACGGCTACCGAAGCCTGCATTTAATTATTGAGATGCCTGTGAATTTAACGAACCGTGTGGAATACGTCAAAGCAGAAATCCAAATCCGAACGATCGCGATGGATTTCTGGGCGAGCCTTGAACATAAAATTTACTATAAATTAAACAATGACGTTCCTAAGCAATTAACAGATGAGCTGAAGGAAGCCGCGGAGATCGCCCATTATTTAGATGAGAAAATGCTGGGGATTAAGAAAGAAGTGGATTAGAAAAGACGGCACCCAAGTGCCGTCTTTTTTTATTTAATATCTTCATAAATGTCTGAGGCTTTTGCCTTTATTTGTTTCTTAATGGTTTTTGGTTTCTTCTCTTTTTTCACAGCCTGATAGACAGCGGCTGTCACAAGATCGCCGGCATGCTGGAGGCGGTCTTTGCTGATATGCTCGATCGAGTCTTCAGGGGTATGATACCAAGGCTCAACTTCTTCGGTTTCCGGATCTCCCCAAATAAAGTTGGCGGAATCAATGCCGGCTTCGTGGAACGGCACATGATCAGATGATCCTCCCTGTGTCAGAGACAGCCTGTCAAACCCAATTTTTTGAGCGGCTGTATGGCTGGATTCCCAAACATCGTTAGATTGGCCATCCAATGTGTTGACATACAGCTCAGACGCATTTTCCCAGCTTGTGCCTACCATGTCTAAGTTGAAGTTCACTTCGCTTCGTTTCAGCTCTTTTTCCGATAGATGATCTACATAATGAGAGGAGCCGAGCAAGCCAAGCTCTTCAGCGCCGAAAGCGATAAAGCGGATCTCTTTATCAGATGGAACGCTTTTTAAGACGCGCGCCATCTCCAGCATGACAGAGGTTCCTGAGCCGTTGTCATTAGCACCTGGCGAAAAAGGAACACTGTCATAATGGGCCGTTACGTACACAATGTCTGGATGTTTAATGTTTTTTGGTTTTTTGATGCCGATGATATTCTGGGAGGTTTGGTTTGAGAATGCTTTTAGTTTTAAGGTGGCTTCTTTTTGCTGGGCAAGTGCTTCACCGTCTTCTTTCTTAATGCCAACGACGGGAATGCCGGCTTTATTTCCCGACAGGTTTGGCGTCACAGGCACGAGGCTTTCTTTGTTGTTATAAATGATGACAGCCTTCGCTCCGGCGTCTTCGGCATTTTTGGCTTTCTCGTAATATGTCAGGTCTCCTCTGGAAATCAAAGCGATCTTGCCCTTAGCGTCAGCGGTGAAGTCTTTAGGGTATCCTAAGCCGGCATTGTAAAGCGGGGCAGTCAGCCCTTGTTCTTCGGTTGGGGCTGAGCCGGATGCCGCCCGGAGAAGAATATCGCGTCCTTCTGAAGCCAGCGTTCCCTCAAGCCGGTCAGGAATACCGAATCGTTGAACCTTCACATCAAGCTTTAATTTTCTCAACGATGAAGCGATGAACAGCGCACTCTTTTTTTCAGCGGCAGTTCCGGCTATTCTGGGGCCGATTGCTTCACTTAGCTGAGAAATGGTGGAATACGCACGCTTTGATTTAAATGGAAGCTCTCGCTCGCTATCTGATATTTGAATAGCATGGGCGGCAGGGGTGACACTCTGCGCCGGCAAGAGAACCGTCCCGGCAGTTAAAACGGCCATTGTCATGACAGTCAAAAGCTTTTTCATCGAAAATAAACCTCCCCTAATGTATGGATGGGGAATATTTCGGGATGCTAAGGGAATTTCCTGCAAATTGAAGAGCATTTTTGAAAAGACAGTGCTTTATACCTGCAAAAAACGCTTCGGGATATCAAGCTATAAGAAGAGGAGACAAGAGATCGACAATTGCTTTTGTTTTCTCACTTGATTGAATAAAAAAGGCCCAAACAAAACTAAAATAAACAAAAACGGGGGTGCAGTTTTGCAAAAATATGTTCAATCCGTCTATAAACATGATCCGTTTCACCTTTTTTCAGCAGAGCATGTGGTGACATTAGCGATCATCGCTCTTTTGGCCATTCTGTTGTTTCTGTTCCGCGAGGCGGTCAAGCGGCCTAAGGTCAGCTTGTTTCTGCGTTATTTGTTTGTGTTTCTGCTGCTTGGTTCACAAATCGGTTATCAAATATGGATGATCGCCGCGGGCAGGTGGTCGGTGCGCACTTCATTGCCTCTCCAGCTTAGTGACCTGTCGGTGTACTTGTCGGCTATCATGCTGGTGACCAAAAGCAGGAAACTGTTTGTATTTTTATATTTTGTCGGCATCGGAAGTTCGATTCAGGCGCTTGCCACTCCCGATCTCGGTATGTTTTCATTTCCGCATATCCGGTATATCCTCTTTTTCATTTCGCACGGGTCTGTGTTTCTGTCCTGTCTGCTGATGGCGGTAATTGGGACGTACAAACTCAGACAGCGTGCTTTGTGGGGGACCGTCCTGATCGTCAATGTGTACGGAGTCTGCATTTATCTGCTTGATCGCTGGCTTGGCGCGAATTACATGTATTTGACGAAAAAACCGGGCGGCTCTTCTCTCTTGGATGTTCTCGGACCGTGGCCGTGGTATATCGCTTCTGCTGAAGCCTTTACGATCGCCAGCTTTTACATCCTTTATTGGCTTTATCACATGTTCAAAAAATGACACCTTTTTTGTTGTACAGCACATTCTGTCTGAAAAAATATTGAGGAATAGTGTTTAATTTTCTGAAATCGGGAATGTAACTTGTACAACACAAAGGGAGATGAATACCATTGAAGAAAGATGAAATCATGCATATCGTGTCATGCGCAGATGATAATTATGCTCGTCATTTAGGTGGAATGTTCGTTTCTTTATTGACAAATATGGACCAAAACAGAGAGATTAAATTATACGTCATTGATGGCGGAATTGAGCCTGATAACAAAAAAAGACTGGAAGAAACGACATTGAAGTTCGGCGTTCCGATTGAGTTTTTAGATGTGGATTCCAATATGTATGAACATGCGGTGGAGAGCAGCCATATTACAAAAGCGGCGTATTACCGCATTTCGATTCCTGACTTAATTAAGGATGAGAGCATCAAACGAATGATTTATATCGACTGTGACGCGCTGATCCTGGAGGATATTTCAAAACTGTGGGACTTGGATATTGCGCCGTATACGGTTGCTGCTGTTGAGGATGCGGGGCAGCATGAACGCCTGAAAGAAATGAACGTCAGTGATACAGGAAAGTATTTTAACTCAGGTATCATGATTATTGATTTTGAGTCTTGGAGAAAGCAAAACATCACAGAAAAAGTCATCAACTTTATCAATGAACACCCGGACGAAGATTTTCTTGTGCTGCACGACCAAGATGCACTTAACGCGATCTTGTATGATCAGTGGTATGAACTTCACCCGCGCTGGAACGCTCAAACCTATATCATATTAAAACTGAAAACGCCGGCGACGCTGTCAGGCCAGAAGCTTTATAGAGAAACGAGAGAAAACCCGGCCATTGTCCACTTCTGCGGCGGAGAAAAGCCTTGGAATTCCAATACGAAACACCCGTATCGCGATCAGTATTTCCATTACATGTCGTATACAAAGTGGAACACGATCAGCAATCCTGCGATGAACCAATAAATAAGATATAAAAAACGCTTTTGATCAGCTCAAAAGCGTTTTTTTGCATGGCTCAGCGTGCGACTGAACGTTGGTAAAACCGCTGAATATGCATGGCGATATAGCACAATTCTTTTTCAGGAAACTCAAAGCCGTATTCCTTCTTCACAAATGTGCCGATGCTCAGGGCGCACAAGAAGGCGTCCTTAAACTTCTCTTTAATAATGTCGATCATTTCTGCATCCAGCTCGTAAATGGATTCACCCGCTTTGATATGCTGAATGGCAAAGCGGAGGTGAGTCACAAGCCGTTCATAAGAGATGGTATCTTCAACAATATTAATTGACAGCTGAATTTCTATAATCTCGATAATATCACGGATCATTGTTGTAATATCAAGCGTCTGTGTCATATCACCGGCATTGTTTCTTGCTGTGTGGATATGCATGGCGATATTGCCGATTTCATCATCGGGAATGTGAATCCCCAATTTATCTTTAATCAGCGCTCTGGCCCACAAACCGATCTGGAATTCCTTCGGATAAAGGACTTTGATCTCATTCAACAGCGGATTTTTGATGACCATCCCGTTGCTCAGGCGTTCGATCGCAAAGGAAAGATGGTCTGAAAAAGCGACATGAATGCGCTCGTTGATTTTGATGTTCAGTTCTTTTTCCGCATACGAAATAATTTGCTCAGAAATCTGAATGTGGTCTTCCGGCAATGTTTCTAAAATCTCTTCGAACTGCTTATAGTCATCTGTATCTTTTCTGACAAACGTTTTTTCTATTTTTGACTGGTCGACAATATCATTCTTCTTTTTGTCGAACGCAATTCCTGCACCTAAGAGAATCTTCTCTTCATTTTGATCCTTTACAACGATAGCATTATGATTTAAGATTCTTTTAATTTTCATAGCTTTTTTGTCCTTTCATCCCCCGTTTTATGAATGAAAACGAATAAATCCAGTTATTCTGTCTCTTCTTTAAACCCGAGAAACAATGTAGCTAGAAAAGCAGAGACGGCCGCGATCAAAAAACCGATCATATAATGAACAAAATTGGCAGCGCCGAACGGCAGCACGATTGAAATCATCGGAATGCCCGTCAGCCCGTAGGAATTCGATACGACATGCGCCGCAACCACGTATGCTCCGCCAATAGCGCCGCCGATGGCAGCTCCGATAAAGGGACGGATTAGTTTGACATTTACACCGAATACAATCGGCTCCACAATGCCTAAAAACGCGGTCAGGGAAGCGGGGAGCGCAATTTTCTTCAGGCTTGATTGTTTCGTTTTGAAGAAAACCGCAAGTCCCGCTCCGCCTTGGGCGACATTCGCCATCGACCATATCGGCACTAAAAAGTTCACACCGACATGCGGATCAGCAAGCAGCGTTGCCTCAATCGCATAAAAGCTATGATGCAAGCCAGATAGAACGATAGTGGAGTAGATGCCGCCGAACAGGGCTCCGGCGGCAATGCCGGCGTGATCATAAATATAGACAATCGACTGTGTCATGATCTGGCCGATAATAGACGCGGCGGGATTCATCACAATCAGCGCGAGGCATCCTGTCATCATAACCGAAATAAAAGGAATGATGACGACATCAAGCGACTTCGGCACAATCGATTTTAATAGCTTCTCAATTTTGCTCATGACATAAACGGAGAGAAGAATCGGTATAATGGCGCCCTGATAGCCCATCATTGGAATATGCAGCCCCCAGATATCTAAGGAAGCGGGGGTTTTGCTGCCGAGCATAGACGGGTCCAGCAGATCAGGATGTGTCAGGAGCCCCGCGATCACTGCCCCTAAATAGGGATTGCTGCCAAATTGCCGCGCTGCACTGAAGCCGACCAAAATCGGCAGCAAAATAAAGGCTGTGCTGGACACGAGGTCGAGCATTTTGATCCACGGGCTTCCGGCTGCGAACCAGTGAAACACCTTAATCATGCCGATCAGTCCCATGAGCAGGCCGCTTGCGGTTATTGCCGGGATAATCGGCACAAAAATATCGGACAGTGTTTTCGCAAATGCTGCGACAGGGTTCAGCTTCCGGCTGGCCTTTTTCTCTTTGACAGGCTCCTCAGAAGGCGCGGCCTCCAACACGTGAACGACTTCTTTATATATTTTGTTGACGACGCCTGCTCCGAAGATAATCTGGAACAGCCCATATCGAAAAAAGGTGCCCTGCACACCTTGCAGGTTTTCAATGGCATGTATATCGATTTTCGTCTCGTCTTTTACCTCAAAACGAAGACGGGTCGTACAATGGCTGATGCTGATAATATTGCTTTTTCCTCCTGCGAGGAGCAGTAATTCTTTTGCAATCTCTTTTTGCAAGCAATCAAAACCTCCTTTACTGAGAAAAGTCGGCTTGTTCATCGTATCAAATGAGAAGTTGACAATCAAAATGAAAAAAGTGAGAAAAACCGCTGAAAATGACAAAACGTGCAGAGACACAAAAAATGCCCGCGTCGGTGACGGAGCATGAAAATAGGGGGGGTCCATGGCGCCGTTATGAGCCCAACACGAAAAGAAGGGTTAAAATGCCCTGTTTTTTTAGGCACTAATACTCCCTTTGCATCATTGGGTCTTGCCTGCCTGCCAGTCACAATCCCTCTATATGTGGTGATAACTGTAATAACGTTCATTTTATGCTGTTCATGGCTGGATAGCAATAGTATGAAAAGCCCGTGAATCGAATGGGAAAAAGGTTGTATTTGGTGTTTTTGGAATGCAAAAAAGCCTGTAAGACCTAGAAAGCAGGTCCTACAGGCTTTTTGGTTACTTTTTCGGTTTGACGGCATTCAGCCGTTTTTGCAGCTTTGTTTTATCAGTGGATGCTTTTAATTGATTGACTGCGGACTGAGCGGTTGTCTTTGATTTTTTTGTTTTGTCTTTTTCCGCTTTCTTTACTTTGGTTTTGGCAGCTTCGACTTTTTTGGCTTCGGCTGCCGCCACTTTTTTCTTCACTTTATCTAACCGTTTTTGCAATGCTGTTTTGTCTTTGCCTGATTGAAGCTGATTGACTGCTGATTGTGCTTTTGTTGCATTTGCATTAGTTGATTTCTTTTCAGCTGCAGATACGGATTGCTGCGCCGTTTTCAAATTGGTGCTTTTCACTTTGTTAAGGCGTTTTTGCAGGGCCGTTTTTTCTGAACCTGCCGGAAGCTTGCTGACTGCTGATTGTGCGCTGTCAACATCTGTTTTCTTTTTGCTTTTTTCCGCTTTCGCCACTTTCTCTTTCGCTTGCTTTGATGCGATGTAGCGTTTTACTTGATCTAAGCGTTTTTGCAGAATCTTTTTATCTGTTCCGTTCGGAAGCTTGTCGATGGCCGCTTGTGCTGTATCAACGGTCTGCTGTGTTTTATACTTTTCCGCCTTTACGACTTTGTCTTTCGCATCTTTTACATTTCTGTATGACTGTACTTTATCCAGTCTTTTTTGCAGGGCTGTTTTTGCCTCAGAATCCGGCAGCTGGCCAACGAGTTCTCTCGCTTTGTCGATATCGGTTTGTGTTTTGGTTTGTTCCGCTTTTTTTACCGCTTGCTCTGCCGCCGCGTACGCTGCATCTGATTCCTGCGCTTTATACTGAATGAAGCCGTAGCCAAATTGCTGATCTCGGCCTGCGGTTCCAAGATCGAGGATATTTTTCTGCATATCCGCGCGAAGCTGCACGTTTGTCTCGGCAGGATCACGCTGCTTTAACAAAGCAAACATGGCCGCGGCGTGCGGTGTCGCTTGGGATGTACCGCTTGCAGTCGCATAATATTGGTTTAAGTAAGTGCTCGTGATGTTTGTTCCCGGCGCTGAAAATTCAACTTCATCTCCGGTTGTTGAGAAGGAGGCAAGCTGATTATTTTCATTTGTCGCTGAAACCGCAACGACACTGCTGTACGCCGCCGGATAGTTCACTGGCTTGCCGTTTCCGTCGTTCCCGCTTGCGGCAACAAGCAGAACGCCTTGTTCATATGCTTTGTCCACGGCGTCATGAAGGATTTGGCTGTCTGACGTCGTGCCAAGGCTCATATTGACGATGTCCATCCCGTTTGCGATCGACCAGTCGATCCCTTGGAGAAGGCTTTGAAGATCCCCCGAACCGTTCTGATCAAGCGCTTTAACCGCGTATATTTGTGCTTCCGGTGCGATGCCGTCAATTCCATAGCCGTTATGCTTGGCTCCGATAATCCCTGCGACATGTGTTCCGTGGCCGTTATCATCTTTGTAAGAAGAGGTGTAACTGACAGCTGAAAACCCGCCGGCGATCGACAGGTCATCGTGGGGGGAGATTCCGCTGTCAATGACTGCAATTTTGACATCTTTGCCTGTCAGTCCTGCCTTCCAAGCCTGTTTCACCTGAATGGGCTCAAGGTTCCACTGCCCGAAATTGTCAGAGGTGTCAGTGCCGTCTGACAGCACTTTGAAATCCGTTCCGCCAGCTGCGGTAAATGAGACGTTGTTTTCCACATACAAAATGTCGGGATCCTGTTTTAACTCTTTCACCGTCTCCTGATCTGCTGTGACCGCTACAGCCGGAAGATGCTTATACTGCTGTTCAATCTCAGCATCGCTGTCCAGGACGGTTTCCTTTCCGGACTTGTTTTTATAGACCACAATAACCTCTTTCTCGCTGCTGTTTTGCGCATGAGCGAGAGGCCCTATGGCGAGAAAACTGAAAAACAGAGTGACTGATACAACAAGTTTGCAAGACATGTTTTTCATGATTAATCTCCTTTTTCTATGATGTTTGATATATATATCGGAGAAAAAAGAGAGTTTGATAGTAAGGCGGAAAAATTTTTTCATGCATAGATTGTTAGCAGCATACAGATTTTTTCCGCAGGAAGAGGAAATTTTCCGAATGAATTTGTAAGCGTTTCCAAAATAAGATAAAGAAAACATTGCGGAGGTTGTTCACAAAGCAATGAGAAAAGGGGGCTTTTCAGATGAGCGCATTCACTCGGGTGATGGAAGAAAAAATAATGCCTGCCGCTGGGAAAATTGCCGGACAGCGGCATCTCAGCGCCTTGCGAGACGGAATTATCCTGACCATGCCGCTGATTATTATCGGGTCAGTCTTTTTGATTTTAACGAGCCTGCCGATTCCCGGCTATGCTGATTTTATGGCGAGTGTGTTTGGGAAGGAATGGGCGGATAAGCTCGGTTATCCCGTTAATGCTTCGTTTGATATTATGGCCATGATCGCCGCTTTTGGAATTGCCTATCGGCTGGCGGAAAGCTATGGTGTCGATGCCCTTTCGGCCGGCGCGATATCAATTGCCGCATTTCTATTGGCAACGCCGTTTGAGGTGCCGTTTACGCCGGATGGCTCAACAGAATCCATCATGGTTGGAGGCGGAATCCCGATTACATTGCTTGGCAGCAAGGGTTTATTTGTCGCCATGCTGATCGCCTTGTTTTCAACTGAAATTTATCGGTACATTATTCAAAAAAACATCGTCTTCAAAATGCCGGACGGCGTGCCGCCGGCGGTAAGCAAATCATTTGTCGCGCTGATTCCCGGCTTTATCATTGTTTTTCTCGTGTGGCTGGCGCGTCTTCTGATTGAAATGACGCCTTTTCAGAGCCTGCACAATGTCGTGGGAGACCTGCTGGGCACACCGCTTTCCATCCTTGGCGGCAGTCTCGGGGGAAGCCTGATCGCTGAATTTGTGCAGATGCTGCTTTGGTCGTGCGGGATTCACGGGGCTTCCATCATTGGCGGAATCATGGCGCCGATTTGGTACGGCGCGATGGATGCCAACCGTCTTGCCTTCCAAGCGGGCGAGGCGCTGCCGAGTATTTTTACGACTCAGTTCTTTCAAATTTGGATCAATGTCGGCGGGAGTGGGGCGACGCTGGCGCTTGTCCTGACGATGCTTGTGCGCTCCCGGAGCAAACAAATGAAGCAGCTTGGACGATTAGGAATCGGCCCTGCGCTATTTAATATCAACGAGCCGATCATTTTCGGCATGCCGATTGTCATGAACCCGCTCCTGATTGTCCCATTTATCATCGCACCGCTCCTCACGATTACCGCGACTTATATCGGCATGAGCACCGGGCTGGTGGCAAGACCGGCCGGAATCGCCGTGCCATGGACGATGCCGCCGCTTATATCAGGCTACCTGGCGACAGGCGGAAAGGTATCGGGTGCTGTTATGCAGCTGGTGAATCTGCTGATCACCTGCGCCATCTACTATCCGTTTTTCAGAATATGGGATCATCAAAAATGGAAGGAAGAGAGTGCGGTTGAATCCGGGGATGAAAATGTGTCGTAATGTAAGCGCTTAAATAATAAAAAAGCAGCGTTATGCTGCTTTTTTATTACCGCTGAAAGAACTCAATCCACTCGCCATCAGGACCTTCAATATAGAAGTAACGGTACCCATTTGGAAGTGTTGTGATCTCTTCGTCGATAAATTTCGCGTTCATTCTTTCCGCTTTTGTATATTCAGCCGCGATATCATCCGTCAGCAGGGCAATGTGGTGCACTTTTCCTTCGACAGGCAGCTCGCTGCTGTAGCCTTGAATCAGTTCGATTTCTGTTTCCGGGCCGTCTTCAAAGCCGAGAAAAGCAAGCTCGATCACACCGTTCGTGTGTGTGATGCGATCCTTCAATTTCATTCCGAGAACCTCTTCATAAAATGTGATGGACGCGTTAATATCCCTTACCATAATGCCTGTATGATCAATTCGTTTTGCCATGCTGCTCCTCCTCGTAATTCTTATTTGTCTATCGTAGAAAAACCTTTCCTTTCTGTCAATGCAGACATCTTGGCGTTTTGTGGTACGATAAGGGAAAGCAAACAGAAAGAGGACGAACAGATATGAAGCTACTCACTCTAAAGCAAGCATCTGCTGCAAAAATCAAAAAAGGCTATCCGCTCATCGATAAGGAAGCCCTCGCAGGGAGTGCGGGACATGTGAAAGAAGGAGACCTCGTTGATATCGTGTCAGAGAGCGGCGAGTTTCTGGCGCGGGGCTATTACGGCCTGCAAAACAAAGGCGTCGGCTGGACGCTTACCCGCAATAAACAAGAACAGATTGACCAAGCATTTTTTCTCAGCAAATTAACCAAAGCGGTCCAAGCGCGCGCCAAACTATTCGCCGCCCAAGATACAACGGCTTTCCGCATGTTCAACGGTGAGGGCGACGGCATTGGCGGCGTCACGATCGACTATTATGACGGCTACCTGCTGATTCAATGGTACAGCAAAGGCATTTACACCTTTAAAGACATGCTGGTTTCCGCTTTGGATGAGCTGGATCTTGAATATAAAGCGATTTACGAGAAAAAGCGCTTCGACACGGCCGGACAATACGTTGAAGATGATGACTTCGTGAAGGGGAAAAGAGGCGAGTTCCCGATCATCATCCATGAAAACGGCATTCAATACGCGGTCGATCTGAATGAAGGCGCCATGACGGGCATCTTTTTGGATCAGAGACTTGTGCGCAAGGCGATCAGAGACCGGTATGCAAAAGGGAAAACAGTGTTAAACACGTTTTCTTATACGGGTGCATTTTCCGTGGCAGCGGCGCTTGGCGGAGCGGAGAAAACAACAAGCGTGGACGTGGCAAACCGGAGCCTTGCCAAAACGATTGAGCAATTCAGCGTGAACAAGCTGGATTACGAGGCACACGACATTAAAGTGATGGACGTGTTTAACTATTTTTCGTATGCAGCGAAAAAGGATCTGCGCTTTGATCTGATTATTCTCGACCCGCCTTCCTTTGCGCGTACAAAAAAACGCACCTTCAGCGCGGCCAAGGATTATAAAAACCTGCTGAAGGAAACGATCGCGATCACAGCTGACAAGGGCATCATCGTTGCTTCCACAAACAGCAGCGCCTTCAGCATGAAAAAATTCAAAGGCTTTATCGATGCCGCCTTTAAAGAAACAAATGAACGCTACACCATCATTGAGGAATTTACACTGCCGGAGGATTTTAAAACCATTTCGGCGTTTCCGGAAGGCAACTACCTAAAAGTGGTCTTTCTGCAGAAGAAATAAAGCAAAAAGCTGCCCTGTTCAGGAGCAGCTTTTTTTTATGTAGAAATGATCTGCTGGACGCGGCCGATGCGGCCATCTTCAAGCCGGACTTTAATGCCGTGCGGATGAAAGCTTGATTTCGTCAAAATATCCTTCACTGTCCCTCTCGTCAGTTTTCCTGTTTTTTGGTCTGCTTTCAATACAATATCCACCTGTAATCCCTTTGAAATGCTGCTTCGCTCTTGCCCGTTCATAGCGCTCATCCTTTCTTTTTTCATTATAGTCATTATGGTTTAAAAGTAACAGCCGGCTGATGAAGTGTATGTTTGTTTTTTTCAGCCTTCATTAAATATAATGTCAGTCCAAAGCCTGCTATGCTCAGTATGCCAAAAAGCAAGTACACTGCGAAGATCGACACGTAGTCAAAAATGTATCCGCCTGTAAATGTACAGAACCAGTTGCCGAATCCATTGCCGATGGCGGCGTACATGGTCAGCGCCGTCGCTTCAACATGGCTTGGGGTAATCTTTTTCACGTATTGAAGTGCCGCCGGGATAAATAAACCGATGGCTACTCCTTGAAGAAAGACCGTCGCATAAATGATCCATAATGAAGGCGCTGTGAAATAGAGCGCCCACCTGAATAATGAGACTCCGCCTGAAAGCATAATGACGTTGAGCAGCCCCATTTTATCTATAAATGTTTGGGCGAATCTCATAAATGGAATTTCTGAAATGACACCGATGAAAAATAAAAGGCCGATAGCGGAAAGTGACGCGCCGCTTTTGTCCAGAAAAAGACTGAAATACGTATTGTTCGCTAAGTTTGGAGCAAATGTCGTAAAGGTGATGATCATAAAGATGAGGAACGTTTTGTTGCTGATAAGCTCCCGGAATCCTTTGCGGATATTGACCTTTGTTTTTGTTTTCTGCTGGCCCGGCATTTGTGTAGCCAATATGGCGGCAATGCATAGAAAGGCACAGCCGAAGATAAAGATCACATGAATGGGGTACAGCTGATTCGTCACCTGTCCCATGGCAAACACCGCGACACCGAAGCCGAGAGAACCAAACAGGCGGATTCCGCCGTAATTGCCGTTTGTTTCTTGTGTGTACCTTAATGAAATGCTGTCAGATAACGGAATAATCGTGCTTTGAAAGGCCGCAAAACAGGCCGCGATCAAAATAAACAGAGGAAAGCCGTCAAATGCAATATAGCCTAATCCAATGAAGCCCGTGATTGATGTGCAAACCGCCAGCAGGCTTTTCGTTTTTTGCGTATAGTCGCTCAGCATGCCCCAAAACGGCTGAAAGAAAATCATCACTATCGGACCGAGTGACATGATCAAGCCGACCTGTGATCCGCTTACATGCTGTTCTTTCGTTAAATACATACTGAGCAAGGGGATTATGCTGCCCGTGCCGAGAAAAGCAAACAAATAAAACCCTTTTAACGCGGCGTAATGCCGTCTCACCTGCAAGTTGTGCATAGGGTGCCTCCTTTAGTATCCACAAATTACATTATATTGGAATTCGTCAGCTTTTCAACAAGGGGAAGCACATAAAAAAAACTGCCCTTGAGAGGACAGTTTTTTCTTACATAAATGAAAGTAAAAACGGCGCCGCGCAAAGCGTCATAATCGCAGCTAAGATCATCGACACACTGGAAATCGTACCGGACACAGAGCTAAGCTCAAATGCTTTAGACGTTCCCGCTCCGTGTGCGCTTGTGCCAAGCAGCACGCCCCGCGCAATTTCGTTATCAATGCGGAAGTAACGGATGACCATCGGGCCGATCACTGTGCCAAGCAAAGCGGTTAAAATCACAAACACGGCTGTGACGGCAGGCATTCCGCCGATCATTTCAGATACGTTCATGGCGATCGGCGTTGTCACTGATCTCGGGACGAGGCTGTCAATCAAGCCGGTGCCGAGGTGAAGCCATTTCGCAATAAGAGCGGTTGAAATAATGGCGATGCATGAACCGACGGCCACGTTCAAAATAATTTCCACTGCGTATTTCTTTAAAACAGGGAAATATTTATATAGCGGGATCGCGAATGCCACGGTAGCCGGCTGAAGCATATCGGTCAGCAATTCGCCGCCGAGATTATAGGACTCGTACGGGACATTCACCAGCAGCAGCAGACAAACTAACACAGCCGGCGTCACCAATAGGGGCGACGTATAAACACGCGGAAAGCGTTGATATACCTTTTTTGCTCCTAAATACACCAAAACGGTTAAAAACAAACTTACAATTCCGATGAACACGTATGCTTTTTCTCCTTTCTTTTTGCAATGATTTGTGTAAGCGTTCCTGTAGACACCATCACGACAAACGTGCTGATGATGACAACGAGCAGAATGCTGACACCAAATTTCGACATAATGTCTCCGTATTCAATCACTCCGACGGCAGACGGGATAAAAAATAAAAGCAGCTCCCCGAGAAGCCACGCAGCGCCAAGCTCTATCCATTCAAGCTTGATAATCTTAAAGTGTAATAATGTGAAAAGAATCACAATCCCAATTATACTGCCGGGAATATTTATATGAAGAAGGGCTGTCACCCAATTAATCAGCCGAGCAAATATAAATAACAGAGCGATTTGAATAACGGTTAGCAACAGTTTTTTCATATTGATGCCTCCCTTATATTCATATTGTACATAAGGTCTCGCTATAGGTAAAATATATATAAAGAATAATAAGTATTCCTTTTGTCTATAGAAAGGGTGAAGCGCATGGATATCCGCCATTTAACATATTTTCTGGAGGTCGCTCGATTAAAAAGCTTTACGAAGGCCTCCCAATCCCTTTATGTTTCTCAGCCGACGATATCAAAAATGATCAAAAATTTAGAAGAGGAGCTGGGGATCGAACTGTTTTACCGAAACGGCAGGCAGGTGGAGCTGACTGACGCCGGCCAGAGCATGTATGTGCAGGCGCAGGAAATTATTAAATCATTTCAAAACCTGACGTCAGAATTAAATGATATTATGGAGGTCAAGAAAGGGCACGTGCGGATCGGACTGCCGCCGATGATCGGGTCGGGATTTTTCCCGAGAGTGCTCGGAGATTTCCGTGAAAATTATCCGAATGTCACCTTTCAGCTGGTCGAAGACGGTTCTATAAAAGTTCAAGAAGGTGTCGGGGACGGCTCTCTTGATATTGGCGTTGTGGTTCTTCCTGCAAACGAAGACATTTTTCATTCGTTTACAATCGTAAAAGAAACCCTAATGCTTGTCGTTCACCCTTCCCACCGGCTGGCGGACGAAAAAGAGTGCAGGCTGCGTGAGTTGAAGGACGAGCCTTTTATTTTCTTCAGGGAGGATTTTGTCCTGCACAATCGAATTATGACGGAATGTATCAAGGCGGGATTCCGGCCTCATATCATTTATGAAACCTCACAATGGGATTTTATCAGTGAGATGGTGTCAGCCAACCTTGGAATCGGGCTTTTGCCGGAACGAATTTGCCGCGGACTTGACCCGGAAAAAGTGAAAGTCATTCCGCTTGTTGATCCGGTCATCCCTTGGCACCTCGCCATTATTTGGAGAAAAGACCGCTACTTGTCCTTTGCGGCCAGAGCTTGGCTTGAACATACGAAATCGTATTTATGGGACCCGAAAAAAGATAGTAAAGGATGATGCAAACATGGATGCACAATCAGCAGCAAGATGCCTGACTGCTGTCCGCCAGCATAGCCCTCTGGTGCACAGCATAACCAACAATGTTGTCACGAATTTCACAGCAAACGGCCTGCTCGCCCTCGGCGCATCGCCCGTTATGGCGTACGCGAAAGAGGAAGTCGCAGACATGGCGAAGATTGCGGGTGCGCTTGTTTTAAATATCGGAACGCTGAGCAAGGAATCAGTCGAAGCGATGATCATCGCGGGAAAATCAGCCAATGAACATGGCGTCCCCGTTATTCTTGATCCTGTCGGTGCCGGCGCAACACCTTTCCGTACTGAATCGGCTGGTGACATCATTCGTGAGGTGCGCCTCTCTGCGATCAGAGGAAACGCGGCGGAAATTGCCCATACCGTCGGCGTGACGGATTGGCTGATCAAAGGCGTTGATGCGGGAGAAGGCGGAGGCGACATTATCCGGCTGGCTCAGCAGGCGGCACAAAAGCTAAACACCGTCATTGCCATCACTGGCGAAGTCGATGTTATAGCCGACATGTCAAACGTATATACCCTTCATAACGGCCACAAGCTGCTGACGAAAGTGACAGGCGCCGGCTGCCTGCTGACTTCCGTTGTCGGTGCGTTTTGCGCTGTGGAAGAAAATCCATTGTTTGCTGCGATCGCCGCTATTTCTTCGTATGGGGTTGCAGCTCAGCTTGCCGCCCGGCAGACAGCTGACAAAGGTCCGGGAAGCTTTCAGATTGAATTGCTGAACAAGCTTTCATCTGTTACTGAACAAGACGTCCAAGAACTGGCGACAATAGAAAGGGTGACTGTCTCATGACACGTATTTCTCGGGAAATGATGAAAGAGTTATTATCTGTTTACTTCATTATGGGGTCGAACAATACGAAAGCCGATCCTGTCACTGTTGTACAAAAAGCGTTAAAAGGCGGTGCCACTCTGTACCAGTTTCGTGAAAAGGGCGGGGATGCGTTGACAGGAGACGCGCGGCTTGAATTCGCTAAAAGTGTGCAGGAAGCCTGTCGTGAAGCCGGCGTTCCATTCATTGTCAATGATGACGTAGAGCTGGCTCTGAAACTGAAGGCTGATGGTATCCACATTGGACAGGAAGATGCTAACGCAAAAGAGGTGAGAGACGCCATAGGCGATATGATTCTTGGCGTTTCCGCTCATACGATGTCTGAGGTGAAGCAAGCCGAAGAAGATGGGGCGGATTATGTCGGGCTCGGGCCAATCTATCCGACCGAAACGAAAAAGGATACGAGAGCCGTACAGGGTGTATCTCTCATCGAAGCGGTTCGCCGCCAAGGCATCAGCATTCCAATTGTCGGCATCGGCGGCATCACTATCGAAAATGCCGCACCTGTTATCCAAGCGGGGGCCGACGGTGTCAGTATGATCAGCGCGATCAGTCAGGCGGAGGATCCAGAGGGGGCCGCACGCAAGTTTCATGAAGAAATTCACACATATAAAACAGGAAGATAAATGCTCTTCTTCCTTCAAAAGGCTGTCCTATAAAGGACAGCCTTTTTGTTGTGATATCAAGGTTTTCAAATCTTCAAATTTTAATTGACAAAGAACAGGAACTGGCTATGATTATGATATATAATGATAATCATTTTCAGTTATAGGAGGGGCAGAATGATTCGGGGGCTGGCACTTATTTTATTCAGCTTGTTGATGTTTTTCGGTTCTGCGGCACATGCGGAAGACGACCCAATTGCTGTATTGATTCAATTAAACAAGCAAATGATCAAATCCGTAGAAGACGGAGATATAGACTCGGCACAACAAACGTTTGAAACCTTCAAGGCGAAGTGGAAAAAAGAAGAACCGTCTATTAAGAAGGAAAATCTTTCTTCCCACAGCAAAATGGATTCGAATATCGCAATGATTTCTCTTTCTTTCATCAATCAAGACGCAGATAAGCTCAAAACACAGCTTGAAGAGCTTTCTTCTCATTTAGAAACCTATCAGCAGGCTGTCGTGCTGAAAAAGACATCCTCGGGTCAATCTAGGGCGTCCTTAACAGCCTATATACAAAGCTTGAAAGACACAAAACAGTTAATAGAAAAAAACCAATTGGATGAAGCTTCATCCGCAATCGACAATTTAATTACATCCTGGCTCGCTGTTGAGGGAGACGTTGTATCCCAATCAAAGGAAGCCTATACGACATCAGAGGAAAATCTGGCGCTGATGAAGGCTGAGATCGGCAGTCATCCTGAAAAGGTATCAAAGCAAATAGATGAAATGATTCAATTGCTTGAGCCGATCGCTTCAAGCAGCTACAGCTGGTGGGATGCGGCGCTGATCCCGATTCGTGAAGGGATGGAGGCCCTGCTTGTCATCGGGGCGCTTTTAACCATGACAAAAAAAGCCCGTGTCACACGTTCCTCGGCATGGATCTGGGGCGGGGCGTCCGCCGGCATGGTTGTTTCCTTGGCAGCCGGTATCGGTGTCACGCTTCTGTTTTCCTCCAGCGTATTTGGAGAAAACAATTTCTTGCTCGGCGGAGTCACCGGCGTACTGTCCGCTGTCATGCTGTTATATGTCGGAGTATGGCTGCACCGAAACGCCTCAATGGATAAATGGAGAGAAAAAATCAATATCCAGAAATCACAGGCACTGAAAAAACGAAGCCTGCTTTCCTTTGCACTCATTGCATTCCTGGCCGTTGTAAGAGAAGGGCTCGAAACAGTCATCTTTTTCATCGGGCTTGTCGGAAAGCTTCCGCTCAATGAACTGATCGGCGGAACTGCCGGGGGGCTTATCGTTCTCGTCATTGTCGGTGTTCTGATGATTAAGCTCGGAATGCGTATCCCATTGAAGCCGTTTTTCCTGCTGTCCATGGCGGTCGTCCTGTATATGTGTGTCAAATTTCTCGGGACAGGCGTTCACAGTCTGCAGCTGGCGGGCATTCTCCCGTCTGATGCAGAGAACTGGCTGCCGTCTGTATCGGTGCTTGGAATTTATCCGTCCGTGTACAGCACGATTCCGCAATTGCTGATTTTACTCTTTTTACTGATTGCGCTTGTTTCAGAAGCGGCAAAACATTTTACAAACGGAAAGGAACTGACAAAATGAATTTTACAAAAATCGCTGTATCAGCCGGATGCATCCTTGCGCTGTGCGCAGGCTGCGGAGCCAATGACACATCCTCAACCAAAGAAAAAGCTTCATCTGAAAAAAGCGGGATCAGTAAAGAGATCGCTGCATCCGTAGATAAAATGGAAACCATCATTTCCAATCTGAATGATTCAGCGGAAAAAGGAGACCAAAAAGAGATTGAAAAGAAAGGGAAAGAGTTAAACAGCTATTGGCTTTCCTTTGAAAATGACATTCGCGGCGACTATCCGTTCGAATATACCGAAATCGAAAAGCACCTTCAGCCAATCTACACAGAAGCGCAGAAAAACAAACCGGATACAGACAAAATAAAGACAGAATCCGAGTCACTGAAAGCATCCTTAGAAGACCTGACAGATGCGAAGAAGAGCAGCAAAAAGGCAAGTGATCAGCTGGCAAAAGCAGCGGACGAATATAAAGTCTATGTCAAAGAGCAGAGCGATCAGCTTGTCAAAGCGACTGAAACATTTACAAAAGCCGTGAAGTCCGGCGATATCGAAAAATCTAAAACATTATATACGAAAGCGCGCGTTTATTACGAGCGAATCGAACCGATCGCTGAAAGCCTTGGAGATCTTGATCCAAAAATTGACGCCCGTGAAAACGATGTAGAAGAAGGGGACAAATGGACAGGTTTCCATAAGCTTGAGAAAGCTATTTGGAAGGACCAAAATATTTCCGGGGAAAAGGCAACTGCTGACCAGCTTCTCAAGGATGTAAAAGAGCTTGACGGTTCAATTGAATCACTGAAATTAACACCTGAACAAATTGTTGCAGGCGCGATGGAGCTTCTAAACGAAGCCGGCATCTCGAAAATCACGGGAGAAGAAGAGCGCTACTCACGAATCGATTTAGTCGATCTCATGGCGAATGTGGAAGGCTCTGAAGCTGTTTATCAAACAGTAAAAAGCGCGCTTGTTAAAGATCACTCTGACCTGACGGAAAAACTGGATACAGAGTTCAGTGAATTTGAAGTTTTAATGGCAAAATACAAAACAAATGATCAGTCCTATACGTCTTATGATAAATTAAGTGAAGATCAAATCAGAGAGCTGAGCACAAAGCTGACGACTCTTTCTGAAACCATGTCGAAGATTGCGAATGTGCTATAAAAGGAGTTTTGTAACAGCATGAGCGATGAACAAAAAAAGCCAGAACAAATTCATAGACGGGACATCCTAAAATGGGGAGCGATGGCAGGCGCGGCCGTTGCGATTGGTGCCAGCGGACTTGGCGGTCTCGCTCCGCTTGTTCAGACCGCGGCTAAATCATCAAAAAAGGATGAAAAAGAGGATGAGCAGATTGTTTCGTTTTACGGAAAGCATCAGGCCGGAATCACAACTGCCCATCAGACCTATGTCTATTTTGCGGCGCTGGATGTAACTGCAAAAGAGAAGAGCGATCTCATTACATTATTCAGAAACTGGACAAGTTTGACACAGATGCTGACGTCCGGAAAGAAAATGTCGGCTGAGCAGAAAAATCAATATCTGCCGCCGCAGGATACAGGTGAATCGGTGGATCTATCCCCTTCCAATTTAACCGTCACATTCGGATTCGGGTCTGGCTTTTTTGAAAAAGACGGAAAGGACCGTTTCGGGCTGAAAAACAAAAAACCGAATCACCTTGCTGCTCTTCCAGCGATGCCAAATGACAATCTTGATGAAAAGCAGGGAGGCGGAGACATCTGCATTCAAGTATGCGCAGACGATGAGCAAGTGGCGTTTCATGCGCTGCGGAACCTGCTGAATCAAGCGGTCGGCACCTGTGAAGTCCGATTTGTGAATAAAGGCTTTTTAAGCGGAGGAAAGAACGGCGAAACGCCGCGCAACCTCTTCGGATTTAAAGATGGAACGGGCAACCAGAGCACGAAGGATGACACCTTGATGAATTCGATCGTGTGGGTTCAGTCCGGGGAGCCTGACTGGATGACGGGCGGCACCTATATGGCCTTTCGGAAAATCAAAATGTTCCTAGAGGTATGGGACCGTTCTTCTCTCAAGGATCAAGAGGATACCTTCGGCCGCAGAAAAAGCTCGGGGGCGCCTTTCGGCCAGAAAAAGGAAACAGACCCCGTGAAGCTGAATCAAATCCCGTCAAATTCACATGTCAGCGTTGCGAAATCTACGGGAAAACAAATTTTGCGAAGAGCTTTCTCTTACACAGAGGGCCTTGATCCAAAAACCGGCTATATGGATGCGGGTCTCCTGTTTATCAGCTTCCAAAAAAATCCGGACAATCAGTTCATCCCCATGCTGAAGGCTCTTTCGGCAAAGGATGCGTTAAACGAATACACGCAAACAATTGGTTCTGCTTTATATGCATGCCCAGGCGGCTGCAAAAAAGGAGAATATATTGCCCAGCGTTTGCTGGAATCATGAAAGAAGCCTTTACGGCTTCTTTTTAAAAAAACAGTTGTAACTTTCGTTGTTACAATTTAAAATCAACCTATACGAAAGGAGATTATCATGACAGTACACATCAAAGTTTATTCAGATTACGTCTGCCCATTTTGTTTCATCGGAAAAGCCGCTTTTGAAGAAGCGATAAAAGGAAAGGATGTTGAAGTCGAGTGGATGCCGTTTGAACTGCGCCCAAGCCCATCTCCTCAGCTTGACCCGGTTAATGATCCTTCCAAACAGTACATGTGGAAGACATCCATAGAGCCAATGGCGGAGAAATTAGGAGTCGAGATCAATTTTCCAAACGTCTCGCCTCATCCATATACAGATCTGGCGTTTGAAGGGTTACACTTTGCAAAGGAATTCAATAAAGGGCATGAATACAACACCCGTGTCTTTCAAGCCTTTTTCCAAGAAGGCCAAAATATCGGCGACATTGACATCTTGACGAAACTTGCCGAGGAAGTGGGACTGGACGGAGTCTCATTCAAATCCGCACTGGAATCAAGAACATATCAGGACGTTCAGCGCCAAGCCTTGAAGCATGCCTACGAGGAGGCTGACATCACAGCCGTCCCAACCTTTATCATTGGCGACACTGTGATTCCGGGTGCTGCCGGCAAGGACGTATTTGAAAAAGCAATTTCCGAGGAACTGCAGAAAAAGTAACGAAAAGCTCTCTATAAAAGAGAGCTTTTTACTTTTGGTCCATATGAATGCCGGTATGCGCCTTCACCTGTATTTCCGCAAACGTATCTTCATCAACAGTTTTATTAGACGACAGCATCGTTCCGAGCCACGCGCCGAGGAAGCCGAGCGGGATAGAAATAATGCCCGGATTAGAAAGCGAAATGAGCGGATCGCCTGTAAAAATAGCACCTCCGGACGGGTCCCACACACTAGGGCTCATCGACACAAGCACAAGAGCACTGATCAGGCCTGTCAGGCTTCCCCATAAGGCGCCAGAGGCATTGAATCTTTTCCAGAAGACCGTAAACACAATCAGCGGGAGGTTTGCGCTGGCCGCTACCGCAAACGCAAGTGCGACAAGGAACGCGACATTTAAGGACTGTGCAAAAATCGCAAGCAGAATCGAGAGCACTGACACGGCGACAGAAGCCCATCTGGCCGCTTTCATTTGTTCTTTTTCAGTTGCTTCTCCCTTTCTGATAATCTGGCTGTAAATATCATGGGCAAATGCTGAGGCGGCCGACAGCACCAATCCAGTCACGACAGCTAAAATGGTTGCGAAGGCGATGGCTGACACGAACGCGAACAGAAAATCTCCCCCGAGCGCTTTTGCCAAAAGCGGTGCTGCCATATTTCCCGCTTGATCTGCCGCCGTAATTGCGTCAAAACCGACAAACGCAGCGGCGCCAAAGCCGAGAAACACCGTCATAATGTAAAACACGCCGATAATCCATGTCGCTGACACAACAGATGTCCGGGCCGTCTTGGCATCCTTAACAGTATAAAAACGGATCAAAATATGCGGAAGCCCGGCGGTTCCCAGCACGAGCGCCAAGTTTAACGACAGGGTCTCTACCGGCACCTTGTATTTGTTTCCGGGGTTTAAGAAATCAGCGCCAAGCGGAGTGGCCGTTTTCATTTGCTCAAACATGGTATTGAGATTAAAACCGAATTTCGAAAACACGATGATTGAAATTACGAGTGTGCCCGCCATCAGCAAAACGGCTTTAATAATTTGAACCCAGCTTGTCGCGATCATGCCGCCAAACACAACATAAATGGTCATCAGCACTCCGACAATGAGGACCGCCGCGGTATAATCCAGCCCTAGGAGCAGTTTGATCAGGGCGCCCGCTCCCACGAGCTGGGCGATCATATAAAAAGTAGAGATGGCAATGGTATTGAGAGCTGCGACGCCGCGGATTTTCTTTTCTTTAAATCGAGCCGCAATCATGTCCGCCATCGTATATTTCCCAAGATTCCGAAGCGGTTCCGCCACGATGTACAAGACAACGAGATAAGCCACCAGAAAACCAATGCTGTAAAAAAATCCATCAAATCCATATAGCGCAATCATTCCGGCAATCCCCAGAAACGAGGCTGCAGACATGTAGTCGCCCGCAATTGCCAGTCCATTCTGAACACCGGTGAGCCCGCCGCCAGCCGTATAAAACTCACTTGTCGTTTTCGTCTTCTTCGCGGCAAAATACGTGATGATAAGCGTCAGTCCGACAATCGCTAAAAATAATAGAAAAGCCGTCATATTCATGTCTGTTCACCCTTCAGTTCTGCCTTTAGAGCGCTTACATATCGATCGAAATGAGCCGCCCTTCGGGAATACACCGTACTTAGTATCCAGGTCATGGCAAATTGGGCGATCGCAAACAGCCAAGCCCATGAAACAGCTCCAATTGCCGGCTTATTCAAAAAGGTGAAATAAGATGTCAAAACAGGAAGTGAAAAATAAAAGACAAAAAAGAAAATCGCAGAAGGAACAATAAAAGCGCGTTTCTGTTTTAAAAAAGCCTGAAAAGCCGGAGTTGCAGCAATCTGTTTGTAATCAGCTTTGTACATGGCTATCCTCCTTTTATTCACTAGACGTAAGCAAAAAGGTACACCAATAGGTATGTACAGAAAGTATGATTTATGCGTTGAAGAACATCTAGAGAATGAAAAAAGAAGGAAGTCGTGGAGACAGGACCGCAGATGGATAAAGACAGGCGAAGGTTTTCCAGCTCGGCAGCATATAAACGAGTATGCTTTCAAAACTTCACCGAATGCAGCTTGTTCTCAGCAAAGCGGGTGTTTATAAGAGCCCGGTTATCAATATTCGCATCACCTCTTTATGGCAATGCATGTGCCAAGAGGTGATCGCATCACCGGTTATGTTAGCTGACACACCGTTTGTCCTCAAGCTCGGCGCAGCAATAGAGGATATGGTGAAAACTCAGATCAGATGATAGAAAAGCCAGAGGTAATAGATCCGCCTGCTCGGACTAGTCTTGGCGGACGGTTTTTTTGTGGTGATTCTTTCTCAATGCTGTCTCAGATTCTAAAAACTGCCTCACATCACGAATGCCTAACCCCATGGATCTGGCTTCTTGCATTAACATATGCCAATCTTTGTCCAAATCTTTTTTAACATGAGTTTTCATAGTAACCTCCAATTGTATAAAATGTTTCCTGCAACATGCGGGCAATAAAGACGAGCCGGCGCGATGATGAGGCGAGTACAACAAATTTCACACATAGTTGCTCGGTGTTCACAAACTGAAGGAAAAACCACCTACCTATTCCCTAAAAAAATGACTAATATAACCAATGAATCTTATTTATAATAATAAACAATTAAATACTGACTGGATAGTATGTAATTGAAAATAAATCCATTAGCCTATTAAAAATGACCCCAAGAAACCGAATAGCATAAGCGCTCAAAGAAATAAATACCGCTAAAGATTGATCCGGTGTAAGATAAGGGTAATCATACCGCCTGGAGAAAAATATGAAAAAAAACAAATTTCAAATGAAAAGAGAAGCAACCTTTGAAAGTTTTATAGACGCGGGCTTGAATTTGTTGATTGACCGAGCGTATGATCCGGTTTCTGTAGAGGATATCAGCAGAGCTGCCGGGTACAGCAAAGGAGCGTTTTATGTTCATTTTGTCAGCAAGGAGGATTTTCTGCGGCTTCTCCTCGAAAAACGCCAGATGAAGAAAAAGATCATCATAGAGTATCTTGATCAAAAGGAGCAAATGTCAGTAAAACCGCTGACATTGGACGAGGCTGCAAAACATGCCGCGGAGCTGCTTTATTCCTATTACATAAATAAGCCGTCATGGGACATCACCTCGTTTGCCATGAATATGCCGACATATAAAGTTCTGCAGAAATGCAAGGCCTATGTCCGTCTATACGAATTATGGGTGGAAGAAAATGCGTTATATATTAAGTGGCTGAAGGAGAGGAAGCTGATTGACGCCTGTATTGATCCAGAATATACGGCTAAAATAATATGTGCAGTGCTCGACGGAATCATCAAACAATCGCATGTATTGGGCCAGCCGGCCACATTCCGCACCTTTTTAGACGCACTCTCGGTTTTCATTACTCCAGAAAGAGCGCGCGTGAGGCCAAGAATGTTGAAAAGTTTTTCAGAAAGCGAGGAACATCAGTGAAGTATAGAGAAATGATTATGTATATCATTATGGGGGTTTTCACAACCATTGTGAACATCGCCAGCTTTTATATATTGGTAGAGATCATGGATATGGATTACAAAGCCGCCACTGTCGCCGCTTGGATTTTGTCCGTGCTGTTTGCGTACATCACAAATAAATTATATGTGTTTCAGCAAAAAACACGTGACCTGCAGAGCCTGCTGAAAGAGCTCACTGCTTTTTTCAGCGTTCGGGTTCTGTCTCTCGGCATAGATTTGGGCATGATGATCATTCTTGTCGGCCAGTTCAATACAAATGAAACCTTGGCCAAAATACTCGATAACGCGGTCATTGTTGTCGTCAACTATGCGGCAAGCAAATGGCTCGTCTTTAAAAAGACAAAAGAAGAAGGGGTTTGACCGGAGACGGCAGTATATGATCTAGTCGTTTCGCTGAAGACATAAGGGGAAATAAAAAATAAAAACCATGAAAGGTGATTGCACATGCGGGAAGAGCTAAAGGGGATATTTGCAAGTGTATTCGGAGAAAAAGAGGGATTAAGGTTTTTTTTCGCACCTGGAAGAGTGAATCTGATTGGAGAACATACAGACTATAACGGCGGGCATGTGTTTCCGTGCGCGCTGACAATGGGTACATACGCTGCTGTTGCAGAAAGAAACGACGGGCTTGTCAGGATGTATTCAGACAACTTTAAAGACACAGGCATCAAGGAGTGCAGCCTAAACGACATTCGTTATCAAAAAGAAGACGACTGGGCGAACTATCCGAAAGGCGTCATTTATGAATTTCAGCAAAGGGGATATTCAGTTCCCCACGGCTTTGACATTGTTTTTTCAGGGAATATTCCAAACGGGGCGGGGCTCTCGTCCTCCGCTTCGATTGAGCTGCTGATGGGAGTCGTGCTCCAAAGCTATTTTCACCCTGAAGTGGATGCGCTTGAGCTTGTAAAAATGGCGCAGCATGCGGAAAACGATTTTATCGGCGTTAATTGCGGGATTATGGACCAATTCGCAATCGGAATGGGGAAAAAACATCATGCGATGCTGCTGAACTGCGACACGCTGGACTATGAATATAGCAAACTCGATGTCTCAGGCCTCGCGCTGGTCATCGCGAACACGAACAAAAAAAGGACATTGGCAGACTCAAGCTATAATACGAGACGCCAAGAGTGCAATGACGCGTTGCTTGATCTGCAAAAAGCACTCGACATTGTCTCACTGGGAGACATCAAGCCATCTGATTTCGACACCCATTCCAGCCTGATCCAAAATGAAACGAACAGGCGCAGGGCAAAGCACGCCGTATACGAAAATCATCGTGCCATCAAGACGGCCCGCATGTTCAAAGAGAATAATATAGATGAAATCGGGCGGTTAATGAAGGAGTCCCACCTTTCATTGAAGCATGATTATGAAGTGACATGCCCTGAACTTGACGAGCTTGTGTTTGCGGCGTGGGACCATGAAGGTGTGATTGGCTCAAGAATGACGGGAGCGGGCTTCGGAGGCTGCACCATCAGCATTGTAAAAGATGCGTTTGTTGATGATTTTATCCAAAAGGTTGGAGACAGATATCAAGAAAAGACAGGGCTCAAAGCGGATTTTTATGCCGCAGATATCGGAGAGGGAGCGAGAGAACTAAAGGGGGAGTGACACATGAGTATTGTTGAACATCTGGAACAACTGCTGGAGTATGGACTGGAACGAAAACTGATTTCGATCTGGGATCGGGAATATACGAGAAACCGTCTTTATGAAGCATTGGACATCAAACATCCAGAGCCGGTCTCCCGCACATCCGTCAAGCAGGCACAAAGCCTGCCGGACTTGCTTGCCCCTATTTACAAATGGGCTGCGGAAACCGGCCGTATGGAAGCGGATACAGACACATACCGCGACCTGCTCAGCGCAAAGCTGATGGGATGTTTCGTACCTGCTCCGTCTGAGGTCATTCGCAAGTTTGAAGAGACAAAAGCATTATACGGCCCAAAACAGGCGACAAAGGAATTCTATCAATATTCAGAGGATGTCTATTATATCCGCTCTGACAGGATCGCCAAAAATGTTCATTGGACGGTGCCGACCGATTATGGCGAGCTGGAAATGACCATTAATCTATCAAAGCCTGAAAAGGACCCAAAAGCGATTGCGGCTGCAAAAGAGCAGGCGGAGACAAATTACCCAATGTGTTTGCTGTGTAAAGAAAATGTCGGGTTTGAAGGAAGCGAGAATCATCCAGCCCGCCAAAATCACAGAATGATTCCGGTCATCCTTAAAGACGAAGAATGGTATTTGCAGTTCTCGCCATATGTCTATTATCCAGAGCATTGCATCGTCTTAAAGGGCGAGCATGAACCGATGGAGATCAGCAGAAAAACATTTGAAAGGCTGCTGTCATTTCTCGGGCAATATCCTCATTATTTTATCGGCTCAAACGCTGATTTGCCGATCGTCGGCGGCAGCATCCTAAGCCACGACCATTTCCAAGGCGGGGCGCACGATTTTCCGATGGCGCGTGCAGAATCGGAAGACGTCTATGAATTAATCGAACATCCCGGCGTGTCGCTGGGCTTAGTGAAGTGGCCGATGTCCGTGCTCAGGCTCCAAGGAGATAAACCGGATCATGTCGCTGAAGCTGCTGAACATATATTCCGCACGTGGCAAACGTATTCCGATGAAAAAGCAGGCATAGCCGCGTATACAGGCGATACGCCTCATAATACAGTCACCCCGATTGCACGGCGCAGGGGAGACTTATATGAACTCGATATCGTGCTGAGAAACAATCGGACGGATGAGGAGCATCCATTAGGAATATTTCATCCTCATCAGGAAGTCCATCATATTAAAAAAGAAAATATCGGCCTGATAGAGGTCATGGGACTGGCGATATTGCCGGGGCGTTTACAGGAAGAAATGAAAGAAACGGCAGCTGCGCTATGTTCTGATGATCCGAAAACAGCTTTAGAACAAAATCCGCTCACAGCAAAACATAAGGAGTGGGCTCTTCGGCTGACGGAAAATAGAACGATAACAAAAGAGAATGCGGATCTAGTTATAAAGGAAGAGCTTGGCCATGTATTCGCGCGGATCCTTGAACACGCCGGTGTATTTAAACAGACACCGGAAGGCAAACAGGCCTTCCGGAGGTTTATCGATCATTTAGACGTTAAACCAGTCAAAAGCCTCAACCGCTAGGGTTGAGGCTTTTTTCGATTTAAGGAAAAACAAACGCCCAAAGCGTATACGCTTCGGGCTATGTCACTTTTATCCTCTTTTTCTGGTTAACAGGCTTACTAGAAATACAACAATCGCTGCGCCGATTATCGCTGGAATGATAGCAAATCCCGCAAGATGCGGCCCCCATGTTCCCAGCAGCCCATGTCCGATCCACGCGCCAATAAGACCCGCGATCATAGACCCAATAATTCCGCCGGGCATATCGCCTTTAACAAACAGGCTGCCAAGCCAGCCGATAATAATAGCGACGATAAGTGAAATAATGAAACTCATCATGCAACACATCCTATTTTGTATTTATTTGCTTATATCATTCCTCTGTTTTGTATAAGATAAACACTTGGATGTTCTCCTGAAAAATAGGAACAGTTCAGAGCATATTGCCGCTTTATTAAGCCTTTTCTTTCAAAATTTGTTGCGTTAAAATGGTAACCGTGTGAAAAGATGCTAGACAAGGAAAAAATAATTCCCTTCTAGAAAGTTTAACAAAATGAAATTTTTGATTGACCTATGTTTTTTATTGTGGTAAACCTTTATTTGTCAGAATTAGTTCTTCATCATCTTTCTTTACTTATATGCGGAAATAACTAGAAACTTTTCATCTTAAGTGATAGATGTGAATAAAGTTGGAGCAATTTTTGTCGATTTTATGACATTTAAGCGAAAATGGGATGAAGTTTAGAAAAAAATAAAGCTAATAAGTGAACTTTTTGATAGCATAACAAAGTAGAGAAAAGATTTTGAGGAAGTATGCACTTCAGATTTATTACATCAATAGGAAGGATGGTGATCTTCTTGTTCAGAGCATTAAAACCGTTGCTTGTATTAGCGCTGTTAACTGTGGTTTTCGTCCTTGGGGGATGCAGCAATGCTTCAGTACTAGATCCGAAAGGGCCTGTAGCTGAACAGCAAAGTGATTTGATCCTGTTATCTATCGGATTTATGCTGTTTATCGTCGGGGTCGTCTTTGTTCTATTTACCATTATTTTAGTAAAATACCGCGACCGTAAAGGCAAAGATAATGGATCTTATAACCCAGAAATTCACGGTAACACGTTTTTAGAAGTAGTCTGGACAGTGATCCCAATTTTAATCGTCATTGCACTTTCTGTGCCAACCGTACAGACGATATATTCGTTAGAAAAAGCTCCTGAAGCAACAAAGGACAAAGAGCCTCTTGTTGTTTATGCTACTTCGGTAGACTGGAAATGGGTATTCAGCTACCCTGAACAGGATATTGAAACGGTCAACTACTTAAACATTCCTGTCGACCGCCCGATCTTGTTCAAAATCTCATCTGCAGATTCAATGGCTTCGCTATGGATTCCTCAGCTTGGAGGACAAAAATACGCGATGGCGGGAATGCTGATGGATCAATACTTACAGGCTGATAAAGTGGGAACTTACGAAGGACGCAATGCGAACTTCACAGGCGAACATTTTGCAGACCAAGAGTTTGATGTGAATGCAGTAACAGAAAAAGACTTTAACAGCTGGGTGAAAAAGACTCAGAACGAGTCTCCTAAGCTGACAAAAGAGAAGTATGATGAGTTGATGCTTCCTGAAAATGTGGACGAATTAACGTTCTCTTCTACTCACTTAAAATACGTTGATCACGGACAAGACGCTGAGTATGCGATGGAGGCGCGCAAACGCCTTGGCTATCAAGCCGTTTCTCCGCACTCTAAAACAGATCCGTTTGAAAACGTAAAGAAAAATGAATTTAAGAAGTCTGATGATACAGAAGAATGATATTGATCAGGAAAGGAGGAAGCCCGCATGAAATTGAAATGGGACGAATTTTTCGTAACTGGTGACCCATTAATTCTGGGCGCACAAGTTTCCATTGCGCTTTCAACCATTGCCATCATTGTTGTACTGACTTACTTCAAAAAGTGGAAATGGCTCTGGTCTGAATGGATAACTACCGTTGACCATAAAAAACTCGGAATCATGTATATTATATCTGCTGTAATTATGTTATTCCGCGGCGGTGTCGACGGTCTGATGATGCGTGCCCAGCTAGCGCTTCCGAATAACAGTTTTTTAGACTCAAACCACTATAATGAAATTTTTACAACTCACGGTACAATCATGATCATCTTCATGGCGATGCCGTTCTTAATCGGTCTTATCAACGTTGTTGTACCTCTTCAAATCGGTGCACGCGACGTTGCGTTCCCTTACTTGAACAACCTGAGCTTCTGGACGTTCTTCGTAGGGGCGATGCTTTTCAATATTTCTTTCGTTATCGGAGGTTCTCCGAACGCAGGCTGGACGAGTTACATGCCGCTTGCAAGTAACGACATGAGCCCTGGGCCGGGTGAGAACTACTACCTCCTCGGACTTCAGATTGCCGGTATCGGTACGCTGATGACAGGGATCAACTTTATGGTAACAATCTTAAAAATGAGAACAAAAGGCATGACATTAATGCGTATGCCGATGTTCACATGGACAACACTGATCACAATGGTTATTATCGTGTTTGCGTTCCCTGTACTTACGGTAGCTTTAGCACTTTTATCATTTGATCGTTTGTTCGGAGCTCACTTTTTCACACTGGAAGCAGGCGGTATGCCGATGCTTTGGGCTAACTTGTTCTGGATTTGGGGACATCCTGAAGTATATATCGTTATTCTTCCGGCGTTCGGTATTTTCTCAGAGATCATCTCAAGCTTTGCAAGAAAGCAATTGTTTGGTTACAAAGCGATGGTTGGTTCTATTATCGCCATCTCCGTATTGAGTTTCTTAGTTTGGACCCACCACTTCTTCACAATGGGGAACAGTGCGTCCGTTAACTCATTCTTCTCAATTACGACAATGGCAATCTCAATCCCGACCGGGGTTAAAATCTTTAACTGGCTCTTTACGATGTATAAAGGCCGAATCAGCTTTACAACGCCTATGCTGTGGGCGCTTGCGTTCATTCCTAACTTCGTTATCGGCGGGGTTACAGGGGTTATGCTTGCGATGGCAGCAGCGGATTATCAATACCATAATACGTACTTCCTCGTATCTCACTTCCACTATGTGCTGATCGCGGGTACTGTATTTGCTTGTTTTGCCGGATTTATTTTCTGGTATCCAAAAATGTTCGGCCACAAGCTGAACGAAAGAATCGGAAAATGGTTCTTCTGGATCTTTATGATCGGTTTCAATGTATGTTTCTTCCCTCAATATTTCTTGGGGCTTCAAGGCATGCCTCGCCGTATTTACACATACGGACCAAACGACGGCTGGACAACATTGAACTTTATCTCAACTGTCGGAGCTTTCATGATGGGTGTAGGATTCTTAATCCTTTGCTATAACATCTACTACAGCTTCCGCTACTCTACTCGTGAAATCAGCGGAGATTCATGGGGTGTGGGACGTACGCTTGATTGGGCGACTTCTTCTGCGATTCCGCCGCATTACAACTTTGCGGTGCTTCCTGAAGTCAAATCTCAAGATGCATTCCTGCATATGAAAGAAGAAAAAACTGAATTATACCCTGAAAGCAAATTCAAGAAAATCCATATGCCAAGCAACTCAGGCAGACCGTTCTTTATGTCTGTTGCCTTCGGTCTCGCCGGCTTTGGACTTGTCTTTGAATGGTACTGGATGGGCGTAGTCGGATTGATCGGAGTCCTGCTCTGCATGGTTCTGCGTTCATTCGAATACGACAACGGCTACTACGTTAGTGTTGATGAAATAAAAGAGACGGAAAGAAAGATTTCCGAATAAGGAGGCGTGAGTTATGGAACATGCAGAACACGGCAATTCTAACGCGCCTATGGAATATCAATCTGAAACCGGCAGACTTAATATTCTCGGGTTTTGGATCTTTTTAGGGGCAGAAATTGTGTTGTTCTCAACACTATTTGCAACCTTCTTCGTTCTTCAAAACAGAACAGCAGGAGGTGTCTTACCGGACGAACTGTTTGAAGTCAATCTGGTAATGATTATGACGTTCTTGCTGCTTATCAGCAGCTTTACCTGCGGGATCGCTGTTCATGAAATGCGCCGCGGAAGTTTAAAAGGCGTAGTCATTTGGACAATTATCACTCTTCTTCTCGGCGCCGGCTTTGTCGGTTGCGAGATCAACGAGTTTGTCCACTATGTGCATGAAGGAGCATCTCTCGGTACAAGTGCGTTCTGGTCTGGATTCTTTGTACTACTTGGAACTCACGGAACTCACGTAACAATCGGTATTTTCTGGATTACAGGAATTCTGATTCAGTTGAAGAAACGCGGCTTAACTCCGCAAACTTCATCTAAAATCTTTATCTCAAGCTTGTACTGGCACTTCTTAGATGTTGTATGGATTTTCATCTTTACAGGTGTCTATCTCATGGGATTGGGGGGTCTGTAAAATGGCAAACAAATCTGCTGAACACAGTCACTTTCCATGGAAGCACATTGTAGGTTTTGCACTGTCTATCGTTTTGACCCTGCTGGCTCTATGGGTTGCAGTGTATACTGACCTGAGCTCATCAGCAAAACTTTGGATCATTTTCGGCTTCGCCTTCATTCAGGCGGCGCTGCAGCTTCTCATGTTCATGCACATGACAGAGAGCGAAAACGGCGGTATCCAAGTCGGAAACACGCTGTTCGGATTCTTCGGTGCGATCGTTATCGTACTTGGATCCATCTGGATTTTCGCGGCTCACTATCACCATGGTGACCATATGGACGGAAATCCTCCTGGAGGCGCTAAACACTCAGAGCACTCAGGCCACAACGAATAATACAAAAACCCTCTTCTAACGAAGAGGGTTTTTTGCTGTCCTCAGCTGCTTCGCTTTCTGCGAAGATACGGAAGACCGTAAATGATAAACGCGGCGATATGAGCGACAATGACGTTGACGGCAAACAAGATAATCATGAGAGTGTGTCCGAGTGGAGAAAGGCTTTCTGTTGCGTAAAAGAAGAAGAAGACCCACATTAAGATGATTGGCGGAATAGCTGAGAGTGCGACTTTTTTGTTATCAAGCCATATAAAGAGAGGTGTTGCGCTGGCAACCAATAAATAAGCAAAAAACATGTCCATCATACCCGTCTCCTTTCATTTTGTGATAACGTTTACAAAAATGAAATAGAGGAACTGAGTTGTGTCTTTTTTGTGATTGTTTTTTGAACATTCTGTTACAATTATTATACCATGTTTTCCAGAAATTGATACAGGTTTTTGTGGAATTGGTCTGGACCTATCGTCTTATTTTTAAAGAGACTTTTGGTAGGAGAATGTATTTATGCTGGATCTTTAAAGGTTTTGCATATTCTATATTACAGAACCCTTTTAAATGGGGTTTTTTCATTTGAAAAGTTTTATGTCAATCGAAACATTTCGGTTTATGATACGTCATATTTCGTGTAGCTGAAAAAGCGCCGCAAATGCGCAAAAAACATAAAAGGAAACGAGCTTCACGTGTCATCTTGATCGAGGTTCATGTATAATAAACATTAGTGATTTTCCGATGAAAATGTAAGGCGGGATAGAATGAGTCGATATAAGAAACAGCAAAACCCCTTTTACCAGGGGGATTTGATTTTTATATTTGGTGTGTTTTTTATTATAAGTGTAGTTTCAATTTATGCTGCCGGTCAGTTTGGTCAGTATGGGAACACCGATTGGATACAGCAAATTGTCTTTTATTTTTTGGGGGCTGTTGCTATTACAGTTCTTCTGTATTTTGATTTAGAACAGCTTGAAAAGTTAAGTTTATATATTTTTATCCTCGGTATTTTATCTTTGATTATCCTGAAAATCAGTCCTGAGTCCATTGCGCCGGTCATTAAAGGAGCAAAAAGTTGGTTTAGGATTGGAAAAATTACAATACAGCCGTCAGAATTTATGAAGGTCGGTTTGATTATGATGCTTGCTTCAGTCATCGGAAAAGCCAATCCTAAAGGAGTTCGGACGCTTAGAGATGATATTCACCTCTTATTAAAGATTGCGGGTGTCGCAGTTATCCCAGTTGGTCTTATTCTAATGCAAGATGCAGGAACCGCGGGTATTTGTATGTTTATCGTTCTTGTAATGATTTTCATGTCTGGTATAAATTGGAAATTGATTGCGCTTATTGGTGGATCAGGGATTTTATTAATAACCCTAGTTTTATTTATCATCGTTCAGTTTCCTGATCTCGCACAAAGCGTGGGGATTCAGGAGTACCAAATTAACAGGGTAACATCTTGGATGTCAGATTCAGCGGTTGACACCCAAGAAGCCAGTGATAATGGCTGGCAGGTTGAAAGAGCGATTATGGCAATAGGTTCAGGCGGGATTATAGGAAATGGTATTTCTAATTTAAAGGTTTATGTTCCAGAAAGTACGACTGACTTCATCTTTTCTATAATAGGTGAGTCATTTGGCTTTTTAGGCTGTGCCATTGTCGTCATCATGTTCTTCTTCTTAATCTACAGACTTGTCGTATTGATTGATAAGATACATCCGTATAACCGTTTCGCATCTTTCTTTTGCGTTGGATTTACGGCGTTAATAGTAATCCATACATTCCAGAATATCGGAATGAACATAGGCATTATGCCTGTTACCGGCATTCCGCTGCTGTTTGTCAGCTACGGGGGAAGCTCGACGCTTTCCACGCTGATCGGCTTCGGCATTGTGTATAATGCGAGTGTGCAGCTGACGAAATACAGAAGTTATCTCTTTAATTCTTAATATGCAGACAGCCTTTACAGAGGCTGTCTTTTTTTGTTGCAGAGCAAATCGCTTTTGAGTTCACTTTTTTTCGGATATGATAAAAAGAGATAAGGAGGTTCTTGTGATGAATAACACAATCGAAACCATTTTAAATCATCGGTCGATCCGGTCTTTTACTGATCAGCTTTTGACAGCTGATGAAATTGATACATTAGTGAAAAGTGCGCAAGCTGCGTCTACGTCCAGCTATGTGCAGGCATATTCAATTATCGGTGTTTCCGATCCTGAGAAAAAGCGTGAGCTGTCTGTGCTTGCCGGAAATCAGCCTTACGTTGAGAACAACGGACACTTTTTTGTATTTTGTGCGGACTTGCACCGCCATCAAAAACTGGCTGAGGAAAAAGGCGAAAACATTTCTGAGCTGCTTGAAAATACGGAAATGTTTATGGTCGGCTTGATTGATGCGGCGCTTGCAGCGCAAAATATGAGCATTGCCGCTGAATCTATGGGACTTGGCATTTGCTATATCGGCGGAATTCGGAATGAACTGGACAAGGTGACAGAGGTGCTGCAAACGCCTGACCATGTGCTTCCGCTTTTCGGTCTGGCAGTAGGGCATCCTGCAAATCTATCCGGCAAAAAGCCGAGATTGCCAAAACAGGCTGTCTATCATGAGAATACGTATAATGTGAATGCAGACGATTTCCGCGATACGATGAATGCGTATGACAAAACCATTTCTGATTATTATAGAGAAAGAACAAACGGAAAGCGGGAAGAAACGTGGTCTGACCAAATTCTGAACTTTATGAAGCAAAAGCCTCGTACGTATTTAAATGACTATGTCAAAGAAAAAGGCTTTAATAAAAACTAATGCAAACCTCTCCGATTCGGAGAGGTTTTTATGTTTCACGTGTAACATATTCCGACAAATAGAGACATGCTGTCACAAATAAATGGCGAATGATCGGGAGACACTGAAAGCAGTGTGAGCGGCTTTGGAGAAAAAATGTGGGATCAGTGTTACGATGAGGATGAGGTGGTAGGGATGATTTCGTTAAGTATATTAGATCAATCTCCAGTATCAGAGGGAAGCAGTGCAGAAATAGCCTTACAGCAAACCGTTGCGCTTGCGCAAGCTGCAGAGGAGCTTGGATATAAGAGATTTTGGGTGTCTGAGCATCACTTTTCAAAGCGGCTGGCAGGGTCAAGCCCTGAGGTGCTGATCAGTCATATAGCGGCGAAAACGAAGCGGATTCGCGTTGGATCAGGCGGAGTCATGCTGCCGCATTATAGCGCTTATAAAGTAGCTGAGAATTTCCGTGTGCTGGAGGGGCTGACACCGGGAAGAATTGATCTTGGGCTTGGCAGAGCACCGGGGGGAATGCCGATTGCGTCATGGGCGCTGAATGACGGCGGGAAGCGCAATGCCGATCAGTATCCGCAGCAAATCAAGGAGCTGACCATGTATTTGCATGATTTGGCGGATGACAAACACCGTTTTCCGAATCTGACGGCTGCGCCGCATATTTCCACCGCGCCGGATGTGTGGCTGCTTGGCTCATCTGGAGAAAGCGCGCTGCTCGCCGCTGAGTCAGGCGCTGGCTATATGTTTGCCCACTTTATCAATGGAGAGGGCGGAGAGGATACAGTCAGACAGTATAAGAGACGATTTAAGCCGTCTGTGTTAGGAGAAACGCCCCGAGCGGCAGTCGCTGTTTTTGTTCTTTGTGCTGACACGGAGGAGAAGGCAGAGGAGCTTGCGGCCGTGCTTGATTTTACGCTATTGGCAGGGGAACAGGGCATTCCTTTAGAAGGAGTTCCTTCGTTTGAAGCTGTTCGAGAAAATACGTACTCCCCGTATGAACAAAGACGAATTGCTGATAATCGAAATCGAATGATTGTCGGCACGAAAGAACAGGTTAAGGAGCAACTGTTAGCTTTGAGTAAGGCGTATGGAACAGAGGAAATCATGGCGGTGACCATTACGCATCATTTTGAAGATAAGCTCAAATCTTATCGTTTGCTGCAGGAGGCATTTGCTGACTGATCTTAAAAAGCCCTGCCGATTCGGCAGGGCTTTTTCTTATTCAACGGTAAACGGTTCTTCAGTCAGAACCTGGCTTGATTTGCCTTTATTCGCGGCATAGGCAAGCAAGTAATAGTCTCCGGCCGGAAGCTTGGTTCCGCCATTGATCGTGCCGTCCCAGTCAAAGTACTGATAGCCCTTATCTTGATTTTTATAAATGCCGGCTTGGCCTGCAAAATCAAGGTTGCTGTCATAGACGAGGAATGCCAGCTCTTCCGCTCCCGCAGGAAGGTAGGTTTCAATTTGATAGGTGCCTTGTGCAGATCCTTCGCTGACGGAGACGGATGTTACTCTCGGATAATCCGGCTCTTTGACGATCAGCAATGTAGGTATCTTGGCGACGGTTTTTCCGCCTTCTCTGACGATAACCGTCCCTTCATAGGTGCCAGCTTTTGTTTTCTTTGTATTGACCTTTACTTTTGCAGTGGCTTTTCCGGTTTTATGTGCCGGTATCACAACACGGCTTGTGCCGGATGTGGAGATGTCGCTCCCGTTAAATGAGTATTCAAGTGTGTATGACTTTCTAATGGAAGATTGGTTTTCAATCGTAAACGTTTCTTTTTTCGTTTCGTTTCCGTTTTCCTTCAAGAATGTGCCGTATGAATAGCTTCCAGGCGAGACGAGGGAGTCTGCTTTGATCGCGTTCATGATTCTCGCGCTGCCTGCGCCTTGGGCGTTATGCGGGTACACTTCTCCGTCGCCATCTTTTAAGGTGACAGCGGTATTCATGATGGCGGCTTTGATCTGTTCAACACTCCACTTTGGTTTGGCTTGTTTGATAACGGCAACCGCTCCGGCAATATGAGGCGATGCCATGCTCGTTCCTTGTTTTGATCCGTAGCCATATGGGTTTTGAGGATCGTGTGTCGGAATCGTGCTGACGATATTGACGCCTGGAGCGGAAATATCAGGCTTAATCATCCACGTATCCATAACAGGGCCGCGGGATGAGAAATCAGCCACTTGCTCACCGAGCGCTTTTGAGACTGTTAAACCGAATGTTGTTTTTGTTTCACCGGCTTTCATGGCGCTGATGAGTTTTTCGCCGTCTTCTAATGAAAGCTTAATCGTTGGCACAGACATGCCTGGCACATTGGCTTCAATTTCTCCAGAGAGGTTGTTATACACAACCATGCCGATGGCGCCGGCTTTTTTAGCGTTGTCGGCTTTATCCACAAACGCAATGCTGCCCCGTTTGACAACGGCGACTTTGCCTGTCAGATTTTTTCCTTCAAAGTCCTTTGCTTCGCCAAGTCCGGCTTCAACAAGCTCAACTTCTTTGTTATTGAGCGTTTTGACATCGTCCTCTTTGTTATACCCCATTACTTTTGCTGAAGAGTAAGAGCCGAAAGTGACGGCGTATTCGTTGAGCGGCAGCTGAGTCGCACCGACAGAAATCGCTTCTCTTGATGTGCCAGGCGATCCGACTGTCCAGCCGTTCGGGCCGCTGTTACCGTTTGACGTAACCGCGACAACACCTTCTGACATGGCCCAGTCAAGCGCTGTGCTCGTCGCCCAGTCGGGATTGTTTAAAGAGTTTCCGAGAGACAGGTTCATCACATCTGCTCCGTCCTGTACAGCGCGTTCCACGCCCGCAATGACGTTTTCCGTTGTGCCGCTTCCGCCAGGGCCCAGCACGCGGTAAGCAAGAAGTGTGGCATCAGGCGCTACGCCTTTAATTGTTCCGTTTGCGGCTACCGTTCCGGCTACGTGTGTGCCGTGGTCAGTTGCTTCACCTCTTGGATCGCCGGTTGGTGTTTCTTTCGGGTCGTAATCATTGTCTACAAAATCGTATCCTTTATATTGTCCGAAGCTTTTCTTTAAATCCGGGTGATTGTATTCAACGCCGGTATCAATAATCGCCACCTTGACGCCTTTTCCTGTGTAGCCTAAATCCCATGCGTCGTTTGCTCCGATATACGGCGCGCTATCGTCCATTTGCGGAGATACGGCGTCTTCAGAAATGGTGACATCTTGATCCTTTATATTGTCCGTTTTATAGGTGACGTTCGGATAAACAGCCTTTACATCTTTTACTGCAAGAAGTTTTGGAATCTCATTAGCTGGGAGCTTCATAGAAAAGCCTGAAAACACCTGCTCATATTCCCGGTTTACTTTTCCGTTTTTCACCGCTTTGACAGCACTGTTTTTGGCTTTTGTTCGAGCGGTTTTCAGCTTGCTTTTCGTTTGGCTTTCTCCCGCTTCCTTCGCCTCTGCCAAGGATTTTTCTTTTAATTCCACAATAACGGTTGTTTTTTTGCTTGTTGTCATGTCGATATCACCGAATACCTCGGCTTTTTCCAGGTCAGCCGACGATTTTGAAGAAATCGGAGCTGCCTGTACGCCTGTCATTCCTGTGGATAACGTAAAAAATAAAACAAAACTTACAAGCAGAAAGCGAATGATTCCATGTTTCAATGTGTTTCCCCCTTTGTGTTTTAGAAAAAATGTTAAAGACCTAGTATATATTTCTTGAAAATTCAAAAAAATCCTTGTGTCATTTGGACCAATTATTGGATTTCGTTTGTGTATAAGGAAGGAGTTATACACAGAACCCTGTGTATAAGTGAATAAACCTGTGTATATATATAGTTGGGAATGTATGTTCCTATACAAAATATAGACAGTTGTTGTGGACATGTGGATATCCCTTGTGATTAAGTTGTTCTTATCTTTGGGATAACTTGTGTATAAATTTTCAAAGCGGTTCACCAATTTTCATTTCATTTCTTTCAGCTTTCAACAAAACTTCTAAAAACTAGTTGGTTTTTTCACTCAGATTGTGACAAAGAATTCTCTTTCCGCGGTCTATCATAGAGTTATGAGTTTTGCTAGAGCCGCTAGTTTGCGAGAAAAGAAATCGGCCGTCTTTTCACGCGGGCTCGGCTGAGAAAACGGGCTGCTAAAAAGGCTGCCTGCCAAAAAGAAGCGGAGGGATGTTTTTATATGAAACGTTTGCTTGTATCTTTACGGGTGTGGATGGTCTTTTTGATGAACTGGGTGACGCCGGACAGAAAAACTGCGGCTGCCGGGGTCTATTCGGCTCAGCGTACATATCAAAGAAAAGCGGCGGTGCAGGCCGCGGGACTTGTTTCGTTTTATGAATGGCGGATGGCTGTGAATGAGGAAGAAAAGCAGAAAGCGAAAGCCGCCGCGCTTTATAAAAGAAGATGTCTGCAAGCCTTCAAGGAATCGCCTAAGCAGGAGAGAGCTGGCCCGCATCTTTACATGGCGGTCAAAAGGAGGTAAAATCCCAGTCAAAAGCAAATTGGCGGGAGAGATAGCCTCTTGAAAATCTATAAAGTATTAAACAACAATGCGGCTTTAATAAAAGAGGATGATCAGGAAAAAATCGTAATGGGACCGGGAATCGCTTTTCAAAAAAAGAAAAATGATCTCATCCCTATGAATAAAGTGGAAAAGATCTTTGTCGTGCGCGACGAGAATGAAAAGTTCAAACAAATCCTGCAAACGCTGCCGGAGGAGCATATTGAAATAGCTGAGGATATCATTAGCTATGCGGAAGGGGAGCTCGCGGCGCCGCTGAGCGACCACATTCATATCGCGCTTTCTGACCATTTGTCCTTTGCGATCGAAAGGATTCAAAATGGGCTGTCTGTGCAGAATAAATTGCTGCATGAAATAAAGGCGCTCTATAAAAAAGAATATGAGATCGGCCTGTGGGCGATCGGACACGTAAAAGAGACATTGGGCGTGTCCCTGCCTGAAGATGAAGCGGGTTATATTGCCCTTCATATCCATACGGCGAAGATGGATGCGGAGAGCATGTATTCAGCGCTGAAGCATACGACCATGATCAAAGAAATGATAGAGAAAATAGAACAATACTTTAATCGAAAGGTGGATGAAAACAGCATTTCCTATCAACGCCTTGTCACGCATTTGCGATACGCGGTCAGCCGGTTGGAATCAAATGAAGCGCTCCATCGTATGGACGAGGAGATGCTTTATTTCATCCAAAAAAAGTATTCATTTGCCTATCAATGTGCGCTGGCGCTGGCGGAGTTTTTGAAAAATGAATATCAATTACATTTGCCGGAGTCCGAGGCCGGCTATATCACGCTGCATGTCCAGCGTCTTCAAGATCTCTCGGAATAACCGCTTTGACTTGCAGGGAGTGATCTCTGGAAGTTTTTTTATTTATCGGGATTGAGCGTATAGTACATCCAGCCCATCATTACGATTCCGGCGGTCAGATTGCCGAGCGTCACAGGAATTAAGTTTCTGACTGCTCCCATCAGTGTCACCGTATCAGGGTGCTCGATTAAAAGTGAGATGGCGAATGTGCACATGTTGGCAATGCTGTGCTCAAAGCCGGAAATAAAGAAGCAGAAAACGAAAAGCATCATGGCAAACAGCTTGGCTCCTTCCCCTTTGAGAGACATCGGAATGAAAAAGGCGAGGCACACAAGCCAATTGCACAGCATTCCTCTGAAAAACAGTTCGGAAGCGGAAGGCTCCATTTTGTGCTCTGCCAGATGAATCAAAAAGGAATGAACAGAAGCCTCCTCAAAAAGCCCTGTCGCGCCGATCAGGATGGCAAACAGAATGGCGCCGATCAAATTGCCGGCATAGCTTGACAACCACAGGTAAAGGGTGTCGCGCCAGCGGATTTTTTTTCGGAGCGCGGTATAGGTGAAATAAAAGGTGTTGCCGGTAAATAAATCCCCGCCGCCGTAAGCAATCAGCACAATAGCGGCCCCGAATGTGGCAGCCGCTGCCGGAAAGGCAAATGGAGAATCAGCCATGGAGAAATAGCTGCCTGTTTTGCTGGCGGCTGTAATGCCGAATCCGATAAACATGCTGGCTAAAATGGATCGGAGCACATAACGGATTTTGCTTGAAGCGAATATGTTTTGTTTTTTTAGAGCGTATTGTTCAACCTTTTGCAATGCTTGAGTTTCCATTGTCTTTTCCTGCTTTCTTAGAAGGTTGAGCATAGTATAGCATGATATTGTGAAATGTTTCACAAATATTTTTACGAATTTTTGTCTAAATGTTTTATCAAACTTTTTAACTAAAAAAACAGTTGACGAAAACGCTATCATGAATTATGATGAAAGCGTATTCTTAATCTGAATAAGCGGGATTGTGACTGGTAAAGCAGGCAAGACCTAAAATTTGCGTAAATGAAAAAGGATCGCTGTGTCCTTTATTCGTTGGCGAATTTTAGGTCTTTTTTGTTTAAATAAAAGGGGGAAAAACAGATGGATTACAAAGAGACTGCAAAACGCCTTATTGAGCTTCTCGGGGGGAAAGAAAACATAATCAGCGCGGCTCATTGTGCAACAAGACTGCGTTTAGTGATGAAAGATGAATCAAAGATAGATCAAGAACAAGTAGAAGAGCTTGATGGCGTCAAAGGCGCTTTCAGCAGCTCTGGCCAGTACCAAATCATTTTCGGAACAGGCCTTGTGAATAAGGTGTACGACGCTTTTTCAAAGGAAGCCGACATTGAGAGTCAAGAACACGTAAATCATCAGGATGCGGCAAAAGAAAAACTGAATCCCGCTGCGAGATTTGCGAAAACGCTTTCTAATATTTTTGTTCCAATCATCCCCGCTATTGTGGCCAGCGGCCTATTAATGGGATTGCTGGGTATGGTCAATGCGTTTCATTGGATGAGCAAGGATTCTGCGCTGCTCCAGCTGCTTGATATGTTTTCAAGTGCAGCATTTATTTTCTTGCCGATTCTAATCGGAGTAAGCGCTTCAAAAGAATTTGGCAGTAACCCGTACTTGGGAGCGGTCATCGGGGGAATCATGATTCATCCGACACTTTTGAATCCATGGGGTTTGGCGGAAGCGACACCTGATTATATGCATCTTTTCGGATTTGATATCGCGCTTCTCGGCTACCAGGGAACTGTCATCCCTGTATTGCTGGCGGTTTATGTCATGAGCAAGGTAGAGAAATGGACAAGAAAAGTGGTTCCGCATGCGGTAGATTTGCTTGTGACACCTTTTGTCACAGTGATTGTCACCGGGTTTGTCGCTTTTATCGCGATTGGTCCTCTGGGCAGAGCGCTTGGCTCCGGCATTACGGTTGCTTTAACTTATGTCTATGACCATGCCGGTTTTGTTGCGGGGCTGATTTTCGGGGGCACGTATTCACTCATCGTACTGACAGGCGTTCATCACAGCTTCCATGCGATTGAGGCAGGTCTTATTGCAGATATAGGCAAAAACTACTTGCTGCCGATCTGGTCAATGGCGAATGTCGCACAGGGCGGGGCCGGCCTTGCCGTCTTCTTTATGGCTAAAAAAGCAAAGACAAAAGAAATCGCGCTTCCGGCTGCATTTTCCGCTTTTCTCGGCATTACTGAGCCCGTCATATTCGGAGTCAATCTTCGCTATCGTAAGCCATTTATCGCCGCGATGATCGGAGGCGCGCTGGGTGGTGCATATGTCGTCTTTACACATGTTGCTGCAAACGCTTACGGGTTAACGGGTATTCCGATGATCGCCATTGCTGCGCCGTTTGGCATGGGCAACTTGATCAACTATCTGATTGGGATGGCCATTGCGGGAGTGTCAGCATTCATTGCAGCGTTTATCATGAAGATTAATGAGGATGAGGGGAGAAAAAAATGACAGCACATGATCAGGAGCTTCGTCGCCGGGCTTATGAAGAAGTGGAGAAAAAAGAGCCTATCGCCAACAGCGATCCGCACCGCCAGAATTTTCACATTATGCCGCCGATTGGGCTATTGAATGACCCGAATGGCGTGATTTATTGGAAGGGAAAATATCATTTGTTTTTTCAGTGGCAGCCGTTTCAGACGGGGCACGGCGCGAAATTTTGGGGGCATTATACGACACAGGACGTTGTGACTTGGAAGCGGGAAGACATTGCGCTCGCTCCGAGTGACTGGTTCGATAAAAACGGCTGCTACTCGGGCAGCGCTGTCACGAAAGACGATCGGCTCTATCTGTTTTACACAGGAAATGTCAGGGATCAGGATGGGAATCGGGAAACGTATCAATGCCTTGCTGTTTCTGACGACGGGCTGTCCTTTGAGAAAAAGGGTGTTGTCGCACGCCTCCCGGAAGGATACACGCCGCATTTTCGTGATCCGAAGGTATGGGAGCATGAAGGCACATGGTATATGGTGATCGGTGCGCAAACGGAGAATATGCAAGGACACGCGGTGTTGTTTGCTTCTGATAACCTGACAGAGTGGAGATTTCTCGGCCCGATAACCGGCGCGGGCTTCAACGGGTTGGACGATTTCGGATACATGTGGGAATGCCCTGATTTGTTTTCTCTTCAAGGAACAGATGTGCTGATTGTCTCGCCTCAAGGGCTTGAGGCTGACGGTTTTCGTTATCAGAATGTGTATCAATCAGGTTATTTTGTCGGGCGTCTCGATTATAACAAGCTTGAACTGAAGCATGGTGATTTTACGGAGCTTGATCAAGGCTTTGATTTTTACGCGCCGCAAACACTTGAAGACGATCAGGGAAGGCGGATTTTGTTTGCATGGATGGCCGTGCCTGATCAGGATGAAGGGTTCCATCCGACGATTGACTATCACTGGATTCACTGTATGACGCTGCCAAGACAGCTGACACTATCAGGACAAAAACTGATTCAGCAGCCGCTGCCTGAGTTGAAAGCCATGCGCAGGAATGAGAAAAACATACAAATCAACATGCATGGATCATCTGGTACGATTCCGGTTGAAAACCCTGAAAGAGCTGAGATCCTGATCAAAGACATTGATACGGAGTCTGGATTTTCAATCAAAATCCGCGGTACGGCCGCATTTTCCTTCCATAAGGACGAGGGGGTCGTCACGCTGGAGCGGACGAGCTTCGACGGAAAAAGAACAGAAGCGAGACATTGCCAGATCAAGGATTTGCATACCGTGCACATGTTTATCGACGCGTCATCTGTGGAAATCTTTATCAATGACGGAGAAGAGGTCTTCAGTGCGAGATATTTTCCTTTCCCGGGAAATCATGAAGTGAAAGCCAGCTCGACAGGAAAATCTGCTATGAACGTCGGAATTTGGACACTGATGTAGAAAATCCTTCTATTTTCTTATGTGAAATCTGAGCCATCTGTGCTATTCTTCAACGATAACCTACTATTTTTTACTGTAAAAGGAGTTGTTTTCTTGAATATACATGAACAGAAGATAACACCGGAATGTTTGGAAAAGGCTGCGGACCAAGTTGAAGATAAGCGGGAAGAATATAAGGATGTGCTGCTGCAGCTGAAAAAAATGCTTGGCGGAACAACGCCGCACAGTGAAACGGCGGAGATTCTTTCGCGGGCATATGAGCAAATGAAGGAATACGCACTCTTTGTTCAGTCGATAGAAGCATTTTTGAGGAAATCTGCGAACAATTTAAAAGTCAAATAAACAGGCTGCCGATGGAATCGGCAGTTTTTCTGTGAAAATTCTTCGTTCATAAAAAAAGCTGCCTCTCTATAAGGCAGCCTTTTTTGTTTATGATTGTTTATTTAGGCGAAGCGCGGAATGCTTCGTAGGTCCGACATACTGGTTGAGCGGGAAGGATTCTTTAATGGCAGCGGTAATGAATTCTTTCGCTGCGTAAATGGCTTCTTTGACATCCGCACCTTTGGCGAGCTCTGCTGTCACGGCTGCTGAGAACGTACAGCCTGCGCCATGTGTATAAGGCGTATCGATCATTTCGCTTTCAAGAACTTCCGCTGTTTCTCCGTCATAGAGAACATCAACGGCTTTTTCGTGTTTGAGTTTGCCCCCGCCTGTAATCACGACATATTGAGCGCCGAGTGCGTGAATTTTTTTCGCAGCTTCGATCATATCGTCAACTGTTTTTAATTCATCCATGCCGCTGAGCTGGCTGGCTTCAAACAGATTCGGCGTAATGACAGTGGCTAGCGGCGCTAATTGCTCGCGCAGGGCTTGGGCGTGCTCCGGATAAAGGACTTCATTTGCTCCTTTGCAAACCATGACCGGGTCAATCACCACATTTTTTAATTGTTTTTCTTTGATCGTTTTTGCCGCAAGCTCGATAATCTCAACGGTTGGCAGCATACCTGTTTTCAAGGCGTCCACACCGATGCCGTCCATAATCGTTGCAAGCTGGGCGCGGATTGTATCAGTATCGATCGGGAAGACTTGATGGTCCCAGCTGTTGTTCGGGTCCATCGCAACGATCACCGTTAAGGCGGTCATCCCGTATACGTTTTTTTCTTGAAATGTTTTTAAATCAGCTTGAATCCCAGCACCGCCGCTGGAATCTGAGCCTGCAATGGTGAGTGCTTTATGCATAGACATGTCTTGAACCTCCATCATGTTTTATCTTTCATTATAGTTAGATTTTCTCTGTATCACAATATAGAAGATCTATAGGAATCATTTGACAATACACAGAGGCTTTCGTAAAATGCTACATAAGAATACTAGGTAGGGGTTTTGTAATGTTAGATCGTGAGCTGGTGAAGGGCAGTACTGTTATATTGGTATTGACCCTTCTGAACGAGCGGCCGATGTACGGCTATGAGCTTGTCAAAGAAATGGGAACACGCAGCGGTAATGAACTGCAGATGAAAGAGGGAACCTTGTATCCTTCTCTTCATAAGCTTGAACGACAAGGGTTTATTTCATCATATTGGGAGAAGCAGGAGAAAGGGCCGGACCGCAAATATTACCGGATTACAGATGAAGGACAAGAGGTGCTGGCGGAACGCACGAAGGAATGGAACGTATTTTCCGCTATGATGGACCGAATGTTGAAGCGGGGCGGGCAGAATGGATAAAAAAACGTATTTATCCGAAATCAACAACGGGCTTAAAGGGCTTCCTGAAGTTGAGGCAGTGGTAGATGAGATTGAGAGCCATATTGAACATCATTTGTTCCACTCTTTTCAGGAAGGGAAAAGTGAAGAGGAAGCTATGGAGACTTTAATGCAGGCGTTTGGAACACCAGCTGAGATCGTTTCTTCGTTTAAGAAAGAACAGCCTGTATCGTTCCGAGCGTTTTTAATGTTCCATCTTTCCTTTAACAGCACACTATTCGCTGTCGGTATCGTCATTACGATGATGCATGTCTGGCTTGAATCGCCCATTGTTCATGCCGTATGGAAAGGCATTTCTGTTTCTGTGTGGCTAATCTTAGCTGCATATGTGATCTACTGGGTGCTGATTGGGTATCAAGGGATGAGGGAGTTTGGAAAACGCGGAGAACAGCTTGTTCTACATACGATTCTGATTTGCATGGTGCCAAACATCATTTTTATGCTTGTTTTTCTATTTCATTTGATTCCTGTTGTGCTGTTTCAATCCTTGCTGACACCTTGGTTTGTTGGAACCTGCGCTTGTGCAACACTGTTATTTCCATTATTCGGCCGAATGGGCTGTTATATAGGCAGGCGTTAGCTTGCCTGATTTTTTCTGTATATACATAGAATTTCTATGTAAGGAAGGTGTATGTGGTGAAGATTAGTTCTTGTTTATATGGTTTTTTAGCTCATGGAGCAGTATTTTTGTTTACGGGCGGCTGCATGCTCTTGGCTATGTTAGCCAGCTTGCCTTTTGCTTTTCTACTTGATCGGATGCCTGATGTCGTATATACAGCCGGTGCCATTATTATGCTGTTTTGTTCATATGCTTACGTCTGGTTTTTGGCGGTCCGGTTTGCATATAACCAGAAAATGCGTCTGTTCCAGGTTCAATTGGGGTCCTTTGTATTGCTGGCCATCATGATATCTTTGTTTTTATTAGATGGATCCAGTATGAAAGACATCTTGAGGAATTGGGACGATACAGGCTGTGCTTTTGTTCCGCCGGCTTTTACGTTTTTGTGTCTTTCTTATGCGCTGGTGCTGCTTCCGGTCTATCAATCTAAGCTGTGGCGTCTCATCCTTCCGAATGGCGTCCGCTTGAAAGATCTTCTTCATGTCTGTGGAGATCTGATACTGATCATGGTGCTTCTGGTCGGAGCCACTTTGCTGTTTCTATCATTCTAGTATCCGTTTCGGTAGGATCTTCCCACTGATCTCCCGTCCAATATATGTTTTAATAGTACATGACTATGAAAATGAGAAGGAGTGCATCATGAAGATTTCTATCGTAATTGTGACCTATAATCGGATTCCGGCTTTGTGTGAGCTTCTGGAGTCGATTTCTGAGCAGACCTTGAAGCCGTATGAAATCATTATTGTGAATGATGCCGGGGAATCGGTTGTGCCGGTCAAAGCACTGTATCCGGAGCTGCCGATTGCTGTCATCAATTTAGAAAAGAACTCGGGGCATGTGGCTGCGAGAAATGCGGGTGTGAAAGAGGCGTCTGGCGATTGCATTATGCTTTGTGATGACGATGATTTCTTTACGCTGGGGCATGTGGAGAGAATGGCGAAGGAAATAGAAACGGCAGATTTCGTTCATTCTGATGCGGAAATTGTCTCGTTTGAAGAGAACAACGGAACAAGATATCCTGTTTCACGGAAGCTGTTTGCTTATACCGCTGACTATGAGGATATGAGAGTGTTCTCTACATATGTGCCGTCTGGCAGCATGTACAGACGTTTTCTGCATGATGAAATCGGGTATTTCGATGCTGATGTGCACAATTATTGGGACTGGGATTTTTATTTGCGCGCGGCGAAAGATTACCGGGTGAAGCGTGTTCCTTGCGCCAGTGTGATTTATGCCTTCAGTGACGCGGGAGACAATCAGTCTGCGGACCTTGGCGCCAAGCGGAAACAGTATTTAGATCGTTTAAGTGAAAAGCACGGACTCGGGGAACTGCCGACGAAAAACTTTGCCGTCCTGCTTGAAGAGCCTGAGATGAAAAGACGGGAAGCACAAAGTGAAATCGTTTGGGATGGCAAACCTGTCTATTCCAGACTTCATCGTTCGTAAGGGAGGCCTGAATCTTGAAACAGCTATTACAGGACAGCTGGTGGAATCAGCTGAAGGAAGAGTTTGAGAAACCGTATTATCAAGAGCTCAGAGAAATGCTGAAGCGGGAATACGCGGAGCAAACGATTTATCCGGACAGCCGGGATATTTTTAATGCGCTGCATTATACCTTATACGATGATGTCAAGGTCGTCATCCTTGGCCAAGACCCGTATCACGGGCCGGGACAGGCTCAAGGCTTAAGCTTCTCCGTAAAGCCGGGTGTGAAGCAGCCGCCTTCATTAAGGAATATCTTTCTTGAGCTGCAGCAGGATATCGGGTGCAGCATCCCGAATCACGGGTCGCTTGTCAGCTGGGCCAAGCAAGGGGTTCTGTTGCTGAATACTGTGCTGACAGTAAGGCGCGGACAGGCGAATTCCCATAAGGGAAAAGGCTGGGAGCGTCTGACGGACCGGGTGATTGACGTGCTGAATGAAAGGGAGCGGCCGGTGGTCTTTATTTTGTGGGGCCGGCATGCCCAAATGAAAAAAGAACGGATCGACACGTCCAAGCATTTTATCATTGAATCCACGCATCCCAGCCCGTTTTCGGCGAGAAACGGATTTTTCGGAAGCAGACCGTTTTCCCGGGCGAATGCGTGCCTGGAGAAAATGGGAGAGGCGCCGATTGATTGGTGTATAAAGGATTTGTAAAAAGCGCAGATACTCTGCGCTTTCAGCGTGTCGACAAACCCTCGCATTCGTTGTCAAGGCTGCGCTTCGGTGCTCGCCTTTCCTAGAGTTCAAGGGTTTTCAATCACGCTGAAAAGATGACAAAATGCTAAAACTACAACCCGTTTTAGCATTTTGTCAACAATTTGAAAGCGCAGATCATCTGCGCTTTTTTATTTAAGTATTTTCCGAATCATTCGCAGCCCGTTTTTGGAAGAAGGATAACGAAATGCGAAGTCGAAGCGGTTCGTTTGTTTGACGACGCTTTTTTTGTGTGTAAATGTGTGAAAGCTGTCAAATCCATGATAACTGCCGATGCCGCTTTCTCCAACGCCGCCGAATGGCAAATACGGTGTCGCGACGTGCATTAACGTATCGTTGACACAGCCGCCGCCAAACGACAGATTCTCTAAAACAGTCCGCTCGATTTCTTTGTTTGTTGTGAAGACATACAGAGCGAGCGGCTTTGGGCGTGATTGGACTTTCTCGATGACTTCATCGATATCGCCGTACGTAAACAGCGGAAGAATCGGCCCGAAAATCTCCTCCCGCATCACTGGAGAGTCATCCTTCACTTGCTCTAGAATCGTGGGCGCTATTTTGTGGTGAACAGGATCAGATTGTCCGCCTGCAAGCGGGACGCCATCATTCAGAAAGCTGATCAGCCGCTGATAGTGGCGTTCACTGACAATTTTGCCGTACTGCGGATTTTGTTCAGGCTGAGGGCCGTAAAATTCACTGATCGCACGCTTCATTTCTTCTGTAAGCTTCGTTTTGATGTCTTCATGGACAAATAAATAATCCGGTGCGATGCATGTTTGTCCCGCATTTGTAAATTTCCCGAAGACGATGCGTTTGGCGGCAAGCTGTATATCAGCATCCTTATGGACAATGCAGGGGCTTTTGCCGCCGAGCTCCAAGGTAACGGGAATTAATTGTTTGGCGGCGGCCTCCATGACGATTTTTCCCACGGCAACGCTGCCGGTGAAGAAAATATAGTCAAAGGGCTGCTGTAATAACGCTGTGCTGACGTCGGGCCCGCCCTCCGCCATAGCGACATAACCACTTGGAAAAACGCTGCTGATGAGTTTGGAAAGAACAGCGGATACAGCCGGCGTATATTCTGACGGTTTGAGAACGACCGTGTTTCCGGCCGCAATGGCTCCTATCAAGGGTGAAAGTGCCAGCTGCAAGGGATAATTCCAAGGCGCAATCACCAAAACGGTTCCATACGACTCAGGGATAATCATGCTTTTCGAGCCTAGATGAGTCAGCGGCGTTTTGACTCGTTTCGGCTTGATCCATTTTCCCAGCCGCTTCATCACAAAGCTGATTTCCTCCAGTACAACTCCGATTTCTGTCGTGTACGACTCCTGTTCGGATTTGTGGAGATCCTGATAGAGAGCGGCTGTTATATCGGCTTCATGTGTTTTGATGGCATGTTTCAGCTTTTGCAACATGTTCAGTCTCGATTCTAGCGATCTTGTATGCCCCGCCGCAAAATAGGCTTTGTGCTTGCTGATGATAGAGGGGATGCTGTTCATTCCCGTCGCTCCTTTTTTGTAAGGTATGGTGATTCATTATGTGAAAAATCTCTTCTGCTTGTCAAATGCGCAAGGTTTGTCAGAAAAAATAACAAACTCATATCTGCGTTTACGGCAGGAATTTGATAAAATGCAGGAAGACGACATTTATTTTTTGGAGGATTGTTGATGAACATTCATATATCTGCTTTGATTCAAAAGATGGAAGAGGAGCTGAAAAAAGCAAAGACAGCAGAACGGGATGAGGAGCTGAAGCGTTATGTAGCGGTTGTCCGATCTTTGTGTGACGTCGTGCTGGATCAGCCGGAGACTGCGAGCGCGCCCCGCATCCAGCCGAGCAGCACGCCGAGTCATGCCGCGCCGCCATCGACAGACCAGCTGATGATGGAAAAAATGATGGGAAGCGCTGGATTAACTAAATATCGAAAACAGGAAAAAGAGAAGCAGGAAGAGGATGGAAACGGAGAATCTTTATTTGATTTTTAATGAGAAAGGTTGAGCTCACGTGAAATTGGTTCTTGGCGCACTCCAATGGACAGCGTTTATCATTGCTGCGGCGATTGTTGTTCCGGTGGCGGTTGCCCAGTCGTTTCATTTGGATCACTCTGATTCTGCGAGACTGATCCAAAGCACCTTTTTTGTACTGGGAATTGCCGCGGTCATTCAGTGTTTGAAAGGCCACAGACTGCCGATCAATGAAAGCCCCGCAGGCTTGTGGTGGGGAGTGTATACGATCTACGCCGGGCTGGCGGGAACTGTGTTTGCGACATATGGGGACACACTGCGCGGTTTGCAGGGGGCGCTTCTTGTAAGCGCTGTATGTTTCTTTTTGTTAAGTGTCTTCAAGGTCATAGACCGGCTTGCCGCCTTGTTTACCCCGGTTGTAACGGGTGTCTATTTATTGCTGCTGGTGATGCAGCTGAGTCAGCCCATTATAAAAGGAATTCTCGGCATCGGCTATCGAAAGGACGGGGTGGACGGTCTTGTATTTGGCCTGGCGCTTGTTGTGATTGCTGCCGCCTTTTTGATGACAAATTCGAACATCATGTTTTTTAAGCAATATTCGATTTTATTGGCGCTGTTCGGCGGATGGGTGCTGTTTGCGGCTGCCGGAGCGGCAAAGCCGATGGAAATGCCGGACCGGCTGTTTCAGCTGCCTTCCTTGTTTCCTTTTGGCACCCCGCTATTTAACAGCGGCCTGATCATCACTTCCGTTTTTATTACCATCCTGCTGATCGTGAATATGCTGGCAAGCATGAAGGTTGTGGATATCGCCGTGAAAAAATTCGGCAAACAGCCGGATGGACAGCATCACGAACGCCATGCCGGTTTTGCCGCTTCATTCAGCCATCTGCTCAGCGGTTTGACGGGAGCCATTGCACCGGTTCCGATTTCGGGAGCCGCGGGTTTTATCGAGACGACCAAAATGCCTTCTAAAAAACCGTTTATGATTGGCAGTATTTTGGTGGTCGTGATCAGCGTGATCCCATTTTTTATGAATGCATTTGCGAGCCTGCCTTCACCTGTTGGGTTTGCGGTAAACTTTGTTGTGTTCTCCGCCATGGGCGGTCTGGCTTTTGCAGAATTTGATTCATATGAGAAAGCGGAACTGAAAAGGGTGCGGTCTGTGATCGGCATCTCGCTGCTGACAGGGGTCGGTATCATGTTTGTTCCTGAAACTGCGTTAAAGGGATTGCATCCGGTATTTATTTCTCTTTTGAGTAACGGACTCGTATTAGGGACGCTTGCTGCAATAGCGGCAGACCAGTTTCAGCTGTGGCGCAGGAAAAAATCCGACAATCTCGTGTCATCGGAGAACAAACATTGAATTTTGATACAGGTGCGATAAGATAAATGATATGAGTTTAACGAAAAGGCGGGAGAGATAGATGAAAGTTTTTATCATATTAGGGGCCATTAACGCCCTGCTTGCCGTGGGACTCGGGGCATTTGGCGCTCACGGATTAGAAGGGAAAATCCCTGATAAATATCTTCAGGTTTGGCACACCGGTGTGCAGTATCATATGTATCACGCCCTTGGGCTTTTCGTTGTCGCGTTTCTGGCCGATAAATTATCCGGCATCGGCAGTGTCACGACAGCCGGCTGGCTGATGTTCGCGGGAATTGTGCTGTTTTCCGGAAGCTTATATATTCTCAGTGTGACGCAAGTCTCTATTCTTGGGGCCATTACCCCGCTCGGCGGTGTGGCGTTTATTATTTCTTGGATTATGATCGTCGTCGCAGCCGTCAAATATCTATAAACAAAAAAGCCAATCCTCATCATATGAGTGATTGGCTTTTTCTTTATCTTGGCGAATAGGACGACATGGAATACGGATACGTATAGGCAATTTCTTCATCAAATGTAATGTAATCGAGGTAGATTGTCAGGAGCAGGTAGCGTGTGCCTGATTTCGGGTCGCTGAGGATAATGTGATCCCGGCCCGCGGCCTCGATGACACCGCGAAAGATCTTCGAGCCCCATTCCTTGCTGTTTTCAAAAGTCATATAAATGGTGGCCGTTTTTCCACGGTTCAGGCGCAAAATATTCTCAATGTAAGATTCCTCAACAGGAAGCATACCTGGAACGCTTTGGCCCGGCGCTGACGGTGTCGGACCCGATGGAATCTGAAATCCACCGCCTTGCTGCTGTCCCGGGAATCCGAAGCCCTGCTGTCCTTGCTGCCCCTGCTGCATTGGCATCATTGGCTGCATCCCCATCATCTGCATTTGTCCGCCTTGGCCTTGCTGCGGGTACGGATTGGCGCCGTATTGAGGCTGATACCCCTGCATATTATCAAATGCCTGCATTTGCTGATATTGATTTTTTTTCGGTTTCATATCGTTCCTCCTTTTTATGAAAACCAATCAAAACATGTTCCGGATGTATAGTGAACGCTCCGCGATGACTCACCTCCGATGAAAAACGATCTTAGTCGCTGGTGCGATTTTTATCTCTTTCACCTTATGAGGCTGATGCTTGGATTATGCGGAAAAAGAACAGCGGACGGGCCAGATTTTAATCGGGGCAGCCGCTGTTTTTCATAGACATACACAAACTTTTCGCATATTGGTTTGTATCCCTAGCGCAACTTGCGCATAAGCAACATAAGATAACGATAGTTTCAGGTGTGAAGTTTCAAGAAGGAGGTGTAGAGTTTGCCGAAAGTATCAGTCATTATGACGAGCTATAACAAAAGCGATTATGTGGCAAAGTCCATTTCTAGCATACTCTCACAAACGTTTTCAGATTTTGAATTGTTTATTATGGATGACAACTCCAATGAAGAGACGCTGAATGTAATCCGTCCTTTTTTGAATGATAGCCGAGTGCGTTTTTATCAAAGCGATGTGTCTGGAGTGAAGGAAAGAACGGAAAAAACGAGGTACGCTGCGCTGATCAATCAGGCGATTGAGATGGCGGAAGGCGAATATATCACCTATGCAACCGATGACAACATTTATATGCCGGACCGGCTCCTGAAAATGGTGCAGGAACTCGATGCTCATCCTGAAAAGGCTGTGATTTACTCAGCCTCCAAAACCTATCATTTAAACGAGCATCGCGCCATTGTAAAAGAAACCGTCAGGCCTGCCGCTCAAGTGACTTGGAACGCGCCGTGCGCCATCGATCATTGCTCGGTGATGCACAGGTATTCTGTGCTTGAGAAGGTAAAGGAGAAATTTGGCTCCTGTTGGGATGAAAGCCCGGCGTTTTACCGGATCGGGGATGCCCGATTCTTTTGGAGAGTCAACCATTTTTATCCGTTTTACCCGCTGGCCGAGGAGCTGGATCTGAATTATATTACCGACCAATCGATTCACTTTCAGCTGTTTGAATCAGAAAAAAATGAATTCGTCAGGAACCTTCCTCCGCAGCGCAATTGCCGCGAGCTGCGTGAATCATTAAAAAAGCTTGGAATGGGGTGAGAGCTTGTCGGCCTATTTAAGCAATTATTGGGTGCTGTACCGGAAGTATGTGGAGCTTCTTGACAGACTTCGCTACAAGGGGATTCCGCTTGGGCTTATCAGCAATTTTTATCAATACATCAGCCCTGAGCTTCGAGTGATGATGGAAGAAGAACCAGAGTTATTTGGACCAGTGGATCAGCATATCGATGAAGGGCAGATTCAGCCGTTTTTTGAAGAAAAAATACAAAATATAGTCAAAGCAAACGTCGAACCTGTTAAAGGGAAAGTCATTTTGCACTTTGATTATCTGCGTTTTACGAACGAAAATTACTATCAGTTTGATCCTGAAAAAACAGCTGTTTTGGCCAGATGGAGCTTGCCGCATTATTGTGATCTGCCTGTGATGAGCAAGCGTGAAATTGCGGATTCATGCCAAAAAGGCGACCCGAAGCCGTATCTCGAGACAGCCTGTTCGATTCTCGCTCCGTTCGATGACCACCCGGCTTTCGGTGATCAAGCGTTTCGCGACCGGCTATACAAAGATATTCCTTTATTTATGGAAGCCATTGATACGGTTGATGCGCTGTTTGAGCAGGAGAAGATTTCGGCTGTTGTCGTCGGTACGGCAGAAGATATTTACAGCAGGGTGCTCGCTCTCATGTGTCACAGGAGAGGGATCGTCAGCATTTGTCTTCAGCATGGCGCATTGATGGGAGATGAAGCCTTCATTCCTGTTTTTACAACCTATCAAGCTGTTTTTGGTGCGTATGAAGCGGAGTGGTTCAAACGAAAAGGCTGTAAACCTGAGCAGATTCTCGTGACAGGACATCCCCGCTTCGATCAGATTTTTGACAGAACCCCTATGGATATGTCCGCATTCTATCGAAAGCTTTCTTTTCATCCGTCAAAAAAAATCGTGCTCATTGCGACCCAGCCTTTTTCGGAAGATTTTTATTCGGGTGTGCTGGAAGGGCTTTCTGATCAGAAACAGCTGCAAATTATCATCAAGCCTCATCCGTGGGAAATCGGAAAAAACAAGCTTGATCTGTATCACGCAGCGGCGAAAAAACATAAAGCATGCAGAGTCATCAAAAAGGAGCTGGAGCTGTATGATGTGCTGCCGTATGCTGACGCGGCAGTGACGCAAACCTCAACGGTCGGACTTGAAGCTATGCTGTTTGAAAAGCCTGTGCTGATCGGGAAATCAACCGGAAACCGCACATATCCGTATTATGAGTCTCTTGGCGATTTTATGTTTGATCAGCCGGATGAACTGGCGCGTACCTTGATTGAGGTTCTTCGAAGTCCCGCCGTGCATCAAAAAGCAGAAGAGGCGCGTCTGGCATTCACAGCAGCCAATTATCCGGTGGCAGAATCAACAAACGCTTTATTTTCGGAACTGAAAGACAAAACAGGGGTTGATTACAGGCGGGAAGATAGTGAATAAAATGATAGGAGCGCAAAGAAATGGTGCAAAAGAGAAATCATTTTCTTCCTTACTCATTGCCGTTAATCGGCAAGGAAGAGATTCAGGAGGTTACAGAAACGCTTGAATCGGGATGGCTCTCCAAAGGCCCGAAGGTTCAGCAGTTTGAAAAAGAATTTGCCGCGTTTGTCGGGGCGAAGCATGCCGTGGCGCTGAATTCATGTACCGCTGCTTTATTTTTGGCTTTGAAAGCAAAAGGGATCGGGCCGGGTGACGAGGTCATTACCTCACCGCTTACATTCAGCTCGACCGCCAATACGATTATTCATACAGGAGCGACGCCTGTGTTTGCGGACATTGATGAAAACACGCTCAATATTGACCCGGAAAAGCTTGAAGCGGCCGTCACACCGCGAACGAAAGCAGTTGTACCCGTCCACTTCGGCGGGCAGTCCTGCGATATGGATGCGATATTGGCGATTGCCAAAAAGCATGGCTTATTCGTACTGGAGGATGCGGCACATGCGGTGTATACGACTTATAAGCAAAGAATGATCGGTTCTATCGGGGATGCGACGGCATTCAGCTTTTATGCCACCAAAAACCTCGCGACAGGTGAAGGCGGCATGCTGACGACAGACGATGAGGAGCTTGCTGACAACATCCGGGTGCTGAGCCTTCACGGCATGAGCAAAGCCGCGTGGAACCGTTATTCTTCAAATGGCAGCTGGTATTATGAAGTCGAATCGCCCGGCTATAAGATGAACATGTTTGATTTGCAGGCGGCTCTCGGTCTTCATCAGCTGAAACGGCTGGATGAGATGCAGAAACGGAGAGAAGAGATTGCCGGCCGTTACCAAGCCGCTTTTCAGAGAATTCCGGGGCTGATCACGCCGTTTGTTCATGCTGACGGCAGGCATGCCTGGCATTTATATGTTTTGCAAGTTGATGAAAAACAGGCCGGTGTCACGCGCGGCGAAATGATTACGGCTTTAAAGGATGAATACAATATCGGCACAAGCGTTCATTTTATTCCCGTGCACATTCATCCGTACTATCAAAAGCAATTCGGTTTTAAGGAAGCGGACTTCCCGATCGCTTTGAATTACTATAAACGAACCCTGTCGCTCCCGCTCTATCCATCAATGTCTGACGAGGATGTAAATGATGTCATTGAAGCTGTGCGGGATATCGTAAAAGGGGCTGGTTAAGTGTACACGGTAAAAGAAAATATCTCCAAAGAGGCGATTGAGAGTTTTCTCCACAGCAGGCAGCTTACACTGGACGTTCCGTATCAATTCTCCCTCGGCCTTTTTGAAAACAGCGGGCTCCAAGGCGTCTTGCTTTATGAAGACTCTCTGTGGGAAAGCAAGATTCTTCAGAAGAAAGTCATGAACGTTAAGCTTCTTGCGGCAAACAGCACCGGGCAGCTGAAGAGGCTGTTTCAAGCGTTTTATTCTGTACGTCAAATGGATGAAACGGATTTTATCTTTGTTCGTGTTCCGGCTGAAGATATCGGAGCCGCGCATGTGATACAGCAGCAGCCATCCTCTTACTTCGTCGGCAGTTTGCTGAAGCTGGCGAAGCCCCCGTCTTTTTATGACAAAACACCGCCATTTTTTGAACTGGGCCCGCCTGAGCCCGGAGACACAGAAGCGATATGTGAGCTGGCCCGAGACTCGTTTACAAAAAGCAGATATTTTCAAGATCCTCATCTCAGCCGCGAAGCAGCAAACAACATTTTTTACGAGTGGACACGGAACAACCTGAATGGAAGAGCGGCTATTAATATTGCCGCTAAGCATAATGGCGAGGTCATCGGCTATCTTCAGGGCTTATCGAGAGACGATGAATGTATTCTTGATTTGATGGCTGTGAAGCCGGGATTTGAAGGAAAACGCATCGCGTTTCATTTATTGGCGAATCTCATAGAACACCCGTCGACCCAGAAGCATAAAACGGTAACAGCGGGGACGCAGCTTCACAATGTAAGGGCGATCCGCCTTTATGAAAGAATGGGCTTCACCGCTGAACAATCGTATTACTATTATCATATTTGGCCGGGCAAGGAGGCGAAATAATGGCAGAATTTCAGATCGCGAATAAGACTGTGGGCAAAGACGCGCCTGTATTTATTATTGCAGAGGCGGGAATTAATCATGACGGGAAGCTTGATCAGGCCTTTGCGCTGATTGACGCGGCGGCGGAAGCGGGAGCGGATGCCGTGAAATTTCAAATGTTTCAGGCTGATAAGATGTACCAGAAAGACCCAGGCTTGTACAAAACAGCGGCGGGCAAGGACGTCTCAATTTTTTCTTTGGTTCAATCTATGGAAATGCCGGCTGAGTGGATTTCTCCGCTATTGGATTACTGCCGAGAAAAGCAGGTGATCTTTTTAAGCACAGTGTGTGACGAAGGGTCAGCCGACCTGCTTCAGTCCACCTCTCCGAGCGCTTTTAAAATCGCATCCTATGAAATTAACCATCTCCCGCTGCTCAAATATGTCGCCCGAATGAACAGGCCGATGATTTTCTCGACTGCCGGAGCGGAAATTTCCGATGTTCACGAAGCTTGGAGCACCATCAAGGCAGAGGGAAACGATCAAATTGCCATTATGCATTGTGTGGCGAAATACCCTGCGCCGCCGGAGTACAGCAATCTCAGCGTCATTCCGATGCTTGCCGCCGCTTTTCCTGACGCAGTTATCGGCTTCTCCGATCATAGCGAACACCCGACAGAAGCGCCGTGTGCCGCGGTTCGGCTCGGTGCAAGACTGATAGAAAAGCATTTTACGATCGATAAAAATCTGCCGGGCGCCGACCACTCGTTTGCGTTGAATCCGGATGAATTAAAAGAAATGGTTGAAGGCATCAGAAAAACGGAAGCCGAGCTGAAACAAGGAATCAGGAAGCCGATCTCTGAAAAGCTCCTAGGCAATTCATACAAAACAACGACAGCCATTGAAGGAGAAATCCGAAATTTTGCGTACAGAGGGATCTTTACAACAGCTCCGATTCAAAAAGGTGAAGCGTTTAGTGAAGACAATATCGCAGTGCTTCGCCCCGGCCAAAAGCCGCAGGGGCTGCACCCGAGGTTTTTTGAGCTGCTGGCCGGCGGCGTTCGGGCTGTAAGAGACATTCCGGCTGACACAGGCATTGTCTGGGATGACATTTTAATGAAGGACAGCCCGTTTTATGAATGACATTCTCTTTATCATTCAAGCCAGAATGGGTTCAACACGGCTTCCGGGAAAAGTGCTCCGCCCGCTCGGACCGAATCGTTTACTTGATATTCTCGTTCACCGCGTCCGGCAAAGCGCGTTTTATCAAAAAGATCAGGATAATCTTGTCATCGCCACGTCTGACAGAGAAACTGACGACAAATTAGAGGCGCACTGTATCAAACATGGCTTTCGTGTTTTTCGCGGCAGCGAGGAACGTGTTCTCGACAGGTTTGTGGAGGTCATAGAGACTGTCAAACCAACAATTGTCATCCGGTTAACGGCTGATAATCCGTTTGTCGATCCAGAGCTGCTTGATGTAATGATTAAGGCGCATCTTGATCAAGGCGCGGATTATACGTATATCCTGAATACCCCGTTAGGAATTTGCGGTGAAGCGGTCAACGCCAAGCTGTTAATAGACATCAGCCGTATTCAGGCATTGGAGGATCAATATCAGGAGCACGTTACGTTATATGTGAGAAATCATCCAGCTCTTTATCACGTCCAGTTTTTAGAGGCGCCGGAACGAATTCGCGCCCCTCAATATCGGCTGATCATTGATACAAAGGAAGACTATGAATCGATAAAGGCCCTTTATCAAAAAGCAGGCGAGCGCCCAGATGTATCCGCATCAGAGCTCATCAGCCTACTCAACCGGAACCCTGATGCGGCGATCGAACGAGAGGCTGAGTAGCCATGCATATAGGGATCTTCGCAGACGGCGGCTATGAAAAGGGAATGGGTCATGTTGTCCGAATGAAGAGACTTGCGGAAGAACTTAAACGGCGCTGCTTGATAACGTTTTACACGAATCAGGAGTCTGAGCCATTTCTTCATGAAGAGCATTGGCGTGTCATCGTAAAACCGAAGCCGCAGCAGCACGAATTTATTCTCCGGGAAATAAAAAGCAAGGAACTTGATCTGCTTTTGTTTGATATTCTCGGCGCGCCTGCCGAGCTGTTAACGAAAATAAAAGCGGAAACAGATGCGAAAATCGTACTTTTTGAAGAGAGAAATCCCAAAGCGATTGATCAAAGTGACGTCATCATTAACGGAATTTACGGCGATATCAGAAGCAAAGCGTACGATCAGGGAAACACCCGCATCTATGAAGGGCCGGATTATCTTATTCTTCATTCCGCCTTCCAATCCGCAAGAAATGATTACACACTCAAGAAAGAATGCCGCAATATCCTTGTTGCATTGGGAGGAAGCGATCCGAAGCAGCTTATTTTTAGAGTGCTGGCTGCAGCCGATCAAGTCCCTGCCATGAAGGACAAAAACACGATGTTTGTGATGGGGAGCGCTTCACCGCATCAAGAGGCGGTCCGAAGACAGATCCAAAAAAAGCCGCAATACACGGTGATCGGGCAGACAAATGATATGGCGGGTTTGATGAAACAAGCGGATGCAGCCATTGTCGCGGGGGGCATCTCTCTTTATGAAGCCGTTTGTATCGGTGTGCCGTGCCTTGTTCTTTCTCAGGTTGAACACCAAACGGCAACAGCCAAAACATTCGCTGAGCAAGGAGCCGCTCTTGACCTTGGTCTCGGAGAGCTTGTATCAGATGAAACGCTCATCTATCAGATGTCACGACTCATCAGCAGCTATCCTCTCCGCCTTTCTTTGCACAATGGGGGGAGGCCGCTCGTGGATGGCAAAGGCATCAAGCGGGTATCAGCTATTCTTCAAGATTTGTATGATCAATAGGTATAAAAATGCATGTAAGGAAGTGTTAATGTGAAAGGTGTTATTTTAGCCGGAGGAAACGGCTCACGCCTTATGCCCTTAACGAAAGCCGTCAACAAGCATTTGCTTCCTGTAGGCCCGTATCCGATGATTTACTGGTCGATTATGAGGCTGGAGGAAGCCGGAATCAAAGACATTTTACTCATCAGCCAAAAAGAGCATATGCCGCAATTTTATAAACTGCTTGGGAACGGTGAAGAGCTTGGCGTCACAATCACTTATCAGGTACAGCCGGCCGCATCGGGCATTTCGGATGGGCTGTCTTATGCAAAACGCTTTACGAAAAAAGAGCCTTTCATTTTATTATTAGGTGATAATATATTTGAAGATTCATTAAAGCCTTATACGGAACGCTTTGAACAGCAGGGAAAAGGAGCAAAGGTGCTGCTGAAAGAAGTTGATGATCCGGAGCGCTTCGGGATTGCTGAGATTGATGAGAAAAACAAGCGGATTCGTTCCATTATCGAGAAGCCCGCACAGCCGCCGACCAACCTTTGTGTAACCGGCATTTATATGTATGATGCGGAGGTATTTTCATATATTGAGCAAATATCACCGTCAAAGCGCGGCGAGCTGGAAATCACCGATGTGAATAATCTATACATCGAAAACAGCCAGCTTACGTATGATGTGTTAAAAGGCTGGTGGGTCGATGCAGGCACTCATGAATCGCTTCATCTCGCCTCTCAGCTTGTACACAAGGCTTTACAGAAAGGACAGGACGAAAAGTGATGGCAAAATCATATTTAATTACGGGCGGGGCCGGCTTTATCGGGCTCACGTTTACAAAGCTCATGCTCAAGGAAACGGATGCGCGCATTACCGTTTTAGATAAACTGACGTACGCCAGCCACCCGAAGGAAATGGAAACATTAAAGGAAAACAGCCGATTTCGCTTTGTGAAAGGGGACATCAGCGTTCAGGAGGATATCGACCGCGCATTTGATCAGACCTATGACGGCGTGATTCACTTCGCTGCGGAATCACATGTGGACAGAAGCATTTCCCAAGCAGAGCCGTTCATCACCACAAATGTGATGGGGACATACCGATTGGCAGAAGCGGTTTTACAAGGAAAGGCAAAAAAACTGATTCATATTTCAACAGATGAGGTGTACGGGGATTTAGAAGCGGATGATCCCGCATTTACTGAAACGACGCCGCTTTCCCCTAATAACCCATACTCAGCCAGTAAGGCAAGCTCTGATTTGCTTGTGTTGTCGTATGTGAAAACCCACAAGCTTCCGGCCATTATCACACGATGCAGCAACAATTACGGTCCCTATCAGCACAGCGAAAAAATGATCCCGACGATTATCCGCCATGCGAAGCAAGGGCTTCCGGTTCCGCTGTACGGTGATGGGCTGCAGATTCGAGACTGGCTGTTTGCGGAGGATCATTGCCGGGCCATCAAGCTGATTTTAGAAAAAGGAACCGACGGCGAGGTGTATAACATCGGCGGCGGAAATGAACGCACGAATAAAGAGCTGGCGAGCATCATCATGAAGCATCTTGGCTGTGAGGAATTGTTCGCCCACGTGGAAGACAGGAAAGGGCATGACCGGCGCTATGCGATCAATGCATCAAAGCTGAAAAACGAACTGGGCTGGCGGCAGGAAGTGCCGTTTGAAGAAGGCATTGCGCGCACGATTCGCTGGTATACAGACAATGACCGATGAGAAGGTGATCCGATTGACAAAGGTATTGGTGACTGGTGCGGGAGGACAGCTTGGCCTGGAACTGTGCCGCCAGCTGAAGCAAGCCGGATATGAGGTCATTGCGTTAACAAAAAAGATGATGGACATTGCCGACCAGCGCTCAGTACGGCATTCATTCGGCCATTATCAGCCGGATATCGTGGTCAATACAGCCGCGTTTACGTCCGTTGATAAATGCGAGACAGAACTTGATAAAGCATACTTGATTAACGGAATCGGCGCTTATTATACAGCGCTTGAGGCAACCCGCATCGGCGCTCAATATGTTCATATCAGCACGGACTATGTATTCGACGGGAAAGGAACCCAGCCATACAAGGAAGACGATCCCCTCGATCCAAACACCATCTACGGCAAAAGCAAAAAGCTCGGTGAAGAATTGATTCGATTAGCGACAAAAGACAGCACGATCATCCGAACGTCGTGGGTGTACGGACATGGCGGCAGCAACTTCGTTCATACCATGCTGAAGCTTGCTGAAACGAAACAAGAGCTGAAGGTTGTAAGCGATCAAATGGGTTCGCCGACTTATACGAAGGATTTAGCAGAAGCGGTCATCAAGCTGTTCAGCCATCCGCCGGGCATTTATCATGTCAGCAATTCAGGCATATGCAGCTGGTATGAATTTGCGAAGGCGATTATGGAAGAAAGCGGGCTGGGAACAGTCATTTTGCCTGTCACGACAGAAGAATACGGGAACAAAACGCCCCGTCCGGCTTACTCTGTGCTGAGCCATAGGGCCATTGAAGAAGCCGGCATTCGCCCCCGCCATTGGCGGGAAGCGTTACGGGAGTATTTGCAGGAGAGGAGCAGTGCGCGTGATTGATGGAGTCAAGGTGAAAAAATTGACGAAGCATAGTGATGACAGGGGCTTTTTTGCCGAGCTGGTTCGGGATGATGAGAACCTTCTTGAGCACTTCGGGCAGGCGTCTTGGTCGAAAAGCTATCCGGGTGTCATTAAAGCATTTCATTATCATGAAAAGCAGGATGATCTCTGGTTCTTCCCGACCGGCCACGCTCAGGTTGTCCTTTACGATCTGCGCGAGGATTCAAAGACAAAAGGGGAAACTGACGTCTATTATATGGGCGAAGACAACCCGATGCTATTATTGATTCCAAAAGGGGTCGCCCACGGATACAGGGTGCTGGGGGAAACGCCGCTGACGATTATCTACTTTACAACCATGTCGTATAACCCGGATCAACCTGATGAAAAAAGGATTCCGTGGGATGATGAAACGATCGGTTTTAACTGGAACACGGAATTTAGATAAAGGATAGGAACATGATCAATCGAAGAGCGGAGGCATCTTCGACTTTTTTTGTCCTTTTTTCAAAATAGGAAAAAAGATAGAAATCAACAGGTGGATCAAACTAGAAAATCCGCCATTCGAACCTTGTGAAAACAGGATAAAATTCTCAAACAATCCCAAGTGTTAATATTCCTAAAAAAACATTTACTTCCATATAAAATGGTGATAGATTAATTTTTAAGGAAAAGAGGATAATTCGCGAATTACGGAAAAACGCTTTTTCTGCAGAGGACGCTCTGGCCAATCCCAACAGTGATTTGAGGAGGAAATGCCATGTTAAAAAGAGCTTCATTCGTATCTTCATTATTCATCAGTTCAGCTGTCCTGCTATCTATCTTGCTTCCTTCAGGCCAAGCTCATGCGCAGTCCGCAACAATCGAGGCAAAAACCATCAACAGCACAACAGAGTGGACCACTTCTGATATTGAAGTGACATATAAACCAAATGCGGTGGTTTCTCTCGGCGCGGTAGAATTTCGATTTCCTGACGGGTTTCATGCTACGACAAGAGATTCAGTGAATGGAAGAACGCTGAAAGAAACACAAATTTTAAACGATGGGAAAACAGTCAGACTCCCGCTTACGCTTGATTTGCTAGGCGCATCTGAATTTGATCTTGTGATGGTGCGAAAAACCCTTCCGCGCGCAGGCACTTACACGATTAAAGGCGATGTGGTAAACGGTTTGGGAATTGGCAGTTTTTATGCTGAAACGCAGCTGGTAATTAATCCTCGTTAATGAATAGAGTTGATTAGAGACTGAGATATTATCAGTCTCTTTTTTGTTGATTAAAAAAACTGGTATGAATCTTGCATGATGATAAGGGTGAATCCAATACAGAAACAGGAATGGGCCGGCTGATTTTATAAAGCGCTTACATTTATGGCCGTCCAAAAAACAATGAGGTGAAAAAGATGTCAGCAAAGCAAGTCGCGAAAGATAAGGAAAAAGAAGCTCTTAACTTATTTCTGTCTACCCAAACGATCATTAAGGAAGCCCTTCGGAAACTTGGCTATCCGGGCGATATGTATGAACTCATGAAAGAGCCGCAGAGAATGCTCACCGTCCGCATCCCGGTCAAAATGGATAACGGCAGCGTCAAAGTGTTCACAGGATACCGGTCGCAACACAATGATGCGGTCGGTCCGACAAAGGGAGGCGTGCGCTTCCATCCTGAAGTCAATGAAGAGGAGGTCAAGGCATTGTCCATTTGGATGACGCTCAAATGCGGGATTGCCAATCTTCCTTACGGCGGCGGAAAGGGCGGTATTATTTGTGATCCGCGTACCATGTCATTTGGAGAACTGGAAAGGCTGAGCAGAGGTTATGTCCGCGCCATCAGCCAGATCGTCGGCCCGACAAAGGATATTCCGGCTCCCGATGTGTACACCAACTCGCAAATTATGGCGTGGATGATGGATGAGTACAGCCGGCTGCGTGAATTCGATTCTCCGGGCTTTATCACAGGGAAGCCGCTCGTTTTAGGCGGATCGCAAGGCAGGGAAACGGCAACGGCGCAGGGCGTCACGATTTGTATTGAAGAGGCGGTAAAGAAAAAAGGGATCAAGCTGCAAAACGCGCGCATCATCATACAGGGCTTTGGAAACGCGGGGAGCTTTCTGGCCAAATTCATGCATGATGCCGGCGCGAAGGTGGTCGGGATTTCGGATGCCCATGGCGGGCTCTACAACCCGGCCGGCCTTGATATCCCTTATTTGCTCGATAAGCGGGACAGCTTCGGCATGGTTACCAATTTATTCACAGATGTCATCACAAATGAGGAACTGCTTGAAAAGGATTGCGATATTTTAGTGCCGGCGGCGATCGCCAATCAAATCACAGCCAAAAACGCGCACAACATTCAGGCGTCAATCGTCGTTGAAGCGGCGAATGGCCCGACAACCATTGATGCCACTAAGATTTTGAACGAAAGAGGCGTGCTCCTCGTGCCTGATATCCTGGCGAGTGCCGGTGGCGTCACGGTTTCTTATTTTGAATGGGTGCAAAACAACCAAGGATACTATTGGCCGGAAGAAGAGGTCGCGGAAAAATTGAGAAACGTCATGGTCAATTCATTCGAAACGATTTATCAGACAGCGGCAACACATAAAGTGGATATGCGCTTGGCGGCTTACATGACGGGCATCAGAAAATCGGCGGAAGCATCGCGATTCCGCGGGTGGGTGTAAATTTGGAAGGGGAAGATATCCCCTTCTGATGCAAAGAAATTTTGCACTTTTTCTTTGCGGAAAGAGCGGAATAAGCAAAAAAATTTGCACTTCATGATTGGAGAAAGGGAAAGGTGTTCACCTGCTAGTCAAATTTCTGCAGTATTCAACAAGTTTTTTCAATAATAGACACAATAGTGGCACGAATCTTGCATTTTTATTCATGCGAAGACATATTTCATGACATGAGGGGGACTACATATGACAGTATCATACGCACACGAACCATTTACCGATTTTTCGGAAGCGAAGAATAAAACAGCATTTGGGGAGTCATTGGCATTTGTAAACACGCAGCTCGGCAAGCATTATCCGCTTGTCATAAATGGAGAAAAAATCGAAACCGACCGCAAAATTGTTTCCATTAACCCGGCAAATAAAGAAGAGGTCATTGGGTACGCGTCTACAGCGGATCAAGAGCTTGCCGAAAAAGCGATGCAAGCCGCATTGCAGGCATTTGAATCCTGGAAAAAACAAAGACCGGAGCACCGCGCGAATATCCTCTTTAAAGCGGCGGCTATTTTGCGCAGAAGAAAGCATGAATTTTCAAGCTACCTTGTGAAGGAAGCGGGAAAACCGTGGAAGGAAGCGGATGCGGACACGGCTGAAGCGATAGACTTCTTGGAATTCTACGCGCGCCAAATGTTAAGCCTCAAGGAAGGGGCTCCGGTGAAAAGCCGTACTGGCGAGTTCAATCAATATCATTACGAAGCGCTAGGCGTCGGCATCGTCATTTCTCCATTTAACTTCCCGCTTGCGATTATGGCTGGAACAGCGGCTGCCGCAATTGTGACCGGAAATACGATTCTCTTAAAACCGGCTGACGCGGCTCCGGTAGTGGCTGCAAAATTTGTCGAGGTCATGGAGGAAGCGGGCTTGCCAAACGGCGTTCTGAATTACATTCCGGGAGATGGAGCGGAAATCGGTGATTTCTTAGTGGAACATCCGAAAACTCGGTTTGTCTCATTTACAGGTTCCCGTGCAGTCGGCTGCCGGATCTATGAGCGTGCCGCCAAAGTGCAGCCGGGGCAAAAATGGCTGAAGCGGGTGATTGCTGAGATGGGGGGAAAAGACACGGTGCTCGTCGACAAGGACGCTGATCTTGACCTTGCTGCATCCTCTATCGTGTATTCAGCATTTGGATATTCAGGACAGAAGTGTTCAGCGGGCTCCCGCGCGGTCATCCATCAGGATGTTTATGATGAAGTGGTGGAAAAAGCTGTGGCGCTGACGAAAACGCTCGCTGTCGGCAATCCGGAAGATCCCGATACGTATATGGGTCCCGTGATTCATGAAGCGTCCTACAACAAAGTCATGTCTTATATTGAAATCGGCAAGTCTGAAGGCAAGCTGTTGACCGGCGGTGAAGGCGATGATTCAAAAGGCTACTTTATTCAGCCGACGATCTTTGCTGATGTTGATGAAAACGCGCGCCTGATGCAGGAAGAAATTTTCGGACCGGTTGTTGCGATCTGCAAAGCGCGTGATTTCGATCATATGCTGGAGATCGCAAATAACACGGAATACGGATTAACAGGCGCGCTGCTGACGAAAAACCGTGCGCATATTGAACGGGCGCGCGAGGATTTCCATGTCGGAAACCTATACTTCAACAGAGGCTGCACCGGAGCGATTGTCGGCTATCAGCCGTTCGGCGGTTTTAATATGTCCGGAACAGACTCAAAAGCAGGCGGCCCGGATTATTTAATTCTTCATATGCAAGCCAAAACAACGTCCGAAGCTTTTTGATTTTAACAGGCAGAGGCGCAATAGAAAAAGCTCTCCGGAAAACCGGAGAGCTTTTTTACGCATTAAAATCCTTTGTGGTTTTAAAATGAAATATATTCATCTACATTGGGGTTTAAATGAAAATAATAAAAATAATAAATATTGCGTTCGAATTGTAAAATGTGAAAAAACAATGCTAAACTATATTTTAACTTTACGATATGAAGATTATGGAAGAGGTGTTTGAGGGAGAATGAACAGCAAACAAAACAATGACATCGAAACAAAACATCATTTTCCGCTATTTTTAGCATTGGCTTTAACGATGGGGGTATTTGCGGCCGGATCTGAAGAGCTTGTCATCTCGCCGCTGCTGCCGGATTTAGCAAAAGCCTTCAACTCAGATGTCAGTGTCCTTGCGTTATCTATCAGTATTTACGGCGTGATGATATTTATTGGTGCGCCGCTACTGGTTCCTTTAGGTGATAAATACTCCAGAGAATTAAGTTTAATGGCCGGGCTTGTGATCTTTATTATAGGGACAGTGATATGCGCTTTGGCCCAAAATATCTTTTTCTTCTTTTTAGGCAGGGCGCTTTCTGGTTTGGCTGCGGGAGCGTTTGTGCCGACCGCTTACGCCATTGTCGGGGATCGTGTTCCTTATACATACCGGGGCAAGGTGATGGGACTGATCGTTTCAAGCTGGTCGCTGGCGCTGATTTTCGGTGTGCCGCTCGGATCATTCATCGGCGGCGTCCTGCATTGGAGATGGACATTTTGGATTTTCGCCTTGATGGGCGTTTTAGTTGTTCTGCTGATCCTGCTTGAAATGCGCCGCCATGCCGAACATAAAAACAACGGCAAGGAAGAAAAAGAAGAACCTGCCGGAACATTCCGGGATGCGCTGAAAGTCCCGCGCGTACCCGTTTATATCACGATAACCTTTTGTAATATGATTGGTTTTTACGGTATGTATTCATTTTTAGGCTCCTATCTTCAGGACGTTTTTACCGGAGGAAACACAGCAGCGGGCTTATTTATCATGATTTACGGCATCGGGTTTTCCATGAGTGTCATTACAGGTAAGGTAGCCGACCGCATCGGAAAAATGCGCTCACTTTTGATTGCGCTGGGAGTCATCAGCGTGCTGCTGGCATGTTTAGCATATGCGCCGGCTTCAATGATTCTGTTAATCGTCAGCCTGTTTATTTGGGGATTAATGCAAAGCTTGACGGTGACGCTGCTCAGCACCATTTTGAGTGACTGCTCAGAGCGCCATCGCGGGAAAATCATGGCGTTTTACAGCCTCGCCTCGAATCTGGCTGTGACATTAGGCTCTGCTTTGATGGGACCTGTATATGTGGGATACGGGTATGCAGCTGTCGGTTTTATATGTGCCGCCATCACAGTGCTCGGATTTGTGCTCAGTGTATTCGCATATAAAAAGTACGGCAAGCATGAGCAAAAAGCGGATCAATCCTTATCCCAATAAACATATTTTCTAAATTACTATAATAAAAAACCCTTTCTTAAGGGTTTTTTTGTTTGTATGGGAATAATTATCAATATTTTCAAAAAACGTTGACAGTTCAATTGTCGCTGGATAAAATTTACTTAAAATTTTAAAAGATTGGTTGGTGCTCATGATTATATTGGATAATAGCATTCAGACAAAAAACAGAACTGATTCAATATCCAAACTGATTACAGTCAACACGCTCGGCCCTGAGGGGACAAGCAGTGAGTACGCAGCAAAACATTTCATCTCCAACTTTACTCTTCAACAGGGGCTGAATAGTAAATTGTCCTTGCATGATACATTTGAATCATGCATCGAAAGGACGCTTCAAAGCCCGCTGGAATATACCATCGTCCCACACGCTTACGACGGCATTAAGCATTTCTACATGAGGCCGGATTTGCAGCTTTTGCAGATCTTCAGGTGCGATACACCCATGTACGGCCTGGCTGTTCGTCCTGATTTTGATTTCAGCGACGATATGCTTGATACATCTGTTGTTGTTTCACATCCATCACCTATTAATTTAATAAAATACTTTACCCTCAAAGATGTACGTTTCAAACTGGTCAATTCGACCAGCCAAGCTGCAAGAAAAGTAAAAGAAGGCGTGTATGACATTGCCTTAACCAATGAGCTTGCACGGCAAAAGTACGGGCTTACATTTGTGAAAACATTCAAAAGCATCCCAATGAGCTGGTCATTATTTGGAAAAGGAGACGTTAATGATGAAAACTAAAGAAGATATGCAGGAGCTTTATTTCCCGACACCGAAATTAATTGAATGGGAAAACGGAGTGAGACAGTATTCAACCGTAAGAGGCGATACTGAAGTATTAATGTCTTACGTCCCGCCTCATACCAATGTTGAACCCCATCAGCATAAGGAAGTCCAAATCGGCATGGTCATTTCTGGCGAGCTGATGATGACTGTCGGAGATGTGACGAGAAAGATGACAGCCTTGGAATCTGCGTATATCGCGCCGCCGCATGTGCCTCACGGGGCAAGAAACGACACGGACCAAGAAGTCATTGCTATTGATATCAAGCGGCTGAAAGCTGATGAACAATATACAAGTCCTGAGGACTATTTTTTGAATATTTTCAAAACAAGAGACCTATTGCCGGGCATGGAAGTCACGTTCTTTGTTGAGGACTGGGTGGAGATCATGCTGGCCAAAATCCCTGGAAATGGCGGAGAAATGCCTTTCCATAAACATAAGAATGAACAAATCGGCATCTGCATTGGCGGCGGATACGACATGACCGTCGAAGGCTGCACAGTCGATATGAAATTCGGCACAGCTTATTTCTGTGAGCCGCGGGAAGATCACGGCGCCATCAACCGTTCCGAAAAAGAATCAAAATCAATTAATATTTTCTTCCCGCCGCGCTACAACAGAGCAAAAGCAAAAAAAATAAAGGCGGATGAGTGATCATGAACCTCACTGATAAAACCGTCCTCATCACAGGAGGCGCATCAGGCATTGGTTATGCGGCGGTTCAGGCTTTTTTGAACCAGCAGGCCAATGTCGTTGTGGCGGATATTGACGAGGCGCAGGGAGAAGCGATGGTCCGGAAAGAAAATAATGACAGGCTGCATTTTGTGCAAACCGACATTACAGACGAAGCTGCCTGTCAGCACGCTGTTCAATCGGCGGTTGATACATTTGGAGGGCTGGATGTATTGATTAATAACGCAGGCATCGAAATTGTGGCCCCCATTCACGAGATGGAGCTCAGCGATTGGAACAAGGTGCTGCAAGTCAATTTGACCGGCACATTTTTAATGAGCAAGCACGCACTCAAGCATATGCTGGCTGCCGGTAAGGGCAACATCATTAATACATGTTCAGTCGGCGGACTCGTGGCATGGCCTGATATTCCGGCCTATAACGCCAGCAAAGGCGGCGTTCTGCAGCTGACAAAGTCAATGGCCGTTGATTATGCGAAACATCAAATTCGCGTCAACTGCGTATGCCCGGGAATTATCGACACACCGCTGAATGAGAAATCATTCCTTGAAAATAATGAAGGCACCCTTGAAGAGATCAAAAAAGAAAAGGCAAAGGTAAATCCGCTGCTGAGGCTCGGGAAACCCGAAGAAATCGCAAACGTGATGCTGTTTTTAGCCTCGGATTTATCAAGCTATATGACCGGAAGCGCCATCACCGCAGACGGAGGATACACCGCACAATAGAGAAGGAGTGTTTTTACATATGGAGAGAAAAACAGTATTGGTCATCGCTGATCTTGGTGGCTGCCCGCCGCACATGTTTTATAAAAGCGCTGCTGAAAAATATAACCTGGTCAGCTTTATTCCAAGACCTTTTGCAATTACAGCTTCCCATGCAGCACTGATTGAAAAATACTCGGTCGCGGTTATAAAAGATAAAGACTATTTTCAGAGCTTAGCTGATTTTGAACATCCCGATTCTATTTATTGGGCGCATGAGGATCATGACAAGCCTGAAGAAGAGGTCGTCGAGCAAATCGTCAAGGTTGCCAACATGTTTGAGGCGGACGCCATCACGACAAACAATGAATTATTCATTGCCCCGATGGCGAAAGCCTGTGAACGCCTGGGCCTAAGGGGCGCCGGGGTGCAGGCTGCCGAAAATGCCAGAGATAAAAATAAAATGAGAGACGCTTTTAATAAAGCGGGAGTCAAATCGATCAAAAACAAACGAGTCACAACTCTTGAGGATTTCCGTGCCGCACTTGCAGAGATCGGCACACCTCTTATCTTAAAGCCTACATACTTAGCAAGTTCAATCGGTGTCACGCTGATTACGGACACTGAGACGGCAGAAGATGAATTTAACAGAGTCAATGACTATCTCAAATCGATTAACGTGCCAAAGGCGGTCACGTTTGAAGCGCCGTTTATTGCTGAAGAATTTTTACAGGGTGAGTACGGAGACTGGTATCACACAGAGGGCTACTCCGACTATATCAGCATAGAAGGCATCATGGCGGACGGTGAGTATTTCCCGATCGCCATTCATGACAAAACGCCGCAAATCGGTTTTACAGAAACATCACATATTACGCCGTCCATTCTGGATGAAGAGGCGAAAAAGAAAATTGTCGAAGCCGCCAAAAAGGCAAATGAAGGGCTTGGCCTGCAAAATTGCGCAACACATACAGAGATCAAGTTAATGAAAAACAGAGAGCCGGGTTTAATAGAGTCGGCAGCCAGATTCGCCGGCTGGAATATGATCCCAAATATTAAAAAGGTTTTCGGCCTTGATATGGCGCAATTATTATTAGATGTCCTCTGTTTCGGAAAAGACGCTGATCTTCCGGACGGATTATTGGACCAAGAGCCTTGCTATGTCGCTGACTGCCATTTGTACCCTCAGCATTTCAAACAAAATGGACAGATTCCTGAAACGGCTGCGGATTTGGTGATCGAAGCGATCGATCTTCCGGACGGGCTTTTGAAGGGTGATACCGAACTCGTATCTTTTGAGGCTGCGGCACCGGGCACATCAGTTGATTTGACACTGTTTGAAGCCTTCAATTCCATTGCTGCATTTGAACTGAAAGGCAGCAATTCACAGGATGTGGCTGAATCAATCAAAGCAATTCAGCAGCATGCGAAGCTGACGGCAAAGTATGTGCTGCCGGTATGAAGCAGTTAAAACCCAACTCTAAATACTTGCTTTACGGGCAGGCGCTTTCGTTTATGGGAGACTATTGTGTTCTCCCTGCCCTGCTTATTTTGTCTACATATTATCACGATTATTGGGTGACGTCGGGGGTCATCGTGGTCAGAAGCATTCCGATGGTGTTCCAGCCGTTCTTGGGGGTTCTGGTCGATCGGTTAGACAGAATTAAGATCATGCTGTGGACGGATATCATCAGGGGCATGATCTTTTTGGGGCTCACATTTCTTCCAAAAGGCGAGTATCCGCTGATTTTTCTGGTCTTGCTGTTTATTTCTTATGGAAGCGGAGTGTTTTTTAATCCGGCCCGTCTCGCTGTCATGTCATCATTGGAGTCTGATATTAAAAGCATCAACACGTTATTCGCAAAAGCGACGACCATTTCCATTATCGTCGGGGCGGCTGCCGGAGGGCTTTTTCTGTTAGGCGGATCTGTAGAGCTGGCTGTTGCCTTCAACGGTGTAACTTACCTGGTTTCGGCCTTTTTTATAAGCCGCATTAAGCTGAAATTCGTCCCGATTCAATCTGAAAACATAAAAGAGGCCTTTCAGTCTTTTAAAGAAGGACTCAAGGAAATCAAAACCAATGCTTTCGTATTAAATGCCATGTTTACGATGATTACGATGGCTTTGCTGTGGGGAATTGTGTACAGCTATTTTCCGATTGTCAGCCGCTTTCTGGGTGACGGGGAAATCGGCAACTTTATCCTCACATTCTGCATCGGCTTCGGCGGGTTCATCGGAGCGGCGCTTGTCAGCAAATGGGGCTTTAACAACAATAGAGGCCTGGCGTACTTTACCGTTCTATCCATTGTCTCGCTGGCGCTGTTTTTATTCACGCCGATTTTCGCTGTTTCTGTCATCGCCGCTATCCTATTTTTCATTGCGATGGAGTACGGGGAAGTGCTTGCAAAGGTAAAGGTTCAAGAGAACGCGGAGAACCAGATTCAAGGGCGCATTTTTTCGGTGGCGGAAGCGTCTATCGGATTATGCATTTCTGTTGGTTCAATGTTAATCAACGTTTTGAACGCTCCGGTCATTATGGGGCTGATTGTCGTGATCGTAAGCGGATTGTTCCTGCATACGAAGCTCGTCAACAAATCATTTTTGGAACGGGATAACAAAACGGAGCAAAAAGGAGTCTTTTAGATGGAAATAACACCGTCCGACGTCATCAAGACACTTCCAAGGCAAGAATTTTCTCTCGTTTTTCAAAAGGTGAAAGAATTGGAAAAAACGGGGGCCCATATCATTAATCTTGGACAGGGAAACCCTGACCTTCCCACTCCGCCGCATATTGTCGAGGCTTTGCGGGAGGCGTCTTTGAATCCTTCGTTTCACGGATACGGCCCATTCAGAGGCTATCCTTTTTTGAAGGAAGCAATCGCTGCTTTCTATAAAAGAGAATACGGGGTGTCAATCAACCCAGAAACGGAAGTTGCGCTTTTCGGAGGCGGCAAAGCCGGCCTGTATGTGCTGACACAATGCCTGCTCAATCCGGGAGACATCGCATTGGTCCCAAATCCCGGCTACCCTGAATACTTGTCAGGAATTACGATGGCGCGAGCCGAGCTGTACGAAATGCCGCTGTATGAAGAAAATGGCTATCTGCCGGATTTTGAAAAAATTGATCCCGGCGTGCTTGAAAAAGCGAAGCTGATGTTTTTGAACTATCCAAACAACCCGACGGGAGCTGTAGCCGACGCGGCTTTTTATGCAAAAGCGGCTGCTTTTGCGAAAAAGCACAACATCCATTTGATTCATGATTTTGCGTACGGCGCGTTTGAATTCGATAAAAAACCGGCCAGCTTTCTTGAGGCAGCGGATGCCAAAGCTGTAGGGGCGGAGCTTTATTCATTTTCAAAAACATTTAACATGGCCGGCTGGAGAATGGCGTTTGCGGTCGGGAATGAAAAGATCATCCAGGCCGTCAATGAGTTTCAGGATCATGTATTTGTCGGCATGTTCGGCGGACTGCAGCACGCGGCGAGTGCGGCGCTTTCAGGAGACCCGGAGCAGACGGAATCCTTAAAACGAATCTACGAGGAACGAATTGACTTTTTTACGGAGCTGTGTGAAAAAGAACTGGGCTGGAAGATGGAAAAACCAAAAGGAACATTTTACGTATGGGCTGAAATCCCGAAAACGTTTGAAACATCTCACCAATTCTCCGATTACTTGCTGGAGCATGCCCATGTCGTTGTCACACCGGGTGAAATATTCGGAAGCAACGGAAAAAGGCATGTCAGAATATCAATGGTATCGAAGCAGGAGGATCTCCGGGAATTTGTCATGCGGCTTCAAAAACTGAACCTGCCGTTTGCATCATTACAAAAGGTATCCCGCTAAAAAGCTGGATTTCAGCGTGTCCAACCCCCCGCATTTGTTGTCAGGTCTGCGCGTCGGTGCTGGACCGGCGGCTGAATTCTCAGGCTTCCCGCCTAACGCCGCCGTCATCACGTCCTGCTGCTCAGATGCTCGGTTTTCCTAGATTATGAGGGTTTTCAATCACGCTGAAAAGATAAAAAATCCCGCTGAAAAGCGGGATTTTTTATATGCTTCTCATACTGCCGCCGTCAGCGGAAATTTGCTGTCCAGTGATGTAGGAGGCTTCCTCAGAGGCGAGAAACGCGGCGAGGGCTGCGGTTTCTTCGGCTGATCCGACACGTTTCATCGGAATCCCGGAAGCAATCTGTTCTATTGCTTCCTGCTTGGATATGCTGTTCTTTTTCATCACATTTTCCACAAATTGATGGTAACGGTCTGTAGCAATAAAACCTGGATTCAGGCAGTTGACTGTAATGTTGTGAGGAGCAAGCTGGATGGAAATATTTTTACTGGCGTTAATTAAAGCGGCATTCATCATGCTGTTTGTGAACATATTGGCGCCGGGCTCTTTCCACAGATTTCCGACAATGTTGATAATTCTGCCAAACTCGTTTTGCTTCATCAGTGAGGCGGCACGCTTGATCGCGTCAATATAGGCAACGGTCTTTTGTGTGAACGTGGCCGTCATATCCTCTATATTGCAGTTATCAAATGTATCAGGCGCACCGCCCGGGATATTATTAATCAGAACATCAAGCCGTCCGCATTCAGCTTCGATTTTTTGAAAAATTTTGGATCTCGTATGCTGATCAGACATATCACCCGCAAGAGCAATGACGCTCGCTTCAGGATGCTTGGCCAAAATGTCTTTTTTGACAGACTCAATATTGTCCAAGTTTCGCGAATTAATGACGACAGAAAAATGCTGGTCTGCTAGCTTCAAAGCAATTGCTTTTCCGATTCCTTGACTGGCTCCCATAATAAATGCGGTTCGTTTTGACAAATAACTGCACCCCTTTGAAAAATTTGGATTATTAACTCCATCGTAAGAAAAAACGGGGAAAATAGCAAATTTTATTTAAATTCTGATAAAGGGAGATTTAAAAACTCCCGCCTGATAGGGCGGGAGAGATATTATACATATAGGAATTGAGGAAGTGTATCAAGCGAAAGCCGGTTGCCGACAAAGAATGAACCGAATTCGCCGTAGCGGGCGCTGACTTCGTCAAAACGCATTTCATACACAAGTTTTTTGAATTGAAGCACGTCATCACTGAATAATGTCACGCCCCACTCGTAATCGTCAAAGCCGACGGAGCCGGTGATGATCTGTTTGACTTTGCCGGCATAGCTGCGGCCGATTAAGCCGTGGCTTCTCATCAAGTTTCTGCGTTCTTCCATTGAAAGCATGTACCAGTTGTCGTTTCCGGATCTTCTTTTATCCATAGGATAGAAGCATACATATTTTGATTCAGGCAGTTCAGGGTAAAGACGGGCACGCACATGCGGATTTTCGTAAGGGTCGCCGTCGCCGCTTGCCAAGTAGTTGCTCAGCTCTACCACTGATACGTAGGAGTATGCCGGAATGGTGAACTCAGCAAGTCTTGATTTGTTGAATTCGAGCTCGATTTGATTTAATTCTTCCATAGTAGGACGAAGAATCATCAGCATGAAATCAGCTTTTTGGCCGACGATGCTGTAAAGGGTCTGCGATCCTTTTCCTTCTTTTTGGGCTACGCCCCATTTTTCAAGCAAACCTGTGAATTCATGTATGATAGATTGGCGCTCATCACTGGACAGCAGCTTCCAGGAAGTCCAGTCCATTGTGCGGAAATCATGAAGCGCATACCAGCCGTCAAGCGTTTTTGCCGCTTCGTTTGTCATTTGCTGTTCACTCATTTATCTTCACTCCTATTATCTTTTCATGATTGCCTTCACTATACCATAGTTTATCCGATTCTACTGTGGAGAAACCTTGAACATCCCTTCCGTATAACTCCATAAAAATAAGAGAAGATATAAGGAAAGAATGAGTCACTTAAATTAGTTAGAAAAATAAGATTTTTTAATGAAAGCGCTATAATAAAAGTTGGCTGTTTGAATTTGATTGGAAGAAGAGTATGCTAGTAAAAGAAAGCGTTTTTGTAACTTTTTGAGGAGGTTTTATTGTGGCAGATTTATTTTCAACAGTGCAAGAAAAAGTAGCTGGAAAAGACGTTAAAATTGTATTTCCTGAAGGCTTAGACGAGCGTATTTTAGAAGCCGTCAGCAAGCTTGCAGGAAACAAAGTGCTGAATCCGATTGTGGTCGGCAATGAAAATGAGATCCAAGCAAAAGCAAAAGAACTAAACCTGACGCTGGACGGCGTTAAGATTTATGATCCTCATACATATGAAGGCATGGAAGACCTTGTACAAGCATTCGTAGAACGCCGCAAAGGCAAAGCGACAGAAGAACAGGCTCGTAAAGCGCTATTAGACGAGAACTACTTCGGTACAATGCTGGTGTATAAAGGCCTTGCAGACGGACTTGTAAGCGGAGCGGCTCACTCAACAGCCGACACTGTCCGCCCGGCTCTTCAAATCATCAAAACAAAAGAAGGCGTGAAAAAGACTTCCGGCGTATTCATCATGGCGCGAGGAGAAGAGCAATACGTATTCGCGGATTGCGCGATCAACATTGCGCCTGACAGCCAAGATCTTGCCGAGATTGCGATCGAAAGTGCCAATACGGCAAAAATGTTCGACATTGAGCCTCGCGTTGCAATGCTCAGCTTCTCTACAAAAGGCTCCGCAAAATCTGATGAAACAGAAAAAGTAGCGGATGCTGTGAAAATCGCGAAAGAAAAAGCGCCTGAACTGACACTTGACGGCGAATTCCAATTCGATGCTGCATTTGTTCCTTCTGTAGCTGAGAAAAAAGCGCCGGATTCTGAGATCAAAGGGGACGCTAATGTATTCGTATTCCCAAGCCTTGAAGCAGGAAACATCGGCTATAAAATCGCTCAGCGTTTAGGCAACTTTGAAGCGGTAGGGCCAATCCTGCAAGGCTTAAATATGCCTGTAAACGACCTTTCAAGAGGATGTAACGCTGAAGATGTTTACAACCTTGCATTAATTACAGCTGTACAAGCACTGTAATCAAAATGAAGACTGGCAGCTCTCTTCCGGAGGGCTGCCTTTTTTGCGTCTCCGTATACCCTTCTTTACCAAGACAGATGATATGAGTACAATAAAGAAAACTGATGATAACGATATCATTGATTAATGACAGGGGTGGGGTTTTTGTATTACGACGTGCTGAAAACGTTTATAGCGGTAGTAGAAGAAAAAAACTTCACAAAAGCGGCGGAAAAGCTGATGATCTCCCAGCCCAGCGTCAGTCTGCATATCAAAAATCTGGAGAAAGAATTTCAAACGGCTCTCCTGAACCGGTCGCCAAAACACTTTACGACAACGCCGACAGGAGATATTTTGTATCAAAGAGCAAAGCAAATGGTATTTCTCTACGAGCAAGCCAAGGCAGAAATCTATGCGCATCACCACTATGTGAAAGGCGAATTGAAAATAGCCGCCAGCTTTACGATCGGAGAGTATATTCTTCCGCCGCTTTTGGCCCAGCTGCAAAAGCTGTATCCAGAGCTGAACCTCGATGTGATGATTGGCAATACGGAGGAGGTCAGCGAGCGTGTGCGGATGCTTCAGGCTGATATCGGACTGATTGAGGGACATACGAATGAGAATGAATTGGAAATTGAGCCGTTCATGGAGGATGAAATGTGCATCGCCGCGCCGAATCAGCACCCGCTGGCCGGACAGAGAGATATCTCGATCAGCGATTTGCAAAACGAGGCGTGGGTGACAAGAGAGAAAGGCTCTGGGACGAGAGAATATCTCGATCATGTGCTCAGCTCAAACGGACTGCGGCCGAAGTCGATGTTCACCATCAGCAGCAATCAAGGGGTTAAAGAAGCGGTGATAAGCGGCATGGGCTTGTCTGTCCTGTCCAGAAGCGTGCTGCATAAGGATTTGATCCACCGTGAAATTTCAATTCTCCATATAAAAGATTTCTCGTTAAAGCGCAAGCTGTCTTACATTCATTCTCCGCTCATGGAGAATACCAAGAATAAAGAAATTTTTATTACGATGCTGAAAAGCAATTATCAATCACAGCGGCTGAAATGATATAATAGTTTTCGTTCATAAGCCTAACATGAAAGGGTTTTACATAGATGGCAAACCAACCGATTGATTTACTGATGCAGCCGACATGGAGAGTCATTGACCAATCCAGCCTCGGCCCTTTATTTGATGCGAAGCAATCCTTCGCAATGGACGATACGCTGTGCATGTCCGTCGGAAAAGGCGTGTCGCCGGCGACAGCGCGCTCATGGGTGCACCACAATACAATTGTCCTTGGAATACAGGATAGCCGTCTCCCGTTTTTGCAGGATGGGATCTCCTTGCTGGAAAACGAAGGATACCGTGTAATTGTACGCAATTCCGGCGGTCTTGCCGTTGTTTTGGATGAGGGCGTTTTGAATATCTCTCTCATATTCGAGGACGAAAAGAAAGGCATCGACATAGACAAAGGATATGAAGCGATGGTTGAGCTGATGAGACGGATGCTAACGCCGTACAACGCAAAGATCGAAGCCTATGAAATTGAAGGGTCTTATTGTCCTGGCAGCTATGACCTCAGTATAGACGGCAAAAAATTCGCCGGTATCTCTCAAAGACGCGTTCGCGGCGGAGTCGCTGTGCAGATTTATCTTTGCGCGGATAAAAGCGGCAGTGAAAGGGCCGACTTGATCAGACGATTCTACCAAGCGGCGCTGAAGGACAAACGAAACGATAAAAAAGGCGTCTATCCGGAGATTCGTCCGGAAACGATGGCGTCCTTAAGCGAGCTTTTGCAAACAGATATCTCCGTACAAGACCTAATGTTCGCATTATTGACGGAACTAAAAGCGTTAAGCACCCATCTTTATTCAGCAGGACTGTCCACTGATGAGGAAATGGAATTTGAGAAAAACCTCGTCCGGATGGCTGAGCGGAATGCAAAGGTATTTGGGTAAACGTTCCTCGCATGCCAGCCGTATCCGGCAGGCATGCATTTTTTATTTTAAGCGGCATTTTATCCCTCAACAATCTTATTTTCAGATAAATCCTTCTTACATCCGGATAACTTTTGCAAACAGAAAAACGATAAAATGACATCAGCATCCATATACAAAGGGGAGAGGCAGATGAAAGGGAATGTGTACAGCCTGTTTGTGCTGATCGCGGCTATTTTCTGGGGAACCACGGGAACCGTTCAGACGATGGCTCCGGAAAACTCCACACCGCTCGCGTTCGGAGCGTTCAGGTTATTAATAGGAGGAAGCGCCATGCTGCTTGCGGTCTGGATCAGCCGGGAGCTTCACGTGAAAAATTGGTCATGGCCGCTCGTGTTATCGGCAGCGATTTGTATGGCGTGTTACCAGCCGCTGTTTTTCTCAGCCGTAAAAGAAACGGGAATCGCGGTGGGAACTGTGATTGCGATCGGCAGTGCGCCTATCATTGCCGGGAGCATGGAGTGGGCCGTATTGAAAAAACGCCCGCGGAACGCATGGTGGATCGCGACTGTATTGGCTCTAGCGGGTTGCTGGCTCCTGTTTTCCGATGGTTCAAATATTCGGATTAATCTGGCTGGCGTTCTAATGGCGCTTGGAGCGGGTGCTTCTTTCGCAGGCTATACGCTAATCAGTAAATCGATGATGAAGACCCAGCCTCCGCGAGCGACTTCCGCCGTTGTCTTTATGATCAGCGCCATCTTGCTGACGCCGCTTTTATGGCAGTCTGATATCTCGTGGATCTTGACCCCAAGAGGACTGGGAACGAGTCTTTACATTGGTCTAATTGCAACATGCGCCGCATACTTTTTGTTTGCGAAAGGGCTATCCGGGATTCCTGCCTCGGCGGCCGTCACGCTGTCTTTAGCTGAACCGCTGACGGCCTCATTGCTGGGCGTTTTTTTCATAGGGGAAATGCTGTCACTTTCCTCTTGGCTCGGCATTGTGCTTATGATGCTCGGGCTTCTGGTCATTTCCGCTGCGCCCCGTAAACAAAAAACTGCTGAGGCAGCTCACATGTCTTGATAGATTCGCATAAGCTTGGCCTTATTTTACAAGAATAGCGGAACAGCAGCAAAATGATAAAATCCTCTTTTCTAAATGGGAAAGGGGATTTTGTACATGGTGAAAATCCCAAAACAGCAGCTCGTTTTGGGATTTTTCTAAGTTATTCCGCTAATTTTTCTAAATTGCCGTTCCGGTCCATTTTGAAGGACGGAGAGGCGTGTTCATCTTCTTCAAATAAAACTAGCTTTCTGGCTCTATTCATAATTTTTACCAATGTTTCATAATCTTCTTGGATCGTTTTTTGGTCTTTTTCAAGCTTTTGTACTTCTGTCTCAAGCTGTTCTATTTTGCTTTGAAATTCCTGATTTTCTTTCTTTAAACGCTCATTTTCCATTTTCAATGCCGATGATTGCTCGTTATTGCCTTCGTAATTCTGCAGGAAGCGGATCACATCATTCATCGTCATCTCAGGCGCAGCTGTAGGTGTTTGAGGAGACAATAAGTGTGATAGACTAGCTAACTCTTCCTTAAAGCTTTCATCCACAAAAGGCATATGTTCGCCTGACATTAAAGGCTGCTGTTCATGTTCGACAGATGGGGCATCCGTTGTAACCGGCTCCTCTGCAGCGGTTTCTTGAATGATTTCAGGATCGACCGCAGGAGGCTGATATAATAGTCTTTTTTTGGCTGGCTGCCCGTTTCCGAGCGCTCGCATCCTTTGTTTTCGCTGTTTTTTCGCAAGCTGAAGCGCTTTTTCATATTGATGGCGGACGACCGCGTTCCATCTGAATCCGCAGGCTGCGGATGTCCGGTTTAATTTATCGCCGACTTCTTCAAAGGCGTTCAGCTGAGTGCTGCCCTCCCTCACATGCCGAAGCACTGTTTCGGCTAAAAGCAGATCGTTTTCCTCTGACCAAGCGTCTTGTCGCTGTTTTGTCATTTATCTCAACTCCCATTTTTCTTTTCGTGGTATTAGAATGTCCAGTTTGGAAAATATTTATACAAGTTGGCTGAAAGAATAGGAGATACGAAGGATGGAGCGGCTTGCAGGAACAGTCGAATCCTTGTAAAATGAAGAGTGATGTGATTTTTTTTGAAAAGCGATTTTAGGTTATTCACATAGATGAACATAGAAATGAAGGGAAGCGTACGTCATGGCTAATGAATTTCGAGTGTGTGATGATTGCCAAGCCACTAATATCAAAACATTGCTGCCGCGTTTAAAAGAAGTGGACCCGGACGCAAAGGTTGAGGTAGGATGCCAATCTTATTGCGGGCCCGGACGGAAAAAATCATTTGCTTTTGTGAACAATCGTCCGCTGTCAGCTCCGACAGAGGATGAGCTGATTGACAAAGTAAAAAAGAAAATAAAAAAGTAAAAACCTATTTTTCATAGCCTCGGCCTTCAGGCCAGGCTTTTTTGCTTCGCATGATGTGATTATCGCGAAGATGGAACAAATCGCCGGGCAAATTCAAGGATGTTTTCAAAGAATAGAGTCGATATAATAGAAACACGGCTAAAAAAAAGAGGGAATGACGATGGCGTATCCAAATGGAAAATTATCAGAAGAAAAAGTGTTTAAAGATCCGGTGCACCGCTATGTTCATGTTCGGGACAAGCTGATATGGGATTTGATCGGTACCCGCGAATTTCAGCGTCTCCGCAGAATTAAGCAGCTCGGCACGACGTATTTGACGTTCCATGGCGCTGAGCACAGCCGGTTCAATCATTCTCTCGGTGTCTATGAAATTGTCAGGAGAATGGTTGATGACGTCTTTAAAGGCCGCCCTGAATGGGATGACAGTGAGCGCGAACTCTGTTTGGCCGCGGCGCTGCTTCATGATCTCGGGCACGGGCCGTTTTCGCATTCATTTGAAAAAGTCTTTCACCTTGACCATGAAGATTTTACAAGAGATATCATCCTGGGAGACACGGAGGTCAATCAGGTGCTCAGAAAAGTGAGCCCTAGTTTCCCGCAGGATGTTGCTGAAGTCATTGCCAAAACATATAAAAACAAGCAAGTGGTCAGCCTGATCTCGAGTCAGATAGACGCGGACCGCATGGATTACCTGCAGCGCGACGCTTATTATACGGGCGTCAGCTACGGCCATTTTGATATGGAGCGGATTCTTCGGGTGATGCGCCCGCGCGAGGATCAGATCGTCATTAAAGAAAGCGGGATGCATGCTGTCGAAGACTATATCATGAGCCGCTATCAAATGTACTGGCAGGTGTATTTCCATCCTGTGACAAGAAGCGCGGAGGTCATATTAACGAAGATTCTTCACAGGGCGAAGCAGCTGCACGATGAAGGCTATGTCTTCACTCACGCTCCGGTTCATTTCTATTCTATTTTTGAAGGGAAATTGACACTGGAGGATTATGTAAAGCTGGATGAATCTATTATTTTGTATTACTTCCAGGCCTGGGAGGATGAAGAAGACGCGATTTTATCCGATTTGTGCCGCAGATTCATTAACCGCCAGCTGTTCCAATACGTTGAATTCAATCCGAATGAAGAAATGTCGGCTTATTTTGAGCTGACTTCATTGTTCAAAGAGGCGGGAATCGATCCGAGTTATTATTTGGTCGTCGATTCTTCTTCAGACCTGCCATACGATTTTTACCGTCCGGGAGAGGAAGAGGAGCGTCTGCCGATTCATCTCTTGACGCAAAACGGCCAAATTAAAGAGCTGTCCAGACAGTCGGCTATTGTGGAATCGATCTCCGGAAAGCGGCGGACGGACCACAAGCTTTATTATCCGAAGGACCTGATTTGTGACGGCTCTGAACATCCGGAAGCGAAAATGAAAATCCGGCAGCTGCTGGGACTGACATAGAAATTGGAAAGAAGGAAAAAGGAGATGTCGGGATTTTGTTGAAAGAACATGCAAAACTGATGAAGGTGTTCTCGGATTCTGGAGAAATCATCGGGCGGAAGAAGCTGCAGAAAATGATTTATATCGCAAAGAAAATGCAGTTTCCTTTCTATGAGAAATATGATTTTCACTTTTACGGACCGTATTCAGAGGAACTGACGCTCCAGATTGAAGAGCTGTGCAACCTTGGATTTCTGCATGAGGTGAAGGAAAAAAAGGGCGGCTACTTTCAATACCGTTATTCGCTGACTGAGACAGGCTCCGCGTTTTTAGACCATGCTGATCTGGATATGCCGGATATCAAAGGCTATATCGACAGTGTAAACAGCCGTTCATCTCGGTTTTTAGAGCTGGTTTCCACGATCCTTTATTTTGATGGGCTTGAGGCCGAGGAAAAGAAAGAAAAAGTCTTTACGATTAAAAGCAAGCAAAAATATACAAATGAAGAATATGACGAAGCGCTTCAATACATAGAGGAACTGAAGCAGATTTGTTAACCATACTAAGCAAAAGAAATGATCCGTTTCTTTTGCTTTTTTTATTGACATAAGCTTCTAAGGGATATATTGTGGATAATAGTTATCTATAATGAATCAGGAGTGAATAGGATGAAAATGAAATCAGGGATGGAGCAGGCGGTTTCTGTGCTGCTATTGTTGTCACGGCTGCCCGTACAGTCTTCTTTAACGTCAGAGGCAATCAGCCAGCGTTTACGCGTGTCTCCGTCTTATTTGAAGAAGCTGATGAGAACGTTGGTACAGGCCGGTTTGGCAGAATCCATACCGGGGACGAAGGGCGGTTTTACCCTTACGAAGCCTTTGACGGATATCACACTCTATGATGTTTATCAGGCGGTGGAAGGCAGAGGTTCGATGTATCAGGGAAAAGGCCTCCTGCAATCCGTATTCGAGGGTGAAAGCAGCTGTGTGCTGGAGACAGTCATGGGGGAAATCGAGGATAAATGGGCCAATCTCATGAGAGAAGAATCCTTGCAGCAAGTCATGGACAGAGTCGGGGAACTATATGATCTTGAAAAAATAGATGATTGGGTAAACGAGCAAATGAAAGGGCAATTGCAATGAAAAACAGCGGATCTTTACACAAAACAGATTCATCAACAGGAATATCCGTACTGATCGTGCTCGCTCTTGGTTTTCTCATGGCTACTCTTGATGTAACCGTTGTGAATGTGGCGATGGCTGATATGAAAAGCGCTCTTTCGATGTCACTTTCAGGTGTGACGTGGGTTGTGGACGGGTACATCCTTACTTTTGCGTCGCTTCTGCTGGCAGGCGGGGCCTTGGCAGACCGCTTCGGCTCGAAGGCGATATATATACTGGGCTTGGCTGTTTTTGTCCTGGCCTCCTGCCTATGCGCCGCATCCATTAACGGCCAGATGCTGATTGCCGGACGTCTCATGCAGGGAATTGGCGCGGCTTTGTTTATGCCAAGCTCACTCAGCCTTTTGGCGGCCTCTTACCCAGATGAGCGGGTGCGGGCGCGCATGTTTGGATTGTGGGCCGCTCTTGTTTCCGCCGCTTCAGGCCTTGGGCCCTTTATCGGCGGTGTGCTGGTACAGGCGGCAGGCTGGCAGAGTATTTTTCTGATCAATGTGCCGTTAGGGGCTGCTGCGCTCATTTCAGCTTACCGAATACTCGTCCGCGTGCCGGGAAAAAGCAACCGTGTGAACATCACAGGGCATATGCTCGGAATGGCGGCTCTCGGGTTTCTTTCCTTTGCCTTGATACAGGGGCCTTCTGCGGGCTGGCGCTCGCCCGTAATTCTTGGTGCATTCGCGGCGGCGGTTTTGGCATTAGTGCTGTTCTTGCTGCGGGAAATCTCTGCCGAAACATCGATTCTGCCAGCGTCCTTATATAAAAACGGGCGATTCTCAGCTGCTCAATTCGTCGGGTTTTTGCTGAATTTTTCCCTTTTCGGCGGCATGTTTATGCTGAGCCTTTTTTTGCAGGAAGCACGAGGCGCAAGCTCCTTTATGGCCGGTGTTGAGCTGCTGCCGATGATGGCGGTCTTTGTGATCGGCAATCTGCTGTTTGCCCGTCTGGCGAATCGTTTTGAAGCCGGACAGCTTATGTTTGTGTCAATGGCGGTCAGCTGTATCATGGCATTGCTGTTGTTTGTGCTTGTTTCTCCTGATTTTCCTTATTGGCAGCTGGCGGCCTTGATGTCTGTTATGAACCTTGGCACCGGCATTACAGTTCCTGCCATGACAACTGTCATCATGCAGGCTGCCGGACAAAAGCATGCGAATATCGCCGGCGCGGCTTTGAATGCCAACAGGCAAATCGGAGCCTTAGTCGGCGTAGCGGTTTCCGGGGTGATCATTCATCTGTCCGCCACTTGGTACGCCGGTGCCGGATTTACGTTTTTGATGATGGGAGCGGCGTACAGCCTCGCCGCATTGCTTGTATGGCTGTTTCTGGCTGCCCATAACGGGACTGCTGCGCCAGAAAAAAATATAAATCACTGATTGCGCTTTGTGGGAATATATAGTAAGATATAAAAAATTATTGAAACAACAGGCACTGATAAGGACATGAGATGCTTTTTACGGTTTCCAGAGAGGGAAGAACAGCTGAGATCTTCCTAACGCAGGGAAAGCAGCTTACCGCCTTTGAGCCGTATCGGGGAACTATAAGTATCTGATACCGTCATGCTGCGTTACAGCACCTTAAAGCCGAGATACACCATATGTGTTGATTGGGAATTTGGGTGGAACCACGGATGATAAACACATTCGTCCCTTTTACAGGGATGGATGTGTTTTTTTTATTTGAATACATGCGAAGAAAAGGACATGAATGATCGTTACGGCTTTCAGAGAGGGAGGAAAAGGTGAGAGCTTCCCAGCTTAGGATGATCATTTACCGCCTTGGAGCAGCATTGGGGAACTAAAAGTATCCAATGCCGTCTATGCTGCGTTATAGCACCGAGCCGATAAACAGAGCGTTTGTCGGGAATTTGGGTGGAACCACGGGTAAATCACACACTCGTCCCTTTTTGAGGGATGGGTGTGTTTTTTTATATTTAAATACATGCGAAGAAAAGGACATGAATGATCGTTACGGTTTTCAGAGAGGGAGGAAAAGGTGAGAGCTTCCCAGCTTAGGACGATTATTTACCGCCTTGGAGCAGCATTGGGGAACTAAAAGTATCCAATGCCGTCTGCTGCGTTACAGCACCGAGCCGACAAATAGCGTTTGTCGGGAACTTGGGTGGAACCACGGGTAAATCACACACTCGTCCCTTACAGCGGGACGGGTGTGTTTTTTTATATACAACAATAATGAAGGAGTGTTTAAAAATGAGTAAACATGTACACATTCAGCTTCAAGACGGACAGATTAATGAATATCCGAAAGGTATCACAATCAAAGAAGCAGCTGGCTCTATCAGTTCCAGCCTGCAAAAGAAGGCGGCTGCGGGACGGGTCAATGGCAGGCTCGTTGATCTCAGCTTCAAGCTGGAGGAGGATGCTGAGCTTTCGATTATCACACTTGATTCACAAGAAGGCCTGCAGGTGCTTCGCCACACATCAGCGCACGTGCTGGCTCAAGCGGTGAAACGGCTGTACGGCGAAGTGTCATTGGGAGTGGGTCCTGTGATAGAAGACGGCTTCTACTATGATATGAAACTGGAGCAAAGCTTGACATCTGGAGACTTAGAGGCCATCGAAAAAGAAATGAAGAACATTATCAACGAGAATCTGGAAATCAAACGAATTGAGGTTTCTTACGAAGAGGCAAAAGCGCTGTTTGCTGAAAAAGGCGAGCCGTTTAAGCTGGAGATTTTGAACGATATACCGCGCGAGGAGGCTATCACGCTGTACCAGCAGGGAGAATTCGTTGACCTGTGCCGCGGGCCGCATCTTCCTTCTACAGGAATGATCAAGGCCTTCAAACTGACAAGAGTATCAGGCGCGTATTGGCGCGGAGACAGCGAAAATGAAGTCCTGCAGCGGGTGTACGGGGTTGCGTTTCAAAAGAAAAAAGATCTCGATGCGCATCTGCATATGCTGCAAGAGGCGGCAAAACGAGACCATCGCAAGCTGGGCAAACAATTAGAGCTGTTTATGTTTTCTGAGGAAGCGCCGGGGATGCCGTTTTATTTGCCAAAAGGGCAGATTGTCCGCAATGAGCTGGAACGCTTCTCGCGTGAGCTGCAAACAAAGGCCGGCTACGATGAGGTGCGTACGCCGTTTATGATGAATCAGCGGTTATGGGAGCAGTCAGGCCACTGGGATCATTATCGCGACAATATGTATTTTTCAGAAGTTGATGATACAAGATTCGCAATGAAGCCGATGAATTGCCCGGGCCACATGCTCATCTTTAAAAACAGCCTTTATTCTTATCGGGATCTGCCGATTCGCATGGCGGAATTCGGCCAGGTGCATCGCCATGAATACAGCGGTGCTTTAAATGGAATGCTTCGCGTCCGTACGTTTTGCCAGGATGATGCCCATATCTTTGTTCGGGAGGATCAGATTGAGAGTGAGATCAAAGAAGCGATTCGGCTGATTGATGAGGTATATCGTACATTCGGATTCGACTATTCGGTTGAGCTTTCGACTCGTCCTGAGGACTCATTAGGCGATGACAGCCTTTGGGAAGCATCGGAACGTGCCTTGGCACACGTTCTTGAGGAGCTTGGCCTGTCTTATGAGGTGAATGAAGGCGATGGGGCGTTTTACGGGCCGAAAATTGATTTTCACATAAAAGATGCCTTGAAACGGAGCCATCAATGCGCGACAATTCAGCTTGATTTTCAAATGCCTGAAAAATTTGATTTAACATATATCAATGAACACAATGAGAAGGTTCGTCCTGTTGTCATACACAGAGCGGTATACGGCTCAATCGACCGTTTCTTCGGGATTTTGATCGAGCATTTCGGCGGGGCTTTCCCAGTCTGGCTCGCACCAATCCAGGTTCAAATCATACCGGTATCGCATGTTCACTTGGACTATTGCAGAAAGGTGCAGGCAGAGCTGAAGCAGCTGGGGATGAGAGCCGGCATTGATGAGCGCAATGAGAAGCTCGGCTACAAAATCAGAGAGTCGCAGGTGCAGAAAATCCCGTACGTGCTGGTTCTTGGAGATCATGAAGAGCAGGAAGGTGCGGTAAACGTCCGGCAATTCGGAATTCAGCAGAGTGAACACGTTCCTTTCCAGACTTTTAAAGATAAACTTGTCAAACAGGTGAAAAATCGAAGTATCTAGGAGAAAAGCGTTGAATTCTCATTTTGCTTTTTTGACTTTCCCTATCCGTAATCAGTAAAATAATAAGTAAATCATATCGTTCGTATGTTATGAATGCATCTCGAAATGGGGAAATTGACATGGACCATGACAAACTGGAAGCAAATTTGCTTGATCACGCACTTACAAAATATTTAAAAAGCACGAAGCAAATAGATGAAGCCACCGTTCCGAAACACGTGAATAATGTAAGAGGATTTATTCTGCGGATCATATACAGACATGGGAGCTGCACCATAAAGGATATTCTGAAGGAGGTCACACTGTCTCCCTCTGCCACAACCACCGCTCTGAATCATTTAGAGCAGGAGGGGTTTATTGAGAGATCCAGAAATAACAATGACCGCCGCACTGTATGGATTACGCTTTCTGATTCGGGCCGGGGAGTGGCTGAACAAATGATCGAAAACCGCCAGCAGCTGATTGACGGCATGTTTGAGCGTTTGACAGCCGAAGAGAAAAAGGCATTATTAGCGATTATTGCGAAGCTGACCCAATAGGGATAGAAAAAGCCGGTGCGCGTAGCGCCGGCTTATAGAGATTATTCCATATCGCTCAGGCGTTTGCCTGCGACGGCATAATGGTCTTTTCTCATTTCTTCTATAAACACAACAATTTTTTCTTCAGAAGCACCGGTTGTTTCCTTTACGGCTTCTGTTACTTTCTCGACAAGATTGCGTTTTTGCTCGTCTGTACGGCCTTCGAGCATTTTGACGGTTACGTATGGCATGGGTGCTGAATCCTCCTTTATCTCGTTTCCTCTCTTTAGAAAAAGAGGCTTCTTATAGTATACTGAATAAAGTAAATTCTTGCATTTTGAGAAAGAGGGATATCTCACTTGGACCGTTTTTTATACTATCCATTATCTTTAATGCCATACCTCGTCATCACGTTAATTGTGTCGTTTACGATGCACGAGCTTGCCCATGCTTATGTCGCATACAAATTCGGTGACGATACGGCGAAAAAACAAGGAAGGCTGACGCTGAATCCCATTAAACACCTTGATCCGTTCGGAACCATTTTGATTCTGGTGGCCGGCTTCGGGTGGGCGCGCCCTATTCCCGTTAATCGCCGCTTCTTTAAGAAACCGCGGCTTGCGGGTGTGCTCGTATCCATCGCCGGGCCTGTCAGTAACCTGATTCTTGCGTTTATCGGTTTCTTTTTGTTAGTGTTGATGCATGCATACGGAATGGAGATGCTTGCGGCGTTCAGCACGGGGCTGGATCAGTTTTTTTCCATTTGGATACAGCTGAATCTTGTCTTGTTTTTATTTAATCTGCTGCCGCTTCCTCCGCTCGATGGCTATCGAATTATTGAAGATCTCGTTCCGCCGGGGGTGCGTGCCAAGATGACGCAGGCGGAGAGCTACGGCTTTATCGTCTTTTTGGTTCTGTTTGTGACACCGCTCGGATCTTACGTGCTTTGGCCGCTGCTCAATGCCGGAAGAGATCGGATTTTACAGCTGTTTTCAGCGATATTTCAACCGCTTTTGTAGGAGGTAGAACTCATGGAAGAAAAAAAGAAAAAATCAATCGGATTCAATATTATCAAAAGTGATCCGACAGACGGACATGGCGGTTTCGGCGTAGGGGCGCTCAGCCTTGATAACATTTCTCCCGTATTCGTCGATGTAGAGGAAAAAGAAGCGTTCGTTGATATCGGCGCCATGCACGCCCGCAGCACCGTTGAAAAAGGAATTAAATTTCTGCCGAATAAAGAAGAAGTTCCAAACGGAAAACCGTACTGGCTTGTGTGGGTGACGATTGACAGAAAAGAAGAGGGGCCTTATTACGCCGGTGTGACAGCCTGTGAAATGACGGTTGACAGAAGCATTAGAAGAGGCTACAAATCGCTGCCTGAGCATGTGAATCTGATGGATAAATCCATGAAGCGGAAAATTATCGTCGATAAAATGGACGACAGCTCGAAGCGCGTGCTCGGCGAGTTTCTGAAAAAACACGATCAAGGCGTATGGGACCGATCCTCAGATGAATTAAAAACAGGCCTGCTTCCGGAAGACAATTAATTTGTGAACTTTATGTGAACTTTTAGAATATTTGAGCTATTTTTCGTGCACATTGAGTAAACTGGTGATACAGAAATAGGACATGGAAAATCCCGAGCCGAAACAAGACTCGGGGTTTTTCATTTTTAGGGGGATATGATGTACGAAACCATTCGAGTCGGAGACTGGGTGATAAAAGCCGACGTAGAAGAAACGAGAAAGCAGTATGAGAAAGATATAGAGGATATGTGTGAATGCGGTAACTGTCTGAACTACTATGAGGCAGTGAATGAACTGCCGGTTGAAAAATTTCATGTCTTAGAAGGTTTAGGTCTCATTCCGTCCAAATGTACAGATATTAATTATCATGGGATTAAAGATAATCTGCACTTTTATATAGCCAGTTATTTTATAGTAGGCCGTATTGTAGAAGGAAAACAAGAATTGAACCCGGAAAGGATTGATTTGTCGTGGCATATTTCATTTTCAGAGCCTCGGCACCAAATTTACATTCCTAAGGGTTTCCCAAAACCAATTATTCAGCTCGATTGTGTTACGCTTCTTCCATGGGTCATTGACGAACCATACGAATAACCCGGCCTCCGAGGAGCCGGGTTATTTTCAATGATTCCGCCCCAGCCATTTATCCCACCACTTTTTTGGGGAAGCCGGCTTTTCTTTGGCTGGAAGCCGGTCTTTTGTTTGTTTAGCGGGTTCCGCCCCGTAGCAGACGTTTGCCGGCTCTGTGCCTTTCACAAAATACGTGTAATGCTTGGCTGCACAACCGGGGCCGGATGAGTAGCCTGTTTTCGGATCAATGTACACGCCGGTTACGCCTTTTGGCGGTTTGAACGCCATTTCCGGTTCTCCTTTGAGCGCATCCTCCATGAAGTCCGCCCAAATTGTTTTGGCGTAGCTTTTTTCTTCGACCGAGTCGATCGTGCTGTTTTTGTCATAGCCCGTCCAAACACCTGCGGCCAGCTTCGGATTGAAGCCGATCATCCAGCTGTCTGCGCTGGTGGTTCCTGATTTTCCCGCGTACGTCCTTGTCAAGCGATTGGCGATTGTCCGTCCGGTTACCGACGTATAGCCGTTTAAATCCGTATCAAACATGCCTGTCATCATACTCGCTGTGACAAAGGCGGCTTTTTCATCAAGCACTTGTTTATGCTGATTCGGGTTTTCATACAGCGCATGTCCCGCCGCGTCCGTGACCCTTGAGATAAAAGTCGGTTCGATTTTCTTTCCGCCATTTGCGAGCATGGCGTAGGCGTTGACCATCTCAATCGGGCGCACGGGTTCAGTGCCGAGCGCCAGGGACGGCAGCGCTTGAAGATGGGCGGTGATGCCGAATTCCTTTGCCGCCTGAACGAGTTTGTTCGTGCCTAGAAAAAGATGTGTTTTTACAGCGTAAATGTTGTCGGAAAGCGCCAGCGCCTGCAGAAGCGTTATCGGTTTATTGGCGTAGTATCCGTTATAGTTGCTTGGAGAATAGGTTTCTCCCTTTGCATCAATTTGAAACTCGGTTTCTTCGCTTTTCATCAAGGTGACAGGCGTGAATCCGCTCTGAATCGCTTTATAATACAGCAAAGGCTTGATCGTCGAAGCGGGCTGGCGCTTAGCCTGTGTCGTCCGGTCAAACGGGCTTTTTTGATAATCCCTGCCGCCGACAAGGGCGAGAACGTTTCCTGTGCGGGGATCAATGGCTGAAAACCCGACTTGAATGTCAGAGCCGGCGTTAACCGTTTCGGTAATGGTCTCCTCGGCGATGCGCTGCATCCGTTTATCTACTGTTGTGTAGACATTTAACCCGCTCGTTTCAATTTGCTCCCGCGTCATGCCGAGCGTTTTCTCCAGCTCTTTCATGGCATTGTCATAGAAGTAAGGAGCCTTTCTCTTGGAAACTTGTTTATTCAAGGGCTGATAGGAAAGAGGTTCTTTGATGAGCTCATCCGCTTTCTTTTGGCTGATCATCCGCTGCTTTTCCATCATCCGCACAATCGTTTTCTGGCGCTCCTTGGCCTTCGTTTCATTGACATACGGCGAATAGCCGGATGGGCCTTTCGGAATTCCCGCCAAAAGCGCCGCCTCCGCATCCGTCAGGTTTTTCGCATGCTTGCCGAAATACAGGCGGGAAGCGGCTTCAATACCGTAGGCACCGTGGCCGTAATAAATCGTATTTAAATAGCCTTCTAATATCTCGTCCTTAGAATAGTTTTGTTCCAGACGGATCGTGTAGAATGCCTCATTCCATTTCCGTTTCCACGTTTTATCGTGTTCAAGGTATAAGTTTCTCGCATATTGCTGGGTGATGGTGCTTGCGCCTTGAACCTTGGCAAATGCTTTCAGATCAGCAAGCGCCGCGCCTGCCATGCGTTTATAGTCAAAGCCATGGTGATCGTAGAAATTCTGGTCTTCAACCGCCACTGTCGCTTTTACAATCGTCGGATTCATGTCCTTTAAGGGGACCCAATAGCGCTTTTCTCCGTAATTCGTTTCTCCGAGCTTTGAGCCGTCATTCGCGTACAAAATCGTGGATTGCGGCACTTGCACCGAGGGAGCGCCTTGGTATTTGGCTATCAAAATGACAGTCATAAACACAGCCGCCGCCGCTAAGGCCGCCAAAGCCCCTAAAAAGATAAAGGCGCGAACGGTTTTCAGCGTCAGTCTCAGCCGTTTATTTGTCATTGCGTCCACAACGGGTTCCCCCTTTTTTTATGTTTCTACTATTATGAGAAAAAAAGATCGTTTTTAAACATCAGAGAACGGGACGCATCTTTACTTTTTCCCCGCCATCCTCTATACTTTTTCCTTAGGTGAAAATGAGATTTCAACCGAGAATAAAAGCTGAAAAGACGCTTACAATAAATAAATACAGCCTTGAAAGGGAGATGACAATTGAGCGAACTTTGGTACACAGAGAAGCAGACGAAAAACTTTGGCATTACATTGAAGGTTAATAAAACGTTACATACAGAACAAACGGAGTTTCAGCATTTAGAAATGGTGGAAACAGAAGAGTTCGGCAACATGCTGTTTTTGGACGGCATGGTCATGACATCTGAAAAAGACGAATTCGTATATCACGAAATGGTGGCGCATGTCCCGCTATTCACGCACCCAAATCCGGAGCACGTTCTTGTTGTAGGCGGCGGTGACGGCGGCGTCATCAGAGAAATCCTGAAGCATCCGAGCGTGAAAAAAGCGACTCTTGTTGATATTGACGGCAAGGTCATCGAATACTCTAAAAAGTTCCTTCCTTCTATCGCAGGCAAACTGGACGATCCGCGCGTTGACGTTCAGGTGGATGACGGATTTATGCACATTGCGAAATCTGAAAATCAATATGACGTGATTATGGTAGATTCAACTGAACCTGTCGGACCGGCTGTAAACCTGTTTACAAAAGGATTCTACGCGGGAATCGCGAAGGCGCTGAAAGATGACGGCATTTTCGTCGCTCAGACGGACAACCCATGGTTTACGCCGGAATTAATCACAAATGTACAGCGCGACGTGAAGGAAATCTTCCCGATTACGAAGCTGTATACTGCTAACATTCCAACATACCCAAGCGGTTTGTGGACATTTACAATCGGCTCGAAAAAATATGATCCGCTCGCAGTGGAAGACAGCCGTTTCTTCGATATTGATACGAAATATTACACAAAAGATATTCATAAAGCGGCGTTTGTTCTGCCGAAATTTGTGAGTGACCTGATTAAATAATGATCTTATGGCGCAGGAGCGAATCTTGCGCTTTTTTACAGGAAAGCGAGGGTATTACAGATGAGATTTGATGAAGCTTATTCAGGAAAAGTATTTATCGCGAGCCGTCCAGAGTGGGAAGGGGCGGACGCCATCCTTTACGGCATGCCGATGGACTGGACGGTCAGCTATCGTCCGGGCTCACGCTTTGGCCCGAACAGAATTCGCGAGGTGTCAATCGGCCTTGAAGAATACAGCCCGTATTTAGACCGTGATCTGGCCGACCTGAACTTCTTTGACGCCGGCGACATTCCGCTGCCGTTCGGTAATCCGCAGAGAAGCCTTGATATGATTGAGGAATACGTGGACAGCATCTTGGAAAAAGGGAAATTCCCAATGGGCATGGGCGGGGAGCATCTCGTGTCATGGCCTGTCATTAAAGCGATGTACAAGAAATATCCAGACCTTGCGATTATCCATTTTGACGCACATACAGATCTTCGCGTCGATTATGAGGGAGAACCGCTTTCTCATTCTACGCCGATCCGCAAAGCGGCAGAATTAATCGGGCCGCAAAATGTATATTCATTCGGAATTCGTTCCGGCATGAAAGAAGAGTTTGAATGGGCGAAGGAAAACGGCATGCACATCTCAAAATTTGAAGTGCTTGAACCGCTGAAGGAAGTTCTTCCGAAGCTCGCGGGACGTCCGGTTTATGTCACAATCGATATTGACGTACTAGACCCTGCGCACGCCCCGGGAACTGGAACGGTGGACGCAGGCGGCATCACGTCTAAAGAACTGCTTGCATCCGTCCATGAAATCGCGCGTTCAGAGGTGAACGTGAAGGGCGCTGACTTAGTAGAAGTCGCGCCGGTGTACGACCACTCAGAACAAACGGCAAACACAGCCAGCAAAATCATCCGTGAGATGCTGCTTGGGTTTGTGAAATAAAAAACATCCAGACGTTGGGACTGACCCCCGTTTTTGAGACAGGGATCAAAACACCTTTTAAACAGCCAATTGCCGATAGTTTATCGGTGATTGGTTGTTTAGTTTCGTTTGAATACGAATATTGTTATAATAATGAATGTATTCTGTGACAGTGCGTTCTACGATGGCGGTCGTAGTTCGATCAATGCTGTTAAGATAGAACGTTTCAGACTTTAGTAAGGAATGAAACGATTCGATGGAGGCATTATCAGCGGGCGTCCCTTTGCGGGACATGCTCATGATAATGCCTTTTGTGTTAACAGCTTTTTGATACTCGTAGGATGTATACACAGAACCTTGGTCGCTATGTAACACGCAGTTCTCAGGCAATGTTGGCAGCTGCTCAAGTGTGTCTAAGACAAAGTCTGTGTCCTGCTTATCGCCAATCGTATAAGCAATCACTTCTCCATTGTATAAATCTAATATACTGGAAAGGTACAATTGTTTCTGTCCATAAGGCAAATATGTGATGTCCGTTACTAGTTTTTCAAGAGGGCGATCAGACTGAAAGTTCCGATCCAATATATTATCGACTACGGCATATGGCTGCCCATTCTTCTTACGCTTTTTCACCTTAACCCGGCACTGCCACTGATTTTTCTGCATAATACGTTGAACCGTTTTATGGTTGATACGCATTCCCTTTTTTAAAATGGCTGTGATTTTCCGATATCCATATCGATACTTGTGCTCTCGGCACAACGTACCGATTTGTTTTTCCAAATGTCGCTTGGGATGATCCTTCATCCGATTCTTCTTCCAACGATAATAAGACGCTCGAGAGATACCTAAATGAATACAGATATCCTGCACGGTCATTGTGCTGCACAATACTTCTACAAGTTCGACTGACGTTTCGCTATCAACTTCCTTTCCAATTCGTTGTACTTTTTTAACACTTCATTCTGTTGTCTCAGGTAACGGTTCTCTGCCTGCAGTTTCTCTAATTCGGAAGAATACTCTGGACCTTTTCCGTAAGTGTATTGCTTTCCAACAGGCTGTTCGAATCGATGTGTATCACCAGCCTTGTACCATCTAACCCATGTCTGAATCTGTGTCTTATTCTTAATATTCAACTCCTGCATGATCTCTTTCATAGGTACGCCTGCCAATCTCATTTCTACAGCCTTCTGTTTCACTTCAACCGGATAACTCACTCTTGTCCCCATAGAAAAAACACCCCCAAGTCTAATTTCGGATAACAATCATCCGTTTTCAAACTTGAAGGTGTTTTTATTTGTCTCATCTTATGGGGTCAGTCCCGTTGTCTGGATGTTTTTTATTCCCAGCCTTTCCGAACATCAACTCATTTTTTCAATGTCAGTTCAATAGCAGAGTTTCTGCTGCACGTGCCCGGAAAAACAGTTTCAAACCGCTTCACCGATACATCAAGACAAATTTCCAGATCATGAGCCAATCCAAACGGGCATACGCCTCCAGTTTCAAGACCTGTATGCTTCAGCACCTAGTCAGGAGAGAGCATTCTTGCTTTAAAGTCAAAACTATTTGTTGTCAATCTTGGCATCGCCGGCGGCCACAATCAGAATCGCCTGATCTCCTTCTCTTCTGAAGGACAGCGTCTTAGCAACCTCGCCGGAGTCACGCCGATCGTCTCAGCGGCCTGTTCAACTGTCGCGCATGATGTTTCAAACGCCATGGCATCCTGTTCCCGATTCCACTGTTCAAAGTGGGTTTTCACACGACCCAGAGACATAATACTGGCCATCCTCTCCCACGACAAGGCATGGAAGACTGGCAAGAGGGGAGAAAAAAACCGCCGAAAGTCGGCGGTTTTAGATCATGGCGCGTTGTGCAACATCAAAATGTTCTGTTGATGAATTTGATACTTCGATTGTGATAAATACAGCACTCACAGCTAAACAAGCGAGTAATAATTTATACTTCCATTTCATATAAATTCACCCCCCCTTGAATGTGCTGTCTTGCTTCTTCAACCTTTAAAAAGTAATGAGATGCTTTTTTGTAATTTTCCTGTTGATGATAATATTTAGCTACATCAAGTGCGAAGTCTTCAATATCAGCATACATCATTTTACTTTCAAGGAAAACAAAACATTTTTCTATTCGTTCCTCATCCGGTCCAGACAAGTATAAAGATTCCAAAAATTCAAACTCTGTTAAGTACACAGTATCTCCCGCAGCTGCTGAATATTCTTTTCCTTTTTTATGATATTCACAAGCGTTATCCATCTTACCTAATTTAAAATAAATTTGTGTAATTAGGAAAAAAGCTTGTGGCAGAGAAGGGAGCATTTTAGATCTTTCAAATACTCGAATAGATTTTTTTACATACTCTATCGCTGATTCAAAACTGTTTTGGTTTTGTTTGCAGAGCGCTATGTTATAAAGCGTCCTTCCCATTAATTGCGGCTGCTGCTCTGCCTCGGCAAGTGTAAAGGCTTTTTGAAAATGAGCAATTGCTTTCTCATATTGTTTTAAATCCAAAAAGTTGGCTCCGAATAAGGACTGGCATTGAATCATTCTAATATCATATGTAGTCTGTTCACTGTATATTTCGAATGCTTGCCGTGCATAGTCCATCGAGACATAAGTTTGTTTCATATAGTAATAGACTTCTGACATTTTGAAAAAGAATTCAGCTTTATCAATTTTGTCTTTTACAAAAATCAGTTTGCTCTCTGCTTTCTTAAAAAATTGAATGGCTAATACATATTCACGGCGATCCAGCTCATACATGCCCCTGAAGAAATTAAAGTAATAATCAAGGACTCCAGTTAAACGAGCCTGTTTTTTATCAATCTCAAGCAGTAAATCAGACAATCTCGGCTGTTCCTCGATCCGCATTTTTTCCAGCGGTTCAAGATACTCAAGCATCAGGTTGTGCCGAAATTCCATCAGTGAATAGTACAAATGAAGATCTTGGTCTTCTTCCATTTGATCCAGCTCTTGTTTGATTTCTCTTCGCAAATATTCTGCATCGGGTATGCTGAATCGGCGTATGTACATATACCATTCGTTAATCTTTTCTCCGACGGAAGAAGAAGATATGACACCTGTCACGTTTGCAAATCCCTCCCTTCATTATTCTATATATGTCATATTTTATCATCATCATTCTTGTGAGAAGCGCAAAAAAACCGCAATGTTTTCTTTCGTTACACCGCATATCGGAGGGGATTTTTTCAAAACCCGCTTTTACCCTCGGCAATTTGTACAAGCAAACAGATTCACCTTCCATATTCTGTTGTATCTGCGTGAGCAGTGTATTTCTGAAAAGGAAGTGAAGGTATGAGAAAAAATAAGCTTTCCTTTAAAGAAAAAGCAAAAGCCGCACAAGAAGAATGTTTATGTTTTTGCGAGGAAGAAGCCAGCCGTGAAGCAATGTTTCAAGCGCCGATTGAATTGCCTGAGGGGTTTGTCGTTGATCCGGCTGAAGCTGTTGCAAACGTGGCTTGGAATGCAGACAGCCTTTCTTGTGTCATTGAACGCTGCTTAATTGAGACGGGGCCTGAGCCCGATGCAATCGATGTTCAATTCGCAGTACGCCTGCAGGGAACCGTTACGCTTCTTGTCAGCGTCTCACCTGTGCGAAATCAATATGGACAAGGGAACGGGGCTGTTTCTGTCATTCACAGTGCAGAGATCGATCAAGTTGTTTATTATTCTGATGAACCGGATGATTGCCCGGATTTCAGTGATATCACGATTGAGAACCTTGTTGTTGTTCCGCCGTTTTACGGCAGTCCTTTATCGGTGACGGGGACGATTGTGCTTGTACCGGAGCCGGAGCCCGTTTATGCGTTTACAGCGAATCCAAATGATCAATCAGTTTCTGTTATTGATACAAACACCCATACTGTTGTGACAACGATTGCTCTTCCGTACCGGCCGACAGGTATTGAAATAACTCCGGATGGAAGCGCTGTGTTTGTCTTGCATTTTAACAATAATATGATTTCTGTCATCGATTATGACACATTAACGGTAACAGCAACCATTATACTCGATCAGCCGCCACAATCGATCAAATTTATCCCTAATCATGAATTTGCTTATGTTCTCGGCGATACTGTGATTTATGTGATTGGAATTGATACGTTAGTTGTGGATAGGTCGATTCCTGTGGAAGGGTTTGATTTTGCAATTGATCCCAATGGGTTATTCGCCTATGTTCTTAATTTTGGTTTAGTGCAAAAAGTGGACCTATTCACCGGTGAAGTCACAGGAACGATTGAACGAGAGCTTATCGTATCATCCATAGAAACAGATTCTCCGGAGCGGTATGCGTATGTCTTAGAACAAGAATTCTTATTCAATTATTTGACGGTTATTGACTTAAATACGTTTACGATCAGCGATACCCAAGAACTGGAGCCTGACGGCCAATATAGAATGTTTACGAGCGGAACAGATGTATATTTACATGACAGCTTCACTGGCAATTTGTATTTTGTAAGTCCGAATGGTGCAGGCGTTATAGGAAATGTTCCACAATCGGCAAGAGACTTTGCGTTTACTCCGAATGGCGAATTTCTGTATGCAACTCATTTTTTAGAGCAGAACATTACTGTTTACAACACGGATGATTATTCTGTGGAAACTGTGATATCTCTTGGGGTTTCACCGGGCGCCATTACGATTTAACCAACTCCGGACAATCAGGATATGTATGCGGCACAGCGTGGCGACAATACCGTGACCGTGTACCGCACGAGTGATTATCCAGCCGTAATGATGATTCCGGTTGGCACAGGTCCGTCTGCGATTGCGATGTAGAAGCTTTATAGTTCAAAAGAAGCGGGGCGGCGATCAGAGATGTGCTTATAGATTGATGATCCGATCTGCTGGATCGTCGCTACGATGATCAGAAACAGCAGTTCACTTATGGTAAAGCTGAGCATCCACCATATTCCGGCTCCTGTGAGGGCTCCCACAAGCACTTTTCTGAACAGGGTGCCGTGCTGGAAAAGCTGCAGCAAGTAGGTTCGCATGTAAAACAGTAAATACAAAATCAGCAACACCGCAAGTCCCATTGAAACGGCAGGGGGCGTGTGAAGGCGGAAAGGGACGGCTTTGACGATTTCGAACATGCAGCCGAATATGATGACTTGGCATAATACAGCAGTCATCACGTATGTTTGGCGGACGTTTTTATAGCTGTCACGCAGCGATTTGACATCTTCGGCATAGCGGCTGCACAATCTGTGTTGCTGGAAGTCACAGCAGCTTTGATGAGACTGTGTGAGTTTCTGAAAAGCTGCTGTCATGTTTTTCACGGATTGGGTGACATAGCGAAGATAGAGAAAAGCGGGCAGCATCAGGACGGAAGCGATACAAGCCAGCAGTCCGAGCCGTGCAACATCATTGTCAATAATCTGTACATATTGCGCAGCGGCTTTGGCGACGGCCTGAACCCAGCCGAAGGAATAAGCCGCCATTCCCGCCAGCAGCAATAACAAAGTAAACATAGTGCTTTTTCTCATTGTACAATCGCCTCTTTCTGAGAAACGTGAATAACCGCTTTGTTGGAAGATGCCAGTGCGTCAATGAGGGACAAGAAATCCTGGCTATTCATTTCGTGAATGATGCCGTATATGTCGAGAAACGAGCAATTGCACCGGTCACACTCGGCCGCCCATTCGAAGCATTTACGCACATAATCGCTGTCATAAATGATTGCGTCCGTCAAAGAATCCTTGCCGTATTGAAGCCAGTCCGCAATCTGTTTTTTCTGCTGTGTGACATAGTAGGAAGCGACATCGATATAAGCCGAAGAATGCGTCCCTTGGCTGTGAAGGATCAGAAAACCGCCATCCTCATAAATATGAGCCTCGGCTGACAATCGATCGATTTCCAGACGGTATGTTTGCTGAATCTCTTGAAAAAACGGTGAATCTAATTGAAATAGAATACGAGACGCGATGTCCCAATAAAGCTTTACTGTCAACAGATCATTTTGCCCGGGAAGTGCGCCGATCTGCAGTCCGGTCCACGTGTCTTCCATCCGCTCCTCCTCACCCAGCACCTTTTTTGGTGAGGCGATTGGAGGACATGCGGAAATGATTTTTCTTTCTGTTGTTTTATGAACTGGATGTTTTTCCAGCCGCTGGTGAGAAGGCAAAAGGGTTTCCGTGTCTTCTGAGCCTCCGATCAAGAACAGCGTCATCCGCTGGGGCTGATAGGCGGCCTTGTAGGCTTTTTGTAAAGCACGGATGTCCAGCGCCTCAATGTCCTTGGTTCTGCCCGCGGGGAAGACGGCAGCAGGCGAGGCGGGAGAAAGCATGTTGATCAGCTGATAATGGTAAGAGAGCTGATGATTGAGGTGTGCTGTTTGAATTTCGCTTGTAATCACAGCTTTTTCCTGAGTGATCATTTTCTTGTCAAATGAGTGGTTCCATAACGCATCAAGCAGGATGGGGATCGTCTGTCTGAGCCGATCCGGCAATGAGGTAAACATGAAATTGGTATCGGTGTAGGTGGTGAACGCATTTAAAAGCGCGCCATGCGCAAAAAAATCACTGTACAGATTGCGGCCATTATGCCAGAAGAGAAGGTGCTCTAAAAAATGCGCTGTGCCATACGGGAGCAGCGTGTCGCCGGATTCTGCCTGTAAGCAGACATCACGGCTTCCGAAATCGATTTTCACATTGCACAGCCGCAGATGGGCGCGGGGAAATTTCAATCTGAATATTTTCAGCCCGCTGTCTGTGTATTTGATATCGGTTTGTTCATCCAGATGCTGAAAAAAAGCTTTCTTTTCCATCTCTTCATCCCCTTACTACATGAGCTCCGATATAACTGATAGTCGCTATGAATTCCAATACATCCCGGCATGTAACCGCCGAGATCCCATCCAGCAAGTCTTCTTTCGTGCAGGAGAAGCAGCGCAGAATTCCCATATAGGCCAAGAGCCCCTCGGGAGAATCAAATTGCAGCAGCATTTCATTCCGTAAAAATTGCTTTGCCTGTTCCAGTTCCCGCTCATTGGTTTGAAAATGTGAGACAGCTTCCAAAACGCGCGGGGGAACTTCCTTCTCATGAAGCTGATCCGTACATATTGAAACAAGCAGCAGATTGTTCATAACGTCATAACGGGTGATGACATGATAGACTGCCAGATCCTTCTCGCGGAAATGCTTGAATAAAGCGGAATGCCCGTACTTTCCGAGCAGCCCGTCTATCAGCTGGATTTTGATATAATCGCTGGCATCTTTCATCTGCCCGCAGTCAAATCCGAGTGTCAAGACGGAAGGGCCTGCTGCGCTGCGTGTCTCTGTTACAAAAACATGCCGGTTCACAAGTATTCTACCGGCCGTCACGGTGGATGCTTGCGAGGCCTGTCCCGGAATATCACATGCTTGTATCTGTCCCAATATGTTCAGCTGTTTATGCTGGGACAATAAATCAACGATGAAGTCCGCTGCGTCTAGAAACCGTTGAGGGTGGATTGCTTGTATCCTGTCTTTTCGGCCAAACATGGCAGTGCCATACATCGGGTTTCCGAAGGCCTCTTCCGCCAAGCGTGCTGCCGAGTAGGAGAACGGGTCGGCAAGTTTCTTTTCGATTTTGAGCAGCAGTTCATCCTTTGCCTTTTCAACAGCATCGGCTGAAAGAGAAGGAGGGAAGGACATATCTGCAAATGTCTTCATGAGGGCATCAACATGAAGATTCTTGTTGCATGACGGATGAATTAAACGGGTTCCGCAGGTTTTCAGGTGCCGGTCAAAAAAGAGATTCGCAGAATACATGAAGCGGCTGCCGGCCGCATAACCGAAAGCGTCGATGATTTGCTGCTTCAGATGTGCGGCCGCGCCGTAAAAATAGATTGTTTCTTCTTCAGGCTCCGCCGCGCATTCGATTGGCTTCAGAAAGCTCGCGGCGATTGAGATTGTTGAAAATTGATCCGTCTTCAGCAGGTTAACTTCCAAGCCGTTCTCTTTTGCTTGTATCAAAGAAACCACCATCCTGTTTTTGCAGGTAATAGACTATGATCAGCCCGGCAATCGGAATAACCGCCAAGGAGACAGCGGTGCCGGCTAATGTGGCTAAGAAAAGGGGAAGACAAAATAGGTAAGACCGGTATTTTGAGAAACCGCTCCATAGCTGCTGCTCCGTCTGCCAGCTGAAAGAGGGCCTTTTTTCATCCGCGGTTAACCTGATAAACGCTCCCGCCAGCAGCAATTCCATGCACTGCACAAAAGTGAGGGCTGAAATCGGGCGGCCGCTGATAAAGCCCACAATGACAGCGACAAGGAGAAATCCGCCTGCCAATAGGCCTGAATAAAAGCGATATTTCGCCCAAAACATCGTTCTCCGTTTAATCGGAAGGGTGATGAGCAGCATCCGGTCGTTTTTTTCAATCGAGTACAAAAGGGCGATCGGCGAGCAGATCAGCAAAAGGGCGGAAATGACTATATATATCACTTGCTGATTGAAGATGCCGGTGTTCATCATCTGGAACGAAAAGAAGCCGCTGAACGCCGCCATTACCGCGTAATTTAACAGCATCGCTTTAGAGGTAATAAATCGGTTCCATTCTCTTTTATAAAACGAAAACGCAGATCTCCGCAAAAAAGAATGCATCTTGCTCTGCTGCGGAGGCGCCTGCAGAAAGACAGGAAAGTCAATCATCACTGCCCATATCATGTGAACCGCGCATAGCGGAATCGTGATGGCTGGCGCAAAAGCGGCGCTGAGGCATACACAGGCGAATACAGCCGCATGCAGCAGAAACATCCAGTTCTTCTTTTTGACGAAATGGTTGCTTAGCACAACTCCAAACATAATTGAGTAAATAGTAAAAAACGAAAATCTGCCGAGCCAATACAATGTTTGCGCCCCTGACAGTGTTCCGTTTCCAAACAAGAACAACGGTAAAATAAAAAAGAATAACGTTCTTCTCAAACACGTGTCGACAAACAGAACGACACTCTGGGCGAGCCAAAAGCTCCGTGAAGAAATCGGCAGCAGGCAGCTCAGCTTCATATAGGATTCCTTCCATTGTGATGTCACGGAAAGAAACACCATATATGTGTTCATCAAAAGAAGCGCAAGTATGATATACGTTTTTCCCAGCACTGATTCGTCAATGCCGGCCTGGCGGATCAGCCCGATTTCAAACACGGCGAGAATCACAAGACCTGCGGCAATGCGGATGGCGTCCTTTTTCCCTTGCCGGCTGTAAAGCTGCTTGAACAGCAAAGACATGATGGGGAATAGGTTATTCATGGCCGATCACCTCGAAAAATTCCCGCCGCAGATCGGTCTCCTCTCCAATCGGAATGACCTTTTGGATCTGTTTATTGTGAAGAATGGCCGCATAATCACAAAATCTTTGCACGACATCGAGCAGATGGGAAGAAAATAAAATGGTTCCGCCTTCCTCACAGTACTCGCGCATTTTCTCATAAAAGACCTCGATGGATTCCACATCCAAGCCAACGAGCGGCTCATCTAAAATAAACAGGGGAGCCCGCAGCAATAAGCCTGTCATCAACACAACCTTTTGCCTGTTCCCCAAGGACAGCTCCGAAATTCTCCTGTTGATGTATTTGGAAAAATGAAAGGCCTCGGCCAAACTGGCAAACTGCTGTTCTGAAAAATCCTTTTGATAAAGCGAATGGACGAAAGACACATAGTCCTTTGCTGTAATTTCTGTAAACAGCAGCGGATAATCGGCGGCGAAGTAACGTTGAATCTTCAGCTGATCTGATGTTTTCTGCGTCATGCCGGCATTGGCTTCAATGCCGCACAGTGTAAAGCGCCCACTGAAATTGCGGTTGACCCCTGTCAGCGTATTAATCAATGTTGTTTTTCCGGCGCCGTTTACCCCAAGCAATCCGTAAACAGCGCCTTTTTCTAAATGTAAATCCACGTGTTCTAAGATGACGTTGTCCCGTTCATACCAAACGGATACATCGTGTATATCCAAAATGCTCATCGCGAGTCAGCCTTCCGCGCGCGCATCCCGAAAAGAATGGCAATGGCAATAAAAATCAGCGTAAACAGATAATCGCTTTTGACAAAATAGACGACTGCGCCGATGACAAAGATAAATGAAAGGATATACAGTAAAATTCTTCTTTGTGCTGGTGACAAATCGTTTCCCTCCTAAATAAGCTGGACCACGTCTTCTAATTGTTCATTTTTCGCCCAAGAGCAAATGTTTTTCCGGTGATATTTGTTAGAGTTCAGCCCTTTTAAGTAACAGCCTCCGCAATAGCCGCTGAACGGACATTTGTCTTTCATGCAATGCTCGCTGAAGCGCGGCGCCTGCGCTTGCCACAGTTTATGGACGAGAGGGGAGTTAAAGATGCTTTCATATGAATCGTGAAAAATATTTCCCAATGAAAATTCCTTCGGAAAGAGCGCGCACGGACGGACTTCACCGAACGGGCTGATTACGATGGACTTCCAGCCAGCGCCGCAATTTGCCGCGCGTTTTCTCTCATAAGGAATAATCGGGATCAGATCGCTAAACTCATCAATGACATTTTGCTCGTATTCCATAAATTTGCGGTGCTGCTCGGCATCTTTTGTGGGGTGGACGATATCTCTGCCTCTTCCGAAATCATCAACCCAATTGTAAGAGAACGCCTTCGCCCCGAGATCCCGAACCTTTTGGGCCATGTCGTGGATTTCCCACATGTTTTTTTCGAAAACGGACATAGCGACTCTGACAAATATACCGTGGTCACTCAACAATTTTATCGTTTTACAAGTTTGGGCAAAAGAGCCTTTTCTCCCTCTAAAGGAGTCATGGACCTCGGAATTCACACTATCGAGAGAAATGCCGACGATGATTTTTTGCTTATAAGTTTTCAATAGCTCCAGGCTCTCTTTTCGCATGAGTGTTCCATTTGTTAAGACAGCGACCTTTTTGAACCTTTTGCACACATAGTCAAGAATCTCATTGGCATTCGGATGGACAAAGATTTCTCCGCCCGTGATTTCGCATGTCAATACACCGTTGTCAAACAGCATATCAGCCGTTTTCTTAAATTGCTCAATCGACACGGTGCCGAGCGCTTCCGGCGAGCTTTCCAAATAACAGTGTGCGCATTTCAAATTGCAGCGGTGTGTCAGCTCAAAGGTGGCGTGCAGCGGCATCGGAAATTCATTGCTTCCGCTCGTGGTGATTGTGTGGCGGCCAGCCTGATTTCCAAGCTGGATGACCTGCTTGTTCAGGAGCATGTTGAGCATGTCATAATACCAGTCCTTATGGTCTTCTGGTGATTCATCATACACTGCGCATTGCTCGGCTAAAATCTGTGCAGCCGTTTTTTGCCCATCCATTCGCATGCAAAGCTCGTAAGCCGTTTTGTTAAGATCCAAATACTCAAAGTCAGAAATGGAAACATTATCGCGCAAGTAGTCGATTTCTAACACGCCGCCCTCAGGAAGCTGGTGAACTCTTACACTTTCATTAATAAATGGAAACATCTGCTCTATAAACAAAATACCATCCCCTATACATATGATTCAAATGAAAAACGATTGTGTATGTATAACCAAGAGGTAGAATTTAGTTAAAAATTGTAATTTACTTAAAAAAGGACATAGTAGAAAAACTATGCCCTTTTTGGAGACCTTATCCCCATAGACCGAATAGACCTGTTGCACCGGCAATTTCAAAATCAGGGATAGGACCGTCCACTAGACAAGCGGCTCCGATCGAGCATGTTGCACAACCTTTGTTTTCTACAATGACAGCTTTTTTCATAATTGAATCCTCCCTTTATTTTGTTTTTTCTAGCAGATCTATGTTGTGCTTTTATCATAAAACTATCAAATTACCATTTCAATACATATATTTTGAAGAAAATGTGAATTTGAAAAGATAGATTTCAGAAAAATGTAACATTCCCTAAAGGCAATTAGTGATATGATTTTCTCTTCTATTAAGGAAATGCTTTTTATGAGGTTTATCTTCAAATCTGATGAGCAATGATGGTAAGATAGAAGCAGTTGAAGTTTACAAACTGAATGATTATACTATTCAAGTCAAAGTGGAATGATGAAAAGGACGTGTCAAAATGAAGCAAGAGACACCGATAACACTCCATGTGAAGTCTGTGATCGAGGATGACGGAAACCAGGAAGTCATCGAATTCCGCACCACCGGATTTTACTATGTAAAACAAAATAAAGTGTATCTATCTTATTATGAAGAACACGACTTAGGCAAAGTAAAAACGATTGTGAAAGTAAGCGAAGGCGAAGTGCTGGTCATGAGGTCAGGCGCCGTCAAAATGAATCAGCGTTTCGTAACGGGAGCTTCCACAATTGCGAAATATATAATGTCATTTGGTGAGCTTGAGCTGAAAACAAGCACAAAATCGATTCAATCGGATCTCGATGAAGAAAAGGGCCGAATCAGCATCGCATATGACATGCATGTCGGAGACGAGCAGCAGCATTTACATAATATGACGATCACGTATGAGGGAGGAACTCACGCATGAACATTGCGGAACAAATGAAGGACGTGCTGAAAGAAGAAATCAAAGCAGCCGTTCTGAAAGCGGGACTGGCTGAAGAAAGCCAAATTCCCCATGTCGTTTTAGAAACACCGAAAGATAAAACACACGGCGATTATTCAACAAATATGGCGATGCAGCTAGCTAGAATCGCAAAAAAAGCGCCGCGCCAAATCGCTGAGGAGATTGTCGCTTCTTTTGATAAAGGAAAGGCTTCAATTGAAAAGCTCGATATCGCCGGCCCGGGTTTTATCAATTTCTATATGAACAATCAATATTTAACGAAGCTGATCCCGACTGTATTAGAAGCGGGAGATGCATACGGGGAAACGAACATCGGAAACGGCGAACGAGTTCAGGTCGAATTCGTATCAGCGAATCCAACGGGAGACCTTCACCTCGGGCATGCGCGCGGTGCTGCTGTCGGTGATTCCTTATGTAATGTGCTTTCAAAAGCCGGTTACGATGTGAGCCGCGAATATTACATTAACGATGCCGGAAATCAAATCAACAATCTGGCGCTTTCTGTGGAGGTCCGTTACTTTGAAGCGCTCGGCTTGGAAAAACCAATGCCGGAGGATGGCTACCGCGGCGAGGATATCATTGCGATCGGAAAGCGCCTCGCTGAGGAATACGGCGACCGTTTCGTCAACGAAGAGGAAAGCGAACGCCTCGCATTTTTCCGTGAATACGGCCTGAAATACGAGCTGGAAAAGCTGCGCAAGGACTTGGAAAACTTCCGTGTGCCGTTTGATGTGTGGTATTCCGAAACGTCACTGTACCAAAACGGCAAAATTGACACGGCGCTTGAAGCGCTCCGCGAAAAAGGCCATGTCTATGAAGAAGACGGCGCGACTTGGTTCCGCTCCACGACATTCGGCGATGATAAAGACCGCGTATTGATCAAGAAGGACGGCACGTACACGTACCTGCTTCCTGATATCGCGTATCATAAGGACAAGCTTGACCGCGGCTTTGATAAGCTGGTCAACGTTTGGGGCGCCGATCACCACGGCTACATCCCGCGCATGAAAGCGGCGATCGAAGCGCTTGGCTATGAAAAAGGAACACTTGAAGTAGAAATCATTCAGCTCGTACACCTTTACAAAAACGGCGAGAAAATGAAAATGAGCAAACGGACGGGTAAAGCGGTAACGATGCGCGACCTGATTGAAGAAGTCGGCTTGGATGCCGTGCGTTACTTCTTCGCGATGCGCAGTGCTGACACGCATATGGATTTTGACTTAGATCTTGCTGTATCAACATCTAACGAAAACCCTGTGTATTATGCACAATACGCCCATGCCCGTATTTGCAGCATGCTTCGCCAAGGGGAAGAGCAGGGGCTGAAGCCGGCGGCGGATTTTGATTTCAGTCATATTCAATCAGAAAAAGAATATGACCTGCTGAAAACGATTGGCGGATTCCCGGAGGCGGTGGCGGAAGCGGCGGAAAAACGAATTCCTCACCGTGTCACAAACTATATTTATGATCTGGCTTCTGCTCTGCACAGCTTCTACAATGCGGAGAAAGTCATCGATCCAGAAAATAAAGAGAAGAGCCGCGCGCGTCTTGCTTTAATGAAAGCAACGCAAATTACGCTGAACAATGCGCTTCAGCTGATCGGCGTATCGGCTCCGGAAAAAATGTAATGATAATGAAGGGCAAAGTCTTCGGGCTTTGCTCTTTTTTTATGGGTAAAACGTGTGATGTATTTCACAATCCTGTTTGCTGAGTTTTTGTATGATAAGACTGATATTGAATCATTGAAAGGGGCAAGCCGAATGTTCAACCGTCAACACATTCAATTATCGTTACAGTCATTAAGCTTGGTGGCAGGGTTTATGGTGTGGGTGCTGATTTCATCACTCATTTCCCAAATCACATTAGATATTCATTTAAGCAAGGGCGAGATTTCTTTGGTGACGGCGATTCCCGTGATCCTCGGGTCGCTTCTCCGCATTCCTTTAGGGTATTTAACGAACAGGTTTGGAGCAAGGCTGATGTTTATGATCAGCTTCATTCTGCTTTTATTTCCTGTGTTTTGGATCAGTATTGCGGATTCTCTGTTTGATTTAATCGCAGGCGGTTTTTTCTTAGGGATCGGAGGAGCGGTATTCTCCATCGGGGTGACATCCCTTCCGAAATATTATCCGAAAGAAAAGCACGGTGTCGTCAATGGAATTTACGGGGCCGGAAACATCGGAACCGCCATTACCACATTTGCGGCGCCGGTTATCGCTCAAGCTGCGGGATGGAAAGCAACTGTACAGATGTATTTAGTATTGCTGGCAGTTTTCGCATTGCTGCACGTATTGTTCGGCGACCGGCATGAGAAGAAAGTGAATGTTTCCGTAAAAACTCAAATCAAAGCCGTTTATCGAAATCATGTGCTATGGTTTCTGAGCCTGTTTTATTTTATTACATTTGGCGCCTTTGTCGCCTTCACCATCTATCTGCCGAACTTTCTGGTGGAGCACTTTGGGCTGAATCCCGCGGACGCCGGTTTGCGGACGGCTGGCTTTATTGCCGTCTCCACGCTGCTCAGGCCAGCGGGCGGATTCCTGGCTGATAAAATGAGTCCGCTTCGCATCTTGATGTTTGTATTTGCGGGACTTACATTATCAGGCATAATCTTGTCGTTCTCGCCGACGATCGGCCTTTATACGTTCGGGACATTAACGGTGGCGGTCTGCTCAGGTATAGGAAACGGGACTGTTTTTAAATTGGTGCCTTTCTACTTTTCGAAGCAAGCGGGGATTGCAAATGGTATTGTGTCTGCCATGGGCGGATTAGGCGGATTTTTCCCTCCGCTGATTTTGGCGAGTGTCTTTCAGACAACGGGCCAATACGCGATCGGTTTTATGGCACTTTCGGAAGTTGCATTAGCCAGCTTTGTCCTTGTCATATGGATGTATTGGCAGGAAAGAATGAAAACGCACACGGAGAGAAACAGTCAGAGCGTCAACTGACAACGGGCATTCACAAGATTGTTAGTTTTTTCTCGATGGGTACAAATTAATTCACGTTACAATAAACATACGCAACGTGACTTTCTTCGAGGTGAGCTCATGAATTTTCTCTCTGTTCGACCATCTGATAGTGACTTTCTTTCCAGTGGTCTGTATGAATTGCTGGAATCAATCAGCACGAAAAGAAAAATGGAAAAACACACGTATTTGTTTCGGGAAGGAATGGATGCGGAAGAGCTTTATCTGATTCAATCAGGACTCATTGAAATCGGCAAGCTGACGTCTGACGGAAAAGACCTGACGCTTAGAATCTGCCAAAAAAACGATATTGTCGGGGAATTAACACTTTTCACTGAAGAGCCAAGATATATGCTCAGTGCAAAAGTGCTGGAGGATGGCGAGGTGCTCGTCATTAATAAAAACAAGCTGGAAAAGGAATTAATCCAAAACGGTGCTTTGACATTTGAATTTATGAAATGGATGAGCACCCACCTCCGGAAAATCCAGTCCAAAATCAGGGATCTGCTGCTTCATGGCAAAAAGGGAGCGCTCTACTCGACCCTTATCCGCTTATCAAACAGCTACGGGGTGGAACGAAGCGACGGCATTCTGATTAATATTGTGCTGACAAATCAGGACTTGGCAAAGTTTTGCGCGGCGGCAAGGGAAAGCGTCAACCGTATGTTAGGAGATCTCCGCAAACAAGGGGTTATTTCGATAGACGAATCCGGAAAAATTATTTTGCACAAGCGGGACTATTTACGATGTGAGATCGAGTGTGAAAATTGCCCGCTGGAGATTTGCAATATTGACTGAAAAAAAACAAGGACAGCGATGTCCTTGTTTTTTATCTTGTGATAAACATGCACATGACGGCAAAAAAGAAGCAGGCATTCACGATTTCTAGAATACCGATCGTTTTTACGGGCCAATCCCTTCCATGAAAAAACCATGCCCGCAAGCTGCTCGGGATAAAAGCGAGAAACGCCCATCCTGCTCCGAAAAGAGCGGATAAAAAGGGGAGCAGCAGGTGATATCCCCATGACCAGTATGCAAACCCTCTGTTTTTTCTCTCCCGGATCACCGACTTCACATAAAAGGAACTCCCAATAAAAAATAAAGCGGATTGGGAAAAAATAAACCAAGCCCAGCCGTCAAGGGTTCCCGTCCCCAGCCAGCAGCTCGCAAGCCCGCCCGAACAAAAGAACAAGACTCCCGCGATATCATTCACTAGGGCCCGTTCGTTTTTTTGGCGGGCAAAATACATATGAATGAGAAACAGCGGCAATAAAGAAACGCCAGCCCAGATGAGCGGCGGCTTATGAAAAACAGAAATGACCAAAAAGCAGCAGGCCGGAAAACCGTAATAACATATCCACTTTTGATAGGGGTTGAGTTGTTTCTTTTTCAAGGCGAGCGTAACGGGATAAACCGCCAAGTATAGGAAAAGCCAGCCAAGGAAGAGCGGAATATGCCAGAGAACGGGACCGCCCTTGACCATCCCGAGTAAAAATGGAATCAGCAGCATTGCCCATGCGCCGTGCTGCTTCGGAATCAGCGCCTTCATCGAAATCCTCCTTTTTTATTTCATTATAAATGTAGCCATTCTTCCGGTAAGTGACATTCATCATACAAGCTGTGAAATACATCACTGCTGTACAGGCTCAATCGAGCTACACTAAAGCTATCCTTAGCACAGGAGGCTTTCCTATGAAACAATGTGACTATTTATTATTTCTGAAACAACTTCCTATGTTTAATGAAGTGCCTCTAGACATTGTCGAAACCTTGCTGAAAAACGGAATATTTATCCGCGGTTCATCTGATCAGTCTCCATCCTTTCTTCATTCTCAATCCGTTTATATTGTATTAAAAGGTAGTGTCCGTTTTATGGACAGCAGGCTCCCTGAAGGGTCGAGAACCGTTGCGCTGTGGGAAAAAGGCGATGTGTTTCCGATTGATGAAAAAGGCGGGATGTATTTATCGCCTTTTATCTCAGTCAATGCCACTTCAGACATTCTGATTCTCAATATCCCTTATTACATATTTAAAAAAATGATGTCTTACAATCCGCAGCTGCAAATGAACTTTTTGGCCATGCTTCAGCAAAATGTCTTTTGTTCCTATCAATTATTTTTGCGGTACCTGCATACATCACAGGATAAAAACGCCGAGCCCGGCTCTTAAATAGAGCCGGTTTTTTTGATCTTTGAATGGAAGGCGGCTAATGACTCAGGCGTCCTGCCTGAATGCCCCTTCATCACATCCTGTGAAAATCCTTCCTTCTCCTTTTTGTGAACATTTTGTGAAAAAAGCAGAGTGTGTGACATAGTTCACAAGGGAACGCGCTGTCTCTGTTTATAGTGAATTTAGCATCACCTGACTCGGAAGGAGTGAACTCTTATGAAGAAAAAGAAAATGAGTCCGTTGTTTAGGAGATTGAACTATTTCTCTCCTATAGAACACCATTCTAATAAACACAGCCAAACCACCCGCGAAGATCGCGATTGGGAGAATGTATACAGAAACAGATGGCAGTACGACAAAGTCGTTCGCTCCACCCACGGCGTCAACTGCACAGGGTCTTGCAGCTGGAATATTTATGTGAAAAACGGAATTGTCACGTGGGAAGGACAAAACTTGAATTACCCATCAACAGGCCCGGATATGCCTGATTTCGAACCGAGAGGCTGTCCGCGGGGGGCCAGTTTTTCATGGTATATCTACAGTCCGCTTCGTGTGAAATACCCATACGTGCGCGGTGTGCTGATCAATTTGTGGCGGGAAGCATTGCAGGCTCATCAAAATCCGCTCGAAGCCTGGAAATCAATCGTTGAAAACCCTGAAAAAGCGAAGTCCTATAAACAGGCAAGAGGGAAAGGCGGTTTTGTCCGCGCTGAATGGCCGGAGGTGCTGAAGCTGATTTCAGCCTCTCTGCTGTATACAGTCATGAAATACGGGCCTGACCGGAATGTCGGCTTTTCTCCTATTCCGGCCATGTCCATGATCAGCCACGCATCAGGCTCACGGTTTATGTCGTTAATCGGCGGCCCTATGCTCAGTTTTTATGACTGGTATGCGGATCTTCCGCCGGCGTCCCCGCAAATTTGGGGTGACCAGACGGACGTACCGGAAAGCAGTGATTGGTACAATTCAGGCTATATCATCACATGGGGCTCCAACGTTCCGTTAACGAGAACCCCTGACGCGCACTTTTTGGCGGAGGCCCGCTATAAAGGGGCTAAGGTCATTTCGATCAGTCCGGATTTTGCGGAATCCTCAAAGTTCGCGGATGACTGGCTGAGTATCCGCCAAGGGACTGACGGAGCGCTTGCGATGGCAATGGGTCACGTCATTTTGCAGGAGTTTTACGTGAATCAAGAGACGGAACGTTTCACTGAGTACGCGAAGCAATACACCGATTTTCCATTCCTCGTCACTCTGTCAAAAGAAAATGGCGTATACACAGCAGGGCGGTTTCTGCATGCAAAGGACATCGGGCGGCAGACAAAAAATGATCAATGGAAGCCTGCGGTCTGGGATGAACAGACAGGCGCGTTTGCCATACCGCAAGGGACAATGGGCTCCCGCTGGGACGGGCAGCAGAAATGGAACCTGCATATGATTGATGAAGAAACCGGAGAGCCGATTGAACCCCGTCTCTCTGTGCTCGGAATAGAGGACGAAATCGGTACGGTGCGCATTCCGTATTTTTCAAATGACGGAAATAAAGTGCTTGAGCGGGATCTTCCTATTAAAAAACTGGACCTGAACGGTGAAGAAGTATGTGTCACAACCGTGTTTGACTTGATACTGGCCAACTACGGAGTGAACCGGGGTATCGGTGAACAATCCGCTGTCTCTTATGATGACCCTGAGCCGTTTACGCCTGGCTGGCAGGAACAGATGACAGGAATCAAAAAAGAAGCCGTTATTCAGATTGCCAGAGAGTTCGCTCAAAATGCGATCGATACAGACGGCCGGTCCATGATTATCGTAGGGGCGGGGATCAACCACTGGTTCAACTCCGACACAATCTACCGCGCGGTGTTAAATCTTGTTTTGCTGGTAGGCGCCCAAGGCGTAAACGGCGGAGGCTGGGCTCATTACGTGGGGCAGGAAAAGCTCCGTCCTGCTGAAGGATGGCAGACGATTGCCAATGCAAAGGATTGGGAGGGTGTGCCCAAGCTGCAAAACGGCACCTCGTTTTTCTACTTTGCGACAGACCAGTGGCGTTACGAAGACCAGCCGATCAGTGACTTGGCTTCACCGATCGCAGCGTCCTCCCGCTACAAGCATCACGCCGATTACAATGTGCTGGCGGCGCGGTTAGGGTGGCTGCCGTCCTACCCGACATTCAATAAAAACGGCATTGATCTATACAAGGAAGCTGAAAGAGCGGGGGCGGCAACACCGAAAGACGTCGGTGCGTACGTGGCCTCACAGCTTCAAGAGAAAAAACTGTCATTCGCGATTGAAGATCCCGACAATGAAGCCAATTTTCCAAGGAATCTCTTCGTATGGCGGGCAAATCTGATCTCCAGCTCAGGAAAAGGGCATGAATATTTTCTTAAGCATCTTTTGGGGACGACGAACGGTTTGATGAATGACGACAGCGACAGCATCCGCCCTGAAGAAATCAAATGGCGGGAGCAGGCGCCGGAAGGGAAGCTCGACTTATTAATCAATCTTGATTTTCGAATGGCGGGTACGGCGCTGTATTCCGATATCGTGCTGCCGGCGGCGACATGGTATGAAAAACACGATCTCAGCAGCACGGATATGCACCCGTTCATTCATCCTTTTGCTCCGGCTATTTCGGCTCCGTGGGAATCGAAGTCAGACTGGGATATTTTCAAGGCTCTGTCTAAAGCCGTTTCCGATCTGGCGGAAGAAGTCGATATGGAGCCGGTGAAAGAAGTGGTCGCGACGCCGCTCCTCCACGACACGATGCAGGAGTTGGCCCAGCCGTTCGGCAAAATCAATGACTGGAGCAAAGGCGAATGTGAAGCCATTCCGGGAAAAACGATGCCGAACATCCAAGTCGTTGAACGGGATTACAAGCATATCTTTCATAAAATGACCGCGCTCGGGCCTTACGCCGGTTTAAAACCGAGCGGAACAAAAGGAATGAGCTGGTCGATAGCCGATGAATATGAATCACTCAAAAAGAGATTGGGAGAAATCACCTCGGACAGCGTCGCAAAGGGATGTCCGAATATAAGTGAAGCGAAGCAGGCGGCAGAAGCGATTTTAACCCTATCGTCCACTTCAAATGGAAAAGTCGCCGTGAAAGCTTGGGAATCGCTTGAAAACATCACAAACCTGAAGCTGAAAGACCTGGCGGAAGAACGGGAGGAAGAATGCTTTACGTTCGACCAAATTACAGCTCAGCCGAAAACGGTCATCACGTCTCCGGCATTTACCGGCTCGGAAAAAGGAGGGCGCAGGTACTCGCCGTTTACGACGAACGTAGAAAAATTAATCCCGTGGCGAACACTGACCGGCAGACAATCTTATTATGTCGATCATGAACTGATGATGGAATTCGGTGAAACGATGGCGACATTTAAACCGATCCTCCAGCATCGTCCGTTCCTAAGCAAGCGGCCTGATCAAGAGGGCAAAGAAATCGTCCTTAATTATTTGACGCCGCACAATAAATGGTCCGTCCACAGCATGTATTTTGATTCCCTGCCGATGCTGACGCTGTTCCGCGGCGGACCGACCGTGTGGATGAATAAAGATGACGCAGAGGACACGGATATCAAAGACAACGATTGGATTGAATGCTTCAACCGAAACGGTGTTGTCGTCGCGAGAGCGGTTTTGTCCCACCGGATTCCTAAAGGAATGGCGTTTATGCACCATGCCCAGGACCGCCACATCAACGTGCCCGGCACAAAACTGACGAATAACCGCGGAGGCACCCACAACAGCCCGACAAGGATTCACGTCAAGCCGACACAGATGATCGGGGGCTATGCCCAGCTCAGCTACGGCTTTAACTATTACGGTCCAACAGGGAATCAGCGCGACCTGAATGTCGTCATCCGCAAGCTGAAGGAGGTCGATTGGCTTGAAGATTAAAGCGCAAATCGGTATGGTCATGAACTTGGATAAATGCATCGGCTGCCACACGTGCAGCGTTACCTGCAAAAATACGTGGACAAACCGTTCCGGTGCGGAATATATGTACTTTAATAATGTAGAAACAAAGCCGGGCATCGGCTACCCCAAGCAATGGGAGGACCAGGACAAATATAAAGGCGGCTGGACATTGAAAAAAGGGAAGCTTGAACTGAAATCAGGCCCGAAAACGAATCGGCTTGCAGGCCTTTTCTATAATCCGAACCAGCCGACGATTGATGATTACTATGAACCTTGGAACTATGATTATGAAACATTAACAAACAGCCCGCAGAAAAAACACCAGCCGGTGGCACGGCCGAAATCGTCCTTGACGGGGGATTTCATGAATATCGAATGGGGCCCGAACTGGGAGGATGATCTCGCAGGCGGCCACATTACGGGGCTTGAAGATCCAAACGTGCAAAAGATGGAGGAGTCGATCAAAACAGAATTCGATGAGGTCTTTATGATGTATCTGCCGCGTATTTGTGAGCACTGCATCAATCCGGCGTGCGTTTCATCCTGCCCGTCCGGCGCTATGTACAAACGCGAGGAAGACGGCATTGTGCTTGTGGATCAAAACGCATGCCGTTCATGGAGATATTGCGTTTCATCCTGTCCTTATAAAAAAGTCTATTTTAACTGGCAAACGAACAAAGCGGAAAAATGCACACTCTGCTTTCCGCGCTTGGAGGCGGGGCTGCCGACCATTTGCTCTGAAACGTGTGTAGGCAGAATCCGCTATCTCGGTGTCATGCTGTATGACGCGGACAAAGTGGAGGAAGCGGCATCTGTTGAAAATGAAAAGGATCTCTACCATTCCCAATTGGACGTTTTTCTTGATCCGAATGATCCTGAGGTTGCCAAATTGGCAAAAGAACAAGGCATCCCGGCTGAATGGATAGAGGCCGCGCAGCAATCGCCGATCTATAAAATGATCATAGATTGGAAGATTGCGCTGCCGCTTCACCCTGAGTACCGCACACTGCCGATGGTTTGGTACATTCCGCCGCTGAGCCCGATTATGAATCTCTTTGAAGGAAAAGGCAGCCAGCAAACGGCGGAAGATATTTTTCCGGCCATCGACCAAATGAGAATTCCGATTGACTATTTGGCGCAGCTGTTAACGGCTGGTGATACGGATCATATTCGGTCGACGTTAAAGAAAATGTCTGTCATGCGCCAGTATATGAGAGCGGTCCAGACGAATAAATCAATCGACCCGGAACTGATCTCCAGTGTCGGCTTAACAGAACAGCAAATTGAAGACATGTATCGGCTGCTTGCGATCGCCAAATATGATGACCGCTTTGTGATTCCGAGCAGCCATCGAGAAGAAGTGTCTGATTTATACGCTGAACAAGGAAGCTGCGGCTTATCATTTTCAGGCGGCCCTGGCTCTTGTTTCTAACTTTTGATAAATGAGGTGTAACAAGATGAACACCACAGACCGGCAAATCACGTTCTCCGCTCTTTCCTGTCTTCTGTCTTATCCGGATGAAGAGTGGAGAGCCGAGCTTCCCGATTGGAAGGCTCTTATCCATGAAATTGGCAATCAGCAAATCCGTGAGAAACTGCTGCGCTTTTTCGAGGCGTCAGCCTGTTTTACACCAGAAGCGCTGATTGAACACTATGTCTACACGTTTGACTTCGGGAAAAAAACGAATATGTACGTCACATACTTCAACTCAGGCGAGCAAAGGGAACGCGGCATTGAATTGCTGCATTTAAAAAACACCTACCAGCAATCCGGTTTCCTTCCGACAGAGAAAGAACTGCCAGATTATCTGCCGCTTATGCTGGAATTTGCCGCGGTTGCGGAGGCTGAAGCAGCGAGAAGCGTGTTTGGAAAATATCTGTCCAATGTGAGGGAGCTTGCATCCCGCCTCGAAAAAAATGACAGCATATACGCTGAGTTGCTGCACGTGCTGCTGGCCGCGCTGGAAAACATCGGTGTGCGTGAAAGCACTGAAGAAGGGGCTGTTCAGGCATGAGCGGGCAGATCCTTTGGGGCGTTATGCCATACATTGTATTGACAATCTTTATCGGCGGCCATATTTACCGCTACCAGCATGACCAATTTGGCTGGACGGCGAAATCAAGCGAGCTGTTAGAAAAGAAAAAACTCGCCGCGGGCAGCACACTTTTTCACTGGGGACTGCTGTGCGTCGTCGGCGGGCATGTCATGGGAATTCTGATCCCGGAAGGCGTGTATGCTTCCCTTGGCATTTCAGAGCATATGTATCACAAAATAGCGATCGGCGCTGGCTTGCCGGCGGGCATCGCGGCATGTACCGGACTTGTCATCCTGGCGTACAGAAGGCTGTTTGACAAAAGAATCCGCAAAACGAGCTCGCCATCGGATATCCTTACGCTCCTCCTGCTGCTGTTCATGATGCTGTCAGGCGTTGCGGCCACGTTTCTCAACATTGATTCGAAAGGATTTGATTACCGGACAACAGTCGGGCCGTGGTTTAGGGAAATCGTTTTGTTCAGGCCTGACGCCTCTTTGATGGAGAGTGTCCCGTTATGGTTTAAGTTTCATATCTTTATCGGATACGTCGTTTTTATGCTGTGGCCGTTTACGAGATTGGTTCACGTGTTCAGCCTGCCGCTCAAGTATCTGACCCGAAGCTATGTTGTATATCGGAAACGCTCGTGAAAATCCCCCCTGCAAGAGGGGGATTTTTTTATCTAGATGAAAAAATAAAAACGCAGGATATTTTCTGCCAAGGTAATGGCTGGGCGGCGGGGATTCCTGTTATGTTTGTATGTGGAAATAACATCATCTGACAAGGAGAGTGAAGAATGAAGCGGATTTTACTCATTTTAACTGCTTGTCTGATGACAAGCGCCGGGGTCCTGACACTCAGACATTCTCATGTATTAACCGGCGGCACGGCCGGACTGTCACTAAGCCTGACATACTTGTTTCATTCCTCGTTTGCCATTATCTTCTTTCTGATCAATATCCCGTTTTATGTATTTTCTTTCGTCAGAATGGGCATCAAATTCACTCTATCCACCGTTTTTGCAGTCACAGCGCTGACTCTGTTTACAAGCGCGGATCACTGGCTGCCGTCTGTCTCTTTTTCACCGCTCGCCGGTTCGATTTGCGGCGGTGCGCTGATCGGGTTCGGCTTGTCGCTCATGTTTTATCATCAAGCATCGCTCGGCGGCGCCAATATCCTCGCTTTATTTCTGCAAAAGCGCTGCGGGTGGAATCCGGGTACGGTTAATTTCCTCTTCGATTTTGGTGTAGTGCTGGCCGGCATTTTCTCCGTCGGATTGCTGAAAGGGCTCTTCTCCTTAGTGTCGATTGCGGTCACGGGCCTGATCGTCGGCTTCTTCAAAAATAAAATCAAAGGCAGCTACTCCCTCAAGCCGGCTTTGCTCCAGAACATCACACCCGGCCAATCTCAGGAAGCCTCATCATAAGCCTTTCCGCGTTTTGCGGAGAGGCTTTTTACATAGAAGGTTTACAGATTAGAAAAAAGAGGTAATACGGTGGTAATCGGATCAGATTGGAGAGAATCAGGATGCTGAAAAGGAGACTGGAATTTTTCTTTTTATATATCATGCTCATCGGGGCGTATGTCATATGGTTTTTTCCGGTTTCCAGGCTTGAGTTTTACGGAGGATTGCTTTGCTATGTCAGCATTATTTTCTTCAGCATCTATTCGTTAATTCTTGAAAACCGCACCTCACAGCACACGCTGTTATGGATCCACATTCTTGTCTTTTTTCCGATCGCCGGCTACATGTTTTATCTGTTTTCCGGACAGCTTTATGTGAAGGGCAAGCTGTTTAAGACAAAACGAATGTACAACAGGGAAAAGCTCAGGAAGCTGTTTCACATGGAGGAAACGCCGGAAGTGACAGGCCTGAAGGACAATCAGGAAAGGTTTTTTTCGTATTCCATCAGGGCGGCCCATATGAATATCAATACGAAAAGCAATATCAAAGTGCTGAAAAACGGCGAAGAAACTTTTCCGGACATCTTCAAAGCGATGAGGAAAGCGGAATCTTATATACATATTGAATACTACATGTTTAAATCAGACATGCTCGGCCGCGGGATGATGGACATTATGATGGAAAAAGCGCGCCAAGGAGTCGAAGTGCGGTTTTTATATGATGCCGCAGGGAGCATCAAGCTGGCTGGAAGAGATATCATGAACATGAAACAAGCGGGAGTGGACATCGTTCCGTTTTCTCCGCTGAAATACGGATTTTTTAACCAGAAGCTGAATTTCAGAAATCACCGGAAAATCGTGATTATCGACGGGAAAATCGGTTTTGTGGGCGGATTAAACGTCGGGAAGGAATATATCAGCAGAGATCCGTACATCGGGTTTTGGAGAGACACGCACCTGCGGCTGGAAGGAGAAATTGTGCAAACGCTTCACGCCATTTTTATGCTCGATTGGGAATATGTCTCCAATGAAGTGTTAATTGATCAGGAGGAGTACAATACCCCGGTTCCCGTGGAGGGAGAGGGCATTTACCAAATTGTCGCGACAGGTCCTGACATGAAGGAAAGCATGAGCGACCTTTATTATGAAATGATTTCTTCAGCACAGAAATCAGTATGGATCGCCACGCCCTATTTTGTCCCGAATGAGTCCATTCGCACGGCGCTGAAAGCAGCGGCGACAAAAGGCGTGGAGGTAAGGGTCATGGTGCCGGAGAAGAACGACAGCTTTTTGACGCAATACGCGTCAAGATCTTATTTCCCAGAGCTGCTTCTTGAGGGGATTGAAGTGTATTCTTACCAAAAAGGCTTCATGCATCAAAAAGTCTTGATCGTTGATGGCGATCTCGCCTCTGTCGGCACCGCGAATATGGACATGCGCAGCTTCCAGCTCAACTTTGAAGTGAACGTGTTCTTCACGGATGCCGAAGCGATCCGCACACTTGAAGCTCATTTCGAAGAGGATATGATGGACAGTGAAAAACTCAGCCCTGTCGGCTTTTATAAAAGGGGAATGGCTGACCGTACAAAAGAATCCTTTGCCCGTCTGTTTTCGGGTGTTCTGTAAGAAAAAAGAAATCTGATCTTTCAAAACCGCCGGTGTATAGTATAATTGAGAAATGTTATCAGTTATTTATGCATTGGGGGAAGATAAGGTGCTGCGGCAATTTTTTTCGTATTATAAACCATATAAAACGTTGTTCTTTCTCGACTTTTTCTCGGCGATCGCGGGCGGCTTAATGGAGCTGAGTTTTCCTTTGATCGTCAATTATTTTATTGACACCTTGCTTCCGGGCAGGGACTGGGGGCTGATCATCGCAACCTCAATCGGATTATTTGCGGTGTACGCGCTCAGCTCGGCTCTCCAGTATATCGTTACGTATTGGGGACACATGCTCGGGATCAATATCGAGACCGATATGAGAAAGTCGCTTTTTGACCATTTGCAAAAGCTGTCGTTCAAATTTTACGACAACAACAAGACGGGAACGCTGATGTCGAAACTGACGAACGATTTAATGTACATCGGCGAAGTTGCCCATCATGGCCCGGAAGACTTATTCATTGCCGTCATGACCATTCTCGGGGCGTTCGGGGTGATGCTGTTCATTAACTGGCAGCTGGCATTATTAACGTTTATCATCATGCCGGTTGTCATTTGGCTGGCGCTTTATTTCAACAAAAAAATGACCAAAGCGTTTACCACGCTGAACAAAGATATCGGGGACTTCAGCGCGCGGGTAGAAAATAATATCGGCGGCATCCGTCTTGTGCAGGCGTTCGGCAATGAAGCGTTTGAGAAGGAACGCTTTGCCGTCAACAATCAGCGTTTCCGTCTCACAAAGCTTTCTTCATACAAAATCATGGCGAAAAACGGTTCAATCAGTTATATGCTGACTCGGTTTGTCACGCTGTTTGTCCTTTTGTGCGGAACGTGGTTTGTCATTCGCGGCTCCTTATCATACGGGGAGTTCGTGGCGTTTGTGCTACTGACGAATGTGCTGTTCAGGCCCATTGACAAAATTAACGCCATTATCGAAATGTATCCGAGAGGCATCGCCGGTTTCAAAAGCTATATGGAGTTAATGGAGACCGAGCCGGATATTCAGGATTCTCCTGATGCGAGAGACGTTTCAGGCCTGAAGGGCAATATACGCTATGAACATGTTTCATTTGGCTATGACGAATACAACAGCGTCCTCAATGACATTAACCTATCTATTCAAACGGGGGAAACAGTTGCGTTCGTCGGTCCGTCAGGTGCTGGGAAATCAACGCTATGCAGTCTGCTTCCGCGCTTTTATGAAGCAACGGAGGGTGACATTACAATTGATGGCATCAGCATTAAAGACATGACGCTGTCTTCGCTCCGGGGGCAGATTGGCGTCGTGCAGCAGGACGTTTTCTTATTCTCAGGCACGCTTCGAGAAAATATCGCCTACGGCCGATTAAACGCATCAGAAGAAGACATTTGGCAGGCTGTGAAGCAGGCGCATCTGAAAGAGCTCGTCCATAACATGCCGGATGGGCTGGATACCATCATCGGCGAACGCGGCGTGAAGCTTTCCGGCGGGCAAAAGCAGCGCCTGTCAATTGCGCGGATGTTCTTGAAAAATCCTTCGATCCTGATTCTTGATGAAGCGACCTCCGCCCTTGATACAGAAACAGAAGCGGCCATCCAAAAGGCGCTTCAGGAATTATCGGAGGGACGCACGACGCTCGTGATCGCCCACAGGCTGGCGACGATTAAAGACGCGGACAGAATTGTGGTCGTCACAAAGAATGGTATTGAAGAACAGGGCCGCCATCATGACCTGATCGAAGCCGGAGGCCTATACAGCAGGCTGCATCAAGCGCAATTCGGGCAAATGGTGCGGCAATAGGAGGAAAATATGGATAGAAAAAATGTTCTGTACATTGCTGTTTCGCTGGACGGGATGATCGCGAGAGAAGATGGAAGCATTGATTGGCTGGATGAATTTGAAGGTGAAGGGGATAACGGCTACAGTGATTTTTATCAGACTGTTGATACAGTCGTTTTAGGGCGCAGCACATATGAACACGTTAAAGTTCTAACGCCGGTTTTCCCGTATCAGGATAAAACATGCTACGTTTTCACAGGAACGCCCGGCAGCTATCAGGATGAACACGTGACGTTTATCAATGAGGGAGCCAAGGCCTTCACTGACCGTTTAAAACAGGAAAAAGGCTTAAACATCTGGATAGCTGGCGGGGCAGAGCTGGTGGACGCCTTTATGAAAGAAAACGCCATCGACGAATTCATCATCACTGTTATTCCAGTCGTTTTAGGGAGCGGCATCCCGCTGTTTCACGAGCTAACGAATGAAACAAAGCTGAGGTTAAAAGGGATGAAACAATTCGGACAGGCGGTTCAGCTCCACTATGTAAACTCATAAGAAAAAGGATAGACAAGATGTCTATCCTTTTTATATGTAAATTTAAAGCGCTTCTCTTTCAGCGGGCTCAATGATATTTTGGAATTTTTCAATCAGCTGTGGCGCTTTTGTTCCTTCCACTACGATTAAATATTCCTTTTCATTATGAGCCATGCGGAACGTTTCAAGCTCAATTAAGCTTTTGATTTTGCACATCGTTTTCTTTGAATAAATATAAACCTCGTGGCTTCCGGAATGGCACATTTTATAAAGATGAATCAAATTTCTTAAAGTAAATGCCTTTGCGGCTACTTTCAGAGACTTGATGTTTTTCATGATCTTTCTCCTCCATCGATTGTTGTCTTATATAGCCTATGTTCCCAGAGCGGACGAACTGTAAACCTGATTTTGCACATTTATGATTTCCATTGCAGAGCCCCGCCGCCAATGCGTTTGACGCCGCGGATGGAGCTTAATTCATCCATCAGGCGGAGAAGCGCCTTGTCTTTCTGTTTTGCTTCAATCATGAAATCAATATTTGTTCCCCATTGCCTGAAGCGTTCCAACAGCGGCAGCAAAAAGTTCGCGTCAACATAATCGGCGTGGCTGCGTATGGCTTGTTCTGATTTTGGGGAAGACAGGTGAACCTTTGGCTGCAGGCCGATCCGCTCCCACGTTTTGATCATCCGGGGCAGTGCTTCATTCAGGTCTGCGTCGTCATCTGGATTGGCGTAAAAATGATGAAAGTCAAAGACAAACGGAACATCCTCTTTTTCACAAACCAGAAGCGTCTCTTCCGTCGTATATGTTTTATCATCATTTTCAAGTGTCATTCGCTGTTTGATCTCCTGTGGCAGCTTCTTCATATTTTGATGAAATTGTGCAGTGGCGGTTTCTTTATCTCCGTAAGCGCCGCCGATATGAATGTTGATAACCGAGCGATCGACAATGCCCATGGCTTCAAGCATGCGGTAGTGATACGCCATATCGGTTACCGCATTTTTTGTGACATTTTCCTTCGGGCTTGTAAACAGAGTGAATTGGTTGGGGTGAAAGCTTGTTCTCAGATGATGTGTTTTCACAAGCTCTCCAATCTCCTGAAACTCTTTTTGAAACGGCGTTACAAAATCCCACATCACATCGGGATGTGTGGCCAGCGGCACAATCGAACTGGAAAAACGGTACAAAGGAATACCGTGGCCGATGATATAGTGAAGGGTTCTCATCGTATTGCGCAAATTGGCTTTTGTCACAGTAAGCAGGGCTTCTTTTCTTTCATCCTTTGATAGCTTGGAATAACGCGCGAATGTTAATGTTTTAGCGGGAGACGCATCCCAAAGGCTCATCGCGTTTGAAACGAACCCGAATCTGAAAATCATAGGAACTCTCCTTTATAAAAAATAAGATAATGCTCTGCCAAGCCATTCCGCCGGGCGCTGCCTAAAGGTGCGTTTTTTGAAATTCTCCTTTGTCAGCAGCTCCGACCTTTTAATATCTTCTTCAATCGTGGCATAGACTTCTTTTGTAAAAGCCTTATCATCGATTTCAACATTCACCTCTTCATTTAAAAAAAAGCTTCGCTGATCAAAATTGGCGGTGCCGATGATGCTGAAATGATCGTCAATAATCAGGGCTTTCACATGATAAAACCCCTGATAAAAACGGTAGATAAGACAGCCGGCATCCAAAAGCTCCGAATAATACGTAAAAGCTGCTTCTCTGACCAGCGGATGATCTGATTTCATCGGCACGATAATCGTAACGGCTACACCGTTTTTTCTTGCTTTGACCAAGGCCTGCTGAAGCGATTTTGTCGGAATATAATAAGGCGTGCAAATAGTAATGCGCTCTTTTGCCTGCGCGATATTTGCCAAATACGTTTTTTCAAGAGAATAACCGTCAGTCGCATAAATCTTATGAGAGATATTCCCTTGCGGAAGCTCCGGCCAAACATCCGGGCCCAGTTCAGCTGATTCGGTATTTCGTTTCAGGTCGGCTGTAAAAAGCGTCTGAAGATCGCGGACACCTTCTCCCTTCATACGCAGATGATAATCCTCCCAATTGCCGAACTTCGCCTTTTTTCCCAGGTATTCCTCAGCGATGTTAAACCCGCCGATATAACCGATTTTTCCGTCTATCACAGCGATTTTCCGGTGATTCCGTTTTTGCATATGAAAAAAGAAAAAGGGAAAGCGGGGCTTGTTAAGAAAGTGAACATGAACGCCGGCATTTTTCATCGTCTCCAGCGCCGGTTTTTTAATCTTTTGGCAGCCGGACCAGTCCAGAAGCAAATAAACAGAAACACCGGCCTGTGCTTTTGTTTTCAGCAGCGTAAACATATTGTGGCTGACCTCATCGTTTTTCATGATAAAAAACATAACGTGGACAGAGGAAACGGCCTGACGGATGTCTTCCATCATCCGTTCCACAAGATCAGCGCCGCAGTGGATCAATTCAATGTCACTCTTCTTTTTAGTGAAAACGGGCTCGTACGCGTTTTTTTTATAAACGGCGCGTCCCATGAAGATATCAAGCAGAATAAAAGCCAATAGTATGATGACAATGATAAGAATCACGAAAAATACCTTCATCCCGGCACTCCTTTCCATAGTAAAGATAGTGTGCCCGAACAGCAGGAATTTAATTATTGACTGAACACTCATTCATTATTTATCATAAAGATAATCATATACAGATTCGAGAGTAGGGGATCGCGTTTTTTATCAGTAAAAGGGGGAATTGGAATGAGCGGCTTTCTCATCGCAAATGCATTGTTGTTTCTGATTGTAACCGCTTACGCTGTCTGTTTGTTTGTCTACTTGGTCAAAACGAGACTGGCCTACATCAGACTCGGACAGAAGGAACAATTTGACCAACGGATCAAGGAACGGCTTCGCGCCATATGGGTGAATGTATTCGGACAGAAAAAACTGCTCAAGGACAAGAAAAGCGGAATCATTCACGTTATGTTTTTCTACGGATTTATATTGGTTCAATTCGGAGCAATCGACTTTATCATCAAAGGACTGGCTCCTGACCGGCATCTGCCGCTCGGCCCTGTCTATCCCGCCTTCACCTTTTTTCAGGAAATCGTTACGTTTCTTATTTTAATCGCTGTCGGCTGGGCATTCTACAGACGTTATATCGAAAAGCTCGTCAGGCTGAAACGCGGTTTCAAAGCAGGACTCGTTCTCATTTTTATCGGAGGGTTAATGCTGACGGTCCTGCTTGGGAACGGGATGAATCTCATTTGGCATGAGCACGGGCTTTCTTGGAGCGAGCCGATCGCATCAGGCATCGCGTTTTTGCTTGGCGGTGTCGGGAAAACGGGCGCGGCGGTGATTTTCTATATCGCATGGTGGGTGCATCTTCTGTTTTTGCTGAGTTTTTTAGTGTACGTGCCTCAGTCAAAGCACGCTCATTTAATCGCCGGTCCTGCCAATGTCTTCTTCAATCGAATGGAGTCAGCCGGGAAGCTTGAAAAAATCGATTTTACCGACGAAACGAAAGAAAGCTACGGAGCGGGTAAAATTGAAGATTTCAGGCAGTCTCAGCTACTTGATCTGTACGCGTGTGTCGAGTGCGGCCGCTGCACCAATATGTGCCCAGCAACAGGTACAGGAAAAATGCTGTCACCGATGGATTTGATTTTGCGCCTCAGAGACCATCTCACGGAAAAAGGCGCCGCCGTCACCTCGCGTTCGCCATGGGTGCCCGCGGCAGCGTTCCGGCATACGAGAGGCAATCAGCTGGCCGCGGCGTCAGCGGGCAGCGGATCGCGGGAAGCCGCAGCAGCGCTGGATTACAATCCAAGCCTGATCGGAGATGTTATCACAGAGGAAGAAATTTGGGCGTGCACCACTTGCCGAAACTGTGAGGATCAATGTCCGGTCATGAACGAGCACGTCGATAAAATCATCGACCTCCGCCGCTACCTCGTACTGACAGAAGGAAAAATGGACAGTGACGCGCAGCGCGCCATGACCAGCATCGAACGGCAGGGAAATCCGTGGGGCCTCAATCGCAAGGAACGTGAAAATTGGCGTGACGCGGCGCCGGATGCCGAGATTCCGACCGTAAAAGAAATGAAAAAAGAAGGAAAAGAATTTGAGTACCTTTTCTGGGTCGGTTCCATGGGGTCTTACGACAACAGAAGCCAGAAAATCGCCGTCTCTTTTGCTAAGCTGCTCAATCACGCGGGCGTGTCCTTCGCGATCCTCGGCAATAAAGAAAAAAATTCAGGAGACACGCCGCGCCGCCTCGGAAATGAATTTTTATTCCAAGAGCTGGCAGAGAAGAATATTTCCGAATTTGAAAAAAATCATATCAAAAAAATCGTTACAATCGATCCGCACGCATACAATTTATTTAAAAACGAGTACCCTGATTTCGGATTCGAAGGCGAGGTTTATCACCATACAGAAGTGCTGGCCGAGCTGGTGAAGAACGGGAAATTAAAACCGCAGCACCCGCTTTATGAGACGATTACCTTCCATGATTCATGCTACTTGGGCCGGTACAACGAAGTCTATGATCCGCCGAGGGAGATTTTGAAAGCCATTCCGGGCGTAGAGCTGATTGAAATGGAGAGAAACCGGGAAACCGGCATGTGCTGCGGGGCAGGCGGGGGGTTAATGTGGATGGAGGAAGAAACGGGCAACAGGATTAACGTCGCCAGGACAGAGCAAGCGCTTGCGGTCAACCCTTCGGTGATCGGCTCAGGATGTCCGTACTGTCTCACGATGCTCGGAGACGGCACAAAGGCAAAAGAAGCCGAGGACCGGGTTAAAACATATGATGTCGCCGAGCTACTGGCCCAATCTGTCTTAGGCGCTGATATGAAAATGGGGGAGAAACCATGAATTTCTCATTATCAGAAGAACACGAAATGATACGGAAATTAGTGCGAGATTTTGCAAAGCATGAGGTGGCCCCGACAGCGGCGGAACGCGACGAGCAAGAACGCTTCGACCGGGAGCTGTTTCGGGAAATGGCGCATCTGGGGCTGACGGGGATTCCGTGGCCTGAAGAATATGGAGGAATCGGAAGTGACTATCTGGCCTACGTCATGGCGGTGGAGGAGCTGTCAAAAGTGTGCGCCTCCACCGGTGTGACGCTTTCTGCCCATATCTCTCTTTGCAGCTGGCCGCTGTTTGCCTATGGGACGGAAGAACAGAAGACAGAGCATTTAACACAGCTGGCCCTCGGAGAGAAAATCGGCGCTTTCGCTTTGACTGAAGCAGGGTCCGGTTCTGACGCCGGCGGCATGAAAACAACTGCTGAACGAATCGGTGATCATTATGTGCTAAATGGGTCAAAAGTGTTTATCACAAACGGCGGGATCGCGGATATTTACATTGTTTTTGCCATCACTGATCCCGAGAAAAAGAAAAAAGGCGTTTCCGCTTTTATTGTAGAAAAAGATGCTGAAGGTTTTGTTACAGGCAAGAAAGAAAAGAAGCTGGGCATCCGTTCGTCACCGACAACGGAAATTACATTCGAAGATTGTGTTGTGCCCGCAGCAAATCGTCTCGGAGAAGAAGGGGAAGGCTTCAAAATCGCGATGAAGACGCTTGATGGAGGCAGAAACGGTATTGCCGCCCAAGCAGTGGGCATCGCTCAGGGGGCGCTTGATGCCGCGCTTCAATACGCAAAAGAGAGAAAGCAATTCGGAAAATCGATCGCCGAGCAGCAAGGCATCGCTTTTAAACTCGCGGATATGGCTACAATGATAGAAGCTTCAAGGCTATTGACCTATCAGGCGGCATGGCTTGAATCATCAGGTCTTCCGTATGGAAAAGCTTCCGCCATGTCCAAACTGCTGGCGGGAGATACGGCGATGAAGGTAACGACCGAAGCCGTGCAGATCTTCGGCGGCTACGGTTATACAAAAGATTATCCGGTCGAACGATATATGCGTGATGCGAAAATCACGCAAATCTATGAAGGCACTCAAGAAATTCAAAGACTTGTCATCTCCAGAATGCTCGCGGATTAACGCAAAACATCTATCAGTCGGATCACTCTTGTAAAATTATTTAAATTAACGCTGTTAAGGGTAGCATATTCTGTTTTATTTTGTTTATAATGAGAGGTATGGTTTGTATAAGAACGATACAAAATCGCTTTCATTATTGATAAAACAGATACATATAAGTAATAGAAAGGGAGTGTCCGACCTTGGGTATCAAACAATATTCACAGGAAGAGCTAAAGGAAATGGCTTTAGTTGAAATCGCTCACGAATTATTTGAAGAACATAAAAAACCAGTTCCATTTCAGGAGCTTTTAAATGAAATCGCATCTTTGCTCGGCGTGAAAAAAGAAGAGCTTGGAGACCGCATCGCTCAATTTTATACAGATTTAAACATTGACGGCCGTTTCCTGGCGCTTTCTGACCAGACTTGGGGGCTTCGCAGCTGGTATCCGTATGATCAGCTTGATGAAGAAACTCAGCCGACAGTCAAGGCGAAAAAGAAAAAAGCGAAGAAAGCAGTCGAAGAAGATCTTGATCTTGACGAGTTTGAAGAGGTTGATGAAGATGACCTTGATTTGGACGAAGTTGAGGAAGAACTTGATCTTGACGCCGACGATTTTGACGATGAAGATCTCGATGAAGACGACGACGATCTTGAGATCGAAGAGGATATTATTGATGAAGAAGATGAAGACTATGAAGAAGACGAAGAGGATCTCAAATCGTAAAAGATTTCATCTGCAAAACGATCTTGACTTTCATAGTCGAACTATGTAGTATGTATTTTGGGCTCTTCAAAAACGAAGAGAGAACATAGTGCGTTATGCTCCCTTTCAAGAAATTGAAAGGGAGCTTTCTTATTTTCACCCCTCATTTTTCTTATAAATCATTTAAAAGGCTAAATGATTTTCTATAAAACAGTACATTTTAAAAATGTAGCTAAGAGCGAAGAGAGGAGCAAACGAAATGACGAAATATATTTTTGTAACCGGGGGAGTCGTATCCTCACTTGGAAAGGGTATTGTAGCAGCTTCATTGGGACGTTTGCTGAAAAACCGCGGATTAAACGTGACGATTCAAAAATTCGATCCATACATCAACGTTGACCCGGGAACAATGAGCCCGTACCAGCACGGTGAAGTATTCGTAACGGATGACGGCGCTGAAACTGACTTGGACCTTGGTCACTATGAGCGTTTTATCGACATCAACCTGAATAAATTCAGCAACGTGACAACAGGTAAAATCTATTCAACAGTTCTTAAAAAAGAACGACGCGGAGACTATCTTGGCGGAACCGTACAGGTCATCCCGCACATCACAAACGAACTGAAAGACCGTGTGTACCGCGCGGGGAAAGAAACAAACGCAGATGTCGTCATTACAGAAATCGGCGGTACCGTCGGAGACATCGAATCACTGCCATTCCTTGAGGCGATCCGCCAAATGAAGAGCGACATCGGCCGTGAAAACGTGATGTACATCCACTGTACGCTTGTACCTTACATTAAAGCTGCTGGCGAATTGAAAACAAAACCGACACAGCACAGCGTAAAAGAATTGCGCAGCTTGGGCATTCAGCCAAACATCATCGTCGTTCGTACAGAAATGCCGATTTCTCAAGATATGAAAGATAAAATCGCGCTATTCTGCGACATCGATACAAAAGCGGTGATCGAGTGTGAAGATGCGGACAACCTTTACTCCATTCCTCTTGAGCTTCAAAAACAAGGGCTTGATAAGCTTGTTTGCGAGCACATGCAATTGTCATGCGAAGAGGCGGAAATGTCAGAGTGGAAAGAGCTTGTTAACAAAGTCAGCAACCTGTCTCAAACGATCACGATCGGTCTTGTCGGCAAATACGTTGAGCTTCCTGACGCATATATTTCTGTTGTTGAATCACTCCGCCATGCGGGCTATGCGTTTGACACAGATGTAAAAGTGAAATGGATCAACGCCGAAGAAGTGACAGAAAGCAACATCGAAGAGCTCACAAGCGGAACGGACGGAATCATCGTGCCGGGCGGATTCGGAGATCGCGGTGTTGAAGGCAAAATCGTCGCTACTAAATACGCGCGCGAAAACAACATTCCGTTCTTGGGCATTTGCTTGGGCATGCAGGTTGCATCTATTGAATATGCACGAAACGTATTGGGCTTAAAAGGCGCTCACTCAGCGGAAATTGATCCGTCAACTCAATATCCGATCATCGACCTTCTTCCTGAACAGAAGGATGTTGAGGATCTCGGAGGAACGCTGCGACTCGGCCTTTACCCTTGTAAGCTTGAAGAGGGCACGAAAGCCTTTGAAGTGTATCAGGATGAAGTGGTATACGAGCGCCACCGCCACCGCTATGAATTCAACAACGAATTCAGACAGCAAATGGAAGACCAAGGCTTCATCTTCTCAGGCACAAGCCCTGATGGACGCCTTGTTGAAATCATCGAGCTGAAAGACCATCCTTGGTTCGTGGCTTCTCAGTTCCATCCAGAGTTCAAGTCAAGACCGACAAGACCTCAGCCTCTATTCAAAGGCTTCATCGGAGCGTCTGTCGAAGCTGCAAATCAGAAGTAACAAAAAAAGACTTGCCGTTTGTCAAAAGCGGGCAAGTCTTTTTTATTTGTTTCCGGCAAGATACAGCATGTACAATAAGATATTATGCATACTCTTGCAGAATTTCTTTTAATGTAAACGATAAAGCATGGTAGACATACAGTGCTGTCATTAAAGAGGGAAATCCGTAACGGGTGCCGTCTTCATCGGGAACGAGCGGCATTTTTAATTTAGAATCAATATGCACATCACAATATTGTTCAATTCCCGCACTCTCTTTGGCAGCCGGCGAAACGCATACGACTCCCGCACCTTTTTCATAAAGCTCTTTCGCGAGCGCCTGCTCCTCGGGTGTGCCCGTCCCCGAGCAAAACATCAGCACCCTGTCGCTTTCTGTCACTTCCTCAGCGCTTTTCGGAAAGGCTTTGACGGATGGGAAGGGCTCTCTGCTTTCGGTTGCCTCATAAAAGACGCCCTGAAGCTCATTTGCTCCGTATAAATAAATGGAATGCCCGCTGATTACCGCTTGAGCAAGCAGCCGCGCCCCATCTTCAATCGCGTCAGATTCCTTATCCTGAATGCGGGAAAAAATACCTGTTAACTGCGTCGTAAATATTTTCAACATAAGTGAATCCTCCTTTATAACGTACAATATCAGTATACAACAAAAGAGAAAATGCTCAGAAAATGTCGTAAAGTAGACTATTATAATTAAAGGAAATAGGAAAATCAAACAGAATACATACACTACTGCTTACTTTTGACGAAAATCATAATATTGGGGTGTAAAATGATGAATGAAAAAATTTTAATCGTTGATGATCAATACGGCATACGTATTTTGCTTAATGAAGTGTTCAATAAAGAAGGCTACCAGACGTTTCAGGCTGCAAACGGCCTTCAGGCGCTCGACATCGTGACAAAAGAACGGCCCGACCTTGTGCTGCTGGACATGAAAATTCCCGGCATGGACGGAATCGAAATCCTAAAACGGATGAAGGTTATTGACGAAAACATCCGGGTGATCATCATGACCGCATACGGAGAGCTCGACATGATCCAGGAATCAAAGGAACTGGGCGCTCTTACGCACTTTGCGAAGCCGTTTGACATCGACGAAATCAGAGACGCCGTGAAAAAATATCTGCCCCTGAAGTCTAACTGACAAAAAGAAGAAACAAATGAATCATGTCATTGTGTTGCCGATTTGTCGAAAAGTTGGTATTCTAGTTATGGAGAAAAAGCGATCTGGTATTTACATATGACAGCAATAGATGGGTCATGCTAGGATGGAGAGCTTTTTTCGCTAGAAGACAATCAGGCTACATAAGGAGGACATTCGACATGCCTTTAGTTTCTATGACGGAAATGTTGAATACAGCTAAAGAAAAAGGGTACGCTGTAGGACAATTTAACTTAAACAACCTTGAGTTTACTCAAGCGATTTTACAAGCAGCTGAAGAAGAAAAATCTCCAGTGATCCTTGGTGTTTCCGAAGGTGCGGGACGCTACATGGGCGGCTTCAAAACAGTCGTAGCTATGGTAAAAGCACTTATGGAAGAGTACAAAGTGACAGTTCCTGTTGCAATTCACTTAGACCACGGTTCAAGCTTTGAATCTTGTGCGAAAGCGATTCATGCAGGTTTCACATCTGTAATGATCGACGCTTCTCACCATCCATTTGAAGAAAACGTAGCAACAACTGCTAAAGTTGTTGAGCTTGCTCATTTCCACGGAGTATCTGTAGAAGCTGAGCTTGGAACAGTAGGCGGACAAGAAGATGACGTTATCGCTGAAGGCGTAATCTACGCTGACCCTAAAGAGTGCCAAGAGCTTGTTGAGCGCACTGGCATCGACTGCCTTGCACCTGCATTAGGTTCTGTTCACGGCCCTTACAAAGGTGAGCCAAACCTTGGCTTCAAAGAAATGGAAGAGATCGGAAAAACAACTGGTCTTCCGCTAGTTCTTCACGGCGGTACTGGAATTCCGACTGATGACATCAAAAAATCAATTTCACTTGGTACAGCTAAAATCAACGTGAATACTGAAAACCAAATTTCTTCTGCAAAAGCTGTTCGCGAAACATTGGCAGCTAAGCCTGACGAATACGATCCTCGTAAATATCTTGGACCTGCTCGTGAAGCGATCAAAGAAACAGTTATCGGTAAAATGCGTGAATTTGGTTCTTCAAACCAAGCTTAATTCAATTGGAACGTTTATAGCCGCCTGACAGCTTGACAGGCGGTTTTCCGTCTATCTATAGAAAGCGCAATCATATTCACAGTTCAGAAAATTTCTTACTCAGGGAGGCTTTTTGAAAATGTTATTTTTTGTTGATACAGCTAATATCGATGAAATCAGAGAAGCGAATGAATTAGGAATCCTCGCTGGTGTAACGACGAATCCTAGTTTAGTAGCAAAAGAAGCTAACGTATCATTCCACGACCGTCTTCGCGAGATCACAGATGTCGTGAAAGGCTCTGTAAGCGCAGAGGTTATTTCTTTGAAAGCTGAGGAAATGATCGAGGAAGGAAAAGAACTGGCGAAAATCGCACCGAACATTACGGTGAAAATCCCGATGACATCTGACGGTTTAAAAGCGGTAAGAGCACTTACTGACTTAGGCATCAAAACGAACGTCACTTTGATCTTCAATGCAAACCAGGCGCTGCTTGCTGCCAGAGCAGGAGCAACATATGTATCTCCATTCCTGGGACGTTTAGATGACATCGGCCACAACGGGCTTGACCTGATCTCTGACGTCAAACAGATTTTTGACATTCACGGTCTTGACACGCAAATCATTGCGGCGTCAATCCGCCATCCGCAGCACGTGACAGAAGCCGCACTAAGAGGGGCTCATATCGGCACAATGCCGCTGAAAGTCATTCATGCGCTCACTAAGCACCCGTTAACAGACAAAGGAATCGAACAATTCCTGGCAGACTGGAATAAATAATGGCAAAGGGCGGCAAACAGCTTTATGCCTGTTTGCCGCGGCCTTTGTTTTTCACCGTCCTGATACAGCGGACCTACAGATGCTGACGCCGCTTTACAGAGAATGAATCATTGGGCTGCAGAAGCTGATATCGGAATGAAGGGTTTGCGTACTGCTTTTGCCGGATGACGACGATGTCTCTCGAACCGGCGGGTCTCTGTGCAACTTTCGAAACCTGTACCCCGCAAAGCTTCGCTATTTTCTTCCTGATATTTTACAATGTGTTGTATTCTTTCTCTGCGAATTGGCTAGATTTTGGACATGAGCTTTATTTGCAGAGACAGAATAAAATGACATTTTATTTAGCTCCGCAGCTATCTTCTTATGGAAGGAGACTATCATGGAAAAGTTGAATATTGCCGGCGGTGACTCGTTAAACGGTACAGTACATATCAGCGGCGCTAAAAACAGTGCTGTTGCATTAATACCTGCAACCATTTTGGCAAATTCCGAGGTGACAATTGAAGGGCTTCCAGAGATTTCAGATATTGAAACGCTGCGTGACCTGTTAAAGGAAATCGGCGGCAACGTGCATTTTGAGAATGGGGAAATGGTTGTTGACCCCACGTCGATGATCAGCATGCCGCTTCCTAACGGGAAAGTAAAAAAGCTTCGCGCGTCGTATTATTTAATGGGGGCGATGCTCGGCCGCTTCAAGCAGGCCGTCATCGGATTGCCCGGCGGCTGCCACTTGGGCCCGCGTCCGATTGACCAGCATATCAAAGGTTTTGAAGCGCTCGGAGCTGAAGTGACCAATGAACAGGGCGCCATTTATTTGCGTGCTGAAAGGCTGAGAGGCGCACGCATTTATTTAGATGTCGTAAGCGTAGGGGCAACCATTAACATTATGCTTGCCGCTGTTTTGGCGGAAGGGAAAACGATCATCGAGAACGCTGCCAAGGAGCCTGAGATCATTGATGTGGCGACCCTGCTTACCAGCATGGGCGCCAAAATCAAAGGTGCGGGAACCAATGTGATCCGAATTGACGGCGTGAAGGAACTGCACGGCTGCAAGCATACGATCATTCCGGACAGAATTGAGGCCGGGACATTTATGATTGCAGGGGCTGCAATGGGCAAGGAAGTCATTATCGATAATGTGATTCCGACTCATCTTGAATCGTTAACGGCAAAGCTGAGAGAAATGGGCTATCATATCGAAACAAGCGACGACCAGCTTCTCATTGTCGGCGGACAGAAGCATTTAAAGCCGGTTGATGTCAAAACCCTTGTATACCCGGGATTTCCGACTGATTTGCAGCAGCCGATGACGGCGCTGCTGACAAGGGCAAAAGGAACAAGTGTCGTCACAGACACCATTTACTCGGCAAGATTCAAGCACATTGATGAGCTGAGACGAATGGGTGCCAATATGAAAGTAGAAGGCAGATCTGCCATCATCACAGGTCCTGTCGAGCTTCAAGGCGCAAAAGTGAAGGCGAGCGATCTGCGTGCCGGAGCCTGTCTGGTGGTAGCAGGCCTGATGGCTGACGGCGTCACGGAAATTACGGGTCTGGAGCATATTGACCGCGGATACAGCAGCCTTGAGAAGAAGCTTGAGGGGCTTGGAGCGACAATCTGGCGTGAAAGAATGACTGACGAAGAAATAGAACAGCTTCAAAATTCATAATGGTTTCTTGTGAGAGGAGATCGTGTTGAAATGGAAAGAAGTTTATCTATGGAATTGGTACGTGTGACCGAAGCTGCGGCATTGGCATCTGCAAGATGGATGGGCCGGGGGAAAAAAGACGAGGCTGATGAAGCGGCGACAAGCGCAATGAGAGATGTTTTTGATACAGTTCCAATGAAAGGAACCGTTGTGATCGGTGAAGGCGAAATGGACGAAGCGCCGATGCTGTATATCGGGGAAAAGCTCGGGAACGGGTACGGCCCGCGCGTCGATGTCGCGGTTGATCCTCTTGAAGGCACAAACATCCTGGCAAGCGGCGGTTGGAATGCGCTGACGGTTATCGCGGTCGCAGACCACGGCACGCTTTTGAACGCTCCTGACATGTATATGGAAAAAATCGCAGTCGGCCCGGAAGCGGTGGGCTGTATTGACATCGAAGCACCCGTCATTGATAACCTTAAAGCGGTGGCGAAAGCGAAAAACAAGGATGTTGAGGACGTCGTTGCCACAATCTTAAACCGTGAAAGACACGCGAAAATTATTTCCGAGCTTCGTGAGGCCGGCGCCAGAATCAAATTGATCAATGATGGCGATGTCGCAGGCGCCATCAACACGGCTTTCGACCACACGGGCGTTGACATTCTGTTCGGGTCAGGCGGAGCTCCTGAGGGTGTGCTTTCCGCTGTTGCGTTAAAAGCACTGGGCGGAGAAATTATCGGTAAACTTCTTCCGCAAAGCGAGGAAGAAATCATACGCTGTAATAACATGGGCCTTGATTTAAGCAAAGTCCTTCGTATGGAAGACCTTGTGAAGGGTGATGACGCGATTTTTGCAGCTACCGGGGTAACTGACGGCGAGCTGTTAAAAGGCGTTCAATTCAAAGGCTCTGTCGGTACAACTGAAAGCTTAGTTATCCGTGCAAAATCAGGCACTGTCCGTTTTGTTGACGGCAGACACAGCCTGAAAAAGAAACCAAATCTTGTAATCCGTCCATAACAAACAGAAAAAGCGGGTATAAGCCCGCTTTTCTTTTGCAGAAAAGCGTCAACTCTATCAATTCCGTGTCAAAACCTTATTTCAGTTGAATAATTTTTTGAAATAAGGTAAAAATAAAGAGTGCTGCGAATTTTACTGCGTAATTCCTTCTTTTAAGCACTAGGAAAGTTTCAATTTCTACCGCATACAGACGATATAAGTATTGATCTTCTCATGTTTTTGTCCTCGCTTCCTTCAAAACTCATTAAGACAATCCTTTTAACAAAAGCGCCGATCATGGGTGGAAGTGTTACCGATAGAAGTTCCTTTATGTTAAAAAAAGAATGTGCTTTGGCGGATGTTGTGCAAAAGCAGCAGATTTACATGTGCAGAGTAAGATATTGACTATGAAAAGCGTGGTGTTTTTATGAAAGACGTATCTATTTCCTCTTTGGAAAATATGAAATTGAAAGAGCTTTATGAACTTGCAAGACATTATAAAATCTCCTATTACAGCAAACTGACAAAAAAAGAACTCATTTTCGCCATTCTGAAAGCGAATGCAGAACAGGAAGATCTGCTGTTCATGGAAGGCGTTCTTGAGATCATCCAGTCTGAAGGTTTCGGCTTCCTGAGACCGATCAACTACTCTCCAAGCTCAGAAGACATTTACATCTCAGCTTCACAAATCCGCCGTTTCGATTTGCGGAACGGAGACAAAGTATCAGGCAAGGTTCGCCCGCCAAAAGAAAATGAGCGCTACTATGGACTTTTGCACGTTGAAGCAGTAAACGGGGATGATCCCGAATCTGCAAAAGAGCGTGTACATTTCCCGGCTCTTACGCCTCTTTACCCAGACCGTCAAATGGTGCTTGAAACAAAGCCGAACTTCTTGTCTACAAGAATTATGGACATGATGGCGCCGGTCGGATTTGGACAGCGCGGTTTGATTGTGGCGCCGCCAAAAGCCGGAAAAACGATGCTTCTGAAAGAAATTGCCAACAGCATTACAGCAAACCAGCCTGAAGCAGAACTGATCGTGCTTCTGATCGACGAAAGACCGGAGGAAGTGACCGATATCGAACGCTCTGTAGCTGGGGATGTCGTCAGCTCAACGTTTGATGAAGTGCCGGAAAACCATATCAAAGTGGCCGAGCTTGTACTTGAGCGCGCGATGCGTCTCGTAGAACACAAAAAAGACGTTATCATCCTGATGGACAGCATCACACGACTTGCGCGGGCCTACAACTTAGTAATTCCGCCAAGCGGAAGAACGCTTTCCGGCGGGATTGACCCAGCGGCGTTCCACCGTCCGAAACGCTTCTTCGGTGCTGCGAGAAATATCGAAGAGGGCGGCAGCTTAACCATCCTTGCTACGGCTCTTGTCGATACAGGATCACGTATGGATGATGTGATTTATGAGGAATTCAAGGGAACAGGCAACATGGAGCTTCACCTTGACCGGTCTCTGGCAGAGCGCCGCATTTTCCCGGCCATCGATATCCGCCGTTCAGGAACGCGCAAGGAAGAACTGCTTGTGCCTAAAGAGCATCTTGATCGTTTATGGTCGATCCGCAAAACGATGTCTGATTCACCTGATTTCGCAGAAAAGTTCATGAGAAAAATGAAAAAAACCAAAACAAACCAAGAATTTTTCGATATTCTCAATCAAGAATGGAAACAGGCAAATCTATCATCTGCTAGACGATAAATTGTATTTGCAAAAGAAGTAAATCACTGATATAATTTTCTCATATGCGTTTCGGACAACGCTCCGAAATAATAACTCTGTTTCCACACGGGATTCAGGGCGGAAGGAGATGGATACAATGAAAGCAGGAATTCATCCTAATTTCAAAAAAGCAACAGTTAAATGCGCTTGCGGAAATGAATTTGAAACAGGCTCAGTAAAAGAAGAGGTACGCGTTGAGATTTGCTCTGAATGCCACCCATTCTACACTGGCCGTCAAAAATTCGCTTCTGCTGATGGTCGTGTTGATCGCTTTAACAAAAAATACGGTCTTAAGTAATAATAGATTTTTCAACAGGCAGGAAGCAGTCTTGCCTGTTTTTTATATTGTCTAAAACACAGCTGGCAGAGAGAGGGGAGCGGAGCCTATGTACATAATGAAACAAAGCGGATGGCTTGAGCTGATTTGCGGCAGCATGTTCTCGGGGAAATCTGAAGAGCTGATCAGAAGAGTGAAGAGAGCGACTTATGCCAAGCAGGAAGTCAGAGTATTTAAGCCTGTGATTGATAATCGTTACAGTGAAGATGCTGTTGTCTCCCATAATGGAACATCCATGACGAGCTATGCCATTTCTTCTGCTGCGGATATTTGGGATCACATCAGTGAAAGTACGGATGTGATTGCAGTTGATGAAGTGCAATTTTTTGATCACGACATTGTTGCAGTCTTATCATCTCTTGCCGATAAAGGTTACCGTGTGATTGCAGCGGGACTTGATATGGATTTTAGAGGAGAGCCGTTCGGCGTCGTCCCGGATATTATGGCGATTGCGGAAACTGTGACGAAGCTGCAAGCCGTCTGTTCCGTCTGCGGGTCACCGGCGAGCAGAACACAGCGCCTGATAGACGGCAAACCTGCTTCTTACGATGATCCGGTCATCATGGTAGGCGCATCCGAATCGTATGAAGCAAGATGCAGGCATCATCACGAAGTCCCAGGAAAATCTAAGATATAGTCCAAAACATGGGTATATAGATAGAAAGCACCGGTCAAAACACCGGTGTTTTTTTTATATTCTGATAATGGATAATTAAAAAATTTAATTAAGTGTATTAAAAAATTAAGTAATTTTCTTCTCTTGAATTTTGATTTTGACAGGAATACAATAGCTTACGTAAAGTAAATAGTTTTGAGACATTGTTCGAATAATTGTCACAAAGTCGTATAAAGATCATGATCGGTCATTTTTTAGAGGGTTATTACTTAACTTGGTTAACTATTTCAAGAAAGAAGGAGATTTGCTTGAATAACATAAAAAAAACAAAAGAAGGCCACTTAGAAACAACTCTTAGAGGAAAAGAAGTTTTATCGATTCCAACTTTAAATAAAGGTGTTGCTTTTACATTAGAAGAAAGACAAGAGCTTGGCTTAGAAGGACTTCTTCCGCCAACTGTACTTTCTCTTGATCAACAAGCGCAACGCGCATACGAGCAATTCCAAGCGCAGCCTGACCGCCTTCGTCAAAATGTTTACTTAAATGATCTTGCTAACCGCAATGAAGTTCTTTTCTATAAATTGCTTCAAAATCACCTTCGTGAAATGCTTCCTGTTGTATACACACCAACAGTTGGTGAAGCAATTCAAGAATACAGCCATGAATACAGAAGACCTCAAGGTATCTACTTGTCAATCGACAACATTGACGGTATTGAAAAGGCTTTTGAAAACCTTCATGCGACGGCAGGCGATATTGATCTTATCGTTGCCACTGACTCTGAAAGTATCCTTGGTATCGGTGACTGGGGTGTAGGCGGTATTAACATCGCTATCGGTAAATTGGCTGTGTACACTGCTGCAGCTGGTATTGACCCTAGCCGTGTTATTCCTGTAGTGCTTGATGTCGGTACAAACAACGAAAAACTTTTAAATGATCCTTTATACATTGGTAACCATCATGAACGTATTTCTGATGAACGTTATGAAGAATTCGTTGATGCGTATGTAAAAGCTGCGCTTAAATTCTTCCCTAAAGCGCTTCTTCACTGGGAAGACTTTGGTAACAAAAACGCGCGCAATATCATGAAAAAATACAACAACGAAATCCTGACATTCAACGATGATATTCAAGGTACAGGCGCAATTACACTTGCTGGTGTGCTTGCAGCGATGAAGAAAACTGGCGCATCTATTAAAGATCAGCGTGTTGTTGTCTTTGGTGCTGGTTCTGCCGGTATCGGTATTGCTGACCAAATCCGCGACACAATGGTGCTTGCTGGATTATCTGAAGAAGAAGCAAACAAAGCGTTCTTCACAATTGATTACAGAGGCCTGTTAACAGACGATATGGAAGGCATCCTTGATTTCCAAAAACCTTACCTTCGCAGTGCAGAAGAAGTGAAAGACTGGAAACGTGATGAAAAAGGCCAAATTTCATTCGATGAAGTGGTTCGCCAAGCGAAACCAACGATCTTAATCGGTACTTCAGGGGTTTCAGGAGCGTTCACAGAGGAAATTGTGAAAGAGATGGCATCTCACGTAGACCGTCCGGTGATCATGCCGATGTCTAACCCGACTCACCTTGCAGAAGCTGTTCCTGAAGATCTGTTCAAATGGACTGACGGAAAAGTGCTTGTAGCAACAGGAAGCCCATTTGACAATGTAGAATACAACGGTGTTTCTTATGAAATCGGACAATCTAACAACGCATTCGCGTTCCCTGGTCTTGGACTTGGTTCAATTGTAGCCGAAGCGCGTATCATTACGCCTGCGATGTTTGCTGCAACAGCTGATGCGATTGCTGAAATGGTTGACTTCGAAACACCTGGAGCAGGATTGCTTCCAAGCATCGATAAGCTACAAGAAGTTTCTATTCAAGTTGCGATTGCCGTTGCTGAAGCAGCTATTAAAGAAGGCGTAGCAAATCGTCAGCCTGAAGATGTAAAACAAGCGGTTCTTGATGCAATGTGGACACCTGAATACAAAAAAGTCATCGCAAAATAATTAGCGAGTAAATTTTTTCGTCCGAGGGAAAGCTTTTTGTAAAGCTAAAGTATACGGACATAGGATTTGGAGGAGAATATTTTGAGCATCTTAGATATCTTAATCCTCCTGGCACCGATTTTCTTTGTTATCGTGCTGGGTTGGTTTGCAGGACATTTTGGAAGTTATGATGCCAAGTCGGCAAAAGGGGTAAGTACGTTAGTAACGAAATACGCACTTCCAGCTCACTTTATCGCTGGTATTTTGACAACTTCCAGAAGTGAATTTTTATCACAAGTTCCATTGATGGTTTCTTTAATTATTGGGATTGTTGGTTTCTATATCATCATTCTTTTGGTTTGCAGATTTATCTTCAAGTATGATTTGACGAACTCATCTGTATTTTCTTTGAACTCTGCACAGCCGACATTCGCGTTTATGGGTATTCCTGTATTGGGAAGCTTGTTCGGTGCGCAAGAGGTTGCGATTCCGATCGCGGTTACAGGTATCGTTGTTAACGCGATTCTTGATCCGCTTGCGATCATTATTGCTACTGTCGGTGAGTCCTCTAAGAAAAACGAAGAGGGCGGCGACAGCTTCTGGAAGATGACAGGAAAATCAATCCTGCATGGTCTTTGTGAGCCGCTTGCAGCTGCTCCGTTAATCAGTATGGTCTTAGTGTTGGTTTTCAACTTCACTCTTCCTGAGCTGGGTGTTAAAATGCTTGATCAGCTTGGAAGCACAACATCTGGTGTTGCTCTCTTTGCTGTCGGTGTTACAGTTGGTATTCGTAAAATTAAACTCAGTATGCCGGCTATCGGTATTGCGTTACTAAAAGTTGCGGTTCAGCCTGCGTTAATGTTCCTGATTGCTCTTGCAGTAGGACTTCCAGCGGACCAAATGACAAAAGCAATCCTTCTTGTAGCATTCCCTGGTTCTGCCGTTGCAGCCATGATTGCGACTCGTTTCGAGAAACAAGAAGAAGAAACTGCGACAGCGTTTGTGGTCAGTGCGATTCTGTCATTGATTTCACTTCCAATTATTATCGCGCTTACTGCGTAATTCAAAAAGCTCCCTTTACGGGGAGCTTTTTGCTTTAGGTTTGAAATTTGAACAGTGACATGAGCGGTTTTTTTCTTGTTTTGGTTTTTTCGGAAGCGGCAGCGGTCTCGGGGATCGGCTGGGCGGTGAATTCTTTCATTTGTGAGGTCAGCGATTGCAGGTCTGCAAGGATGTCATCGAGTTCTCTTCGGTGCTGAAGCAGCTGGTAAGATACACCCTCATCGGCTTTTTGTTTCAGCTGGCGTTCCAATTCCCCGATCCTTGCCAGCAGTTCGTTTTCGTCCTGCTTTTGCTGTAATAGGGTGTCCAGCTTCTGTTCGAGCTGTTCAATTCTCCGTTCTGTGTCTCCGCTTGTCTTTTGGACAAGAAAGCCTGTGCGCTTTTTAGCGCTTTGCGGCACATGAATATCCTGAATCGCCGTGCCTTCAGAAATTTGTTTTTGAACAGATTTTAGAACCTTCACGTCTTCTGGCGTGAATGAATAGTGTCCGAGCTCATTGCGTTCTGCCGGGAGATTCAGCTGCTTCACCCACCGCTGCACCGTTTTTGCGGAGACGCCGAGTTCACTTGCTACCATATTTGTATTCATGATCCCATACCTCCTTTTTAGCTAGGTATTCGACCATAGAATGCGGTTCCCTTCCCGTTAGACAAAACAAGAAAAGATTCGGCAAAGAAAGTGGGGATCTCCTTTTTTTCTTCAAAAACCGTTATTGCTCATACAGCTCTAAAGGAAGCTGGTCAGGGTCAAAAAAGAAGGTGAAACGCTTGCCGGTCAGCGGATCTGTTCTGATCGGCTCTGTTTCGATTCCTTTTTCATAAAGCTCCTGAACCGCCTTATCCAAGCTGCTGACTGTAAAGGCGAGGTGGCGCAGGCCTGTCGCTTCTGGCCGGGTTTGACGCGCGGGTGGATCGGGAAATGAGAATAGTTCAATGACATACGAGCCGTTTAGCGACAAATCAAGCTTATAGGAGCCGCGTTCTTCGCGGTATGTTTCTTGAATGACTTGGAGACCAAGCTTATGTACGTAAAAAGCTTTCGACTTTTCATAATCTGAACATATGATTGCAATATGATGTATGGATTTCAGCAACATCATCCCTCCTCGATTCCCAGTATAGCAGAAGAGGCATTTTCAGCTGGGATTGAAATGCTTTTGACTGGGGTTAATCACTATACTATAATGAGAATGTTACGCACAGGAAAACAGAGGTGAAGACCGTGTTAGACCGTTTAAAGTCAATCGAAGAACGATACGAAAAATTAAATGAGCTTTTAAGCGATCCAGAAGTAGTTAACGATCCGAAAAAGCTAAGAGAATATTCAAAAGAGCAATCTGATATACAAGAAACAGTTGACGTATATAGACAATACAGAGATGCGTCAGAACAGCTGGCTGATGCAAAAGCGATGCTTGAAGAGAAGCTGGATGCTGAGATGCGCGACATGGTGAAGGAAGAGATTTCCGAACTTCAGAAGGAAACAGAAACACTGTCCGAACGCCTGAAGGTGCTCCTGATCCCGAAAGATCCTAATGACGACAAAAACGTTATCATGGAGATCCGCGGGGCTGCGGGAGGCGAGGAAGCCGCTTTATTCGCGGGCAACCTGTACAGAATGTATTCCCGTTATGCGGAGCTTCAAGGCTGGAAAACAGAGGTCATGGAGGCGAATGTAACCGGAACGGGCGGCTACAAAGAGATCATCTTTATGATTACGGGAAGCGGCGCGTATTCTAAACTTAAATATGAAAACGGCGCCCACCGCGTACAGCGTGTTCCGGAAACGGAATCCGGCGGTCGTATCCATACATCTACTGCAACAGTGGCATGTCTTCCTGAGGCAGAAGAGGTAGAGGTTGACATTCATGAGAAGGATATCCGTGTCGATACGTTTGCATCAAGCGGACCGGGCGGACAAAGCGTTAACACAACAATGTCTGCCGTTCGTCTGACGCACTTGCCGACAGGTGTTGTTGTATCATGCCAGGATGAAAAATCTCAGATCAAGAACAAAGAAAAAGCAATGAAGGTTCTCCGTGCCAGAATCTATGATAAATTTCAGCAGGAAGCCCAGGCTGAATATGATCAAACACGGAAATCAGCTGTCGGGTCAGGCGACCGCTCTGAGCGTATCCGCACATACAACTTCCCGCAAAACCGTGTGACGGATCACAGAATCGGCCTGACGATTCAAAAGCTTGATCAGATTCTTGAGGGAAAACTTGACGAAGTGGTTGAAGCGCTGATCGTTGAAGATCAGGCAAGCAAGCTTCAGCAGTCGGAAGGTTAAGATGAAGACGATATTTGAAGCCCTGAAATGGGCTTCTTCTTATTTAACCGAAGCGGGAAGAGAAGAAAATGCGGCCGAGCTTCTTTTGCTTTATGATACCGGAATGGACAGAAGCAAGCTGCTCGCCAGCTTACAGGAGCCGATTGGCGAAGATGAGCTGTATCGCTTTAAGCGCCACGTTGAGATGCATAAAGAGGGCGTGCCGGTTCAGTACATTATCGGAAAAGAGTTTTTTTACGGGCGTGAATTTATGGTGAATGATGATGTGCTGATCCCCCGGCCGGAAACAGAAGAGGTTGTCTATCATTTGCTTGAAAAATATCGGCGTGTCTTTTCTGAAGTCAGCAAGCTTGAAGTTGTTGACGTCGGTACAGGGAGCGGGGCGATAGCCGTCACACTTGCGCTTGAAAACCAAAACTTTTCTGTGTCAGCTGTCGATATTTCGAAGGAGGCGCTTCAAGTTGCCTCCGCCAATGCGGATAAGCTCGGAGCGGATGTGCGCTTTTATCAGGGCGACCTGCTTGAGCCTTTTATTAAGGCAGGAAAAAAAGCGGATATTATCGTCTCGAATCCTCCATATATTTCAGAAGAAGAAATGGCTGATCTGTCGGAGATTGTCCGTTTTCATGAGCCGCTGCACGCTCTTACCGATGGCGGAGACGGGCTGAAGTTTTATAAGCGGTTTATGGAAGACATCCCGCTGGTCATGGAGGATAAAGTGTTTGTCGTTTTTGAAATCGGATGGAAGCAGGGAGCGGCGGTCAAAGAACTCATCCTAAAGGCGTTTAAGGATGCGGAAGTGGAAGTGCTGAAAGATATTAACGGAAAAGACAGAACCATATGCGCTGTGATTCATAAAAATAAATAAGCAGCTTGCTGGCGAGTTGATGAATCAAGCTGTTTTAACACCAGCAAAGGGGATGTAAAAGATGAAAAAGGCCCTGACAGCAGGAATCTTGCTCATTGCGATTGAGAGCATGATTGGTACCATTTTTCCGCAGGCTCTTTCATATGAAACGATGTTCGGCGTTGCGTCTCTTGTTTTGATTGGGCTTGCGATCATTACATCGGGTTTGGCTGTAAGCGGAAGCGATCAGCGGGCAAACTACCATTCAGAAACCAAGGAAGGCCGTACAGCCCGCATGAAAATGGCGGCTGCTTTCTTTGTTGCGGCGATCCCTTCTATTCTATGTTATTTGCTGACGGTTTTGTTTTAATCAAAAAAGGAAGCCCCTTAGGCTTCCTTTTTTTGCAGTAAAACAGAATCCCATATCCAATAGACAAGCGCTGTTAATACAGCGAAAAGATAGAAGGCTGTATTTTGGAGCAGAGATTGTCCGGAAGGCTGCAGCACGCCGAAAATGATCGCGTTGGCAATAAAAGCCGAGACAAGGTAATACAGCAGGTACAAAGGGCTGAACCGTTTCGGTTTTTTATTCATCATGAATTGAAGCGGCAGCGCGAATATCAAATAAGGAAACAGAAAATAAAATGCCATTGTGATGAGAGCGGCAATGATGAATGAGTGAATATAAATAATCGAATAAAGCACCGACATCGTAAATGCTGATAACAGCACTGTATAATTATATTTCATCTTAAACCTCCTAAAACACTATCGTACCATAAATAAGATTAACAGCTTGCTAGATTTTTTTCACCCTGTACGTTTACCGTAGGCTCTCCTTGTCCATAATAGGGCTAGAAACAAAGCATGGAGAGGAACGGTGGGGACCGATGAAAAAAACAGTAATCATTTGTATATATATCTTTCTTTTATTATCCGGAGCGCTTGTGGGGCTGGCAAAAGAAGAAACGGCACAGCAATCAGAAAATCAGCCGGTGGTCATACCGGATCAGGCGATTCGTTTAAGAATATTAGCAAACAGTGATAGTGACGAAGATCAGCAATTAAAACGTCATATCAGAGACGCGGTGAATAAAGAAATCACAATCTGGGTAAAGGATATGACTTCTATAGAAGAAGCTCGTCGTGTGATTCGCTCAAAGCTTCCTGAAATCAAAGAAATCGCTAAGGAAACGATGAGGGAAGAAGGAGCCAACCAATCGATATCCGTTGATTTTGACAAAATCTCATTTCCGACAAAGCTTTATGGCAACATGGTTTATCCAGCCGGCGAGTATGAAGCGATTCTGATTACGCTTGGAAACGGCGAAGGGGCCAACTGGTGGTGTGTGCTGTTCCCGCCGCTATGCTTTCTCGATTTTTCTAACGGTGAAGCCGTCAAAGAGCAGGAAGATAAAGAAGCTTCAAAAAAGCAGACTGAAAAAGTGCTTGAAGACGTAACCGCTAAAGCTGAAAAAGCCAAAAAAGAAGAGAAAGAAGAAAAGGAAGACGGCACAGAAGTGAAATTCTTCTTAGTCGAATGGATTTCCGACCTTTTTTCCTAATCACCTGGTCTAAAAATAGATTTGCCTCATAGATTGGAAGAAAGAATGCAAAACGGGGTGAACGGATGTTTTATCAACTGCGGATGGCAAGGGAAAAAGACGGAGACGTGCTCGAGGAATTTTTAAAACAGGCGAAAACCAATCATGAAGGCGTGAAAGAAGGCTTCGCTCAATTCCTTATGCTGGAGGACAGCGAGAAAAACATTGCCGGATGTCTCGGAATTGAAAAAATAAGCTGTGATCAAGGGCTGCTGCGATCACTTGTGATATCGGACAAGCTTCACCAAGGGCATATTGTGACGCTTTTTCAGAGCATGGAGCTGCTGTGCGAAAAGCACCAGATCAAAACAGTATATTTAATAGCAAATCAGCATTCCTCTGCTGACTTCCTTGCGGCCATGGGATTTGAACCAGCTGAAAGCGTACCGGAAGAGCTGTTTTCTTCTGATCACTTCTGTGAATCGCGGCAAACGGAAGGGGCCGTCTTGATGAAAAAATCATCTGGATAAGTAGGATTTATACACATACTTATCCACTTCCTCATTAGCGTTGTCCACAATTTGTGGATAACGCTTGTTTTATTACAGGACATCTTTTATACTTTCAAAAGGATTACACGCGTAAAACAGTCGTTTTATTGTTGTGAATAAGGAGTTTGGTCAAAAAATGAAAACGAAAAGATGGTTTGTGGATGTAACTGGCGAGTTATCCACAAATGATCCACAAATTGCACAAGCAGCCGCTTTGCTCCGGGAAAATGAAGTCGTTGCGTTCCCGACAGAAACGGTATACGGCCTCGGCGCAAACGCGAAAAACACAGATGCCGTCAAAAAGATATACGAGGCGAAAGGGCGTCCGAGCGATAATCCTTTGATTGTCCACATTGCGGATATCAGCCAGCTTGACGGTTTAACGGGTTCGGCGCCTGAAAAGGCAAAAACATTGATGAAGCGGTTTTGGCCGGGTGCCCTTACGCTCATTCTGCCTTGCAAACCTGGTGCGCTCTCACCTCGTGTAACGGCAGGGCTTGAAACGGTTGCCATTAGGATGCCGGATCATCCGCTTGCCCTCGCATTGATTCGCGAGTCTGGTTTGCCGATTGCGGCACCGAGCGCCAATCTATCAGGCAAGCCAAGTCCGACAAAGGCGGAACATGTAGCATACGACTTGGATGGCCGCATAGCCGGAATTATGGACGGAGGCCCTACTGGAATTGGGGTCGAATCAACGGTCCTTTCATGTGCGGGCGACATTCCTGTTCTCCTCCGCCCGGGCGGCATTACGAAAGAACAAATTGAAGCTGAGATCGGACCGATCCTTGTGGATAAAGGGCTCAGCGATCAAAATGAGAAGCCGATTTCTCCAGGGATGAAATATACACATTATGCACCGACAGCGCCGCTTGCCATTTGCGAAGGCAGCCCAGAGCGCATTCAGCACCTCATTCAAGAATATCAACAGGGCGGAAGACGGGTCGGTGTCCTGACGACAGAAGAAAACGCGGGCGTTTATTCCGCTGATTATGTGAAAAGCTGCGGAAAACGGGCTCAGCTTGAGACGGTCGCGGCAGGGCTGTATGATGCGTTACGCAGCTTTGATGAGAAGAAGGTGGATTTTATTATCGCGGAATCCTTTCCGGACACGGGTGTCGGCCTGGCCATTATGAACAGGCTGATGAAAGCCGCCGGGGGAAGAGTGATTCGCTGAACACAGTCAGACGTTCTAACCCTTTTTGGACACGCATAGGCTAAAAAAGCGGGGCGTGTCCAAGGGGGTTATTTATGTATGTCGGATTTGTTTATAGGCGAACTGATGACATTAAGCATCATGGCGTTTGCTTTAGGGATGGATGCTTTTTCTGTCGGTCTCGGAATGGGCATGATAAAACTCAGAAAAAAGCAGATATTCTATATTGGTTTCATCATCGGCCTCTTTCACGTCATCATGCCTCTCGGGGGGATGGCGGCCGGTAACATGCTGTCAGGGCTCCTCGGCGTGTTAGCGGTTTATATCGGAGGTTCGCTGCTTTTTGTTCTTGGGATTCAAATGCTTATGGCTTCATTTAAACAGTCTGAAGAACGATTCATGTCGCCGGCAGGGCCGGGCTTATTGCTGTTTGCCGTCGGCGTCAGCCTTGACAGCTTCTCCGTCGGCTTGAGCTTGGGAATATACGGCTCGCATCCGCTCCTCACAATTACTTTGTTCGGGCTGTTCAGCATGATGCTGACATGGCTTGGCCTGCTGATCGGAAAACAAGTGCAGTCATGGCTTGGCACATACAGCGAAGCGCTCGGGGGCATCATATTAATCGCATTCGGCCTAAAGCTGCTTTTGCCAATTTAATATACCAATAAAAGAAACGAAGTCGCCGTTTCTTTTTTCTTCATATATAATAGAGAAAAATAAGGGGTGACTGACATGAATATTATTTTTGTCTGTACTGGAAATACGTGCCGCAGCCCGATGGCTGAGGCGCTTTTTAAATCAATTGCGGAAACGGAAGGGCTGAATGTCAGCGTCCGCTCGGCAGGCGTGTTTGCTTCGCCCAATGGGAAAGCGACGCCTCATGCTGTCGAAGCGCTGTTTGAAAAACACATTGCTCTGAATCATGTGTCTTCTCCGCTAACTGAAGAGCATATGGAATCGGCTGATTTGGTTCTCGCTATGACTCATCAGCACAAACAGATCATTGCCAGCCAATTTGGACGTTATCGTGATAAAGTGTTTACGTTAAAAGAATATGTCACAGGCAGCCGTGGGGATGTCATCGATCCGTTCGGCGGCTCAATTGACATCTATAAACAAACAAGAGATGAGCTTGAAGAGCTTCTTCGGCAGCTGGCAAAACAGCTGAAAAAAGACGGCAGATAAGTTGTCAGAAAATCTGCAAACAGGTCATTTGCAAATCCTGCGTGAAGGAGTAGAATATAGTGAAAAGCACATCATATGGTGTGGATGAAAGAGCGGACAGGCTGCGCGGTCAACATAGCGGGCGGGCCGCATCACACACGCTGGGAGGAAAAGCTGATGAAAGTAGCCATAGCATCGGATCATGGCGGCGTTCACATTCGAAATGAAATCAAAGAGTTAATGGACGAATTGCAAATTGAATATATTGATATGGGCTGTGACTGCGGCAGCGGATCTGTCGATTATCCGGATTATGCTTTTCCGGTGGCCGAAAAAGTGGTAAGCGGCGAAGTTGACAGAGGCATTTTAATTTGCGGGACAGGCATCGGCATGAGCATTTCCGCTAATAAAGTCAAAGGCATCCGCTGCGCGCTGGCGCACGATACATTCAGCGCAAAAGCGACGAGAGAGCATAATGACACAAACATCCTCGCGATGGGTGAGCGGGTGATCGGCCCCGGTTTGGCGCGGGAAATCGCGAAAATCTGGCTGACTACTGAGTTTACCGGCGGAAGACATCAAACCCGTATTGGCAAAATCTCAGATTATGAAGAGAAAAACCTGTAGGGGTGCAGTTCAATGAATGAGATCAAACAAACGTGGAGTACGATGCTGTCTGAATTTCAAGAACAAGCGGGATTGAAGCAAGACCAGCTCTTTGTCCTTGGGTGCAGCACAAGCGAAGTAGCCGGAAGCCGCATCGGAACATCGGGCAGTGTAGACATCGCGAAAAGCATCTATAGCGGACTTGCCGAGCTTAAAGAGAAAACGGGAATCCATCTCGCTTTTCAATGCTGCGAGCATTTGAACAGAGCGCTTGTCATAGAGGAAGAAACGGCTAAGCTATTCAGACTTCCGACCGTTTCTGCCTTACCCGTTCCAACAGCGGGCGGGGCGATGGCTTCTTATGCGTTTAAGCAGATGAAGTCTCCCGTTCTTGTCGAAACCATTCAGGCTGACGCCGGAATAGACATAGGCGATACGTTTATCGGCATGCATTTGAAGCCGGTGGCTGTCCCTGTACGCGTCTCTCAAAACAACCTCGGTTCAGCACATGTGACATTAGCGCGTACGCGGCCGAAACTGATCGGCGGAGTGCGGGCGGTTTATGGGTGTGAATGAAAGGACTGCATGGCCAGTCTTTTCTTTTATTTTGTGGCGGTAAAATAAATTCCGAACTTTAATTTAAATTTAAGTTATCAATATTCGTTTTTACCAATAAAAATTTTGATTTTTTAAAAATAATCTTTTACATCGGCCTTAAAAACCATGTACAATAGTGGTGGTAAAAACAAAGAACAGGATACGGATAGGAGAGGATCTCGCTGATGAAACATTTACCTGCGCAAGACGAACAAGTGTTTAACGCCATTAAAAATGAGCGTGAACGCCAACAGACTAAGATCGAGTTGATTGCTTCTGAGAACTTTGTAAGTGAAGCGGTTATGGAAGCACAAGGATCTGTTTTGACAAATAAATACGCTGAAGGATATCCGGGCAAACGCTACTATGGCGGATGTGAGCACGTCGATGTCGTTGAAGATATCGCCCGTGACCGCGCGAAGGAAATCTTTGGAGCGGAATATGTAAACGTTCAGCCGCATTCAGGCGCGCAAGCAAACATGGCAGTATACTTTACGATTTTGGAGCAAGGCGATACTGTACTTGGGATGAACCTCTCCCACGGCGGCCATTTAACACACGGAAGTCCAGTCAACTTCAGCGGTGTTCAATATAACTTTGTTGAGTATGGCGTAGATAAAGAAACTCAATATATTGATTATGATGACGTGCGTGAAAAAGCCCTCGCTCATAAGCCTAAGCTAATCGTAGCGGGAGCAAGTGCGTATCCTCGTACAATCGACTTTAAGAAATTCCGTGAAATTGCTGATGAAGTCGGAGCATACTTCATGGTGGATATGGCGCATATCGCAGGACTTGTTGCGGCAGGCCTTCATCCAAACCCGGTTCCTTACGCTGATTTTGTAACGACAACAACACATAAGACACTTCGCGGTCCTCGCGGCGGTATGATCCTTTGCCGTGAAGAGTTCGGCAAGAAAATTGATAAATCGATCTTCCCTGGAATTCAAGGCGGCCCGCTGATGCACGTTATTGCCGCAAAAGCAGTTTCATTTGGCGAAGTATTGCAGGACGATTTCAAAACATATGCACAAAACGTCATTTCTAACGCAAAACGCTTGGCTGAAGCGTTAACGAAAGAGGGCGTCCAGCTCGTTTCAGGCGGAACTGACAACCACCTGATCCTTGTTGACCTTCGTTCTCTCGGACTGACAGGTAAGGTTGCGGAGCACGTGCTTGATGAAATCGGCATTACGTCTAACAAAAACGCGATTCCATACGATCCGGAAAAACCTTTCGTAACAAGCGGTATCCGTCTTGGTACAGCTGCTGTGACTAGCCGCGGTTTTGACGGAGACGCATTGGACGAAGTCGGTGCCATCATCGCGCTTGCATTGAAAAACCACGAAGATGAAGGGAAACTTGAGGAAGCAAGACAGCGTGTAGCTGCTCTGACCGATAAATTTCCTTTATATAAAGAATTAGATTACTAAGATCCAAAAAACCCGCTCGGCTTATGGCCGGCGGGTTTTTTGACGATGTTCTTGAAACTCCATGTCTTTTTTTGTAGAATCAATAGAAGTGTGTAATTGTTGATGGGACAATAAAAAAGGAGCTGAAACACAGTATGGGAAAGGTTTATGTATTTGATCATCCTTTAATTCAGCACAAGCTGACATATATACGGAATGAAAATACAGGTACGAAGGATTTTAGAGAGCTTGTAGACGAAGTTGCAACACTTATGGCTTTTGAAATTACCCGCGATCTTCCTTTGGAAGAAGTGGATATCAAAACACCGGTTCAGGCTGCAAAATCGAAAGTCATCTCAGGGAAAAAACTCGGAGTGGTTCCTATCCTCAGAGCGGGATTAGGAATGGTTGACGGCATTTTAAAGCTGATTCCCGCGGCAAAAGTGGGACATGTCGGCCTGTACCGTGATCCTGAAACCTTAAAACCTGTGGAATACTATGTCAAGCTTCCTTCTGACGTGGAAGAGCGTGAATTCATCGTGGTTGACCCGATGCTGGCTACAGGCGGTTCCGCTGTTGAAGCCATTCACAGCCTCAAAAAACGCGGCGCGAAAAATATTCGTTTCATGTGCCTTGTAGCGGCGCCTGAGGGTGTGGAAGAATTGCAGAAGCATCATTCGGATGTGGATATCTACATCGCGGCACTTGATGAAAAACTAAATGAAAAAGGTTATATTGTTCCAGGTCTCGGAGATGCGGGAGACCGTATGTTTGGAACAAAATAAAAAAAGAAAACCCCGCAAAGGGTTTTCTTTTTTTTATCCAGTTATTTGATATTCGGTCAGTTTGTATACAATTATAGGTGAAAATGTGAACATTCTGTGGAGGTGTACAGTATAAAAAGTTTTTTAACTTTAAACAGATTGACACTTGTTGGGGGCTATTGTATGCTAAACGAGGGTATTATGAGAAGGTTTTCATAGCTTTCATTATAGTCCTCATCCTCAATGTAAATCCTCTCAGAAAACCCGTATTATGAGGATTTATTTAAGCGAATGAAACAGCATCCCTGCAAGGCTTGCGGATGAATGATTTTTTCGAACAGGCCCGTTTTGCCGGTCAAAAAAGGTCTTCTACTAGGGTTAACCGCTGATTTTTGCCGTATCCAAGCTAGACATTATTTTTTCATCAGGAGACAGATAATTGATGGACGATCCCAAGCTTACATTTAGCAGACAACGCAAATATCTATTGTTCATTTTGGCAGTGTATGTACTGGGTTATGGTTTAACAGCGTATAAAACCGTTTTTTTAGGCCTTATTCTGGGAACTGTTTTCAGTTTGTTTAATTTTTTACTGCTCGTCAGGAGGATGAACGCTTTTGACAGAGCCGTCGAGAAAGGAAAGTCCATACGATCTCTTGGGAGCGCAGCGCGGTGGTGCAATGCGATTCTTGCTGCGGCTATAGCCTATAAAAATCCCGAGCATTTTCATATGGCAAGTACAATTATTGGATTAATGACAATATACCCTGTCATTATGATAGATTCCTTTATCCAGCTTAAACGTTCATCAATGGAAGAGAGGTGAAAACCCTTTGAATCATGAATACAGAACTATTGAATTTCTAGGTCTTACTTTTAATCTGACAAACATTCTGATGATTACTGTGGCGAGTGTGATTGTTTTATTGATTGCTATATTAACGACAAGAACGCTTTCGATCCGTCCCGGAAAAGCCCAGAATTTTATGGAATGGGTTGTGGATTTCGTCCGCAATATTATCGGCAGTACAATGGATTTGAAAACAGGGGCTAACTTCTTGGCACTTGGTGTCACATTGCTGATGTACATATTTGTGTCGAATATGCTGGGGCTGCCGTTCTCTATTACAATCGGACATGAGCTCTGGTGGAAATCTCCGACAGCCGATCCTGCCATTACATTAACGCTAGCCGTGATGGTTGTTGCTTTAACCCACTACTATGGTGTGAAGATGAAAGGGCTCAAGGAATATTCCAAAGACTATTTAAGACCTGTTCCATTCATGCTCCCGATGAAGATCATCGAAGAGTTTGCGAATACGCTGACTCTCGGGTTGCGTCTTTATGGTAACATCTTCGCCGGTGAGATTCTTCTCGGCCTGCTTGCGGGTTTAGCGACAAGCCATTATTCGCAAAGCGTGGCTCTCGGTCTTGTTGGTACAATCGGCGCCATTCTGCCGATGCTGGCATGGCAAGCATTCAGTTTATTTATAGGTGCCATCCAAGCGTTTATCTTTACAATGCTGACGATGGTGTACATGTCTCATAAAATCAGTCATGATCATTAAAACATTATATCCAAACGGATAACATTTTAAAGGAGGAACTTTTTCATGAATTTAATAGCAGCTGCGATTGCAATTGGTTTAGGCGCACTTGGTGCAGGTATTGGTAACGGTTTGATTGTTTCACGTACGGTAGAGGGGATTGCCCGTCAGCCGGAAGCAGGTAAAGAACTTAGAACACTTATGTTCATGGGTATCGCATTAGTTGAAGCCCTTCCTATTATCGCTGTCGTTATCGCATTCTTAGCGTTCTTTGGCTAAGCATAAAAGCCTTATATGAACTAAAAATGGCGAAGATCATTCCAAGAGAACCTTCGCCATTGCTTTATGTCTGATAAGCAACCCGCCTTGCCGGCTGAAAAGAGACAAGTGCGGCTGCTGGATCAGCAAAGAAAAACCTGCAGAAGGGAGTTGCCGTAGTAGATGTCTCAATTACCACTTGAACTAGGATTGTCGTTTAACGGCGGAGATATCCTGTTCCAACTGTTAGCTATGTTAATCTTATTAGCGCTTCTGAAGAAATACGCTTTAGGGCCGCTATTAAACATAATGAAACAGCGTGAAGACCACATCGCTGGAGAAATTACGTCTGCTGAAGAAAAAAATAAAGAAGCGCAGCAGCTGATTGAAGAGCAGCGCGTTCTTTTAAAAGAAGCAAGACAGGAATCCCAAACTCTTATCGAAAACGCAAAGAAACTGGGAGAGAAGCAAAAAGAAGAGATTATTCAGGCTGCGCGTGCAGAATCTGAACGTCTGAAAGAAGCAGCAAGAACTGAAATCGTGAAGGAAAAAGAACAGGCGGTTTCTGCTCTCCGCGAGCAAGTAGCGTCTCTTTCTGTCATGATTGCGTCGAAAGTGATCGAAAAAGAACTGGATGAACAAGCTCAAGAGAAACTAATCCAGGACTATCTTAAAGAGGTAGGAGAAAGCCGATGAGTGGATCAGCTGTCTCTAAACGATATGCGTCAGCTCTTTTTGATATAGCCAATGAGTCCGCTCAGCTGAATCAAGTAGAAGAAGAGCTAACTGTTGTAAAACAAGTATTTCAAAATGAAAAAGCGCTTAATGATGTGTTAAACCATCCGAAGGTGCCGGCTGCGAAGAAAAAAGAGCTGATTCAGAATGCTTTTGGCTCTTTGTCACAGTCTGTGCTCAATACGATTTTTCTTTTGATTGACCGCCATCGTGCCGCGATTGTGTCTGAACTCGCAGATGAGTTTATCAAACTCGCAAATGAGGCTCGTCAAATAGAAGATGCGACCGTATATTCAGTGAAACCGCTGACGGAAGCAGAAATGTTATCATTATCACAAGTGTTTGCAAAAAAAGCCGGAGTCGCTTCACTGAGAATCAGAAATGAAGTGCAGACGGATTTAATAGGCGGCATTAAAGTCCGCATTGGAAACCGGATTTTTGACGGCAGCGTAAGCGGAAAGCTTCAGCGCATTGAACGTCAACTAGCCGGGGAAAATCGATAGAAGGGGTGAAACCTAAGTGAGCATCAAAGCTGAAGAGATTAGCACGCTGATAAAACAGCAAATACAAAATTATCAATCTGATATTGAAGTTCAAGACGTAGGTACAGTCATCCAAGTCGGTGACGGTATTGCTCGTGTACACGGCCTTGACAACTGTATGGCCGGTGAACTTGTCGAATTTTCAAACGGTGTTTTGGGTATGGCTCAAAACCTTGAAGAATCAAACGTAGGTATCGTCATCTTAGGACCTTTCAGTGAGATCCGCGAAGGAGACGAAGTAAAAAGAACAGGCCGCATCATGGAGGTTCCTGTCGGTGAAGAACTAATCGGCCGTATTGTGAACCCATTAGGTCAGCCGGTAGACGGACTTGGCCCGATCCTTACAAGCAAAACACGTCCGATCGAAAGCAATGCACCAGGCGTTATGGACCGTAAATCTGTTCATGAACCGCTTCAAACAGGTATTAAAGCGATCGATGCACTGATCCCAATCGGCCGCGGCCAGCGTGAGCTGATCATCGGTGACCGCCAAACAGGTAAAACATCTGTTGCGATCGATGCGATCCTGAACCAAAAAGACCAAGACATGATCTGCGTATACGTTGCGATCGGTCAAAAAGAATCAACAGTCCGCGGCGTAGTAGAAACATTGCGTAAGCACGGCGCGCTTGATTATACAATCGTTGTAACGGCGTCTGCGTCACAGCCGGCACCGCTTCTGTACCTGGCTCCGTATGCAGGGGTTACAATGGCAGAAGAATTTATGTACAACGGCAAGCACGTTCTTGTTGTATACGATGATCTTTCTAAACAAGCGGCTGCTTACCGTGAGCTGTCCTTGCTTCTTCGCCGTCCGCCAGGCCGTGAAGCGTTCCCTGGGGATGTATTCTACCTTCATTCCCGTCTGCTTGAGCGTGCAGCAAAGCTGAGCGACGCGAAAGGCGCAGGATCAATTACAGCTCTGCCGTTCGTAGAAACACAAGCCGGAGATATCTCTGCTTATATTCCGACGAACGTTATTTCCATCACCGACGGACAGATCTTCCTGCAATCTGATTTGTTCTTCTCGGGCGTGCGTCCAGCGATCAACGCCGGATTGTCTGTATCCCGTGTCGGCGGTTCAGCGCAAATCAAAGCGATGAAAAAAGTATCAGGAACTTTGCGTCTTGACCTTGCGTCATACCGTGAGCTGGAAGCATTCGCTCAATTCGGATCTGACCTTGACCAAGCAACTCAGGCGAAACTGAACCGCGGTGCGCGTACAGTTGAAGTGCTGAAGCAGGATCTGAACAAGCCGCTTCCGGTTGAAAAGCAAGTAGCCATTCTTTATGCGCTGACAAAAGGACATCTTGATGATATTCCTGTAGCGGATATCAGACGTTTTGAAGAAGAGTACTACATGTACCTTGACCAAAACCATAAAGAACTGCTTGACGGAATTGCGAAAACAGGAAACCTTCCTGCTGATGAAGACTTCAAAGCTGCAATCGAAGGCTTCAAACGCACATTTGCACCAAGCAACTAACTCGAATGCTGATGAGAGAAAAAGGTTCTCTTTTTCTCTCTTTTTACGCAGATGAAGAGAAAAGGTGGTGAAATCTTTGGCCTCATTACGCGATATTAAGTCAAGGATCACGTCAACAAAAAAAACGAGCCAGATTACAAAAGCCATGCAGATGGTATCTGCGGCTAAGCTGAATCGTGCTGAAAACAACGCAAAATCATTTGTGCCATATATGGATAAGATTCAAGAGGTTGTGTCGAACGTCGGGAGAGTTTCCGGCAACGTAAAGCATCCGATGCTTCTCAGCAGAGAAGTGAAAAAGACGGCATATCTTGTCATTACGTCTGACCGCGGTCTTGCCGGCGCTTTTAACAGTTCGGTTTTACGAAGTGCTTATCAGGCCATGCAAGAACGTCATCAATCTAAGGATGAGTATGCGGTGATCGTCATCGGAAGAGTGGGCCGTGATTTCTTTAAAAAACGTGAGATTCCGATCATTTCCGAGTTAACAGGACTTGGAGATGAAGTAACGTTTACAGAAATTAAGGATCTTGCCCGACAAACGATCCAAATGTTTATAGATGGTGCGTTTGATGAATTGCACCTTGTTTATAACCATTTTGTCAGCGCCATTTCTCAAGAAGTAACGGAGAAAAAACTTCTGCCGTTATCTGATTTGGGCAGCGTCGGCGGAAAGAGAACGGCGTCTTATGAATTTGAACCGTCTGAAGAGGAGGTTCTGGAGGTTTTGCTTCCTCAATATGCGGAAAGCTTAATCTTCGGCGCGCTTCTTGACAGTAAAGCAAGTGAGCACGCTGCAAGAATGACGGCGATGAAAAACGCGACAGACAACGCGAAGGAACTTATCGATTCACTTTCGCTTTCTTACAACCGCGCTCGCCAAGCAGCCATCACACAAGAAATTACGGAAATTGTCGGCGGAGCAGCCGCTTTAGAATAGAAAGATTTTGTCAGGAGGGATAGCGATGAAAAAAGGACGCGTTAGCCAGGTATTAGGACCGGTCGTCGACGTGCGTTTTGAAGACGGTCACTTGCCTGAAATTTATAATGCGATTAAAATTTCACAGCCAGCTAGTGAAAACGAAGTAGGTATTGAATTGACGCTTGAGGTCGCTCTTCATTTAGGCGATGATACTGTCCGTACAATCGCAATGGCATCAACGGACGGTGTTCAGCGTGGAATGGAAGCTGTTGATACAGGAGCGCCAATCTCTGTACCGGTTGGTAATGTAACACTTGGCCGTGTATTTAATGTACTCGGAGAAAATATTGATTTGAATGAGCCGCTTCCTGCGGATGCGAAAAAGGATCCGATTCACAGACAGGCGCCTTCATTTGATCAGCTGTCAACAGAAGTTGAAATTCTTGAAACAGGTATTAAAGTTGTTGACTTGCTTGCTCCATACATCAAGGGCGGTAAGATCGGATTGTTCGGCGGTGCCGGTGTAGGTAAAACCGTATTAATCCAGGAATTAATCAACAACATCGCGCAAGAGCACGGCGGTATCTCTGTATTCGCCGGTGTAGGGGAGCGTACTCGTGAAGGGAACGACCTTTTCTACGAAATGAGCGACTCTGGCGTAATCAACAAAACAGCCATGGTATTCGGACAAATGAACGAGCCGCCGGGCGCACGTATGCGTGTTGCTTTGACAGGCCTTACAATGGCTGAGCACTTCCGTGATGAGCAAGGACAGGACGTACTGTTCTTCATCGATAACATTTTCCGTTTCACACAAGCGGGTTCAGAGGTTTCCGCCCTTCTTGGCCGTATGCCTTCAGCGGTTGGTTATCAGCCGACGCTTGCGACTGAAATGGGTCAGCTTCAAGAGCGTATCACGTCTACTAACGTTGGATCAGTTACATCTATCCAGGCGATCTACGTGCCTGCCGATGACTACACTGACCCGGCGCCGGCAACAACGTTCGCTCACTTGGATGCGACAACAAACCTTGAGCGTAAATTAACTGAGATGGGTATTTACCCTGCGGTTGATCCGTTGGCTTCTACATCACGCGCCCTTGCTCCTGAAATTGTCGGAGAAGAGCATTATGCGGTTGCCCGTGAAGTACAGTCAACGCTTCAGCGTTACAAAGAGCTTCAAGATATCATTGCGATTCTCGGTATGGATGAATTGAGTGATGAAGACAAGCTTGTCGTTCAACGCGCACGCCGTATTCAGTTCTTCCTTTCTCAAAACTTCCACGTGGCTGAACAGTTCACTGGACAAAAAGGTTCTTACGTGCCTGTAAAAGAAACGGTTCAAGGTTTCAAAGAGATCTTAGCCGGCAAATACGACCATCTCCCTGAAGATGCGTTCCGTCTTGTAGGCCGTATTGAAGAAGTTATTGAGAAAGCAAAAGAAATGGGTGTAGAAGTTTAATCTGGTCCTAGGAGGGTAAAAGCATGAAGACCGTTAAAGTCAATATCGTTACTCCCGACGGCCCAGTATACGATGCGGATATTGAAATGGTGAGTGTGAGAGCCGAAAGCGGCGATCTCGGTATTTTGCCAGGCCATATTCCAACCGTGGCTCCTCTTAAAATCGGCGCTGTCCGTCTGAAAAAAGACGGACAGACTGAATTGGTTGCCGTCAGCGGCGGATTTGTAGAAGTCCGTCCTGATCAGGTTACCATCCTTGCCCAGGCTGCTGAGGCAGCAGAAGGCATCGATAAAGAGCGCGCTGAAGCTGCACGCCAGCGGGCGCAGGAGCGTTTGAATTCTCAATCAGATGATACTGACATTCGTCGGGCTGAGCTTGCGTTACAGCGGGCTTTGAACAGATTGGATGTAGCAGGGAAATAAGAAAAAATCCTTCTCTTTATGAGAAGGATTTTTTTTATGAACGCACAAGAGAATCAAACAGCGACAGAAGCGGCTGATCCTCTTTTTGCCGCATATATAAACCATCGCAGGTATTCATTGTGTGCCATGATTTGCGATGTCTTCTGAAGCCCATCGTATAAGCGCCGTCTGTATACGGATAAGGTTTTACAACCCATTCAGCATCTTCATGGTGGGCAATCACGCAATCTATAAGATAAACACTGATCATTTTCTCAAATTCTTCAATAGGAAGATTCCAATCAGCAAGCAAAAGCTCTTGTATACTTTGAAAATAAAGGTTTTCAAGCTCTTCAAGGCTTTCTCTCGTATAGGTGAGAGAAATGTTATAAAACTGACACAATTCATTCAGTTCTTCAATCTGTGACTGTCTATAATCATAATAGAATGCAATTGCTTCCCATTCCTGTTCAAAAATTGGCAGGTCCTCACCGTATTGCTTTTCAGGCTGAAAAAAAGAATGATTCACATTTGCCAGCTCCTTTCCAATAAAGTATACCATGTAAAAGAATCGCATTTTAAGCGGGGATTAGCCCTAGATTTGGCTGATTATTCCGTTCTGTATAAAATGTATCATCTTTATCTGTGCTTCTTATATAATAAGAAAGGGTATAAGCGCGGAGAAAGGATGAAAGGAGTGAGTAGATGAGTGTATTGGGACAGCAGGCGGCAATCGGCATTGTCGTTCATTTGATTTTTATAGCGGTGACTTGGTGGGCGCTCCAAGCCGTCAATATCGATCCGTTAATTAAAAAAGGCAAAGTGGTGCAGGCAAGACTCCTGATGATTTTGCTGACCATCGCCATTGGAACGGCCGTTGCGAATTTCTTTTTAGATTACCTTAATTATTCACAGCAGCTTCCCTATCTATTTTAATAGGTTTTAAACCCCATAATCACGGGAATGGTTGGGGAAGCGGTTGAAGCGAATAGCTCGAGTTTTGACGAAGATTTTTACGTATGGCGCCTCTTGCCTCCGGTAAAACTGGGGATAAGGGGGAGAGATGAATATGAAGAAAAAACAAGTAAGACACGCCATTATCATATCCGTCATGTTAAGCTTCGTCATTGCTGTTTTCCATACAATTCATGCGAGTGAGTTAACGCCGTTAGCACAAATTGCAGAGGGGATGGAACGCCAAGATGTGTCAATAGATAAGTGGACATTGCATGCAAAACAAAACATGTCGCTGACCAAGAAAGAATTTTATCAAAAAGTGCAACGTTTAAAATCAGAGTATCGTCAATATGATTGGGTGATTGCTCAAGAAGATAAAATCGTAAAGGCAATTGGCACATATACTGACAAAAAAAATCGCACTTCTTTTAGGCTGCAGCTTGTTACAACCCTCAAAAAACAAAACCCAACTTCGTATTTATTATATGAGCAATTGAGTCTTGAGACACCGAATAGCTGGAATGATACATATGAACAGTTTGAACGGGAGACACTCGGGATATTCCAAGAAAAAGTAGTTATTTTTACTTGTCTAAATGGTCATTTAGATGATAATATGAATATTGTTTTGCAAAAAAAAGCAAATCAGTTATTAAAAGAATTTCAAGCAAGATCTGTAGAACATGTAGTTGAGCCAAATTTCGTTTCTATTTCTGCGTTTACAGATGAGTGGGAAGAGTATATCATGACCTCGAAACATAAAATGAATTTGCAAATTGCACTTAGAAGTGCAGGAATGGGCGGAAAACATACCGTTACGGTTGGCACACCAATCGTTACGACTGAATATTAATATAGAGAATTTAGGGACGCGGAGGGGAATACCTTGGAAAAAATCATCGTCCGCGGCGGTCAAAAGTTAAACGGCACAGTCAAAGTTGAAGGCGCTAAAAATGCCGTTTTACCTGTTATCGCTGCATCTTTATTAGCAAGTGAAGAAAAAAGCGTAATTTGTGATGTACCTACGCTCTCCGATGTATATACAATTAACGAAGTGTTGCGTCATTTAGGAGCAGATGTGCATTTTGAAAATAATGAAGTGACTGTAAATGCTTCATACGCTTTGCAAACTGAAGCACCTTTTGAATATGTACGTAAAATGCGTGCGTCCGTGCTTGTCATGGGGCCGCTTCTTGCGCGTACAGGTCATGCAAGAGTTGCGCTTCCGGGCGGATGCGCAATTGGTTCCAGACCGATCGATCAGCATTTAAAAGGTTTTGAAGCAATGGGCGCAGAAATCAAAGTCGGCAATGGCTTCATTGAAGCTGAAGTAAAAGGCCGTCTGCAAGGCGCAAAAATCTACCTGGACTTCCCAAGTGTAGGAGCTACAGAGAACCTGATTATGGCAGCCGCTCTAGCTGAAGGAACAACAACGCTGGAGAACGTGGCGAAAGAACCGGAAATCGTTGATTTAGCAAACTATATCAACGGCATGGGCGGAAAAATCCGCGGAGCGGGCACCGGCACCATCAAAATTGAAGGGGTCGAAAAGCTTCACGGCGTAAAACACCATATTATTCCTGACCGTATTGAAGCGGGCACATTTATGGTTGCCGCTGCAATCACTGAAGGAAACGTATTAGTAAAAGGAGCGGTTCCTGAACACCTCACCTCTTTAATTGCTAAAATGGAAGAGATGGGTGTAACGATTAAGGATGAAGGTGAAGGCCTGCGTGTCATCGGCCCGAAAGAACTGAAACCGATCGACATTAAAACAATGCCTCACCCGGGCTTCCCGACTGATATGCAGTCACAAATGATGGCGCTTCTGCTTCGTGCAAGCGGCACAAGCATGATTACAGAAACTGTTTTCGAAAACCGTTTTATGCATGCGGAAGAATTCCGCCGTATGAATGGTGATATCAAGATTGAAGGACGTTCTGTCATCATTAACGGTCCTGTACAGCTTCAGGGAGCTGAAGTTGCAGCGACTGATTTGCGTGCGGGTGCAGCGCTGATTCTTGCGGGGTTAGTGGCTGAAGGTCATACACGTGTTACTGAACTGAAGCACTTAGACCGCGGTTATGTTGATTTCCATAAGAAGCTTGCGGCTATCGGCGCAGACATCGAACGTGTAAATGATGAGTCTGCTTCTGAGCAAGAGAACAAAGAAGCCGTTTCTGACTTAAATGCATAAATTTACTTAAAAATCAGTATGTCACTCTGGCATACTGATTTTTATTTTTCGTGTATTATCATCATTATGCGCAAAAGAGCAAAAAAGAATACGTAAATGACAAATAAAGTTTCTGTCCAAACCGAGAGTCATATTAGCTTGTCCCTGCCCATAGACTAGACTAGAGTCGAATCCCGAGCAGGAGGCAGCTGAATATGAAACAATTCGTAATCACACTATCCGTACTATGTGCATTGATTCTCTTGATTCCCACACTTTTGGTTATCCCGTTCCAGCATAACAAAGACGCGGGGATCAGTGCAGAATCAGGAAAGACAGCAGTCAGCACGAAACCAGCATCAAAAGGAGCGGAAACGTTGAAGGCATCACCTGTTTCTATTCCCGTCTATCGAACCGCAAATCAATCCGTAGAAAACATTCCGCTTGAAGAGTATGTGATTGGAGTCGTCGCCTCCGAAATGCCGGCCACCTTTAAACCTGAAGCGCTGAAAGCCCAGGCTCTCGCCGCTAGAACGTTTATTGTCAGGCTGATGGTCTCGAATTCAGCGGTGGAGGCCCCTAAAGGCTCGCTGGTGGATGATACACAGATGTTTCAGGTGTATAAAAGCAAAGCAGAGCTGAAAAAGCAGTGGGGCGCAAGCTATGAAGCGAAGCTGAAAAAAATCACAGATGCGGTTGCCAGCACGCAAGGCAAAATCTTAACGTACAACAACCAGCCGATTGAAGCCTCTTTTTTCTCAACAAGCAACGGCTACACTGAAAATGCAGAAGCCTATTGGACAAGTGCCATCCCTTATTTAAAAAGCGTCAAAAGCGCCTGGGATAAAAAGTCGCCGAAGTATTTGGCAACAAAAACCTTTACAGCGGCGGAATTTGAGCAAAAGCTTGGCGTCAATCTGGATGGATCTTCCACGGTCGGAAAAATTACCGGAGAGACACCGGGCCATCAGGTTGCAACGGCTGTTATTAACGGCAAGACGCTGAAAGGAAGAGATATACGCGAAAAGCTGGGTCTCAATTCAGCAGACTTTGAATGGAAGCGAACCGGAGATACAATCACTGTCACGACAAAAGGGTTTGGCCACGGTGTCGGAATGAGCCAATATGGCGCCAATTTTATGGCGAAAGAGGGCAAATCAGTTGATCAAATTGTGAAGTACTATTACCAAGGCACACAAATTTCTGACGCAGACTCGTTTTTGAATAAATATATGGCGAAAAAATAATCTGGGACGCTCACTGAAGCGTCTTTTTTTGTTTCTAGTATCTTTGGTCTAAAAGCGCTTGAAATCGTTCAGATAGGCTTCTGACAGCATTAATTGATACAAAGGGAATTGATCCCTTTTTCCTGTGGTAAAGTAATCCACATTGATCGACAGACTTCGACAGACTCATATAACGAAAGCCGAAAGGCCGACAATCTTCTTTTTTTATAGCAAGGTTAGGTGGAAATCACTAATAAAAACAAGGGTTTCTATGCAAAAGTAAACAACAGCAATGGGGAAGCCCGCCCTATTTATTTCTCTGTTTTTGTCGATTACGATAAATTATGTTCAGCGTTGAACATCTGCACGCAGAAACAAACTTGTAAAGGGGTACGAACATGAAGAAAAGATTTTCATTGATCATGATGACAGGCTTGTTATTCGGATTAACTTCACCTGCTTTTGCGGCTGAAAAGAAAGAACCGGAGGCTGAAGCTCCGGCAAACGTGGCAGTCTTGCTTGATGCCAGCGGAAGTATGGCGAAAAGAATAGACGGTGTATCTAAATTTAATTCAGCTAAAAAAGAAATTTCTAAGTTTGCAGGCTCACTGCCGGAAGGAACTCAGGTGAAAATGAGCGTGTTTGGTTCAGAAGGAAACAATAAAAATTCCGGAAAAGTTCAGTCATGTGAAGCGATCCGTAACGTATACGGCTTCCAAAGCTTTAACGAGCAAAGCTTCCTCAATTCTCTTAATACAATTGGGCCGACTGGCTGGACGCCAATTGCCAAAGCGCTGAACGAGGCGAAATCTTCTTTTGACCAACTTAACACTAAAGGGGAAAAAGTGGTGTATCTTCTGACAGACGGTGAGGAAACGTGCGGAGGAAACCCGATTCAAACAGCAAAAGAACTTCGTAAAGACAATATCACTGTGAATGTGATCGGTTTTGATTATAAAGAGGGATACAAAGGCCAGCTGAACGCGATTGCGAAAGTAGGCGGCGGTGAATACTTCCCGGCTTATACGCAAAAAGATGTTGAGAAAATCTTCACTCAGCAATCACTGATGTTATCTGAATAAGAAAAAAGAGGCTGATAGTGGTCAGCCTCTTTTTGGTATGTAACATAATGTTCAAAAGTAATCAGGTGCCAGCCTGTAGCATAGTAGCAGATTTCCGTTTCCCTGTCATGATCAAGGCGAAAAAAGAATGAATGATGTCACAATCTGTTTCTGCTTTCTGGGTGAAAAAGTCTAAAAAACACTGGCATTTCAAGCGATTTTGGAAGAAAGTGAAAGCGGTACAAAAGGCAGCTTGCCCTATATCTTTTTGCATTTTCATATTCTAGCATAGAGAAGAAACCAACATATTGTTGGAAAATATGAAAAAGAAAGGAAGTTGAGTATGAAAAAATTGCTGGCTGCCGGTATCATTGGTTTGCTGACTGCCTCCTTTGCCTCCCCGTCATTTGCCGCTGAGAAACAGGCTGACACAAATGTAGCTGTTTTGTTTGACGGAAGCGGAAGCATGGTTCAAAAAACAGGGGGAGAGCGCAAAATAGACATTGCCAAAAAATCAGTAAAGTCTTTTGCCGAGCTGCTGCCGAAGGATACAAATCTCATGCTTCGCGTTTTCGGACATACAGGGAACAATAAACTGTCCGGCAAAGCTCTTTCATGCAGCACGACGGAAACCATTTACGGCCTTCATCCATATGAAGGATCGCTGTTTGACAATTCATTGAGTGAGATTAAGCCGACTGGCTGGACGCCGATTGCCAAAGCACTTTCAGATACAAGAAAAGAATTCGAAGCATTTGACGCAGACGGTAAAAACGTGGTGTATTTAATCACTGACGGTGAGGAAACGTGCGGCGGAGATCCTGCGGCGGAAATCGAAAAGCTCCGTGAATCGAATGTAGATACCATTGTAAACATCATTGGTTTCAACTTCGATGTCAAAGGGAATGAAGAGATGAAACAAGCGGCTGTTGCTGGCGGCGGAGAATATATTTCAGCAGACAGTGCGGATGAGTTCGAACAGGCTTGGAAAAAAGAAGCACAAAAATTTACTGAGTAAAGAATCTAAACGATGAGGCGCTCCCCCAGGCGCCTTTTTTTATTGGTTTAAAAACAATTTGGGCGGGAATGATACCCTTAAAAAGGGGTTGAATATATGAAATTATTGGGAATGATTTTTCTTATTGCCGCCGTGGCATTCATATTGCTCGGTGTTTTTCTAAAACTGGCAGCCTTCTTTTTTGTCAGCATGCTCACTTTGATCGCAGCTATTGTATTGTTTACGATCCTGAAAAAAAATCAGCATAATCAAACATAGAGCCCTTTATACAGAGGGCTCTCAGCGTGTCGACAAGCCCCGCGTTCGTTGTCAATGCACATCGGTGCTCACGTGTTATAAAAGGAACGGCGGCTAAATGCTTAGGCGTCCTGCCTAAACACCGCCGTCATCACATCCTGTGAAAGCCCTTTATATAGAGGGGCTCTTTTTATGTCTCAGAATTCGACAAAATCTGAGGAGTGTGAAAAAATATAAAGGCAGGAACATGGCGGAGGGGAAGAAACATTGAACGATAAAGTAACTGCGGTCAGGGATGTATGGCGCTATGAACAAGGGGAAATCAGCAAAATAGAAGACCGGATGGTGACAGAATATCCTTTGACAGTAATACTGAACGGAAGTGAATTTGTGACGCTCGTTTGTACACCGGAGCATATCAAAGAGCTTGTCATCGGATTTCTCGCATCAGAGGGTGTTATACGATTTCAAAAAGAGATTAAAAGGTTTACAATAGATGAAAGTCTCGGTTTTGTTTATGTCGACCTCGTTCATCCTGAGACATTGGATCAAAAGGATTATACGAAACGGGTGATCGGCTCATGCTGCGGAAAGGGCCGCCATTTTTATTTTCAGCAGGATGTCAAAACCGCTAAAACGGCTGTCGGTCAAATCAAGATATCGCCTGAAGCGTGTATGGCGCTTATGAAAGATATGCAACAAGGGAGCGAAACGTTTCAGGATACGGGAGGCGTCCATAATGCGGCGCTTTGCGATACAGAGAAACTGCTGTTGATGCGCACAGATATCGGCCGGCACAACGCGCTTGATAAATTATACGGACACTGCCTTCTGAACGGGATGTCCGTCCGCGACAAACTGATTGTGTTCAGCGGCAGAATTTCATCAGAGGTTCTGTTAAAAGCGGCGAAAATCGGCGTGTCAATTGTGATTTCTAAATCGGCCCCAACGGAGCTTGCGGTTCAAATGGCGGAAGAATTAAATATCACAGCAATCGGATTTGTCCGAAACGGATCATTTAATGTATATACACACCCTGAGAGAATCGGGGATTAGGAAGGGGCTGTAGCTATGATTACAGAATCGCGTCAGATGTTGGATAAAAGGAACAGACCGCTGAGAGACCTTCGCATTTCTGTTACAGACCGCTGCAACTTCCGATGCACGTACTGTATGCCCGCTGAATTATTCGGCCCGGATTATCCTTTTTTAAAAAAAGAGGAGCTGCTTTCATTTGAGGAGCTGGAACGGCTTGCGACGCTGTTTGTTACAAGGTTCGGCGTTGAAAAAATCCGCTTAACCGGCGGAGAGCCCCTCATGAGAAAGGATATGCCGGAATTAATCAAAAAACTGGCCCGCATTCCGGGTGTCCGCGATATTGCCATGACAACAAACGGGTCACTCCTGCCTGTTTATGCGGAGAGACTCAAGGAAGCCGGGCTGAAAAGAGTCACGATCAGCCTTGATTCGTTAGAGGACGAGCGATTTAAAAAAATAAACGGTCGCGGGGTTTCTGTCAGCAAGGTGCTGAAAGGCGTTGAAGCGGCGAAGCGAGCGGGGCTCGGTGTTAAAATCAACATGGTCGTCCAAAAGGGCCTCAATGAAAAAGATATTCTGCCTATGGCCCGCTATTTTAAAGAAAAAGGGCATATCCTGAGATTCATTGAATTTATGGACGTGGGCAACACCAACCAATGGGAAAAGAATGATGTCATGACAAAGGCGGAAATCATTGATTTGATCAATGAACACATGCCGGTTGAACCGGTAGCGCCAAATTATAAAGGTGAAGTGGCTTCCAGATTCCGATACTTGGACGGATCCGGGGAAATCGGCGTCATATCATCTGTATCCGATGCATTCTGCGGATCGTGCAACAGGGCACGTCTTTCTGCGAGAGGGGAGCTGTTCACCTGCTTATTCGCTTCAAGCGGATTTGACCTCAGAGGGCCGGTTCGTCAGGAATTAAGCGATGACGAACTGTCAGAAATGATCGGCACCGTATGGAAAAACAGGATCGATCAGTATTCAGTCGATCGTACTCTATCAAAAGTATCAGACAAAAAGAAAGTGGAAATGTCTTATATTGGCGGTTAATATGAAGTGAAAAGCTTATCGGCACAGTCCGGTAAGCTTTTTTGATGAAAATTCAAGTGCAAAAAATACATACAAATACCGAAATATATAAGGATAGGCATAAAGAAGGAATCGTTGTAAGAAAATTTAATTCCAAAGCCATACATTATGTTAAAATATAACCAATTAGAAAATAGAAAGGGTTGGAGGGGCATGGCCGCGTACGAGATCCCGTCATCTCAAGTAGGAGTGAAAATCAATAAGTGGTATAAGCACATTTTAGCATTTCAAGTGGCTGATGCCGTTAAGCTAAAGGAAGAGATTGATCGAGACATAGAACATATGGAAGAGGATCAGCTGCTTCTCCTGTACTATCAGCTGATCAGTTACCGGCACCAAATTATGCTGGATTATGTAAAGCCCGACCTGCATGAGGAATCTCAGCATCAATATCGTGAATTGATCCAAACGCTGGAAAGCAACCAGGACAGCATCTCCGGATTATCTGAGTATTATTTTCACTTGTTCAGGGGAATGTACGAATTTGAACAGAACAATTACATCTCGGCCATATCCTTTTATCGGAAAGCGGAGAAGATGCTTGCGTTCGTAGAAGATGAAATTGAGAGAGCGGAATTTCATTTTAAAGTGGCGGAAGTCTTTTATATCATGAAGCAGACGCACTTTTCCATGAACCACGCCGTACAGGCGCTTGAGACGTACAAGGCTTACGATTTTTACAGAGTCAGAAGAATTCAAACCCATTTCGTCATATCAGGAAACTACATTGACTACAGAAATTATGAAAAAGCGCTTGCGCATTTGGATGACGCGTATCGTCTCGCTTTATTGGAAGGACAGCCCCGTTTGATCGGATCTGCCCTCTACAATATAGGGAATTGCTATGATGACAAAGGAGAGCTGGACCAAGCAGCGGAATACTTTGAAAAAGCGCTTCCTGTCTTTGAGGATTATCAGCTGGAACAGCTGCCAAAAGCGCTCTTCAGCCTGACCCGCGTTCTTTTCAAAAAACAAGATGGCGAAGCTGCGATGAGGTATTATGAAAAAGGAATTGCCATCGCCAAAAAACGTAACGACTTCTTCAGTCTGGCAAAATATAAATTTCTGCAAGCCTTATATGTGGAATCTGTCAATTTGGATATGATTCAAGAAGTATTTGACTATATGGAAGAAAAAGCGCTCTACGTATACATTGAAGAATTCGCTTTGGATGCCGCCTCCTATTTCAGTCATCGTGAACACTACAAAGAAGCGGTGTATTTCTATGAAAAAGCGGTCAGCATGAGAGAGAGGATTCAACGGAACGATTGTTTATATGAAGTATGAGACAAAACCATCTGCTGGCAGGTGGTTTTTTTATTTGCAAAAAAAGGGGAGCATCGGAACGTTTATTTCCGGTGAGAACAGGAAAAATCGCTACAGCGCTGTTTTTTGGACACAAGCCGTTTTGGGATGCAGATATGCATGATTGAGGGGGAATTCGATGTTTGGTTTCAATGATATGGTGAAGTTTCTATGGTCTTTCCTCATTGTTTTGCCGCTTGTGCAGATCATACATGTTTCAGGGCACAGCTTTATGGCTTTTATTTTTGGCGGAAAAGGGTCATTGGATATTGGAATGGGAAAAACACTGCTTAAGATTGGGCCCATACGATTCAGAACGATTTATTTTATCGATTCTTTCTGCCGATACGGGGATTTGAAAATTGACAATCGATTCTCAAATGCACTCGTGTATGCCGGGGGCTGCTTGTTTAACCTGATTACAATTTTTACGGTCAATTTGCTGATTATACACAGTGTATTAAAGCCGAATGTATTTTTCTATCAGTTTGTCTATTTTTCTACGTATTATGTGTTTTTTGCTCTGCTGCCGGTCCAATATTCAGAGAAAAAGTCATCAGACGGGCTGGCGATATATAAGGTGCTCCGCTACGGGGAGCGCTACGAAATCGATAAATAACATTCAAATGTTTATCGTCTCTTAGATCGGGAAGATAACAAGTACACACATAAATGAAGGGAGAGAATCAACATGGGTAACGATAGTTTAAAAGATAAAATGAAAGGCGGCTTCAATAAAGCCAAAGGAGAAGCGAAAGATAAAGTCGGAGATATGACCAATAAAGCGGACATGCAGGCTGAAGGCAAAAAAGATAAGGCGAAAGGCGAAATCCAAAAGGATATCGGTGAAGCAAAGGATAAATTCACAGATAAAGATTAATGTTACGGAAAAGGCAGGAAACGATATGTTTCTTGCCTTTTTTGATGTAACCAAATATAACAAAAAAATCAATCGATTTGGTTAAAGTGTCTAAATTTTTGAAATATTCTTTGAATCAATGCTCCTCTTCTATATAATAATGACATAAGTTGTTAACTTTTGTAACATGACATGGTGAAATCAGACAAAGGGAGGTTCTGAATGAAAAACAAAGGGGTTGGAATACAGGCTGTTTTTCTGTTGTTTCTGATCATGGTTTTGACGACAGGATGTACGGCGCCGAAGAAAGTGTCGGAAGCCAGCGGGGGTACGAAAAAAACAGTTGATGTCGACACAAGCGGGGATTCAGTGAAGGTTGGGATTCTTCACTCCTTGAGCGGGACAATGGCGATCAGCGAGGTGTCCGTCCATGATGCCGAGTTAATGGCGATTCAAGAAATCAACCAAAAAGGCGGAGTTCTCGGCAAAAAGCTTGAACCCGTCGTGGAAGACGGCGCTTCAGACTGGCCTACATATGCGGAAAAAATGAGAAAACTGCTTCAGCAAGACAAGGCGGCAGCTGTTTTTGGCGGATGGACATCAGCAAGCCGCAAAGCCATGCTTCCGGTTGTGGAGCAAAACAATGGGCTGCTGTTCTATCCGGTGCAGTACGAAGGAATGGAGTCTTCACCAAATATTTTTTATACCGGGGCAACGACGAACCAGCAAATTGTGCCGGCAGTCGATTGGCTACTGAAGAATAAAGGTAAGAAGTTCTTTCTGATCGGATCAGATTATGTGTTCCCGAGAACAGCCAATAAAATCATTAAAGCGCAGGTGAAAGCGGCCGGAGGAGAAATTGCCGGCGAAGAGTATACGCCGCTCGGCCACACGAATTACAGTACACTCGTTAGCAAAATCAAAGAAAAACAGCCCGATGTCATTTTTAACACATTAAACGGCGACAGCAACGTGGCGTTTTTCAAACAGCTGAAAGATGCTGGGATATCGGCAGATGACATACCTGTCATGTCGGCAAGTGTCGCTGAGGAAGAAATTCGGGGCATCGGCACTGATGTGCTAAAAGGACATTATGCGGTGTGGAATTACTTCCAGACAACCAATACGAACGAGAATCAAACATTCGTGAAAAATTATAAAAAATTGAACGGCGATAGCCGGGTGACGAGCGACCCGATTGAAGCTGGCTATAATGCGGTCTATCTCTGGGCGGCGGCTGTTGAAAAAGCGAAGTCCTTTGATGTCGATAAGGTGAAGAAAGCGGCTGACGGGATTGCATTTAAGGCTCCGGGCGGCACAGTGAAAATCGACGGGGATACACAGCATCTTTACAAAACGGTCAGAATCGGGCAAATCACGGGGGATGGGCAGTTTAAAGAAGTATGGAACTCAGGTGATCCGGTAAAACCGGATCCGTATTTAAAAGCATACGATTGGGCAAAGGGGTTATCTAAATAAATCAAAGCCGTTTGCGGGGGAGGAGGCGGAACATGTCTGTCGTCGTGACTCAATTATTTAACGGGATCAGTCTTGGTTCTATTTTGATTCTCATTGCGATTGGATTGGCCGTTACATTCGGTTTGATGAACATTATTAATATGGCGCACGGTGAGCTGATTATGGCGGGAGCCTACACGACGTATGTCGTTCAGCAGCTGTTTTTAAGCTATTTGCCGGCTTCTCTGTTTTCTTACTATTTTTTAATCGCAATTATCATGGCGTTTGCGGTTGCGGCGCTTATTGGGATTGTCATTGAAAAAGTGATTGTCAGGCGGTTGTATGACCGACCGCTTGACAGCCTTTTGGCGACGTGGGGGGTGAGCTTGATTCTGCAGCAGGCGGCCAGATCGGTTTTTGGCGCCCCAAATGTTGCCGTCAAGTCACCTGAATGGCTGATTGGAGGGGTGACGCTGTTTTCCGTTACCTTTCCGTATAAAAGGCTGTTTATTTTGGCGCTCGTTTTTTTTACGCTGGCGCTGCTCGGTTTCTATTTATTTAAAACCTCTGCGGGGCGGCGGATGCAGGCTGTTACGCTGAACCGGAGCATGGCATCGTGTCTCGGCGTATCTGTGAGAAAAACCGATACATTGGCTTTCGCGCTAGGAAGCGGACTGGCCGGTATCGCGGGAAGCTCACTCACATTGCTTGGTTCGATCGGGCCTACTCTCGGATCGTCATACCTCGTCGATGCCTTCATGATTGTCATTTTGGGCGGAATCGGAAAAATAAAAGGAACCATAATCGGCGCGGTGACGGTCGGTTTGCTGAGCACATTCGTTGAGTATTCCACAAGCGCTACGATTGCAAAGGTTGTCGTGTTTGCATTTATTATTCTCTTTCTGCAATGGCGGCCTTCAGGTCTTGCGAGTGTCAGGACGAGATTACTTGATTAGGAGGGAACCGGATGAAGCGGTTTTCACAATTCAGTCCGTATCTGGTGATGTTTGCCCTTTTTATCGCCGCTCCGTTCTTTTTGCAGGAGTTTCGATTAGGGCTGTTGGCGAAATTTTTATGCTTCGCGATTGTAGCGGTGGGCATTTGCCTGATTTGGGGATATACAGGCATTTTGAGTTTGGGGCATGGCGTCTTTTTTGGATTGGGCGCATACTGCATGGCCATGTACTTAAAAATAGAAGCCTCGCCGACAGGCATTCCTGATTTTATGGAGTGGGCTGGTGCCAGTGACCTGCCGTGGATCTGGGCAATCTTCAGGAATCCTTTTGCAGCGATTGCCGCGGCTGTCATTGTGCCTGTCTTCCTGGCCTTTTTACTTGGTTACTTTACATTCCGCAACAACATAAAGGGTGTTTATTTTTCGTTGATCTCTCAGGCGGTTGTTGTGGTGGTTGTCACCTTGTTCATTGGCAGCCAGGACATCACCGGCGGCACAAATGGCCTCACGAATTTTTATACCATTTTTCAATATGCTCTGGCTGATCCTGCAATGAAGCAGATTTTGTATTTTACGACAGTCTTTTTCCTCGGTGTTTCTGTCGTGTCCGCTTTGTTTCTGACGAGAAGCCGTTTTGGGCGGCTATTGCAGGCGGTGCGCGACGGAGAAAACAGAGTCCGTTTTTTCGGGTATCATTCCACTGTTTTTAAAGTGTTCATTTACTGTGTATCCGCTGCGATGGCGGGGATTGCCGGGATGCTGTTTGTGCTTCAGGACGGGATGATCTCGCCGGAAATGATGGGCATCATCCCTTCAGTGGAAATGGTGCTGTGGGTGGCGATCGGCGGCAGGCATTCCATTTTCGGGGCGGTGCTTGGCGCGCTGTTAACGAACGGCATGAAAAGCTATTTAAGCGAATATTATCCCGACATTTGGCTGTACTTCCTCGGCGCGCTGTTTATCATTGTCGTGCTCTATATGCCAAAAGGGATTGTCGGGCTGTTCCAGAAGCTTAAAACCGAGCTTTCTTCCTCAAAAAAGAAAGGAGCGGCTGCTTATGAAACCGATACTTACCTGCCGTGACGTAAAGGTTGAGTTTGATGGGTTTTGGGCATTGCAAGGCGCTGATATCACCGTGCAGGAGCGCGATATCCATTTTCTGATCGGTCCGAACGGCGCCGGAAAAACGACTTTGCTGGACATCATTTGCGGAAAAACAAAGCCGCATTCAGGCGAAGTTCTGTTTCAGGAAACGAATGAATTGACAAAGGCTCGGGAATATCAGATCGCCAAACTGGGGGTCGCCAGAAAGTTTCAGGCCCCGAGTGTTTTTACGCAGCTGACGGTATTTGAAAACCTCGAGCTTGCCATGAAACAGAAAAAAGCGATCCTTTCACTGCTGACAGCTCGTATGACGAAAGAGCAAAGTGACAAAATTACGGACATCCTGCGGCTGGTTGGGTTAGACGAAAAGCGGGATATAACAGCTGGCAGCCTGTCACACGGACAGAAGCAATGGCTTGAAATCGGGATGCAGCTCGCCATGGAGCCGAAGCTCTTGCTGCTGGATGAACCGATTGCCGGCATGACGGGAAAGGAGCGGGAAAAAACGGGAGCTCTGCTTGAAGAAATCGCAAAAACGTGTTCTGTTCTGATTGTCGAGCACGATATGGATTTTGTGCGTTCGTTTTCGAGAAAAGTCACGGTCATGCATGAAGGCAAAGTGCTTTGTGAAGGATCGATGAATGATATTACAAGCAATGAAGAGGTGGCGGCGGTGTATTTAGGAAGGAGCGGTGTGTCATGATTGCCGTCAGCAATGTAACGTCCGGATACGATCAATCGATGGTTTTGCACAGCCTCAGCATGGAGGTTCGTCCGGGGCAGATTGTCGCTGTATTAGGCCGAAACGGAGTCGGCAAATCCACTTTGCTGAAAACAATCATAGGCCTGCTTCCGGCTAAACAAGGGGATATTTGTTTTAATCAAACGTTTGTTCAAAACGAAAAAGCGGAAACACGGGCGAGAGCGGGAATTGCCTATGTTCCGCAGGGAAGAGACATTTTTTCTACCCTAACTGTTCGTGACAACCTGCTGCTCGGGGAAGAGCCGCTTCCAAAGAAGAGCCGGACAGGGCAGATTAAGGAAGAGATTTTTCAATGGTTTCCTGTTTTAAAGGAAATGCTCGACCGCAAAGGCGGCGATTTAAGCGGAGGCCAGCAGCAGCAGCTTGCAATTGCCAGAGCGTTGATGGGAAATCCAAAAATTATTTTACTTGATGAACCAATGGAAGGAATTCAGCCGTCAATTGTCGAACTAATCAGACAAGTTATTGCAGAAATTTCTAGAAAAAAAGAAATTTCCGTGATCTTAGTCGAGCACAGTTTGGAAAACGCGTTAACGTGCGCTGACTACCTTTATGTAATCGACAGGGGAACAGTTGTTGATCATGGAAAGGCCGATGAAGAAACGGCACGCCGCTTTGAACGGCATCTTACTGTATGATCATCACGCCTGAAGAAAGGGAGGTGATGTCCGGCCTGACTATCCCGTAAATTCGTAGTAACCGCATCCACTTTATATGACAAAAGAAGGAGGACTACAGATGAAACTGACACCGGTTGAACAAGAAAAATTGCTCATTTTTGCAGCGGGGGAATTAGCCAAACAGCGAAAGGCGCGGGGCGTTCTGCTCAACTACCCTGAGGCTGCCGCTTATATCACCTGCTTTATCATGGAAGGCGCACGTGATGGGAAGGGAGTAGCAGAGCTGATGGAAGCAGGCCGCCATGTGTTAACGGAAAAAGATGTGATGGAGGGTGTGCCTGAGATGCTCGACAGCATTCAGGTGGAGGCCACATTTCCGGACGGAGTGAAGCTTGTTACGGTTCATCAGCCAATTGCTGCGGAGGTGAAGTCATGAAGCCGGGAGCATTCCAAATTGCGGAGGGAACAATTACGATTAATGAAGGACGCGAGACACGGGAGGTAGCGGTAAAAAACAACGGATCACGCTCCATTCAAGTCGGCTCGCATTTTCATTTTGCGGAAGCCAACGGGGCATTAACATTTGACCGCGAGCAAGCGATCGGCATGCGCCTTGATGTTCCATCAGGCACGTCGGTCCGTTTTGAGCCTGGAGAGCAGAAAACGGTCACGCTTGTGGAAATCGGCGGACGAAAGACAATTAAAGGCCTAAATGGAATGGCCGACACGTTTATCGATGAACGCGGCAAAGAAAAAACGTTAGCCAATTTACATCAAGCCGGCTGGATGGAGGGTGTAATCCGATGAAAATGTCACGAGAGCAATATGCGGAGCTGTTTGGCCCGACAACGGGCGATAAAATCAGACTGGGCGATACGAATTTATGGATTGAAGTCGAAAAGGATTTCACTGTATATGGTGAAGAAATGATCTTCGGCGGCGGAAAAACGATCCGCGACGGCATGGGCCAAAACGGCAGAATCACAGGGAAAGACGGCGCTTTGGATTTGGTCATCACGAACGTCGTACTATTGGATTACACAGGCATTGTCAAAGCGGATGTCGGTGTGAAAGACGGCCGGATTGTCGGTGTTGGAAAAAGCGGAAACCCTGATATCATGGACGGAGTCGATCCGCATATGATCATCGGCGCGGGTACAGAGGTGATTTCCGGTGAAGGCAAAATCTTAACAGCTGGAGGAGTGGATACGCACATTCATTTTATTTGCCCTCAGCAGATGGAAGTTGCGCTTTCTTCTGGTGTGACGACACTTTTGGGAGGCGGAACAGGGCCCGCTACAGGAAGCAAAGCGACAACATGTACGTCCGGCGCGTGGTATATGGCGAGGATGCTGGAAGCGGCCGAGGGGTTTCCGATCAATGTCGGTTTCTTAGGAAAAGGGAATGCATCCGATAAAGCGCCGCTGATCGAGCAGGTGGAAGCAGGCGCCATCGGCCTTAAGCTTCATGAAGACTGGGGCACGACGCCAAGCGCCATCAAAACGTGTATGGAAGTTGTGGATGAGGCTGATATTCAAGTCGCCATCCATACCGATACGATTAACGAAGCGGGCTTTTTGGAAAACACGCTCGACGCGATCGGGGACCGGGTTATTCATACATATCACATTGAAGGAGCAGGCGGCGGCCACGCCCCGGATATTATGAAGCTCGCCTCTTACGCGAACATTCTGCCGTCATCCACAACGCCAACCATTCCTTACACCGTAAATACAATGGATGAGCATCTTGATATGATGATGGTCTGCCACCATTTAGATGCGAAGGTGCCTGAAGATGTCGCGTTCAGCCATTCCAGAATCAGAGCCGCGACCATTGCGGCAGAGGACATTCTCCATGATATCGGCGCGATCAGCATGACATCATCGGATTCCCAAGCGATGGGGCGTGTCGGTGAAGTCATCATCCGAACTTGGCAGGTAGCTGACAAAATGAAAAAGCAGCGCGGCGCTCTTGCCGGAGAAAACGGGAACGACAATGTGCGCGCAAAACGCTACGTTGCCAAATACACAATTAATCCGGCGATTACTCACGGGCTCAGCCATGAAGTCGGTTCGGTGGAAAAAGGGAAGCTCGCTGATCTCGTTCTGTGGGACCCGGTATTTTTCGGCGTAAAACCGGAACTGGTCTTAAAGGGCGGCATGATTGCCCGTGCGCAAATGGGAGATCCGAACGCGTCCATCCCGACGCCTGAACCGGTGTTTATGCGCCAGATGTATGCGTCTTACGGAAAAGCCAATCGCTCAACCTCTATTACATTTATGTCTCAGGCAAGCATTGAGCGGGGTGTGGCTGACAGGTTAGGGCTGGAGAAAAGAATTTCTCCTGTCAAAAATATCAGAAAGCTGAGCAAGCTGGATATGAAATTGAACTCAGCTTTGCCGAAGATCGAAGTTGATCCAAAAACCTATCAGGTCTTCGCTGATGGAGAGGAATTGTCTTGCCAGCCTGTCGATTACGTTCCGCTTGGACAAAGATATTTCTTATTCTGACAAGACGCGGCCGGAGTGCTCCGGCCGTTTTATTGACTAAAAACGATGCACAAGAACCCCGCATTTAGTGTATATTAGATGTTGACAAATGAATCAGATGTAACTATTATAGTTACAACGGTGGTGAAAAACATGATTAACAGCCGTCTTGCTGTTGCCATTCATATATTATCCCTCATTTCAATGGATGAAAAAGCATCTTCGGAAATCATCGCTGATAGCGTCAACACCAATCCGGTTGTCGTGCGAAGAATGATCAGCCTGCTGAAAAAAGCGGATATTCTCACATCACGCGCCGGAGTGCCGGGGGCAAGCCTCAAAAAAGATCCGGCTGATATTTCTCTTTTAGATGTATATCGGGCTGTCCAAAAGCAAGAAGAACTCTTTGCGGTTCATGAAAATCCGAATCCGAAATGTCCGGTAGGGAAAAAAATTCAGAACGCGCTTGATGATACGTTTGAAAGTGTGCAAAAAGCGATGGAGAATGAATTGGCAAGCAAGTCATTAAAAGATGTTATGAATCATCTCTTTTAATCAAAAGAGATGACTTCTCACCGCTAACATGTAACTGAAATTGTTACAAATAAGGAGGAAATAAAATGAAAATTGGAATTATCGGTGCGAGCGGAAAAGCGGGAAAAGAGATTTTGAAAGAAGCGAAAACGAGAGGCCATGAAGTGACTGCTATCGTCCGAAACGCTTCAAAAGTGCAGGAACAAGACATAGCGATTTTGGAGAAAGATGTGTTTGAACTAACTGCGGAGGACATCAAAGCTTTCGACGCGGTCGTAAACGCTTTTGGAGCAGCTCCTGGCCAGGAACACCTTCATGTTGAGGCAGGAAGAGCGCTAATCAGCATTTTAAAGGACGCGAAAAACACAAGATTGCTTGTTGTCGGCGGAGCAGGAAGCCTGTTTGTTGATGAAGCCAAAACACTCCGTTTAATGGACACGACGGAATTCCCGAAAGAATATTTGCCGACTGCATCAAATCAAGGGGAGAACCTGAAAGACTTGCAGCAAACAGACTCCATATTCTGGACGTTTCTCAGCCCTGCGGCATTTTTTGACCCGGCAGGAAAACGGACGGGTTCTTACCAAAAAGGAAAAGACAATGTCATCGTTAACGCTAAAGGCGACAGCTATATCAGCTATGCTGATTATGCCATTGCCGTATTGGATGAACTTGAACAACCCGCACACAAAAATGAACGCTTCACAGTGGTAAGCGAAGCGGAATAATAAAAAACCCGGAGCCGGCTCCGGGTTTTTCTGATTAATAAGTGCTGTACGTATTATAATCGCTGAAAATGCCGTCAGCAATCCCGAGCATTAAAAAGATGAAGAAGGCGATAATCGCAAGAATGGATACAGCGATGCTTACGATTAAATAAATCCCTTGCATCTTCACGAATTTTGCGTAATTCTCCAGCATTAAATCCTCAGACTGTCCGCTATTTTGTTCTGCCATTTGGCCTGCTTCTTTGGCTGACCGCATCAAAAAGATTCCTGCAATAATTTGCAGTACACCCGGCACGGCACCAATCAGAAAAAAGAACGCGCCTGAAAGCGCGGCAAATGCGCCCATAATAATAAATAGAATGCCTGTTGCTTTTCCCCATTTCGAAATGCTAATGAGGGTTTTGTTCATTGTTTCAGGATTCATGTAAGCTGGCTCCCCTTTACAAAAAAATACTCACTTTTCTTTTATACACTATTTGTGAGAGGTTTTGTATATGGAAAATAATATTTTGGGGATTGACCCTGACGCTGCGTGATTGTTTACGATAAAAGAAGAGGAGGTGTTATGTATGAAATACCAAGTCAAACAAGTGTCGGAAATGGCGGGCGTCAGTATTCGGACGCTTCATCACTATGACGATATTCAGCTGCTGACCCCTTCAGCGCTTACTGACGCAGGGTATCGCTTGTACAGTGATGCAGATCTGGAAAGACTGCAGCAGATTTTATTTTTTAAGGAAATTGGGTTTCGGCTGGATGAAGTGAAAGAGATGCTGGATCATCCGAATTTTGACCGGAAAGCGGCACTTCAGTCGCAAAAGGATATGTTGATGAAGAAAAAACAAAGAATGGAAGAAATGATACAGACGATTGACAGGACACTTCAGTCCATTGAGGGAGGAAAACTTATGAATAAGCGGGATTTATTTGCCGGATTAAGCATGAAAGACATTGAAGAGCACCAGAAGGCATACGCTGATGAAGTCAGAAGGCTGTATGGAAGGGAAATCGCAGAAGAAACTGAGAAAAGGACATCTGCATATTCATCAGACGATTGGCGCGCGATCATGGCTGAATTTGATTCGATTTACAGACGAATTGCGGCGCGAATGGAACACGGGCCCGGTGATGCAGAGGTTCAGGCCGCTGTGGGGGCGTTTCGCGATCATATTTGCCAATATCATTACGATTGTACGCTCGACATTTTCAGAGGGCTAGGAGATGTGTATATCACTGACGAACGATTTACTCATTCGATCAATCAATATGGAGAAGGCCTTGCCGCTTTTTTGCGTGAGGCGATCATCATTTACTGTGACCATCAGGAAAAACCCCGGCCTTAAAAGGCCGGGGTTTTGGCACATCTTATAAAATCGGCGACAACAGCCGCGAGACGGATTCTTTGATTCGAATCCACAAGGGGCGCTGCAGGTACTCCTCGTAGGTGAATTTTCTCGATACGAGCAAATCTTCTTTAAATGTAGAAACCAGTTTTTTCGCAATGGTGATATCATAAATAAATGCATTCACCTCAAAATTCAGCCTGAAGCTTCGGACATCGATGTTCGCTGTGCCGACTGATGCAATTTCGTCATCCACTACAATGGTTTTCGCGTGAATAAAGCCATTATCGTAAATATAGACAGTGGCTCCGGCTTTCAGCAGATCGCCAATGTACGAAAGTGTCGCCCAATATACAAAGGCATGATCAGGCTTGTTCGGAATCATAATGTTGACGTCAACGCCCGACAGGCACGCGATTCTCAAAGCGTCCAGCAGGCTTGCGTCCGGGATGAAGTAAGGCGTTTGAATTAAAATGGAACGCTTGGCATTCGAAATCATTTTAATGTAGCCGTTTTTAATTTGTTCCCATTCCGAATCCGGTCCGCTCGTGACAATCTGCATCCCGACGTTGCCTTTAGGGCCGTAATCAGGGAAGTGGTTCGGAATATATGTCAGCGTATGGTGATGGGAAGCTTGGTTCCAGTCAAGAATGAAACGTGTCTGGATGGCGTGCACGGCCGTTCCTTGCAGACGGATATGCGTATCACGCCAATAGCCGAATTTCGGATTTAGCCCGAGATACTCATCTCCGACGTTAAATCCTCCGACATAACCGGTCATGCCGTCTATGATGACAAGCTTGCGGTGATTCCGGTAATTCAGCCGCAGGTTAATCGGCCTGAGCTTTGAAGGAAAAAAGACCTCCACATGCCCGCCGGCCTCACGAAGCTCTTTGAAAAACTTTTTTCTCAGCGTTCTGGACCCGAGTTCATCATAAAGCACCCTGACCTGAACGCCTTCTTTCGCTTTTTGAATGAGAGCGTCTCGTAATTTTTTGCCTAATTCATCACCTTTATAAATATAATATTGTAAGTGGATATGATCCTTAGCCTTCGAAATGTCATTCAGCAGCCGCTGAAACTTATCCCGTCCGTCTGTGATCACGTCAACCGAATTATCCTCTGTAAACACAGCATGATTATTCATGATCAGCATATAGATTAAATCTTTGTTATCAAAGGTTGCCCGGTTGTTGAACTGAAATTGCTTCGTTTCTAAATCTTCTAGCTGATGCTTCAGCAGCCTTTCAATTCCGATCTTTTTTCGGTCCTCCCATTGAAACAAATGCTTGCGCCTGAGATTATGGCCGAATAATAAGTATAAAATAAAGCCTAAAACGGGAATAAAGAAAAGAACAAGCAGCCACGCCCAAGATGCACTGGCATCGCGCCGTTCTTTGAAAATGACAATGATGGCCAAAAGAATATTCAAAATGAAAAAAAGTGATAAAAGGATGGAAGAAATACTCACTTTGTAACCCCGCTCATTCATATTTATCAAGAAGATTGCCATTAGTATTCCATGATTAACAGCGATCTGATTCCCATTACAAATTATAACACTCACATTTTAAAAGAATAAAGAGCGGCGATCCAGATTCTTCGTGAAAAATACGGGCAGATTTCTTTTAAACCAGCTTGCACCTGCGTTAAAATAAACACATATGATAACGTTCGTGAAGCCTTGCAACATCAAATAAAGGGGGAGGATTACATGAACTTTTACAGAGTCGAACAAATGCCGGGGTTCATTAAAACAGAAATGCAAAAAATCCAAAAGGCCGTACAGCCCTTCATGAAGAAAACCGTCATTTACCGTTTTCTTGCTATTCCGCTTGCTGCATTCTCTCTCTTTAATTTGGCTGCTTTTCTATTTCACGCTTCAGCAGACAGGGAATCTTTGATCAGTGCAGGCATTTTCGCCCTTCTGGCGGCGCTTGGGCTGGCATTTTTCAAAGAAGCAGGCTATCAGCATAAACAAGTTCAAAAAACGGTCCACATCTATATGCTGAACAGGATCAAAAAGAGCGACATCCTTTCAGAAGAGCGGAAAAACTCCTATACGCGCCAGATCAAGGAAGAACCGTTTGCGATGCGAAGTTTTGTGGAATTTTTGACTGAGGAAGACAGACGCAAGAAAATGTATTCATAAAAACTGCACCCGGGATGTTGGGATTTGCCTGACAATCGGGTGTTTTTTTGAAACACTGGATGTGGACAGTCGAAATAAAAAAGCGCGGATTCGGAATGATTCCGAACTCATGCGCTGTTTGCTTGGCGAAATGTTATTTGTTATCTGACGGTAACGTCGTTGCTTTGTTAATTTCCTCCACTAAAGATGTCTGATCTATCCATTTGGTAGATACATCTTGATTTATTTTTGAAACGTGCGGGTTCTCTGATAAATAATCTCTTATCCGGCTAAAATAGAGCGGTTCATTTTTGACATCCAGGTTTCGATATATTTGTTCAAACAACTCTAAGTCTTTTGGTTCATCCAGTGTTAAACGCCAAGATGGATAATGGAGATCTTCTGGCAGGCTGACTTGATTGATGGAAAATAGGGAAGGGTTGTTTAAAAAATAAAAAGAAAGATATTCTGTATGGGTTAACGGTTTTGGCTGCTGCACAAGCCGCTGAAGGGCTTCAACTGTAATGATATTACCGGAAATTCCTGCTGAACTTGAAAGCTCCTGAGTATAATCTGCTCCTTTTTCCATGTGCCGGTCAATTAAATATTGAAGCACTTCAGGTGAAACAGCTGGGCAATCACCAGTCACACGGATAATAATATCAGCTTTTGTTAAAGCGGCGGCTTCGAGCATTCTTTCTGCCACGTTTTCGGGGTCGCCTCTCACGATTTTTACATTTCCGTTAAGAGTGAAAGCTTCAAGCGGATCGTCTTCAGGAAGATTCGACGTTGCCAGCACAACTTCATGAACACCAGGGACAGCCAGGCAATTGATTAAACAGCGCTCAACAGATGGTATTTCATAAATAGGAAGTAGCGCTTTTTTCGGCAAGCGGGTCGATTTTAGCCGACATATCACTGCGATCGCAATTCTTGGATTTTTTATCTCGTTGGGTGTAATCGGCTGGTTTAACGATAAATCGGCAGCTGCTACCTGGGGAAATGTGTCCTCAGCTTGTAAAGGCATCAATGCATTCTCATTTCCGCATCTTTTGTAACTCGTTTTTTCCAGTGTAATGATTTCTCCTTTTTTGACAGCCCGGTTGGCTGTCACACGTAATGATGAATCAGACAAATACTTTCTTTCGGCTTCATTTACTTCAGTTGAACCAGCTGCAATGTGGGCCTGCCAAAGCTTTTCCGTCATCAGTTTGAATTCGTTTGGCTCTAGTGAAGAATAATAATCAAACCCTTTAGCTGTCCGATCTAAGGTAATATGTTTTTCGATAACAGATGCGCCTGAGAAAAATGCATAGACAGGAAGATCGGCCGCAAGCGGATGACCTGCGTCAATGTGATCCGCAAATCCAATTTGAACGTTATATCTTTCTTTTAAGTGTTGAACCCGTGTTAGGTTAATATCCTCTAATTTTGTCGGATACCCTTGAAATCCGTGCATAAGAATGAGCTGATTCGCCATATGCTGTTTTACAAGTGACATCATCTGATCGATCTCTTCTTCGTACCATCCCCCAACTCCAATAAGTACAGGTTTTTCTGTCGTACCGATGGTTTTCATGATTTCCGTGGATTGAAGAATGGTTGTTGGAAGCTTTATGCCATCAATGTCACGCTGCATGTGTAAAAAGAGTTCAGCTCCCCATGAATCGAAAATATCCACCCATATTTCTAATCCAAGGCTTTTTCCATAAGCGATACAATGTTTCCATACGTCTTCATTTAAAAATAACTTAATATACGATTCATAGGCGAAAAAACAAGGCGTTGCAATACAGTCATACTTGAACCACTGAAATTTCACACCATCTGCTCCGCTTTCTGCGGCAGCCTTGATGAGTGCTTTGAGATTCTCCTCTTTTCCTTGATGAGCATTTGCGATTTCAGCAATGACTTTTACTTTTCCCGGCAAGCTGCTAGTTTCCACATGTCTCACTCCTTAACGTTATTGAGAGCGGTAATCCAATGTTAGCAGGAGACACTCCTGATTGAATTATATGTTTTATAAAGCACTCGGTGCTTACGCCAGCCTGCTTTGATTGCAGATATAGAAGAAAATAGACTAATATAAAAAAGGCATGGTTCCGTTTCATCTGGAACTCATGCCCTTACTGTCTGTATTCAATGCCTTTATTCAAACACCGGATCATCCTCATAATAGTAAGAATCCGGATCATCATACGTATCGGTGTTTTCATAAGCGGCAATGCCGATAATCACCAGCATGAAAACGACTATTATAATCCCGATCAGGCCAGTGACGATACTGGATGCCGCGTAAAACAGCTGCATTTTAATAAATTTCCCGTAATTCTCAAGCATGCTTTCGCCTGCGCTGCCGGCAAGATTTCCTTCGGCTTCCGCGGCAGCTTTTGCTGACCGCATCAAAAAGACGCCTGAAATAATGAGCAGGACGCCCGGAATGGCTCCGATCACTGTCACCAAAACAGACAGAGTGACAAGCGCTCCTGTAATGATCAGCAAAATGCCTGAAATTTTGCCCCACTTCGCAATGTCTGACAGTGACTTGACAGCAGAGGGGCTCAGCTGATGGCTCTCGTTTTCGGCTGGCGCAATCTCCTCTTCAGCGGGGTTATTCTCTTCATTATGATTTTCAATTTCGTTTTCATCTTTATCCAGACTAATCATGACAGCTCTCTCCCTAAAATTTTTAAATCGTATCTATTGCCGTCCATTTCGGCAATGCCGGGGAATAATCCCCATTCTGTGAATCCGTGCTTTTCAAACAGCTTCAGACTCGGTTTATTATGTCCGAAAATGAAGGCCATCAGTGAGCGGATTCCAAGCTCCGGCGCAATACGGAGCGCTTCCTGCAGCAAATACGATCCAACGCCTTTGCCGCGGCATGCTTCGTCAATGTATATGCTGACCTCAGCTGTTTTATTATAAGCCGGCCTTCCGTAAAATGTTTCAAAGCTGATCCAGGCGGCGACGTTCCCGCTTTCATTCTCGGCCACATAAAGCGGACGTGCCTCTGTATGTCCCAGAAACCAGTCCATCCGGTCTTCGGGTGTTACCGGTTCTGTATCGGCTGTTACCATTCGAGAAGCAATCGTTGAATTGTAAATTGCAACAACAGCCTCAAGATCTTTATTCTCAGAAAGACGCAATGTCATGTTCATACGTTTTTGCACTCCTCTCAAAAAAATGACATATTTTCGTATCAGTCTGCGCAAACTACATCTAAAAAAGTTTTTTTGGATAGGTGTATATATTTTCAGAAAAGTGTTCAGAATGTTGCTGAGGTGATGAAACAATGAGAGAGGAAGAAAAGAAAACTTCTCAAGTCAAAAAACTTCAGCAGTTTTTTCGTAAACGCTGGGTGTTCCCTGCAATCTACTTAGTCAGTGCGGCCGTCATTTTAACAGCTGTCCTTTGGTATCAATCTGTATCAAATGATGATGTGAAGGATCAGTTGGCTGATAACGGCGGAAACTCCGCATATGACAACAACGACGATGCAGTTGAAGTAGGAAAGTCAATGGAAAATGTCGCAATGCCGGTTGTTGATTCTGAAAACGTTTCTGTTGTGAAAAAGTTCTATGAAACCGATGCCGCAAAAGAAGAAAAAGAAGCAGCACTCGTTACCTATAATAACACGTACAGCTTAAGCAAAGGAATTGACTTAGCTGAGAAAGACGGAAAAGATTTCGATGTTTCTGCTTCTCTGAGCGGTACGGTTGTTAAAGCTGAAAAAGATCCGGTGCTGGGATATGTTGTGGAAGTAGAACATGCCGACGGATTATCGACTGTGTATCAATCTCTATCTGAAGTGAGTGTTGAGCAAGGTGACAAGGTAAAACAAAACCAAGTGATCGGAAAGTCTGGCAAGAACCTATACAGTGAAGACAGCGGAAACCATGTGCATTTTGAAATCCGTAAAGACGGAGTCGCAATGAACCCGCTGAACTTTATGGACAAGCCGGTTTCTTCTATTGAAAAAGCAGCGGCTGCTGAAGAAAAAGCCGCCACTGAAGAAACAGAAGAATCCATTCAGCAATCTTCCGAGAAAAAGGACGGATCAACTGAAAAAGGAACAGAAGAAAAATCCGGTGAGAAAAAGGATGATTCGACTGACAAATCTGGTTCTAAAGAAAGCAGCACAACAGAAGACACTGAGCAGTCTTAATGAAGAAAGCGTCTATCCTTGTGATGGACGTTTTTTTTCTGTTACTTTTTCCATAATGTCATCGTCTATGTAGTTACACATAGGCACGTTTGTTATAAAGGAGGTTATGCTGTGAATCGTCTATTGCTTGCGGGATGGACCCTGTTTATTCTGCTCTCTGTCTGTACGGAAAGCTTCAGCGGCATGGTCGTGTCACAAACGGTGGCTTTTCATTTTCAGCCGCACCCTGATATGTTTCGTTTTTTAGACATGGATTTTACAGAGCTTGCTATACCTGAAGCGCTGATTCAAAAAATCGGGCACGCGTTTTCCTTCTTTGTGCTGACCTATTTGCTGTGGAAACAGCGGGGCAGCGTAAAATCGGCGGCAGCCGGCTCATTCGCGTTTGCTTTTTTCACAGAAGTTCTTCAGCTCTTCTTCAGCAGAAACGGATGTATTCGTGACGTGCTCATTGATACTGTCGGAATTGTTTTGTTTTGCGGATTATATGTGTTGGCGAAGCGGAGAAAACATGAGATGGACGAAAAATATTAAAGCCGGCTGTCTTGGTTTCAGACGCCGGCATTTGTCTTGCTTAAAAATTTTGATCGGTTGGTTTTTTCGTCAGTTTATTAATGATGGCTTCATAGATTCTCACAATCAAGTCGACAAACGGGCGAAGCAGATCTGAAAATCTAAAGAAAAGGAACCCGATAATGATGGAAACAACGAGGCTGCCCAATACATCTACCGGATAGTGATGGCCCACCCAAATTCTCGAAAATCCTGTCAAAAGCCCAAAAATGACAAGCGGCCAGCCGATTTTGCGGTTTCTGAAAAGCATCGCAATCGAAATCGCTAACGCACCTGTCGTGTGGTCACTCGGAAATGAAGCGTCCGCATCATGAGGGATCAGTGTATGCACCGTGTGCGTCACAAACGGGCGGGGTTCGAAATAAACTTGTGTAATCAAGAAGTTGATGACAAGACCCACGATTCCAGTAATACCCGCGTAAAGCACATTTTTTCTGCTTTGTGTGTTCCCGAACACCCAGATCACCAAAAGGATGAGGGCATAGGCGATAATCGCATATTCCGTGATGAAGACCATAATGGAATCGAGAACCGAATTGTGATGAGATAGTCCATTGATTGCTTTAAAAATTTCGTAATTCAAATAATCACCTTTTACATTTTTAATAATAGACTCATTATACTCTTAAAAAGTTTCAACTAAAATAGAGTTTGTCAGAAAGCGCGGAGCTTGAAGAGAATTCGAAGAGGAGGCAATGTTTTTGGGGGCTTTTTCGATGCGCAAAAAAAGAGATCCGGAATTCCGGAATCTCTTCAAAACGATTACAGTGCTTCAGGCCCTTCCTCACCGGTGCGGATGTTGATTGTATTGCTGATTTCATAGACAAATATTTTACCGTCACCTGGTGATCCCGTTTTCAGGACCCTTTTAGCGGTCTCAGTCACTTGATCAACAGGAACCTTGCTGACCACGATTTCAATTTTTAAACGTTCATATACATTGCTTTCTATTTTTACCCCTCGATAAAGCTCCGTATGTGCTTTTTGAAGGCCGCAGCCGTGAACATTGGAGAAGGTCAGAGAGGTGACTCCGATTTTTCCTAGTTCCTGCTTCAGCTTTTCAAAATTTGCCGGACGCGTTACAATTTCTACCTTGAACATTTGACCGCTCATAGCGTCACTCCTCACATAGAATCTTGATATGCTTTTTCCCCGTGCATCGTTAAGTCAAGCCCAAGTGACTCTTCTTCTTCGGTTGCGCGAAGGGGAAGGAAGAGGCTTACAATTTTAATAATAACGAAAGTGACAATAAATACAAAAACATAAGTGGCGGCGATGGCTACAATTTGTTTCCAGATTAAGCTTGCATCCCCGTAGAATAATCCGTCCGCGCCCGCTGAGTTAACAGAGGTTGTCGCGAATAATCCTGTTGCGATTCCGCCCCATGTGCCGCCGATGCCGTGCAGGCCAAAGGCGTCTAGCGCATCATCGTATCCGAATTTCTTTTTAAGCGAGAATACACCCCAGAAACAAATCGCTCCGCCGATAATGCCGATAATAATCGAAGCGAACGGTGTCACAAATCCGGCTGCCGGCGTTATCGCCACAAGCCCGGCGATTGCGCCGGATACCGCTCCGAGCATCGTCGGTTTTTTGTTAATGATCCATTCTACTAAGATCCAGCCGGCAATCCCGGCTGCTGCGGCAGTGTTTGTATTGATGAAGGCGTACATGGCGACACCATCTAAGGTCAGGGCGCTGCCGACGTTAAAACCGAACCAGCCGAACCAAATCAAAGCCCCTCCTAAGAACGTGTAAATGAGGTTGTGCGGAGAAGACACTGTGCCGTCTTTCCGCTTGCCGAGCACAATAGCGAGAACAAGGCCTGCCACACCGGAGGAAATATGAACAACGTTGCCGCCGGCGAAATCGAGCGCGCCAAGCTGGCCGATCCAGCCGCCGCCCCATACCCAGTGCGCAACCGGTGTGTAAACCAAGGAAGCCCATAAAACCGAGAATAAAAGAAAAGCGCCGAATCGCATCCGTTCTGCGAAAGCCCCGGAAATAATCGCTGTAGTCAGAACAGCGAACGTCATTTGGAACATCATAAATAATGAGTGGGGAATGGTATCACTGTAAGCTCCGGGATCAAATCCGACCCCTTTCAGACCGGCCCACTCCAGTCCGCCAATGATTGAATTGCCTGGTGCGAAGGCAAGTGTATATCCGAACAGCACCCAAACGATGGAAACGATGGCAATGGAAGAGAAACTGTGCATTGCAGTGCTCAGCACATTTTTGCTTTTTACCATTCCTCCATAAAATAACGCTAATCCCGGGGTCATCAGCCACACGAGTAAAGCGCAAAAGAACATAAAAACTGTATCGCCCATTTGCATGTCTCATTCCTCCGTATCTTTCAGAATAAAAAGAAATTATTATATTTCTTCATTATAGAGAAAAAAGAAGGATAAAACATTTTCATGTAAGATTTCCTAACATGGTTTTTTAGGGAATGTTATCGAGGGATGTTAAGGATGGAAAATGCCATTTTTATAGATATAAGACTTTATATCTATAAAAGAATCTATCCATATGAGAGGAAAAGAGAATTGACAATTATTAGAATGTTTTATACTGTATTAAGTGTACTAACTCGAATAATACACTAAGGGGAGATGCGTGATGAATAAAGGGAGCAGGCTGAGGAGAGCGGTAAGTAAATCGATTCCGGCGACGTTCCGATTGTTTTTAGCCTTCAATTTTTTCGTGTACGGCCTGGCGAAAGTGGTGATAGGCCAGTTTGGAGAAGTGACGCCTGAAATTGAGGCAGCCGCTGGGAAGGGGTTTACCATTGCGTGGACATTTTTCGGTTATTCCCATGTTTACGAACTGTTTATAGGTTTCGGTGAAATCCTTGCAGCTGTTTTACTGCTGATTCCGAGAACAGCTGCATTAGGGGCTGTTGTTTTTATGCCGATTATTGTGAACATCGTCTTGATTAACTATTGTTTTAATATTGGTGTGCAGGATCTTAGCACAATATTAATGGTCATGTGTCTCATCCTTCTTTGGCTGGACCGCCGCAAATTCATGGGTATTTTCAGACAGGAGCCGTTAAACGGCGGGCAGGTGATGAAGCGATGACACCCCTTATGATTACAGTGCTGGCAGTCTGTTCGTATGCACGACCTGTTACTATTACATAAAAGAAAAATCATAAGAAAAGTGCTCCTTCTGAGAATTTCACAAGCATCATAAAAGAACTTAGGCAGAGTGAAGAGTAAAATAAGCAATGTGAGAAACACTAACAGCATCAGGAGGAGACGTATAATGAGCACACTCAACATTGATTTTCAAAAAACAGCATTGGTTATCATTGATTTGCAAAAAGGAATCGTGCCGATAGATCAAAGCGGACAGGTTGTCCCAAATGCGAAAAAACTTATCGATGAATTTCGAAAACATAACGGGTTTATCGGCTTTGTGAATGTAGCATTCCATGACGGAGCGGATGCCCTGAAGCCGCAAACGGATGAGCCTGAGCAGGGAGGTTCAGGGGAAATGCCGGCGGACTGGGCCGAATTTGTTCCGGAAATCGATGTGCAGGATGGAGATTACACGGTGACAAAACGGCAGTGGGGTGCATTTTTCGGCACGGATTTAGATTTGCAGCTGAGACGCCGCGGCGTTGATACGATTGTCTTGTGCGGCATCGCGACGAACATCGGGGTGGAAAGCACTGCGCGCGAGGCGTTCCAGCTTGGCTATCAGCAAATTTTTATCACAGATGCGATGTCCACGTTCAGCGAGGAAGAGCATGAAGCCACACTGCGCTTTATTTTCCCGAGAATCGGTAAATCGCGGACAACGGAAGAATTTCTGGCCCAAGTAAAATGATGATATCGAAAAAAAGCCGGGCTGTTTTTTTAACAGCGGTGGCTTCGGGAACGATGCTGAATCCGCTGAACTCGTCTATGATTTCTCTTGCGCTCCATAGCATCCAGCATGAGTTTCACCTGTCGTTTACAACGGTTTCCTGGCTGATTTCCTCGTTTTATCTGGCGAGTGCCGTGGCTCAGCCCGTAACGGGAAAGCTCGGTGATTTAATCGGGCGGAAACGCTTGTTTTTATTCGGGCTGATTCTTGTTGCGGTTTCTGCCATCGGGGCGCCGTTTGCGCCGACGTTTATGACATTATTGGTCATGCGGCTGTTTCAATCGGTAGGAAGCAGTGCGATTTACCCGTCAGGAGTCGGGCTGATTCGGAATCATATTCATGAACGGCAGGCATCAGCCTTGGCTGTCCTCTCTATTTTTGCGTCTGCCATGACGGCGCTGGGACCGACAGTCGGCGGTTTTTTGATTGTGTGGGGCGGCTGGCCGGCCATTTTTATCGTCAATTTGCCGTTTATTATCCTCAGCTTCTTATTAGGCATGTATATGTTCCCGAAAGACCAGAAAAAAGGGGCGGGAATCAAAACAATAATTCGGCAGCTCGACATTCTTGGAATCTTGTTATTTGCCGGAGGTATCATTTTTCTTCTATCCTTTCTGCTGTCGTTCAGCACGTCGCCGCATGCGGTTGAAGGTGTGCTTGGCTTGCTTCTGCTCGGTGCATTTGTCTGGCATGAGCTGAAAACGGATCAGCCGTTCATTGATGTCCGTCTGTTTAAAACACAGCGAAATTTATCGGCTGTTTATGTTCAGTTTATTTTGCTGAATGTTTTCTTCTATTGTTTGTTTTTCGGGCTGCCGAGTTATTTTCAGGACGAAATGCATCTTTCTGTTCAAACGAGCGGTCTGTTTATGCTGTTTATGTCAGGAATGAGCATCGTTGTGTCACCTGTTACGGGCAAATGGATCGACCGATCAGGCGTCGTTAAGCCGATCTTTGCGGGCGCGCTTCTGATGACGGCTGGAGCTGTGCTCTTAACCATCTTTTTTATCAATGTCCAGACCATCGGGAAGGGCCTCATTCTATCGCTCTTGGGTATAGGCTACGGACTTGGGAATGTCGCGCTTCAGGCAGCCATGCTGAAAACGAGTCCTTCCAACATGGTAGGTACCACTTCAGGGCTGTTTCAAACCTGCCGTTACTTAGGGTCGATTTTGTCTTCGGTGATCCTTGGCGTTCTTTTTGGGAAAGAAATCACGGCAGCTCATTTTGATATGATGGGAATTATCATGATCATAACGGGAGGAGCAAGCCTGTTAATGGCTGTGAGATTTGCTGCATTAATGAAAACTGCATCATGAAAAAAGGGGATAGGCGCTGAGCTTGTCCCTTTTTTTGTTTAGGCTGTTCAAATAGAAACAGGAAAATTGTATATCATAGCCAATGTTATTGTCTGACTTTTCAGTTATATTAAGTGACATCCGATGTCAGAAAACTGAACATATGACAATATTGAAAGGGGAGCCGGCTATGAAATTAAAAGAGAGCCAGCATCAATCCAACAGACTGAGCAATGAAGACCTGCTGCCTTTGGGACAGGAAAAACGGACGTGGAAAGCAATGAACTTTGCCTCCATCTGGATGGGGTGTATACATAATATACCGACCTACGCGACTGTGGGAGGGTTAATCGCGATCGGCCTTTCGCCTTGGCAGGTGCTGGCGATTATTATTACGGCATCGCTTATCTTGTTTGGCGCTCTTGCCTTAAACGGCCACGCGGGGACAAAATACGGGCTGCCGTTTCCGGTGATCATCCGTGCTTCTTACGGAATATACGGCGCGAATATCCCCGCGCTTCTAAGGGCGTTTACAGCCATCATGTGGCTTGGCATTCAGACCTTTGCGGGAAGCACGGCACTGAATATTTTGCTTTTAAATATGTGGCCTAGCTGGGGAGAAATTGGCGGCGGGTGGAACATTCTCGGCATTCACTTGTCCGGTTTGCTTTCTTTTGTGTTCTTTTGGGCCATTCATTTACTCGTATTGCATCATGGCATGGAGTCGATTAAGCGTTTTGAGGTGTGGGCAGGTCCTTTAGTGTATGTCGTCTTTGGCGGCATGGTATGGTGGGCCGTCGATATTGCCGGAGGACTGGGGCCAATCTATTCCCAGCCGGGAAAGTTCCATACGTTTTCAGAAACATTCTGGCCGTTTGCCGCCGGGGTTACCGGCATCATCGGCATCTGGGCGACATTAATCTTAAATATACCTGATTTCACACGGTTCGCTAAAACACAAAAAGAGCAAATCAAAGGGCAATTTTACGGTTTGCCGGGAACCTTCGCGCTGTTTGCGTTTGCCAGTATTACCGTGACTTCCGGATCGCAGGTCGCTTTCGGCGAGCCGATTTGGGACGTTGTCGATATTCTGGCGAGGTTTGATAACCCTTATGTCATCGCGTTGTCCGTGATTACGCTCTGCATCGCCACCATCTCTGTAAACGTCGCGGCGAACATCGTATCGCCCGCTTATGATATAGCGAATGCCCTGCCGAAATATATTAATTTTAAACGCGGCAGTTTTATCACGGCATTGCTCGCTTTATTTACGGTTCCGTGGAAGCTGATGGAGAGTGCGACAAGCGTATATGCGTTTCTCGGCTTAATAGGCGGCATGCTTGGTCCGGTAGCAGGCGTAATGATGGCCGATTACTTTATCATTCGCAAACGAAAGCTCTCGGTAGATGACCTGTATTCTGAAACAGGCCGGTATGTTTATTTTAAAGGCTACAATTACCGTGCGTTTGCAGCCACGATGTTGGGTGCGCTCATCTCACTGATTGGCATGTATGTTCCCGCGTTGAAGAGCTTATACGACATTTCCTGGTTTGTCGGTGTGCTGATTTCATTTCTTTTCTATATTGTTCTGATGCGCGTTCACCCGCCGGCATCATCAGCGATTGGAACATTTGAATCCGGACAGGTTCACCAGGCTGAATAAGCCATCTGCCGGTATATTTTCATATTTTTGAAATGGTTTTCCATAACTAGAACATTTATAATTGTTTTAGAAATCTATTCTAAAACGAAATGGGAATCGAATATGAGAAAATGGTATTTTATTCTTTTGGCGGGTGTTTTAACGTCTGTCATCTTCGCTTTCGTTTATGATAAGACAAAAGCGAATGAGGAAGGGTCCGGGGATTATCTTTATGTTTCACCAAATGGCAGTGATCAAAATGAAGGGACAAAAGAAAAGCCGTTTCGTACACTGGCACATGCTTCAGAGGAGGCTGCCGCCGGCACAACGGTCATGATTCGGGGAGGCACGTATCATGAGACACTTGTCGTAAAGCACAGCGGTACGGATGGAAAGCCTGTCACGTTCCGAAATTATGAAAATGAAAAAGTCGTGATTAGCGGTGAATCCGTTAAGAACGCAAAATATGAAACACCGCTCATTCATATTCACGATAAACATGACATTGCCATCAGCGGTTTAACGATTCAAGGTCTTTCTGTTTCATCTGAGGAAGCAACTGCTATGGGGATTTATGTATCAGGCTCCAGCAGCCATATTGCCATTAAAAACAATCATGTCCGTGATATTGAGACAACAGCAGATGAAGGAAATGCCCACGGAATCGCAGTCTATGGGACTGGCAGCATGAAAGACATTCAAATCGAGGACAATACGGTTGAGAATCTGACGCTCGGAGCGAGTGAAGCGGTTGTGCTAAATGGGAATATCGACGGCTTCACGATTGCGGGCAATGTGGTCCGCAACAATAACAACATCGGGATCGATCTTATCGGTTATGAGGGAACCGCGGACAAAAACGATTTCGTGCGAAACGGAGTCGTAGAAAACAATACGGTTTATCAAAACTCGACTTACGGAAACCCTGCATATGGAGATGATTACTCAGCGGGCGGTATTTATGTCGACGGAGGAAACAGTATCGAGATTAAGAAAAACACAGTTCACGATAACGATATTGGAATTGAAGCAACATCTGAACACAAAGGGAAATATGCGAATGCCATTCAGATTACAGACAACAAAGTATACAACAATGCGTACACCGGTATTTCAATCGGAGGATATGACAAAAAGCGGGGCGGCACCAGCAATTCTTTGATTTCCCGCAACATTATGTACCGGAATGACACAAAGGGGCTGTATGGCGGACAGCTGCTGCTGCAGTATGATACGAAAAACAACACACTCGAAAAGAATATTTTGACTGCCGGGGATTCCAGATTATTTATCGGAAACGATTTTACAGAAAATGAAGGCAATACGGTCAATCATAACGTGTACCATAAGGAAGCGGATCAAGACGGCGTATGGATGTGGAAAAAGAATGAATACGAATCATTTGCTTCGTATCGAAAAGCGACAAATAACGATTCGAAATCTATTTATGCCGATCCGATGTACCGTGATGAAGATTCCTATGACTTTACGTTAGATCCTGATTCACCTGCGCGGCCTGTCATTGAATAATTGCCATAAGCGGCGTTCTCTAAGAGAGCGCCGTCAGATTGTAGAGAAACTCATGTTTTTCTACATTTTTTTATTTTTAGCGAATGTATGATGAATGAACTTTTTCATGTTCTGACATGCAGATGGGAGAAGAACTTGCCACTTACGTTTTGTTTTCCCCTCAATCGGCCGTAGCGAAACCCATGCTGCAAAGCTGCGCTCTTGTCGAGATGTTCTCTCAGCCTGAGGGGCTAAAAGCCCCCGTTGTCTTATCTACTTGCACTTTCATAATATGCATAATTTCCAGCTTTGCCTTTAAAGAAAAATGTAGTACCAAAACGATCAAAACTATTTGCAAAAACGCCATTATCTGAATACATACATAATCTATTACTTGCGCCTTTAAATGGAGTTATAGAACAATCTACAACTGAAGTAGCCTTCGTACGCATATCCCCATCCGTTGAATCATTTGTAGCAAGAGCTTGTCCAGAAACAGGTAAAAGCAATCCTAAAGATAAAGCAACTCCAGTAATTGTCCTTCTCAATTTCATGTGAATCATCTCCATTACCAAATTTTGTAACACATCTTAATTATAAGAGGAATAACTCTCTATTAAAAGGACCTTAAATACTATATTTGTAATAAAAAGGAATTTAAATAAAATCAATACTCACCGTTTCACTTATTGATTTTATCACTTATAAAATAATTTACAGGGTTTAGTTTGGTTTGAACGTAAAATCATATTGTCACGATTCTGAAATGAAGTGATACAAACAGAAGTGTTTTCTCTCTAAGTACATATATTTCTAACAAGCTAATTGAAGAATATGACATGAAAAAAGGGAGCGCCATAGCTCCCTCAGGCTGGCGGCGTTCTCTAAGATAGCGCCGTTTTTTAAATGAAAAAAAGACTGCCGGCAAATCCCGGCAGCCTGAAATTTATTCTGCAATAGACACTTTTCCCTCAGTCTCAGCAGGTTTTTTCTGGCTCCACGCGTAGAGAAGCAGAGCAATCAGAACGAACAGCCCGGCTGATAAATAAATGACAGAGAAGCCGGCAGACGCTACAAACAGTCCGAATACATACGATCCTACAGCAATTCCGCTGTCAAAGAAGGTAAAGAACGTTGCCGTTGCAAAACCTGAGCGGTGTGCCGGAGATTTCTGGATCGCCAATGTTTGCATGCAAGGAACGATTGATCCGTATCCGAGCCCGATAACCGCTCCTGAAAGCAGAAGCATGAAGCCGCTGTGTGTGAAGGACAGCATGCAGAGCCCCACTGAGAAAATCAAGATTGATGGGTAAATGACAATGCCCGGTCCGACTTTGTCGAACAATTTCCCTGTGAACGGGCGCGCAATCATCATTGTCACCGCGAAGCAAACAAAGAAATATCCGCTGATATCCGAAAGGTCAACTGATTTGGCGAATACAGACAAATACGCTGTGACAGTTGAGTAGCAGAAAGAAATAAATAAACCGACCGTCGCAATCTTAAGTGCGCCTTTTTCAAACATATCCGAGAATGAAAAACGGAATACAGTCGTGCCGCTGTCTTGGTTTTGGGGCACCTTGATCAAGAACGAAACAAGCAAGCCTGCGACCATAAACAGCGCGAAGGCTGTAAAGAATACAGAGAAGCTTACGACCTTCATCAAGTTCAACCCGAGGAAAGGCCCGATTGCCATGGCGAGGTTCATAGACATGGCAAAGTATCCAAGACCCTCACCGCGGCGTTTGGACGGAATAATGTCCGCTGCAATTGCACCTGTAACAGTCGTTAAAATACTGAACCAAATCCCTTGGAAGAACCGCAAGCCAAGCAGCAGGTAAAAGTTATGAATCGGCATGTACAGAAAAGACGAAAGCGCGAATAACGCCATAGATACAATCGCCATTCTTTTCTTCCCGAAACGCTCAACGATGGCTCCGGAGAAAGGCCGTGTAATGATCGCTGACAGAAGGAACAGGCTGATTAAAAGCCCTCCTTGTGATTCTGTGCCGCCAAGCTCTTGAAGCGTATAGATCGGCAGTACAGTTAAAAATGTATAAAAGAACACAAACACAAATAAATTGACAAGCAGGACCATAATAAAATCCTTGGTCCATATCGCATCCGCTTTTTTCAAATGTATGTCACTTCCTTATTTTCATTGATGTAAAAACATGCGAAATAAATGAGAAAAAGCTTCCTTATCTTCGTCCCGGAAATCTGCAAGCAGTTCTTCTTCGAATTTCAGCATTTTCACATTAATTTCTTCGTACTTTTTCTCGGCTTCTTTTGTGAGGACAACAAGTTTTTCCCGTTTGTCTTCCCCTTGCCGTCTCTGTACCCAGCCGTTTTCCTCCAGGCGTTTGATCGTCCGTGTTACAGTCGGCGCTTCCACATTTAAATAGGACCAAATCTCTTTTTGAGTCATTGGTCCTATCGTACGCAAACAATATAAAACTGACCATTGAGATGAATAAAGGCCGAATGGCTCCAGTTGTTCATTGGCTTTCTTGGCAATCAGGCGGGCGCTTTGGTTGATTTGATGAATGAGGTGTCTGTTGACGTAGGTCATGTCGGTCTCCTTCTAAAAAACTTACCTAAGTAACTAATTGCTTTCTTATTTTACAGGAGCGCTGAACGGATGTAAAGATAAAAATGTAGTGACACGAAATAGTTGCCGAAGCTGAAAAAGTTCGTTTCACCCCTTGTCCTTATTGAGTTTTTAGCATATTCCCAAAAGAATGCTAATACACTGTTACAAACCTAACAAAGAGAGTGTTTGAGGTGAGGGATCGTGGGCATATTTCATAAACCTACTTTTAAAACCATACAACGAAGAAGCGGCATAATGAACGACTCTTTACAGAATACGGATCTCATTTCACACTTCTCACATCCATTTTAGGGAGGTCGAGTGGTGTGCACGATTACATCAAAGAGCGAACAATCAAGATAGGGAAGTACATCGTGGAGACAAAGAAAACCGTTCGTGTCATTGCGAAGGAATTTGGTGTTTCCAAAAGTACAGTACACAAGGATTTAACAGAGCGTCTGCCTGAAATTAATCCTGACTTGGCAAACGAAGTGAAAGAAATACTCGATTATCATAAATCCATCAGGCATTTAAGAGGGGGAGAAGCGACAAAGCTAAAATATAAAAAAGATGAAATTCTCGAAGGAGAGCCTGTTCAGCAATCGTAATTGCCTGCTGTCATCAGCTGGCATTGTCTTCCCTGAAATCGTTCATAAAACATCCGCAAAAATTTGTAAAGAACTTAATGCGCTGCCAACTTTTTTTCTATATTTTATGATAATATATATAATTAGGGCACAATGTGGATATTTACTGTGAAACAGATTTTCAAGGAGGATATAAATAGATGTTTGCAAGGGATATTGGTATTGACCTCGGTACTGCAAATGTACTGATCCATGTTAAAGGTAAAGGAATTGTTCTGAATGAACCTTCCGTAGTTGCACTTGATAAAAACAGCGGCAAAGTGCTGGCGGTTGGCGAAGAGGCAAGACGAATGGTTGGACGTACACCTGGGAATATTGTTGCGATTCGCCCGCTGAAAGACGGAGTTATTGCTGACTTTGAAGTAACAGAAGCAATGCTGAAGCATTTTATAAACAAGCTGAATGTAAAAGGCTTGTTCTCAAAACCGCGCATGCTCATTTGCTGCCCGACGAATATTACATCCGTTGAGCAAAAAGCAATCAAAGAAGCTGCAGAAAAAAGCGGCGGTAAGCATGTGTATCTTGAAGAAGAACCTAAAGTTGCCGCTATCGGCGCGGGTATGGAAATATTCCAGCCAAGCGGTAACATGGTTGTAGACATCGGAGGCGGGACGACGGATATCGCGGTTATTTCAATGGGCGATATTGTCACCTCCTCTTCTATTAAAATGGCTGGGGACAAGTTTGACATGGAAATCTTAAATTACATCAAACGTGAGTACAAGCTGCTGATCGGCGAACGTACTGCGGAAGATATTAAGATTAAAGTCGCAACGGTTTTCCCAGACGCACGTCACGAAGAAATTTCCATTCGCGGACGGGACATGGTTTCCGGTCTTCCAAGAACAATTACAGTAAACAGTAAAGAAGTTGAAGAAGCCCTTCGTGAATCTGTAGCTGTTATTGTGCAGGCTGCGAAACAAGTGCTTGAAAGAACACCGCCTGAGCTTTCCGCTGATATTATTGACCGCGGCGTTATCATTACCGGCGGAGGCGCGCTTTTAAACGGCCTTGACCAGCTGCTTGCTGAAGAGCTGAAGGTACCGGTCCTCGTCGCTGAAAATCCTATGGATTGCGTAGCCATCGGCACGGGTGTCATGCTTGATAATATGGACAAGCTTCCTAAACGCAAACTAAGCTGATTTCACAAACCTCATTCTGAAAAAGAATGGGGTTTTTTTATGAAAAAGCCTTCACGAATGGATCATATATGACGATAATAGGATAAAATACTGATTTTTATTATAGAACGAACGTTCCTATATGACAACTGGAAAAAATGCCATTTTAGAGGTGGGAAATTTGTTAAAAGGATTATATACAGCAACATCCGCAATGATTGCCCAGCAACGAAGAACGGAAATGCTTTCAAATAACATCGCAAACGCAAATACATCCGGATATAAAGCAGATCAAGGCTCGATGCGCGCGTTCCCTGAGATGCTCCTCAGCCGAATAGAATCAAAATCTCCGGCCGGAACATCAAGGACGGAAATCGGCTCCGTGAATACCGGTGTGTATATGCAGGAGCTTAAGCCTCTTTTCACACAGGGAAGCCTGAAGTCCACAGACCAGCCTACAGACATCACGTTGGTCGAAAATCAAGTTCCGGTTAATACGGAAACCAATGAAAACGCGGCTCTTTTTTACCCGGTTCAGACAGCGGACGGAATCCGTTATTCAAAAAGCAGCACGTTTTCACTAAACGAGAATAATCAGCTGACCATCAACGGACGCCCTATTTTATCGACGGATGGCCAGCCAATCACTGTTGATAATGAGAATTTCACTGTGTCTGAAAACGGTACTGTGACAACGAACGGCCGGACAGCCGGCCAGATTGATGTCAGAATGGCGGAGGATGTCCGCAATCTGAAACGGGACGGCAATGATTTGTACAGCACGGCGGACGGCAATGATCTTCCAAGCGCAGCCGGTAATAACCAGGTCTCCTACTCATTAAAACAAGGCGTCTCTGAGCTTTCAAACGTTGATGTGACAAGCGCCTATACAGAAATGACTGAAGCGTACAGATCATTTGAGGCCAATCAGAAGGTTATTCAGGCTTACGATAAAAGTATGGATAAAGCAGCCAATGAAATCGGAAAAATCTAAGATAACGGAAGAAAAAACGGGGGATATCAACTATGCTCAGGTCAATGCTAACGGCATCAACAACCTTAAACCAGCTGCAGCAGCAGATTGATACAATCAGCAGCAACCTTTCAAACAGCAATACAACCGGCTATAAGGCAAAAGATACGAATTTTTCTGAGCTTGTCAGACAGCAATTCGATCAGGTTGATGAAAAAAATGAGGAAGTGGCAAAAGCCCGAAAAACACCGCCGGGCTTGCGCCTTGGCGTCGGAGCGATGATGAATTCACGCCTTGTGTCTGATCAAGGAAGCGTTCAGAAGACGGATCGCGATCTTGATATCGCGTTTACGTCTCCATACCAATATCTTCAGGTGAATGTAAATGGAAACCGCCAGTATACGAGGGACGGAGCATTATATTTAACGCCTTCAGCCAATAATGCCAACCAGCTTCAGCTCGTTACTGGAAATGGGTATCCGGTTCTTGATGAAAACGGCAATACAGTGAACATTGACAGCTCAATGAAGAATATCACGATCAATAAAAACGGTACCTTAACCGCATCTGACGGAAACGCGGTCCAGCGGTTTAATCTCGGAGTTGTCGAAGTGAATAACCCTCAAGAGCTGAAATCGGAAGGGAACAACCTTTTCTCTATTGATAATGCGGCAGCCTTTGAAGAGCTGAATGGCGCGAATAGACAAAACATCGGCATGCAGCAGGGTTCACTCGAGATGTCCAATGTCGATATTTCAGAACAAATGACAGATTTGATCACATCCCAGCGTTCATATCAGCTGAACAGCAGAACGATTACAATGGGAGATCAAATGCTCGGTTTAATTAATTCAGTCAGATAATAAGAAAATGGGCGTTTTCAATCAGCCGCGCATGATAAAAAAAGCGGCTTTTTCGAAATCGTCCTTTTTTTTGTAGTATTCCGTAATGTCTTCTAACAGCACCTCTAAATCGACCCACGCTTCAATTTTTTCTAATTCAAGCACATATTCGAGCAGCTGATCATAGGGGTCTTCAACCGATGTGTAGAGCGCTTCAAGCGTTTTTAATTTTAAAAAGATGGTTTGAATGTCTACCTTTTCAGATAATTCTTTTCCTTTTTGCAGGAAGGTTTTCGCTTCTGTGATCTTTCCTGTTTTAAAGAGCGCTCTGACAGATTCATACACACAGTGCAGATACGAGACTGGAGAGTTCGTTTCAAATTCTTGATTCTTTAACACTTTTTTAAAGTAAAGAAGCGCTTCCTGGTCTTTCTTTTCGGTCGCCTTTAAAAAGCCAAGGTTATAATAAGCGTGGCATAGCAGGTTTTCGTCATTTAATTGCTGGGTTTTCCTGATGATTTCTTTGAAAAGCTGTTCAGCTTTTTCATATCGTTCTTGATCAATATAATTAACGGCGAGCAACAGTTTGCAGGTGATCACCTTTTTTATATAGCCGAATTGATGCAAATAGATGTCTAATGCTTTTTTGACGTATTGGATGGAAAGCGGCGGTGATTTCATCAAGTAATAGGCGCCGGCGGTTTGATAATATAAATCAGCGGCTTCAAACGTGTTTTGAATGGCGGCCAGATACTGTTCAGCTTTTTTAAAATGATTCACTGCATGTTTCGGAGCTGTTTTTACCATTTCGTATAATCCTGAGAAAAAATACAGATAATATTTCAATTCATCATCCATTTTGTCTTCCAGATCGTATAAATCATCGAACATAGCATCAAGTCCGTTCTGGTTTTCAAAAAGCAGCTGATGGCGGGCCTGAAACAATTGATAACGCATCCAAAGTTTTGTGTTCTTTTTGATCTTCGGATGGTGCTGGTCAATTTTCTCTTTCAGTGTGCAAACGTGATTCATTTTTCGTTTGCTCATTGCGGAATACCACTCGTCTAACATGTTTTGCATCCTTTTTTCAATAAACTTCGAAATCATTTTCCTACCTCTTTGCTATTGGTAAAATCTATAATTATCATATCATAAGTTTTGACGGCTCTCATTGACAGTTGGTTACAATTTATCGCGGTTGAAAAAGAGATTAATTCATAATATACTTTTCAGATGTACAGATTTGATCTTTGATGATTGCTATACATACTAATGCAGATGAAGGAGATGTCAAGAGAATGCTTGATACTCAGCAAATTAAAGAAATTATTCCTCACCGTTATCCGTTTTTGCTTGTAGACCGGATTACGGAAGTTGAAGAAGGTAAACGGGCAAAAGGCTATAAAAATGTAACTGCAAATGAAGAGTTCTTTAACGGACATTTTCCTCAGTATCCGGTCATGCCCGGCGTATTAATTGTAGAAGCGCTTGCTCAAGTCGGGGCTGTTGCGATGCTGATTAAAGAAGAAAACCGCGGCAGACTGGCGTTCTTTGCGGGCATTGATAATTGCCGGTTTAAAAAACAAGTCAAGCCTGGTGACCAGCTTCATCTTGAGGTTGAAATCACTCGTGCGCGCGGCACAATCGGTCGCGGAAAAGGCGTTGCCACAGTTGATGGCGAGGTCGTTTGCGAAGTCGAACTGACTTTTGCTCTCGGAGAATAAATACAAAAAGGCAGGTGGGCAGCGGCACATTTGCCTTTTTTCCGTTCAAAACATGAAAAAGCAGGTGATTGTATGTGGAAAGAATTTAAGGCCTTTGCCATGCGCGGGAACATCGTTGACCTCGCAATCGGTGTCGTGATAGGCGGCGCATTCGGCAAGATCGTCACATCACTGGTCAATGATATTATTATGCCTTTGGTGGGCTTGCTCCTGGGCGGGCTTGATTTTTCAGGCCTGTCGTTTACGTTTGGCGATGCTGTAGTGAAGTATGGCAGCTTTATACAGACGATTGTGAATTTCTTAATCATATCGTTCTCCATTTTTATCGCCATTCGGACTTTAAATGGGTTAAGGCGCAAAAAAGAAGCAGAAGAAGAGGCGGCGGAGGAAGCACCGGATGCGCAAGAGGAGCTGCTGAAGGAAATCAGAGATCTGCTGAAGCAGCAAACAAAGTCGCCGGAATAAAGAAAACCGCCGTTCTGAAACGGCGGTCTTTTTTTAATGCAGAACATACTTCTTCAACATGTCCATTGTGATGCTTTTCGCTTCTGTTCCGGTTCCGTCAATGTTTGTCACGAAACTGTACGCACCGTGCTCGGTTTTGACGAAGCCTGCATACCAGCCGATACCTGAGCCAGAACCAGTTTTCCCATAAAGCGTATAGTGATCTTCATCTTCTTGAATCATCATTCGTTTTACCGTCTTCATGACGCTTTTATCAAATGGGAGTTTTTCTTTATATAACGATTCCATAAAATCGGTTTGTTCTAACGGAGAAATTTTGAGAGTGCTGCTTAGCCAGAATTGATCAATACCGCCGCTGATGTCTTGGTTGCCGTAACCTATTTTTTCAACCCATTCCTTCATTCGCTTTTCTCCGATGTCACGGGCCATTGCTTGGTAATACCAAACAACGGAGTATCTCATGGCAGAGCCAAGCGTGTGGTCTTGATTCCAAACGTCGAGTTCCCGTTTCATGCCGTCCCAGTATTTAATGTCATATTCATCTGTAACAGCGCCTGTTTGTAATCCGATAAGCGCATTAGGAACTTTAAACGTCGACTGCGGCGCAAATCTTTGTTTTGCGCGCTTGCCGTTGTAGACGAATGTTTTTTCGTTTTTTAGATCCCGCAATATAAAAGTGCCGTCGTGATCTGTGACAAACTCATCAGCCTTAAGCTTTTTCGTATTTACGTTTTTTTCTGCAGCTTCAGCTTCTGCAGGTGTCTGTAAACTTGATGTCATGAGGAGAGCCGCTCCGATAAGTGATAAAAAGACCGCTTGCATCTTTCGCTTGCTCAATAACTTCACCTCAGCATCTGAAGAGGGGACATGTCCCTCTCATTTTTTATATGTTTTGCTTAAACGCCTCAATCAGTTTTGTTCCTGTATAGCCCTCTTTTACAAGGGACTCTAGAATGGTTTCAGTGCCTTGCTGCTTTCTTGTGACCATTTGTCCGTAGAGTAAAACCTGTATGCTTTCTTCCAGCTTGACGATGTTTTTCACTGCCGCTGTCAGTTGGGCGGGGCGATTGCTTTTTTTCGTGATCGTTACAAATACTTTGGCTTCCGTTTGGCTGTTTTGAAGCTGTTCAAAAAAAGACAGGTGCTCTTTCGCTACAAGCGCTTCAATCAGCCAGTGATTTTCACCGTCTTCTTTATTTATAATCAGTCCGTCAATAAGGGGAAACCGTTCAATTGATTTTTCTTCCTTGTCCACTCGTTCCACATTCAGGTCAACCAGTTTAAAGGTTTTCATTTCTTTTCTCACCCCGATTACTTCCAAAGATTTCTTGCCTTTCATTATAACATAAACGTTTTAGGGGCAAAAATACTGCACTGCCGTGGATAAATCATTTTGTGTTGACAAAAGATTTAATAATTTCTATTTTTTCATTATACTGTAACTGACTATGGATTACGGAGAGATGTGGTATGAATCAATTTCGTTTAAAAGAAATTTATATTGACGGCACTCCTTCTGAAAACTGCTTGATTCAAAAGGAAGTAACATATATGTTAAGCCGTAAAGAAGTGTTTGAGGTCCATCTGAACAAAAAAGGAAGGATAAGTTTTTTATACGAAACACAAGATGGCATGGAGCAGTATAAAATCAAGCTGTCAATGCCGGAGAAAAAACTGAGCTTTCAGTGGTTTGCATGGGATGGTTCTTCCTATGTGTGTATGAATACGCAAAATTGGCTGACAAAGCAAATCTTTTTCCGGTTTTTAAAAAGTACATATTTCTTTAAAGGGAAAAAACAAAAGATGTTTTTAGCTGAAGGAAAAATGAAAACGAAAGATATAAACAGAGGCTGAAAGCCATTTTTAAGCGTTTTTCTTTTCTCATTGCATCATCTACAATACATATAACCGCAAGGAGAGGAGGAATCGCATGTTCAATCAGGTCATGCTTGTCGGACGACTTACAAAAGATCCTGAGCTTCGCTACACTTCCGCCGGTGCGGCAGTCGCACACGTTACACTCGCGGTAAACCGCAGCTTCAAAAACGCTTCAGGTGAAATCGAGGCCGATTACGTTAATTGCACGCTTTGGAGAAAAACAGCTGAGAACACGGCGCTGTATTGCCAAAAAGGTTCTCTCGTCGGTGTAAGCGGACGGATTCAGACACGAAGCTATGAAAACGCAGAAGGCGTTAACGTCTTTGTAACGGAAGTGCTGGCTGACACTGTTCGTTTTATGGACCCTAAACCGCGGGAAAAAGCTGCCGATTGACATTCCCCTGATCCTCCCGTTTTTTATCCATTCACGATTATTCGGATCTCCGCATCACCCCCTCAAAATTGACCAGTCGACTAGGCTGGTTCTTTCTTTTTGCATTATTTAGAATATATTGGTTCTTATGATGCATTTTTACTTAAAAACACTTAATAGTGTTGAATTGAATTAAATTAAAACTTATAATTACTTAAAGATGAAAGAAAGAAAAGGAATGAGGGCGTGTACCAAGAAGAAAGATTAGTCGCGATTTTAGATTTTTTAAAACAGCATAACCGAATTACAACGGAGCAGATCTGTACACTCCTTCAGGTATCAAGGGATACAGCGAGACGGGACCTTGTGAAGCTGGAAGAACAGAATGCCATCATCCGCACAAGAGGCGGTGCGATTTTGCCGACTGTGCATCAGAAAATTCAAAGTTACTCCGGCCGCCTGAAAACAGTGTCTGAGGAAAAAAACAAGATCGGCAAGCTTGCCGCATCGCTTATTCATGATGGTAACCGGGTGATTCTAGACGCTTCCACAACCGTTCAGGCATGTGCAAAGCATTTGACAGCAGATGATTGTACGGTGATTACCAACTCGATTAATCTCGCGGAAGTGCTGTCCGATAAAGAGGGAATTGAAATCTATCTGCTCGGAGGCAAGCTGGAAAAGGAGCACCGCTTTCTGTACGGCGCCTCTGTGATTGAAAAGCTCTCAAGCTACCACGTCGATAAAGCGCTGATTGGTGTGGTCGGCATTTCCGAGCATGGCATTACAATTGCGCATGAAGAAGATGGCATGGTGAAGCGAAAAATGATTCAGCAGGCAAAGCAGGTGATCGCGCTTGCGGATCATTCGAAACTCGGAAGCACCAGTTTTTATCAGTATGCGGAGCTGAGTGAAATCGATCTCTTGATCACAGACAGGCTGCCGAATCAGGCGTTTTGTGACTTACTTGACCGTAACGGGGTGGAACTTCTGGTGACAGAGCAGGATGAAGGAAAGGGCTGACAAACGTGAAATTAATTGCGATTGACTTAGATGGAACCTTACTCAACAGCAAGCATCAGGTAAGCTTGGAAAATGAAAACGCGCTGCGGCAGGCGCAGCTTGACGGCATTGAAGTAGTAGTGTCAACCGGGCGCGCTTATTTTGACGTGGAATCGATCTTTGAGCCGCTCGGGATGAAAACATGGGTCATCAGCGCAAACGGCGCCGTTATTCACGATCCTGACGGCAGGCTTTATCATCAAGAAACCATTGAGAAACAACGGGCGTATGATATTCTCTCATGGCTTGAATCGGAAAACTATTACTACGAGGTATTCACGGATTCAGCTATTTATACGCCGCAAAACGGCAGAGAGCTTCTTGAAATTGAACTGGACCGATTCAGAAGCGCGAACCCGGAAGCGGATCTTCCCGTCCTTAAGCAGGCGGCCGAGGTGCAATACAGCCAATCCGGCTTCGCTTACATTGACTCGTATCAAGAGCTGTTTGAGTCTGACCGGCCGATTGATTTTTATAATATTCTCGGTTTTTCTTTCTTCAAAGAGAAGCTTGAGGCCGGCTGGAACAGATATGAGCATGATGAAGATTTGACGCTTGTCAGTTCGGCTGAGCACAACTTTGAGCTTTCTGCCCGCAAGGCCTCAAAGGGGCAGGCGCTAGAGAGGCTTGCGGCACGGCTGAATATTCCGCTCGAAGAAACCGCGGCTGTAGGTGACAGCTTAAATGACAAATCAATGCTGGAGTCTGCGGGAAAAGGGGTAGCGATGGGCAATGCGCGGGAAGATATCAAAGCGATGGCCGACGCTGTAACCTTGACCAATGACGAACACGGCGTCGCACATATGATTAAGAATTTGCTGTAGGTTTATATACAGCACCAAAAGTGCATCCTGTTGATAACCGGCGTAACGGATTCTTTGGGCATTCGGCGTGACGGCTATGAACGGAAAAAAAGCTGGCTCTTTCAGGAGCCAGCTTTTTTATAGTTATCATCATCGCGCTGAGGCGCTCAATGTAAACAATTCTTCGAGTTCCTGTGTGGAAAGCTCGGTAATCCAGTTTTCACTTTGGATAATTTGATCATTCAGGGTTTGCTTCGATTCAAGCATGACATCAATTTTTTCTTCGATTGTTCCTGTCGTAATCATTTTATGAACGTGGACAAAACGCTCCTGGCCAATGCGATATGCCCGGTCAGTGGCCTGGTTTTCAACGGCCGGGTTCCACCACCTGTCATAATGGATGACGTGATTGGCGGCGGTCAAATTAAGTCCGGTGCCTCCGGCTTTGAGTGAAAGAATGAGTGTCGGGTATTCTTTTTTCTGGAATTTCTCAACGAGTGAATCCCGCTCTTGCTTGGAGAGACTCCCGTTTAAAAACTGCACAGGTTCACCGAACGTTTTTTCAAGCAGCCGCTTCATCATGTTCCCCATCTGAATGTATTGCGTGAAAATGAGGCAGCTTTCGTTTTGGGCGCGGATCGCTGTCATGAGCTCCAGCAATTTTTCGAGCTTGACTGATCTGCCGGCCAGCAGCTCGGTTTGCTCCTCTTTTAAATAGAGCGCGGGATGATCGCATATTTGCTTGAGCCGTCCGAGCATGCTGAGAATCAGCGCTTTTCGCTGCATGCCGGTCAGTGATGTCATATGGTCAAACGTGTCTTTGACAAGCTGCTCATAAAGTGACGCCTGTTCGGCTGACAGCGGGATAAATTCTTTTTCTTCCAGCTTCTCAGGAAGATTCAGTGCGACCTCCTCATCCCGTTTCGTCCGCCGCAGAAGGAACGGCCGGATTAACTGCTGAAGCTGTCCGATTCTCTTTTCGTCCCGGTCTTTCTCGATCGGCAGCACATAGCGTTTGTGGAAGCCCGTCAAACTGCCGAGGTAGCCTTTATTCATGAAGTCAAAAATCGACCACAGCTCAGTCAAACGGTTTTCCATCGGCGTCCCGCTCAGCGCGATATGGTGAAGTCCTTTCAGCTTTCTGATTGCGCGTGATTGCTTCGTATGCGCGTTTTTAATATTTTGCGCTTCATCGAGGCAGATCGTGCTCCATGTCACAGAAGACAGCTCTTCCGAATCGGCATGCGACAATCCGTATGAAGTGAGCACCACGTCTGCGTTTTCGTAATGCGCTGTGAAATCATCATCCTTTGGACGGCGCGGCCCATAATGCAGCGCGACAGAAAGCTCAGGAGCAAAGGTTTGAAGCTCCCGCTGCCAGTTGCCGAGTACGGATGTCGGCGCGATAATCAAATTCGGCGTTTTTTGCCGGCCGCTTTCCTTCACGTGCAGGAAATAAGCGATCATTTGAATCGTTTTTCCAAGACCCATATCATCAGCCAGACAGGCGCCAAAACCGCTTTCACGCAGAAACAGCAGCCAGTTCATGCCGTATTTCTGATAGGGGCGGAGCGTTCCTTGGAAAGAAGGGCTGACTTCGTGCTCCGGCAGATTTTCCGCGGCCGTAAGCTTCCGAATCAGTGACCTGAGCTGTTTGGACAGATCAAATTGAATGCCGGCAAAAGCTGATGTATCGATCAGATCTGCATCCTCAAACCCGCCTTCCCCCTGGTCCATTAGTTCGCGCGCCAAAATATCAGACATGTGGAGTCCTTCCGATTCCGCTTTTTCCATCAGCCGTTTCATCTGTTTGATAAACTGCGGATCAATTTTTACCCATTGCCCGCGGATATTCACGAGGCGCCTGTTGCTGGCGACCAGCTCATTAAATTCAGCCTCAGTCAGCTCTATTCCATTTGTCGCAAACCGCCAGTTGAAATCAAGCAGCGCATTCATGCCGACAAATGATTCGCCGCGCGGGGAGGATGACACCTTTGCCTTCAGCATCATATTGCTTTCTCTGACAATCTGCCACCAGGACGGCAGTAGAATTTCAACGCCCATATCGACAAGCATTTCACTCGCTTCTGACAGGAAGATCCAGGCTTCTTCCTCTGAGATCAGCGTTGTTCCGGAATCAAATGACAGCCACGGCACCGTTCTGTGAAAACGGTCCTGCTCACGCGCGATTTTATCGCTGTGCGCCTGCCACGATTTTTTAAGGCTCTTCAGCCCGTCAAAGAATTCTACAGCGCCGCTCTTTTTATCGCGTAGAAACATTTCGATTTTCCAATCGTCTCCGTCAAAATCCGGCTCATTTAAGCGCAGGCCGACTGTAAACGGAGATTGATTATCAATCCAGCCGATCCCTTCGAGAAAATCCTCTTCATCGAGAAAATGTCCGCGGAATGTCGTGACCGCAGGCGATTTTTCCTTGATGTGTTCCCATTTCTCCCGCAGGTCATCGTCGTATTGGATATAATCCTGCACGGCAGCGGAAAACCAATCCGCAGTAAAGCCTTCCAGTATATGGTCGCGGTCCTTCCAGCGAAAAACACCGTTCGTCCATGCTTCATAATCAGGCAGAAAATCGCCGTCTGCGATAAATTCATAGATGGTCGAAGCCGCTTCAATCAGCGGCTCCGTTTCTTCTGTAAGCTGAACGGAGCTGAATGAGTTGAACGAGTTTTTGCCGAGAAGCTCTACAGTCATCCATGGAGAAAGCAAAACAGCGGTTGTCCCGATGAAGCTGACATCCTCAAGAAAGGTTCCGTAAAATGAGGATTCGTGCCATTGAAATAAATGCTTTTTCATATGGCTGTAGGGGAGAGGCTGCTCATTCTCATCAAAGGCTGAGAGTGTAAATGATCCATCTTCCATTTGTTCAACGTGGATGAGAATTTCTTTAAGACTCGCCATCAATCAACTTTCCTTTCTGCAGTTCTTCTTGAAGTGCGCGCAGGCGCTTATAATGCGAGCTCAGCTGCTGAATATACCGCTCCCACACCTTCAGTTTCTTCGCTTTTCTGTACAGGGTGCGCAGTTTTTTCAAATATCGGGCGGCTTCCTTGTACGAGCTGCGGTTCTTCTGGTCGATGAAAAAGGCCACTTCTCTGTGGTATGCAGGGATAAGCGCTTCAGGGTCGCTCGCTGCAATTTCCTTCACCATCATTTTATCCATTTCATAGATGGAGAAGCCGACAAGGCTGTGAATCTCGATCCACTCGGCATATCGTTTTTTCTCATATAAATGATGGCTGTATTCTGTGAACGTATACGGCAGACAGCCCGCGGCATAGCGTTCAAACAGTGCTTGGTCATTGGTTTGCTTCACATAGGCATTCAGCAGCAGGAACAGCTCTCCGATCACGTCGCGAATCTCTTTAAACGGCTTATCCAGCTTCGCATAACCCATCGCAATCGGTTCAATCCGCTGATACCATGTTTTCAGCCGTTTCCAATCCTTCTTGGCAGTGATTTCACTCAGCCACTGAAACGTATACGGCAGCGCTTCCGGCGGGAATTGATCAGCTTCCGCAAAAATAACGTCATCATTTTTCTGCAGGAATTCCAAATGCAGACGGCCGAATTGCAATTCTGGAGAAAAACGCCGTCCGGCTTCTTTTTTTAGTATCTCTCGTTCGCGCGCCACCCATTTTGGCCGCGACAGCAGCGCGCTCCAAATCTCACCGAAGATGCGGATCCGTTCATATTGAAAAAGATCCTCTTTCAACAGCAACTGCCGGATAACATCCGGTGTTTTTTCCAAAAATGGATCAAGCGCAAAAGACAGCGCGTATGTTTTCAATTTATCAATAGAGCTGTAGATTGTATCCATCAGCTGTTCAACATACGGATTGAGGGAATAAAAGTCTTGCTCGGGGTTCAGCTTGCCCGCTTCAATCAATGTGAACATGCGAAGCCAAACCGCAACCGCGGAATGAATCTGGTACAGGCTTTTCAGCTCCGGCTTGTTCGGCGTGTGTTTTTTTAAAGCGGACAGGTAGCCGTAATAGAGGCCCTGCATGTTTTGGCTGCCTTCCGGCGTGCGCGCCTGCCAGAGAGAAAACTCTGCATCAAAAAAAGCGAGCCAGCTTGAAAGCGATTCTTCATTAGGCAGCACTTTTTCCTGGAATTGGCGGCGGACGAGCTCTTTGCTTTCCTCAAGCTTTTCCCTTTCCAGCCAATACTCTGTAAAAGTACCCACTCGCTCGAACATTGCATATACATATAAAAAAACAGCCAGCATATGGCGGCAGATTCTTCCGGACGGACACGAACAGCCGCTTTTGACTATGACAAACAAGTTCAATGTGACCCGCACAGGCACAACATCCTGCACGTAAGCCGTAACTTCCGTCGGACTCACTGCTTGTAAACGATAGACTGAATCCTGCCGATATAAAATAAGGGCTTTTTTGATCAGCTGAACATTTTCCTCATTGTAAGGAAGAAGTTCTTTCAACTGTTCAGCAGATGCCAGCACATCGTCTTTGGAAATCATATTCTGAAGCATGATTATCGCTCCTAACCGAGTCACGTAATAAAAAGATCCAATTTCTCTATTATATCGCAACACATCCGCCTGAAAAAGTTTTTCCTAAAAAAGGACATAAAAAATGGGATGTGTCGAATGATGTATTAGAGATTGCAAATTGATAACCGGCATCATATAATAATCGTGTTTTCAACTTAATGGAAGCTGAAAGGAACAAAAAGATGAGTGAAAAGAAATTGAATCAAGAGGAATTTCTGAAAATTTTGATGCATGCACATGAAATTGGTGAGCGGTCATCTGAGATGACGACGAAGGAAATGCTTGAAAATTTGATTTCTCATATTAAAAATGGATATGCAACATAAAAATCCCGCACGCCTTTTGCGGGATTTTTTTTATGTGAGATGACGTGACTGCCTGAATAGGAGAAAAAGAGGCAGCTGTGTTAAGACAGTAAATGTAGCGCTTACATATAGTATCACACCGCGGGGGTTTGTAAAAAAAATGTCGGATAATGTCACGAGAAAAGCTGGAGAAATGCGGTTTCTACGTTGTATAATCGTAAATGGAAAAGGATGTTATAAGAGATTTGGAGGTATCATGGGAGAATCTACTAGCTTAAAAGAGATATTATCAACGTTAACAAAACGCATGCTTTTGATTATGATTGTAACCGCAGCTGCCACTGCTGCCGGCGGACTTATCAGTTTCTTCGCACTTACACCCACCTACGAAAATTCAACTCAGATTCTGGTCAATCAATCAAAAAACGACAGAAAAGAAGTCCAATTTAACGATGTCCAAACCAATCTTCAGTTAATCAATACGTACAACGTCATCATTAAGAGCCCCGCCATCTTAGACGAAGTCATTAAAGAAATGGGCCTGTCGATGACATCGCAGGAGCTGAATGACAAAATTACCGTATCCAGCGAACAGGACTCCCAAGTGGTCAACATATCAGTCAGGGATGAAAACGCGGAAACAGCGGCTCGTATTGCCAATACCATCGCATCGGTCTTTCAAGACAAAATCACATCCATTATGAATGTTGACAATGTCAGCATTCTGTCTAAAGCCGAGGTATCAGAACATCCGTCACCTGTATCGCCAAAGCCGCTCCTTAACATCGCCATCGCGTTTGCGGCCGGATTGGCGGGAAGCATCGGACTGGCCTTCTTGCTTGAGCATTTGGATAATACGATCAAATCGGAAGAGCAGCTCGAATCCTTGCTGGACATCCCGGTTTTAGGGACGGTTTCCACGATAGCGAATGAGCAGAAAGCAGGAAAGAGCTTACAAGGTATCCAATCTGAAAAAGCGGGGAGTGGACATTTTGGCGTTTAGAAAAAGCAGAGACCCTTGGATGCGCAGGAATGTCATTGCGATGACAGAGCCGAAATCCTTGAACTCTGAACAATATCGGACGATTCGTACGAATATAGAATTTGCTTCGGTGGACCGCAAGATGCAATCTGTGATGATCACATCGGCCTGTCCCGGAGAAGGAAAATCAACGACGGCCGCCAATTTGGCTGTCGTATTTGCACAGCAGGGAAAGAAAGTGCTCTTGATTGATGCTGATTTGCGAAAACCAACCGTACATACGGCCTTTCATCTTGAAAATATGGCTGGCTTAACATCTGTTTTATTAAAGAAACGCTCACTGAAGCAGGCTGTACAAGCCTCGAATGAAAAACATCTTGACGTGCTGACGAGCGGCCCGATCCCGCCGAATCCGGCTGAGCTTCTCTCCTCGAAGCGGATGAAGGTTTTTTTTTTCAAGCAGAAGACGGCATACGAGATGGTCATTTTTGATACGCCGCCTATTCTGGCCGTAGCGGACGCGCAGATTTTAGGCAGCGTGGCAGACGGTTCTGTTTTGGTTATTTCAAGCGGGAAAACAGAAAAAGAACAAGCCGCAAAAGCGAAAGAGGCGCTTGAATCGTGCAATAGCAAGCTCCTTGGGGCGATTATGAACGGCAAAAAGCTCTCGAAGCACTCTGAATACGGATACTACGGAAACAAGGACAATTTCATACAAAATAAATAACGTGCATCTTGCCCGTTATTTATTTTTGCGAAAAAAGGGAGGCTAAGACATGATAGATATTCACTGTCACATTCTTCCGGCGATGGATGACGGGGCAAGCGATTCTGCCGACAGTATAGAAATGGCAAGAGCCGCTGTCCGTCAGGGAATCCGGACAATTATTGCAACACCACATCATAAGAACGGTGTGTATGAAAACGAGCCGGGCCCAGTCAGAGAAGCGGCAGATCAGTTAAACAAACGTTTAATTAAAGAAAACATCCCGTTAACCGTGCTTCCGGGTCAGGAAATCAGAATCTACGGCGACTTGGAACGGGACCTTTCTGAACAGCAGCTGCTCTCGCTGAATGATACGAAATACATCCTGATTGAATTTCCGTTTGATCAGGTTCCCCGATATGCGGAGCCGCTTTTTTATGATTTGCAGCTGAAAGGATATATACCGGTTATTGCCCATCCTGAACGCAACAGGGAAATACGCGAAAACCCGTCCTTGCTGTATCATCTTGTGGAAAAAGGTGCGGCAACTCAGATTACTGCTGGAAGTCTTGCGGGGACTTTCGGAAAACAGATGAAAGCATTTTCTCTCCGGCTGGCTGAAGCCAATTTGATTCATTTCGTAGCCTCAGATGCCCATAACCTGAAAACGAGAAATTTTCACACTCAAGAGGCCCTTTCTGTTCTTGAGAAAGAATTCGGAACGGATTTACCTTATATGCTGACGGAAAACGCCGAGCTTCTCCTGCAAAACCAGACGATCTTTAGACAGCCTCCGCAGCCGCTCAAAAGAAGAAAATTATTTGGGTTCTTTTAAACAGCCGGTTCTCATTTCACCACTTTCTTTATGAGAGCGATATAATAGTATATTGTATGATTGAATCACATTTCAGAAATCTGTACAGGCTGTACCCGACAGGCTACGCGGGAGATCATCCGCATTCATGATAGGATGTTCTCATACGATAATATGAAAGCTGCAATGCAGCAATTTAACTGTTGGAGGGAAACAATGAATATAACAGTCATCGGAACAGGCTATGTCGGTCTTGTGACAGGTGTTTCTCTTTCTGAGATTGAACATCATGTAACCTGCATTGATATTGACGCTCACAAGATTGATGAGATGAAAAAGGGCATTTCCCCCATATTTGAACCGGGTCTTGAAGAGCTGATGAGAAAAAATACAGCTGATGGACGGCTGAACTTTGAAACGAGCTATGAGAAAGGCTTGGCACAGGCAGACATTATTTTTATAGCGGTCGGCACACCTCAGAAAAGCGACGGGCACGCGAATCTGGCGCATATTACAGATGCGGCCAAACGCATCGCCCGCCATGTCAAAAGGGATGCCATCGTGGTAACGAAAAGCACAGTGCCCGTCGGGACAAACGATTTGATTGCTGGACTGATCACTGAACATCTAGCGGAGCCTGTCAGTATTTCGGTCGCATCCAATCCGGAATTTTTACGTGAAGGGTCGGCGATCTATGACACGTTTCATGGTGACAGGATCGTGATCGGAACAGCGGATCAGAAAACAGCCAAGACGCTTGAGGCGCTTTTCAGCCCGTTTCAAATCCCGATTTATCAAACGGATATCAGAAGCGCCGAGATGATCAAATATGCCTCGAATGCTTTTCTGGCCACTAAGATCAGTTTTATAAATGAAATATCGAATATATGTGAAAAGGTCGGAGCCGATATTGAAGCAGTCGCGTACGGCATGGGGCAGGATAAGCGGATCGGGAGCCAGTTTTTAAAAGCGGGCATAGGCTACGGCGGCTCTTGTTTTCCGAAGGACACAAACGCCCTCGTGCAAATTGCCGGCAATGTCGAGCATGATTTTGAACTGCTGAAATCGGTCATCAAGGTCAACAACAATCAGCAGGCGATGCTGGTTGATAAAGCGCTGAACAGGCTCGGCGGGGTGACGGGAAAAACGGTTGCTCTTTTAGGGCTGTCATTTAAACCGAATACGGATGATATGAGGGAAGCGCCGTCGATTGTCATTGCGGACCGTCTCGCTGCGCTCGACGCCCATATTAGAGCCTACGATCCCATTGCCGCCGACCATGCGAAGCATGTTCTGCCAGAAGCTGTTGAATATAAAGAGACGATTGAGGAAGCTGTCAAAGGGTCTGACGCCGTCATGATTTTAACCGACTGGCCGGACATTAAACAATTTCCGTTAGCGGCCTATCAAAACTTGATGGAAACGCCGCTCATATTTGATGGCAGAAACTGCTACACATTGGATGAAGCGTCCGCGGCAGGAGTGGAGTATTATTCCGTGGGACGGAAGGCGGTTGTTCCGTCTGGTGCAATTCATTAGATATAAAAGAAAGACTGGCTGCGCGCCAGTCTTTTTTTCGTCTATTGCGGGAGGCTGAATACATTTGCTACTATTTAACTATTGTTTATAAGAGTATACAGAATTAGGGCTTCTTAAACAATCGTTTGAAAACATTAGAAGAAACGAAGAAAACCAGAAAATAAAATTTTCCAAAAAACAATTGGAGATGCGGAAAAGGAGAGTCATCTGATGAATCACCTGCCAGAAAAAATGAGACCGTACTGCGACTTGCTGGAGAAATCAGCGAAAGAATACGTGAAATTGAATGTCCGAAAAGGGAAAACAGGACGATATGACAGCAAAATTGCCGGTGATCCCTATTTTCCCAAGCATGAAACATATCCGACTGACGAAAATGGACAGCCAATGAAGCTTCTGGCGCAGATTAATTTCTCGCAAATTCCCCAGCTTGACGGCTATCCTTCTTCGGGTATCCTCCAGTTCTACATTTCTGTTCATGATGACGTCTATGGATTGAATTTCGACGATCAATGTGAACAAAAGAATTTCAGAGTGATCTATTTTGACAATATCATAGAAAACGAAGACGAGCTTGTTTCTGATTTTTCATTTATCGCAACAGACGAATGTGATTTTCCAATTTTATCAGAAGCAGCAGTCGAGCCTGTGAAATCTGCGGAATGGGTGCTGCCTACAGATTTTCAATTTGAGCAATATACGGGCATGGAAACAATGGAATTCTTTGATCAGTTCGGCGAGGATGAAGAAGACATTTATAATGAATTGGCTGAAAACGGCTTCGGCCATAAAATCGGCGGATACGCTTCTTTTCCCCAGCATGATCCGCGGGAATATGCGTATAAAGAACACACCATCATGCTTTTACAAATTGATTCAGACGATGATATCGATTCAATGTGGGGAGACGTCGGCATCGCCAATTTTTTCATCACACCTGACGATTTAAGGAAAAAAGACTTTTCAAACGTTCTGTACAACTGGGACTGCAGCTAATACAAGCTTTTGATCCAAAGGGTCACTCCTGATGCCAATAGGGTCAGAAGCGGAAATAATATAAGCCAAATGACAAAATCAGACGCGGCCGAATCGATGAAGAACATAAACATGAACAATAAGCTCAGCACCGTAAGAGGCATTGACCAAAGACCGTGTTTTTGAAACAGCAATGTGCCCGCAATACCGAAAACAAAGAAGGACAGAAAAGGAAAGACAACAAAAAATAACATCATCGGACTGAAAAAACTCATCATCATCACCCAGCTTCATTTTACATTAATTACCACAAGAGGAGAAGAGGCAGATCAACAACATCTATCTCTTTCAAGTGCCTTTTTAACTATGACTTTAGGTGTTTTCATTTTGTAAAACGTTTTCGTTATCTGTATAACGAACAAAAACAAGATCATAGACCTACATATCGAGAGCGTTATATGCCGAAATTAAGACGTTTACCCTATTTAAGCCGCCTTCTGGCTATTTTAAAATATAATATATGGAAATAAAGTATGGAAAAGTCTATCTTCATCAGCCCCTCCATACGACTTTTTGAGTATTAAGAGGTGATTCAGATGGGTTATGAAAGTATGCTGGCGGATATCAAAAGTTCGCTCAACGGAAAAATTTCCGACGTGGAAGACAAGATCGAAAAGCTGAAAAAAGCAAAAAAGGACATAGACACACTGCAAGAAGAGGCAATCACTGAAATCAAAGAAATTGTGAAACCGGAATTGGGCAAGCATTGGACGGGAACAAAAGCCGATGATTTCGACAAGGGAAGAGAAGAGGCGAAATCGGAAGCATCTAAGATTGTGAATGATAAATATAACGAGTATATGGCTTCGATTAACGGTAAAATTATTGATCTTGAAGTGGATAAAGCCCAATATGCATCGGAATTGTTCATAGCAAATGGTGCAGCAAATCTTCTTGAAAAGGGAGAAGATTTCGTGGAAGAAGTCGGAAATACAATTAGTAAACTAAAATGGTGGTGATCTTTTTTTATGTCAGAAATTAAGCTGAAGTACGACACAGTCATCAAAACATTAGATTCTGTCAAAGATGCGCTTGCTGACGTATCAATCGGCGCCGCGGGATCCAATGGAAAAAACAAACTCGATTATACGAAAAAATACCATGAGCGTGAGGAGAACATCAAAAGCATGCTCGGAGACTATAAAAAAGCGGTACAGAAAAATATCGAGGATACAAAGGATAACGTAGATTCACTCAAAGAGCAGGACGAGGCGATAGCGGTAAAATAGAATAGAAAGGGCAGTGCGATGAGCAAAGTATTTGAATCTAAATCTTTAATCGAAGAAGCGAAGAGCAGAAAAAAGCAATACGAGACGCTTGAGGAGCAGCTGAACACGCTGAAAAAAGCGTTTCAGGAAGTGGCGGATTTAGGCGACAATTTTAAAGGAAAAGGCGCGGACAATATTAAAGATTTTTTTCAGGGACAGGCAGAAATCGTTGAAAGCTGGCTGACGCTTGTCTCTGCTCAAATTGCGTTTTTAAATGGCATTTCGGGAGATATTAAAGATCAAGAACTCAGTGATTCATATGTGGAGACTTCATTTTTGGATCATGAGCTGCCCAACGGAGACTTGAAAGCCTCAGAGATTGTCTCCGCTCATAAAGAAGAAATCGATTCTATTTTGTCAGGCATCAGCGATATTATTGATCTTGACATGTACACGCTTGACGACTATGCAGATAAGATGGGCGATGCCCAAAAAATCAGACGTGACACGATCACAGCAGTGGATAAGCTCGATGAATCCTTGACCACTGAATATCAAAACTTAGAATCTCTGGACAACGCAGTGCTCAGCAAATATTCTGTTCTCATGCAGGCCACCAGCAACGGAAAAAGCGCATCCCCTATGTACTATGACAAAAAAGCCTTCCACAGCAATGAGGTCTACAAAAGCGTCATTGAAGTAGAAAATCAAGGAACAACCTATATCGATGCAAAAACCCAGCAAGCAGAAGCAAGACGGCTTCAGGAAAAAGCCGAGGAAGAAGCAAACAAACCATGGTACGAAAAAACATGGGATGGAGTTTGCAACTTTACTGGAGAAGTCACTGGCTATTATGATTATAAAAGAGCAACCGAAGGCGTTGATCCGGTTACCGGAGAAAAACTCTCCACCGCAGAACGTGTGACAGCAGGAGCTATGGCCGCAGCCGGATTCATACCAGTCGTCGGCTGGGCAGGCCGCGCCTTCAAAGGCGGAAAAGCCATCTACAAAACCGGAAAAACCGTCATTGCCGCAGAACACGCATTAGATGCCTACAAAACTGGAAAATCCTTAGACATTCTCAAAATGACAGAAATGGGCGCATACGGCCTTGTTGCGTCAAACGGATTCTCAGAAGCCGTGACAGGCAGGGATATGTTTGGAAACAAAGTGTCTGAGGAGAAGCGGAAAACGGGTGCGCTGGAAGCGGCATTGAGTTTGGTTGGAATTAGTTCAGCTAGATATGTCGATAAATTGCAAAGAGCTAATGCTCCATATAATAATGTATCAATACCTAAGTCTAATAAGGTGGATATTTCTCAAAAACCTAGTCGAATTGATTACTTGAGAAATAAATATGGTGAAATATCAAAAGAGGAACTTCACCAAAGAATTAATTTGAGAGGAGAAGTACATCAAGAACTAAATAAATTGATAAGCAAAGGAGTAGGTAAGAAGCAAAGAGGGCCTGCATTTGCTGGTGTTCTTGATAAGAAAACTGGTAAATACTTCTTTGGTATCAATGAATCTAAGGGTTACTCTCCTGAAGTACAACATGACATTATAAAAAATAGAATAAACAATATGCCACATGATTTAAAAACAGGTTATGAAAAAACTTTGGGTGCCGGATCTCATGCTGAAGTTTATGCTTTAAATGAGGCATTGTTGTCGAGGTCTGATGCGAAGCTAGAAGAATTTATGGTATATGTAATAAGTGCAAGGAAGATTAATAAATTCATGCCACAAGGATCCCCAATGCCAAGATGTCCCCACTGTGAATACATCACAGATGGAGCTCATTATATACCAGAGGTGCTTAAATATGGAAGGTAATAGTAAATATACAAAGGAATATGTTTTGAAAAATGGTGTAAACTTTGATGATTTGTGGTTTACTTCATATAGTGACGAGATTCTCGATAACCCGGAAGATGAAGATGGAAAGCCATTTACAGGATTGGCATTCGAACTGTTTGAAAACGGGAATCTAATGTATTTTTGTTTCTATAAAGATGGATTAGCTCATGGCTTAAATCGCGAGTTTTATAAAAGTGGAAAAATAAAATGTGAAGAGTACTTTAAATATGGATTAGTTAATGGAAAAAGTATCTATTGGCATGAAAATGGAAATGTTAAATCAACAAGTGAAGTTGAGTTATCAGTCAAATTGAACTATAAAGAATGGGACGAAAATGGAAAACTTATAATTGAAAAAGAATTAGAACATGATATAGAAAATGCGCAATATGTCACTTTATTAAAAAGAAGAGAGATAAATCGTAACTTAGGTAGGGAATAATAACATTAAATAATGAGATCTGTTTGAAGTTTAGAATATGTAAGGAATGATAGGGTGTTTTGTCTGAAGATGTTTTTGTAATTACATTGAGTTCAAGAACATAGATATCGTCATAACGTAATGTCTTTCAAAATTTTTCATGTAAAACTTGCGACATAGTTCGCAAGTTTTTTATTTAATAAATTTACTTTGGTGACTCATTTAATAAAAATCAAGAGATACTAAATGGCTGTGTTGATTTTTTGGTGCGGAAGTTATCATTCTTTTGAAAAGGCATATGTACCAGACAGTCAGTATAACCCAACTTGAATGACAAATCAGTTCGCGATTATTCTGTATATTAATTACACTAAATTTGACTTAAAGTATTTAATAATGAAGGAGAGAGATTTAATGCATATAGAACAAATACACCATTTCAACCTAAATGAAAAAGAAGAATTTATAAAAACACAACAATCCCTTCAACCTAAAATCAATCTATCACCCACCATCCCCCTAAACTCCATCAACACCTGCGCAGGCGTCGATCTCGCCTATTGGGAGCAGAACGGAGAACCATACGGGGTGTGCAGTATCATCGTCATTGACGCTGATACAAAAGAAGTCATTGAAAAAGTGCACAGCATGGGGAAAATCAGCGTACCGTATGTTTCGGGTTTTCTTGCGTTTCGTGAGCTGCCGCTGATCATCGAAGCGGCCAAAAAGCTGGAGACGGAGCCCGATGTGTTTTTGTTTGATGGCAACGGGTATCTGCATTACAACCATATGGGTGTTGCCACCCATGCTGCTTTTTTTCTCGGTAAGCCGACAATTGGGATTGCGAAAACCTATCTCAAAATCAAAGGCTGTGATTTCGAGATGCCTGAAAATGAAGTCGGCGCTTATACCGATATTATTATTGACGGCGAGGTATATGGCCGGGCGCTGCGGACCCGGCGGGACGTGAAGCCTATCTTTTTGTCTTGCGGACATAACATTGATTTAGAAAGCAGCTATCAGATCACGATGAGCCTGATCAATCAAGAAAGCAGGCTGCCGATCCCTGTCCGCTTGGCCGACCTTGAAACGCATGTTTTGCGAACATTTTATCAGAAAAATCACGTGTAAAACTTGCAGGTCGTGAACTGCAAGTTTTTTCATTGACTTCTATATACAGGACAATCTGTGAGAATGAGAGGAACCATATACCAAACAGGATTTCTGGGCCAAAATAAAAAAGCACCTGTCAGGGTGCTTTTTTCTATAAATGAGGGATTACAATGCCGCCATACAAAAACGCCGCGATAATCAGGAATGCCGGATGCATTTTGAATTTTGTCATGGCAAGGAGGGAAATTCCCGCAATCACTAGTGATTGAATCCAGCCGATCGCTTTGATGCCGTCTGCGCCGATTTGCCAAGTCAGAATAAGCATCATGACCGCGATGACGGGCTGAACGGACAGTGTCATGCCTTTGATGACGGGTGATTGGCGGAAGCGCTGGATGATGCGCAGCAGGACGATCAAGGCGATCGCCGACGGGACGACGGTTGCGACCAGCGCAATCAGGAAGCCGGACCACCCGCCTGCGCTGTAGCCGACATACGCGGCGATTTTGGTTGCGATCGGGCCCGGCAATGCGTTCGCAAGGGCGAGCATGTTTGAAAATTGGTCGTTTGAGAGCCAGCTGTATCTGTTTACGACTTCCTCAAACATCAGCGGAATAGACGCTGGTCCGCCGCCATACCCGAGTAGGTTTGCGATAAAAAACGCCATAAATACATACATCATGATCATGAGGCTGACATTCCTTTATCTTTTGAATGTTTATTTGTCATTTTGTCCTTCAGTTTAAAATGAAACGCACCGTATGCTAAGAAAATGATAATGACAAGGCCGGGATTGATCTGTAACGTTTGCAGGCCGATAAAAGCGATGATAAAAAACAGGATGCCGGTGACCCAGCCGAAACCTTTAAGCGCTTTTTGGCCAAACTCGTACGCCATAATACCGAGCATTACCGCAATCACTGGTGTTACGGCACCAATCATGCCGGCAACAATTGCTGAATGGCTTAAGACATTTACAGCAGCAAACAAGCCCACCATCGCAAGACATGTAGGCAGAATATGGGCGAGAGTCGCCACGATTGCGCCTAACGTGCCTTTTAGCTTGAAGCCCAGATACGCAGCCATTTTTGTGGCAATCGGTCCGGGAAGCGCATTAGCGATCGCTAATATTTCTCCAAATTCATCATCGTCAATCCATTTGTATTTATGGACCGCTTCATGGCGGATCAGCGGAATCACAGAAGGACCGCCGCCAAACCCTAAAATGCCTGTGCGCACCATTGCGGCCGTCATATCCCGATAAGGATGGTTTTTCATTCGTTTCTCTCCTTTACAGCTTCATTCCCATACGGCTTTTGTATCGTTTGATCAGCATCTGGCAATCAACACTGACGACGCCTCGCAGCGGATACAGTCGTTTTGTTAAAAACTCTTCCATTTCTTGATCATTGGCAAAGATCCCATGCATATGCAGCTTGCTCGGACCCGTCATGTGATAGAGGCTGGTGACCGCGGGTTCTTCCTCAAGCTTAAGAGCGACCTCTTCTAAAAACTGCGGTTCGACCTCGACATTGAAAAACACGGACACGTGGATGCCGATTTTAGCGGGATTGATGACCGCAGTGAATTTTTCGATAACCCCAGCTTCGATTAATTGATTAATTCGAGCCTGGACAGCAACCCGTGACAAATCGACTCTTTTGCCAAGATCCGTATAAGATATCCTGCCTTCCTCGTGCAAAATGGTGAGAATTTGTTTGTCGATCTCATCTAGAACAAGGTTGGGGATTTGATATTCATGACTCAATTGCTTCACCTGCTTTCGTAGCCTTTTAGAGATTATTTTATCATAAAAATTACGTTTCGAAAGATAATTTTTATATTTGTTTTCAACATGAAAGAAATATTGTTTTTCTGTTTTCGAAAGGGATAAAGTTCGTCAGTTTTTCTGCCGCATCAGTAGATGTAGAAAATCAGGCTCCCTATACTGAAGAAAATCTCTTAAAAAAGGGGACTTGTGATGAACAAATCTGTCATCGGTACAAAGCAAATGGTCGTCAGTCCGCATTATCTTGCTTCTCAAGCTGGAAACCGCATACTGGACAAGGGAGGCAACGCGTTTGACGCCGCCGTTGCTGTGAGTGCTTGTCTGGCAGTTGTGTATCCGCATATGACGGGGCTTGGCGGGGATTCCTTTTGGCTGACCTTTCATCAGGAATCAAATGCGGTAAGAGTCTACAATGGCAGCGGCCGTTCAGGAAAACATATAACGAGAGATGTATATAAGGGAAAAAGCGCGATTCCGCTGCGGGGAATCGACAGTGCCATTACCGTGCCCGGGATGGTTGATAGCTGGGATGCGGTACTGAAGGAGTATGGGTGTATGTCTCTTAAAGACGTGTTGGAGCCTGCACGCGACTATGCCCAAAACGGTTTTCCAGTATCATCTGATCAGTGCCGCCACACAGAAAAGAATCTTGAACTGCTGGCCTCCACGCCTTACACGGCCGACATTTTCACGAGAAGCGGCCAAGCGCCTGTCCCGGGAGAGCGGTTTGTGCAAAAAGAGCTTGCAGAGAGCTTGAACATGATTGCTGAAAAAGGAAGAAGCACCTTCTATGAAGGAGATATTGCGCAGCGGATTGTCTCGTTTTTACAGCATAACGGCAGCTGTATGACACTTGATGATTTTAAAGCGCACCGGGGTGAGTGGGCGGAGCCTGTATCAAGTGATTACCGAGGATACAGTGTGTACCAGGCGCCGCCGAATTCTCAGGGTTTTACCGGTTTATTAACATTGAACATTCTGGAAAACTATGATTTCACCCAAATCGAACACGGTTCATTTGAGTATTATCATGTGCTTGTGGAGGCGTTGAAAAAGAGTTTCCTAGATCGGAATGCCGTCTTGACTGATCCGGCGTTTGCGGACATTCCGCTTGAAAGGCTTTTGGACAAAAAATACGCGAAACAATTGGCGGAAGAAATCGGCTATCTGGCAGAACCGGCAGAAAGCAGGCCAGTGGGAAGTGACACGGCATATGCGGCCGTTATCGATGCGGATGGCAACGCAGTGTCATTCATTCAAAGCCTGTACTTTGAATTTGGCTCGGCAGTCACTGCTGGTGATACAGGCATATTACTGCAAAACCGAGGGTCATTTTTCTCATTGAACCAAGATCATGTCAATACGCTTGAACCGAAAAAGCGCAGCTTCCATACGCTGATGCCGGCTATGGCCTGCAAAGACGGAAAACCGAAAATTCTGTACGGCACACAAGGCGGCGAGGGCCAGCCGCAGACCCAGACGGCCATTATTACCCGTATGCTGGACTATGGAATGCATCCACAGCAAGCAATCAGCGAACCGCGCTGGGTATGGGGCAGAACGTGGGGAGAGGATTATGAAGGTCTCAGAGTCGAGGGCAGATTCTCAGAGGAAACCATTGAAAAGCTGAAAGACAGCGGGCATCTCGTGGAGGTTGTCGGTGACTATGATCCGCTGATGGGGCATGCGGCCGCAATCAAAGTGGATGAGGAAGGCTTCCTCCAAGGCGGAGCCGACCCGCGGGGAGATGGAGCGGCTGTGGGGGTTTAAATAACTATAGGATACAAATATAAATCAAAAGCGCAAACATGAGGGAGACCTCTATGATGTGATACATATACTGCTTGTCTTCAGGCCTAAAATTCCATTCCATAAAAATACGCAGTGAGTCAATCACAATAAAAAATAAAGGAAGCAAATATTCAACCGGAAAAAAGGAGAGTGAAAACACAAATAAAATAAGTGAAATGATTTCGATCCATTTGTGTGTATTGCTGACATGCTTATATCGCCAGCCGGAATTATTAATACCGAATTTTTTCTTTATAAAAAATTGAGCGGCAGTGCTGATGGTAATAGCAATCAGCATTAAAATCCCAAAGCTTGTCATTCCAATCCCTTCTAATCAACCTTTTATACGAAGAAAAAGGAAAAATGTTTCATAAAATCCCCCCCGAAGCTTTCTCCGGGGGGGATTTTTTATAGGCAACGATTTGTAATCATAAGGTCTTTTTGACTAGTTTCTTCTATTTAAATAGTCCTTCTGTTCAGCTGGGACGAATCAGCGTGAACTCTTCGCCGAGCTTTGCATAGTGATTTCCTGCCAATCTTGATACAGGCTTTAATTCATCTGTCAACACATATCCTTTTTCTGCATCATACACCTTTTCATCGATGTGGAAGCAGACGACTCTGCCGATGAGCAGATCTGCTGTGGTCACGCCTTGGTCATTGTCGAACGTTATATGCCGCTCTAGTGTGCATTCAAACCGAATGCGGGCTTCCTTAATGCCGGGAACTGAAACAGACTTGCTTTCAACGGGATGAAGCGAGGTGTGTGTGAGCTCGCTTTCGCCCGGCCCTAAGCTCGCCGCCGTTTCATTGATGTCTTCAATGATGGCTTCATCACTGACATGAACGACAAATTCTCCGTTTTCCACTGCGTTTCGAGCAGTATCTTTTTGTCGTCCTTCGGCCCTGTTAACAGAAACACTGAGAAGCGGAGGATCTGAACTGACAACGTTATAAAAACTGAAAGGCGCGGCATTTACCGCTCCGTTTGAAGAAAGTGTTGTTACAAATGCAATGGGACGGGGGATGACAGCACCCGACAATAGCTTGTATGTGTCTTTGGCACTAAGCTGATCAGCTTGAAATATGTACATAGCAACAACCGCCTTTATCGTTAGGATAGCTTAATTATAACGAACTGGTTTCAAGGAAACCAAATGATGCGTGTTGCATATGTTATGTCATGACATATATCTAATCCAGGGGAAATTGAAAAATAGGCTTCCGTACGTCTGCCGGCAGCCTATTGAAAAAATGAAAACTTAGATTATTTGTATTTCTTTTTGACTACCCAGCAATTGCCGTCTTTCCAGAATTCTTTTTTGCTGTGATAATCATCGTGTTTTTTGTGGTCGTCGTAGTGGTGATGTGGTTTTTTGTAGTGTTTCTTATGAGATTTTTTCTTATGGGAACAATACGATTTTTTCTGTGTGCGATATGACTTCTTATAGCTGCGAGATTTTTTGTAAGAACGGTACGATTTTTTGTAGCTGCGAGATTTTTTGTAAGAGCGGTACGATTTTTTGTGGCTGCGAGATTTCTTGTGAGAGCAGTATGATTTTTTGTGGCTGCGAGATTTCTTGTGAGAGCAGTATGATTTTTTGTAGCTGCGAGATTTCTTGTGAGAACAGTACGATTTTTTGTGGCTGCGAGATTTCTTGTGAGAACAGTAAGATTTTTTGTGGCTGCGAGATTTCTTGTGAGAGCAGTATGATTTCTTGTGGCTGCGAGATTTTTTGTGAGATTGGTGCGATTTTTTATGGCTGCGTTTTTTTCCATGAGGCTCTTGGTACAAATAATCTTTTAAACCTTCATTTTTCGCGGATTTCACCGCTTCTTTGATGTCAGAATGGGAATAGTGGCCCAATTCGAAATCCTCCTTTTTAAAAATGATGTTAAGGATGAAGATCCTTACTACCCTCATAGTACGCGCGGTTTTAAAAAGTGTATAAGTGTTCCGCTGATATCTCACGAAAATAAAAGCCTAAAATTTGTAAGGGGGATTATGGATGAAGAATCAATCCAATTTGCCGCTTTATCAGCTGTTTGTTCATCCAAAAGATTTGCGTGAATTAAAAAAGGATATATGGGACGATGATCCGGTACCGGCTGTGATGAAGGTAAATCAAAAAAGGCTGGATATTGATATCGCTTACCGGGGATCACATATCAGAGACTTCAAAAAGAAGTCATACCATCTTTCTTTTTATCAGCCGAAAACATTTCGCGGCGCACGAGAGATTCACTTAAATGCGGAGTATAAAGATCCTTCCATGATGAGAAATAAATTGTCCCTGGATTTTTTCTCAGAGCTTGGGACACTGTCTCCAAAGGCAGAGTTCGTTTTTTTAAAGGTGAATGGGAAGAATGAAGGGGTTTATCTAGAACTTGAATCCGTCGATGAATTTTATTTAGCGAAAAGGAAGCTGGCGGACGGGGCGGTTTTTTACGCAGTTGATGATGATGCTAATTTCTCACTGATGAGCGATTTGGAAAGGGAAACGAAGACGTCGCTTGAGCTTGGATATGAAAAGAAGACAGGGACTGAGGAAGATGATTTTTATTTACAGGATATGATATTTAAAATTAATACTGTCCCTAAAGCCCAGTTTAAATCAGAAGTGACAAAGCATGTGGATGTCGATAAGTATTTGCGCTGGTTAGCCGGCATTGTATTCACCTCAAACTATGACGGGTTTGTCCACAACTACGCGCTGTACAGAAGCAGTGAAACAGGGTTATTTGAGGTGATTCCTTGGGATTATGATGCGACCTGGGGCAGGGATATCCATGGAGAGCGGATGGCTGCCGATTATGTAAGAATTCAAGGATTTAATACACTAACCGCCCGAATATTGGATGAACCCGATTTTCGCAAGTCCTACAAACGTCTGCTAGAAAAAACGCTCCAATCTCTTTTTACAATAGAATATATGAAACCGAAAATAATGGCGATGTATGAACGGATTAGGCCGTTTGTCCTGATGGACCCATATAAAAAGAATGATATTGAGCGTTTTGACCGTGAGCCGGATGTGATTTGCGAGTATATTATAAAAAGAGCTGATTACCTCAAAAGTGAGCTTGATCTTTTATCCTGACGATAAACGGGCGGATTCCGGAGAACGGAACGCCTTTTTTATTTCCGTTCATTTAACGACTTGCATATATCCACAAATTGTCTCAGTACCGGGTTTTGGCTGTCTTTTCGATATGCGATGATCCATTCTGCCTTGAGCTGAAAATGATCAACGCTGCGATACGTGACGTCAAGGTTAAACAGCCGTCTGGCCGAGGATGGGACAATGGTAATGCCGATGCCCGCTGTCACCAGTCCGATTACCATTTGATACTCTGTCGCTTCTTGAACGATATTCGGCACAAAACCTGCGTTTTCACAGAGCTGAATAAAGTCGGTATATAGCGTAGGCCATGCTTCTTTGGAAAGGGTGATGATCGGTTCGTTTTCCAAATCTGTAATGTCGATTGATTCTTTCAATGCAAGCGGATGCTGCTTTGGCAATGCAAGGATGCATGGACTGCTCTGGGTTGTGTCAATTTGCAGCTCCGGGTGCTCTAACGGCGGATGGAGAATGCCGATATCGATATTTCCCTTGAGCAATTCCTCTTGCTGGCGATAAGAAGCGATTTCTTTTAATTCAATTTTCACAGAGGGGAATTTTTTACGGTATTCCCGGATGATCGGCGGCAGAAATTCATATGTAGCCGATCCGACAAAACCAATAACGAGATGGCCGTGCTCGCCGCGAGCTGTCCGCTGGGCAAGTTCAATTCCTTGGCCAATTTGCATTAAAGCTGACCGGCAGTGATTTAAAAAGATTTCTCCGGCCGCCGTAAGCTCGACAAGTCGTTTTGTCCTCTTGAGAAGCGTCACCCCGACTTCTTCTTCCAGCTGTTTGATCTGCTGGCTGAGAGGAGGCTGTGTCATATTCAGCCGCCGCGCAGCTTTTCCGAAATGAAGCTCTTCGGCTACTGCGATAAAGTATTGAAGATGGCGAAGCTCCATGCAATATGCATTCCTTTCCTTAGGTTAATAATTCGTATTACATATTAATCATAAGGCGAATCGATATTGGAGGTCAATTTCCAAAGAGTGTATAGTGAAACATATCACAAGAAACATTTAAATTTTATGTTTAAAATGCATAATAAGGAGTGAGGGTGTTGACAAAAGCAACAAAAGAACAAAAATCCCTTGTAAAGAGCAGAGGGGCGGAGCTTGTTGTTGATTGCTTAGTGGAGCAAGGTGTCACACATGTATTTGGCATTCCAGGTGCAAAAATTGATGCGGTATTTGACGCTTTACAAGATAAAGGGCCAGAAATTATCGTTGCCCGGCATGAACAAAATGCAGCATTTATGGCGCAGGCAGTCGGCCGTTTAACTGGAAAACCCGGAGTCGTGTTAGTCACATCAGGACCAGGTGCTTCTAACTTGGCAACAGGACTGCTGACAGCAAATACTGAAGGTGACCCTGTCGTTGCGCTTGCTGGGAACGTGATCCGTGCAGATCGTTTAAAACGGACACATCAATCTTTGGATAATGCGGCGTTATTTCAGCCGATTACAAAATACAGTGTAGAAGTTCAAGATGTAAAAAATATACCGGAAGCTGTTACAAATGCATTTAGGATAGCGTCAGCAGGTCAGGCTGGGGCCGCTTTTGTGAGCTTTCCGCAGGATGTTGTGAATGAAGTCACAAATACAAAAAACGTGCGTGCTGTCGCAGCGCCAAAACTTGGCCCTGCAGCGGATGATGCAATCAGTGCGGCCATTGCAAAAATCCAAACAGCAAAACTTCCTGTCGTGTTAGTCGGCATGAAGGGCGGAAGACCGGACGCGATTAAAGCGGTTCGCAAGCTATTGAAAAAGGTTCAGCTTCCATTCGTTGAAACCTATCAAGCTGCCGGTACTCTTACGAGAGATTTAGAGGATCAGTACTTCGGCCGTATCGGATTGTTCCGCAACCAGCCAGGCGACCTTCTGCTTGAGCAGGCTGATGTTGTTCTGACAATCGGCTATGATCCAATTGAATACGATCCGAAATTCTGGAATGTCAATGGAGACCGGACGATCATCCATTTAGATGAAATTCTGGCTGACATTGACCATGCTTACCAGCCGGAGCTTGAATTGATCGGTGATATTCCATCTACGATCAATCATATTGAACACGATGCCGTGCAAGTGGAATTTGCTGAACGTGAGCAGAAAATTCTTTCTAATTTAAAACAATATATGCACGAGGGTGAGCAGGTGCCTGCTGATTGGAAATCAGACAGAGTGCATCCTCTTGAAATCGTAAAAGAATTGCGAAACGCAGTCGATGATCATGTTACAGTGACTTGCGATATCGGTTCACACGCGATTTGGATGTCACGTTATTTCCGCAGTTATGAGCCGTTAACATTAATGATCAGTAACGGTATGCAAACACTCGGCGTTGCGCTTCCTTGGGCAATCGGTGCTTCATTGGTGAAACCGGGAGAAAAAGTGGTATCCGTCTCTGGTGACGGCGGTTTCTTATTCTCAGCAATGGAATTAGAGACGGCAGTTCGTCTAAAAGCACCAATTGTACACATTGTATGGAACGACAGCACATATGACATGGTTGCATTCCAGCAATTGAAAAAATATAATCGTACGTCTGCGGTCGATTTCGGAAATATCGATATCGTGAAATATGCGGAAAGCTTCGGAGCAACCGGCTTGCGCGTTGAATCACCAGACCAGCTGGCAGATGTTCTGCGTCAAGGTATGAACGCTGAAGGTCCTGTCATCATTGATGTCCCGGTTGACTACAGTGATAACATGAATTTAGCGAGTGACAAGCTTCCGAAAGAATTCGGAGAACTCATGAAAACGAAAGCTCTCTAGCACTCTGCGCATCAAGACACTGTTTTCTATGAACAGCACTAAACAAAAGGAGTGAAGGGAATTATGAAACGCGAAAGCAACATGCAAGTGCTCAGCCGCGGCCAAAAAGATCAGCCAGTGAGCCAGATTTATCAAGTATCAACAATGACTTCTCTATTAGACGGAGTATATGACGGTGATTTTGAACTGTCAGAGATTCCAAAATACGGAGACTTCGGTATCGGAACCTTTAACAAGCTTGACGGAGAGCTGATAGGGTTCGACGGCGAATTTTACCGTCTCCGTTCAGACGGAACTGCGACTCCTGTGCAAAATGGGGACCGTTCTCCGTTCTGCTCATTTACGTTCTTTACACCGGACATGACACATAAAATTGACGCGAAAACGACACGTGAAGAGTTTGAAAATGAGATCAACAGCATTCTGCCAAGCAAAAACTTATTTTACGCGATCCGCATTGACGGATTGTTTAAAAAAGTGCAGACAAGAACGGTAGAACTGCAAGAAAAACCTTACGTGCCGATGGTTGAAGCGGTCAAAACGCAGCCGATTTTCAACTTCGACAACGTGAGAGGAACGATCGTAGGTTTCCTGACACCGGCTTATGCAAACGGAATCGCTGTTTCTGGGTATCACCTGCACTTCATTGACGAAGGACGGAATTCAGGCGGACACGTTTTTGACTATGTGCTTGAGGATTGCACGGTTACGATTTCTCAAAAAATGAACATGAACCTCAGACTTCCAAATACAGCGGATTTCTTTAAGGCAAATCTTGATAACCCTGATTTTGCCAAGGATATTGAAACAACTGAAGGAAGCCCTGAATAAAGAAAAAAGAAAGCTCCTGTCTACAGGGCTTTCTTTTTATTTGGCTCTTTTCCTGATTTTAGATAAAATAACGTCAAAAGGGTAAAGGTGTGGTCTGATGAAAATATTGGTTTTGGCAGTTCATCCTCATATGGAAACCTCTGTTGTTAATAAGGCGTGGGCAGAGGAATTGAGTACACATGACAATATCACAGTACGGGAGCTTTATAAGGAATACCCGGATGAAGCGATAGATGTTGCGAAGGAGCAGCAGCTGTGCGAGCAATACGATCGGATTGTCTTCCAATTTCCGCTTTATTGGTACAGCTCTCCGCCGCTTTTGAAAAAATGGCAGGATCTTGTGCTGGCTTACGGCTGGGCCTTTGGTTCGAAAGGAAACGCCTTGCATGGCAAGGAGCTGTTGCTGGCTGTTTCAACAGGGAGCGAAGCAGAAAAATATCAGGCTGGCGGAGGCAATCATTACTCGATCAGTGAGCTTCTAAAACCATTTCAGGCCACGAGCAATCTGATCGGCATGAAATACCTATCCCCATACGTATTCTATGGCGTGAATGGTGCAACTGAAGAGGATATTTCCCTCAGCGCAAAACGGTTAGCTGAATATATCCAGAAGCCTTTCGCTTAAAAGAAAGCCCTGTCCGGCAAGCGGCAGGGCTTCTTTATGATCAAAAATCCGGCAGCTCGGACAGGTTGTTTTCCTTTATGCCGTCCGGTTCACTTCGCAGAATATCACGTCCGTATTTATGGAAGACATCCACATGAGCGAGTTTTCCCGCTTTTGCTTCTGACAGCGCAGTGGGGTAGTCGAGTTCTCTTCCCGTGCTCGTTTTCACTGCAATGATATTGTCGTCCTCATTTCTTCTGACCGCAATAATTTCTTCTTTTCCAGCTGGAACAGTTTGTTGATCGTCAGTTGTTTGCCTGGCTTTATACGATTCATAAGCTGCTTCAAATTGATCCATATTTACACCTCCATTTTTTAACGTGAACAAAAATGGCGATGATCATGTATGGTTTCGACACGGCATACGACAATATTTCCTGAGAAATATCTTGGGAATGTGACAAATCAATCCATAATAAAAGGGATTCCGCATAAACACGGAATCCCTTTCGGTTATTTTGTCATGTGTAAATCCTTTGTTTTCAGATAGCCTGTCGCACCGCCGTAATCAACGAATACCCAGTCAAAATCAAAACCGCCTTTTTTCGTCTTGCTCCAGCCTAAAAAAGACACGCTTGTGTCAGCTGGAAGAGTCTTGATGCTTTTTCCATCGGCGGATGTATACACTTTCGTTTTTGTTTTGGTTTTTACGGTTGTAGCTGCTTTTACAATGTAATGAGTGGAGACAAAGCCTGTTTTTCCGTTTTTATAATGAACCTTTGCCCAGTCGGCGTTTGCGAAGGAAATCAGTTTTAAGCTGTCGCCCAAGTGCAGCGTATCGGCTTTTTGGCTTGCTGCAGAAGCCTTCGTTCTGACATTTAGCGCCTCTGCTGACACCAAATAAGAATCAATCGGGTAGCTGTATAAATCATCAATGCTTACAGTTGTTTCTGGCTGCTGTGCATGGATTGTGCTTGCGCCGCCTGCAGAAGCCGCCGTAATTCCGGCCGCAAGGGCTAGTGTTGATAATACCTTTGTTGTTTTGTTCATTTCGTTCCTCTCCTCACGTAAGAGAAATAATTCACTCTATATCCCTATTCACGTTTTCACAGATTCCTAAACATCAAAAAGGATCAGATAAAAATCTGATCCATGGCAATTATTTTTGTGTTTCTAATTTGAGAGGCGCGGAAATTGATTTTTTCACTTTTTTTCCGTGCAAAATATTATCGGCTGCTTCTGTTGCCAGTTTACCGATTAATTCAGGCTGCTGAGCAACGGTGGCTGAGAGCTTTCCGTCTTTAATGGAAGCGAGCGCATCTTTATTGCCGTCAAAGCCGATTACTAAAATATCTTTTCCTGAGCTGTTAATTGCCTCGAGAGCACCGAGCGCCATTTCGTCATTGTGAGCAAAAACGGCTTGGATATCCGGATGTCCCTGCAGCAAGTTTTCCATGACAGTCAGGCCTTTGGTGCGGTCAAAGTCAGCTGATTGTTTTGTGACAACGTCGAGCTTTTGATCTGCGATGTTATGAAATCCTGAGCCGCGTTCCCGTGTGGCAGATGCGCCTGGCACGCCTTCAAGCTCTGCCACTTTCGCTCCTTTTCCAAGTTTATCAGCGATAAATGCCGCGGCCATTTCACCGCCTTTCACGTTATCGGAAGCAACGAGGGTTTCGACTTTTCCTTGTTCGGCGGAACGGTCGATAGTTACGACGGGCACACCGACTGCGTTTGCAGATTCTACTGCCGTTGAGATCGCCGATGAATCAGTCGGGTTAATTAACAATGCATCGACACCTTGCTGAATTAAGTCTTCTACATCACTCGTCTGTTTCGATGAATCATTTTGTGCATCGACAATGATAACTTTCATTCCCCGTTTTTCAGCTTCTTTTTCGATGCCCTTTTTTAATGAGACAAAAAAGGGGTTGTTAAGCGTTGAGACGGACAAGCCGATGGTGAATTCCTTTTTGTTCCCCGAGTTTGACGGCTTTGCCCATTGGGGAGGCTCGAGCGAACAGGCAGTTAATAAAAACAATGATAACGTTAAAATGACGGATATCGCCTTTTTCATATGAAAAACCTCCTATGCTGACTTCTTGCGGTCTAACAATACCGCGATTAAGATGACAATCCCTTTGACTACCAGCTGATAAAACGATGAGACGCCAAGCAGGTTGAGCCCGTTGTTAAGTGTGCCGATGATCAGCACCCCGATTAACGTGCCGATAATGCGTCCGCGGCCGCCGGAAAGACTTGTTCCCCCTAAGACAACCGCCGCGATCGCATCCAGTTCGTACGATTCTCCGGCAGTCGGCTGGGCTGAATGCAGACGTGAAGTCAATATGGCGCCGGCAAGGGCGGATAAAAGTCCGGCTAAAGAATAGATCATCACTTTCACGCGCGTCACTTTAATGCCTGAAATGAGCGCGGCTTTTTCATTGCCTCCGATTGCGTACGTTCGGCGTCCGAATGGTGTTTTATGAAGAAGCACCCAAAGGACGGCAAAGGCAAGAACCATCGTAATCGCCGGTACAGGAATGCCCAAGAAATAGCCTCGGCCGAACAGTTGAAAAGCGTAGTTTGTGCCAAGTCCGGTAATCGGATTTCCGTCTGTATACACAAGCGTCAGTCCGCGAAACACAGTCATGGTTGCAAGCGTGGCGATAAAGGGCGCCATTTTTCCTTTTGTGATTAATAGTCCGTTGATCATGCCGAGGACGGCACCAATGATACAGCCGAGGATGATTGCGAGAACCGGATCGACACCGGATACAATCATCCCCGCGACTAAAGCGCTGGACAGGGCAAGAATAGCGCCGACGGAAAGATCAATGCCGCCTGTTAAAATCACAAAGGTCATGCCGAACGCGATTAATCCGTTAATGGCGACCTGGCGAAGCAGGTTTAAAATATTCAGCGGTTCAAGAAAGCTTGGATTTAAAATAGATACAATGATAACGAGAATAAATAAACCGAGAAACGGGCCGAGTTTTTGCATGACTCCGTCGAAGTGAATTCGTTTTTGTTCTGGTTGATGTTCGGTTTTCATATTACCGCCCTCCCGTGGCAAGTGTCATAATTCGTTCTTGTGTTGCTTTCTGAGCTTGAATTTCTCCGCTGATTCTGCCTTCATGGACGACGATAACGCGATCGCTCATTCCGAGAATTTCCGGCAGCTCTGATGACACCATAATGATGGCGACGCCTCGCTCAGTCAGCTCATTCATCAGCGAATAAATCTCCCGTTTCGCGCCTACATCCACGCCTCTGGTCGGCTCATCCAAGATAAGCACTTTCGGTCCGATGCCGATCCACTTGGCAATCACCACTTTTTGCTGGTTTCCTCCTGATAAATGGCGTGCGTGCGTTTCCGATGAGGCTGTTTTGATGGTCAGGCGTTTGATTAAAAGGTCAACAAATTCAGCTTCCCGCTTGTGGTCAATGAGACCCTTTGGAGAAAAACTGGACAGGTTGGGCAGCGCAATATTCTCGCGAATCGAGGTGTCGAGCAGCAGCCCTTCATCCTTGCGATTCTCTGTGATAAAGCCGAGCCCTTTTTTTACCGCATCCTGCGGGTTCTTAATGACTGTCTTTTTTCCCGCGATCCATATCTCACCCGAGTCCAGCCTGTCAACACCGAACAGCGCTCTCATGATTTCTGTCCGGCCGGCTCCCATCAAGCCGGAAACACCGACGATTTCACCGGAACGAACATAAAAGCTGACATCTTCAAAACGTCCTTTGACGGAGGCGTTTTTCACCTCGAACATTTTTTCACCGAAAGAAGGAGCGCGCTTCGGATATCGTTCAGTCAGCTCGCGTCCGACCATTTTTTTGACGACTTCATCAAAACCGGTGTCTGGAATGTTTGTTGTGTCTACGGTTTTTCCGTCACGCATGATGGTGATTCTGTCGCAAATCGCAAAAATTTCTTCCATGCGATGTGAAATGTATACAATGGACACACCGTTCTTTTTTAACGCTGTAATGACCTCAAAGAGCTTGCTGATTTCCCGTTCTGTCAACGCAGCTGTCGGCTCATCCATAATGATTACCTCGGCATTTGTCATGAGCGCTTTTGCGATTTCGATCATTTGCTGCTGTCCGACGGAACACTCGCCAGCTTCTTGATCAAGAGAAAGAGAGACAGACAGTTTATCAAATTGCTCTTTTGCTAGCGCTTTCATTTTTCTCGTTTGTAAAACGCCCAGCTTGGATGATATCTCTTTTCCGATAAATAGATTCTCAAGAACGGTCATTTCCGGCCAGATATTCAATTCCTGATGGATAAAAGCGATGCCATGCTGTTCCGCTTCTTTCGGATTGGAAAAATACGTTTCGGTTCCGTTTATGATGATTTGCCCTTTATCCGATTTATGCAGGCCTGTCAGAATGTTCATAAGCGTGGACTTGCCGGCGCCGTTTTCTCCCATTAATGCGTGAACCTCGCCAGGCACGAGCTGAAAGGAAACGCCTGACAGCACTTGGTTTTTTCCGAATGCTTTGTGAATGTCTTTCATTTCAATCTGCATGTTCCATCCTCCTTTCTAGAAAAGCACACCCGCCTGCAGGATGCAGTTGGCATATGGTGTGAATTCACCTGTTCTAATGATGGCCTTTGCTTCTTTTGTCAGTTGCTTAAATTCTGCGTGGGAAAGGTATTCAATCTCTTGTTCAGAAAAAAGCTTCTCTAGAAATCTGGCATTCTCCTGATTTGAGGTTTTTATTTCAGTTGCAGCAATGACTTTTTCGACGACCATCTCGTCAGCGAGCACTGCGGCTGTATCCTGGAAAGCCGGGAGACCCGGCTTCAATGAAAGATCAATTTTTAAAACGCCGTAAGGAATAGGCAGCCCCGCATCCGCGATGACAATTTTATCCGTGTGGCCAAGGTCGGCTAACAGCTTGGCAAGATGGCTGTTCAGTATACCGTGTTTTTTCATGACAGCAGCTCCTCCACTTCTTTTCTTGTCGGCATTCCGCCCTGGGCGCCGAAGGAACAGACAGAAAGGGAAGCGGCCCGGTTGGCAAACCGTAATGCGGCTTCAATGTCTATTCCCTCAGCAAGAGCAACGGCGAATGCTGCGTTAAATGTATCTCCCGCTCCGGTTGTATCAACAGGTTCAACAGGGAAGGACGGGATGAGCCGTTCTTTGCTTCCGGCTGAATAGCGGACGCCTTGTTTTCCTTCCGTAATAAAGAGCTTCGCCGGATAAAGCGCCAACGCTTCTGAAACGGTAAGTCCGGGGAATAAAATCGACGCCTCGTGTTCATTCGGAGTGAGATAGGTGGCGTGATCTATTGTTTCCTGTTTTAGCGGGCGGGCAGGTGCCGGGTTGAGCATGACCGGGATATCGTGAGAATGGCAGTATCTGCATACCTCATCAACCGTTTCCTCCGGGATTTCCTGCTGAATCAGGACCATATCAACCTTTTCAATCTGTTCAAGCGCGTCTATCGCATACGATGGAATGATCTCATCGTTCGCACCTTTGACGACGACAATGCTGTTATCACCTTCAGCAAGCACAATGTGGGCGGTACCGCTTTCTTTATGTGTAACCGGTTCCATATAGTCGGTGCGAACACCGTTTGCTTTTAAATTATTCAAAATAGCTGTTCCATAATGATCATCACCGACCTTGCCGACCATAAACACGCGGGCGCCAAGTCTCGCAGCAGCAACGGCCTGATTTGCTCCTTTACCACCCGGCACAGTCTGAAATGACGTGCCAAGTACCGTTTCCCCGGCTTTTGGGCGTTTGTCCGAGGTGACCACTAAATCCATTGAACAGCTTCCAATCACACAAATATTACGCATCATGATCTTCCTTTCTTGTCGTCTTTCTTCTTATATAGGTGACGGGCATTTGAATCGCGGTTTCTGTGAGCGGCTGTTTTTTGATAATACGCAAAAGCAGTTTGGCCGCTTCTTTGCCCATATCATATGCGGGCTGTTTAATTGTAGACAGGGGAGGAAACAGCAGCTCGCTTTGCGGAATGTCGTCATAGCCGATCATTTGAATATCCTCCGGCACGTTTTTTCCGCGCCGTAATGCTTCATGTAAAACTGCTGCGGCTTGAATATCATTACTCGCTATCACACCGTCTGTCTCAGGATATGTGGCGAACAGCTCCTTCGCCATCGATTGCGCATCCTTGAAAGAAAATGAAGCCGTCTCGATGACCTGAAATTCAACTTCAGCCTGCTTTAAGACCTCCAAAGCGCCATTAAAGCGGTCTTGAGCGGTCGGCAGGTGAACGGGTCCTCTCAAGAGCGTAATGCGCCGGCTTTTTCCGTGAATAATGGCTTCGGCGGCTAATTTTCCTCCTGTATAGCCGTCACTGGATACAGAAGGGGCTCCTTCATGTGTTCTGTCCAGAAAAACGACTGGGTGATTTATGCCGCTGTATTCCTCAAGGTCCGGGTAATTCGTGGCGGCAATAATGCCTGCGACATGATTTTGCTTAAAGGTTTGAAGGTATTCACGTTCTTTTGTCAATTCCTCGTCACTGTTTCCGAAAATAAGGCGATAGCCTTCCCGGTTCAATTCATCCTCCGCGCCGCGGGCAAGCTGGGGGAAGAAAGGGTTTGTGATATCCGGGAGCAAAAGCCCGATCAGCCGGGATTCTCTTTTATAAAGAGATCTGGCGACTTCATTCGGGTAATAGTTCAGCTTCTCCATCGCCGCTATGACACGCGTACGCGTTTCTTCATGTACATAGCCGTTGTCATTCAGCACGCGGGAAACCGTCGCAACTGAAACGCCCGCCGCTCCGGCGACATCTTTAATTGTAGCCAAAACAGCTCCTCCTCGTTTATGTAACCGTTTACATAGATAGATTATCATGAGCGGTCTGAAGTTGGCAATAAAAACATCAAAAGAAATCTATTGTAAATTGTATATATAATTGTGAAATTTAAGGTTTTCACTCTTTTTTTGACAAAGTCTTCACAAATCTGGATGAAGTTTTCTTGAACAAATATTAAGTTTTATTAAAATTGTTTCAAAGTCATGCGTTTAGACCTGTAAATGAGGAGAAAGAGAATAGACTATCCGCCCAGAAAATGTTTAATAATGTTAGAGAATTCAGACCCGTATGTTCAGCGTTTTCAAGACGGGTCCCCTTAGTCATTTTGGAATGGGTCTAATATTGGGTTTTCCATGCAGAAAGGATGACATTATGACCTTATCCTTAAGAAATAGAATAACCATTTTGTGTTCATAAGAACCGGAAAACACGCATGATAGCAGGGAAAGCTTGATACCACACGCTGAAAAAAAGATTGATTTAAAATACATATTAAACGCAAACAGCTGGGTGTGACTATACGTCCATAAGGATATCAGGAGAAAAATGAAAGCGCATTCCTTTCATTTTTCAAAAAAAGAGATAAGGTGTAAGTCCTGCTGTTTTCCAAAAATAGAAAACAGGTTGTAGGTACAAAATCTCTTTCAAAAGAGAAGTTTGACTCAGTGGCTCAGGGAAGATTATGTTACATAATGCCGATTGAGAATTCATAGTGATTCTATATACTGATGAATGAATTTACAACAATATAGAAGGAGATGTCGAATAGCAATGTGGTTACTCATTATAGCCTGTGCTGTCATACTGGTCATCGGAATATTAGAAAAACGACGACATCAGAAAAACATTGATGCCCTCCCTGTTCGAGTGAATATTAATGGCATCCGAGGAAAGTCGACTGTGACAAGGCTTACAACCGGAATATTAATAGAGGCCGGTTACAAAACTGTTGGAAAAACAACAGGAACGGATGCGAGAATGATTTACTGGGACACACCGGAGGAAAAACCGATTAAACGGAAACCACAAGGGCCGAATATCGGTGAACAAAAAGAAGTCATGAGAGAAACAGTAGAAAGAGGGGCTAACGCGATTGTCAGTGAATGCATGGCTGTTAACCCGGATTATCAAATCATCTTTCAGGAAGAACTTCTGCAAGCCAATATCGGCGTTATTGTTAACGTTTTAGAAGATCATATGGATGTCATGGGGCCGACGCTTGATGAAATTGCAGAAGCGTTTACCGCTACAATTCCTTATAACGGCCATCTTGTCATTACAGATAGTGAATATACCGAGTTCTTTAAACAAAAAGCGAAAGAACGAAACACAAAAGTCATCATTGCTGATAACTCAAAAATTACAGATGAATATCTGCGTAAATTTGAATACATGGTATTCCCTGATAACGCTTCTTTGGCACTGGGTGTGGCTCAAGCACTCGGCATTGACGAAGAAACAGCGTTTAAAGGAATGCTGAATGCGCCGCCAGATCCGGGAGCAATGAGAATTCTTCCGCTGATCAGTCCGAGCGAGCCTGGGCACTTTGTTAATGGGTTTGCCGCAAACGACGCTTCTTCTACTTTGAATATATGGAAACGTGTAAAAGAAATCGGTTACCCGACCGATGATCCGATCATCATCATGAACTGCCGCGCAGACCGTGTCGATCGGACACAGCAATTCGCAAACGACGTATTGCCTTATATTGAAGCAAGTGAACTGATCTTAATCGGTGAAACAACAGAACCAATCGTAAAAGCCTATGAAGAAGGCAAAATTCCTGCAGACAAACTGCATGATCTAGAGTACAAGTCAACAGAAGAAATTATGGAATTGCTAAAGAAAAGAATGCACAACCGTGTCATATATGGCGTCGGCAATATTCATGGTGCCGCAGAGCCTTTAATTGAAAAAATCCACGAATACAAGGTTAAGCAGCTCGTAAGCTAGGAGGAAATGCAGACATGTTCGGATCAGATTTATACATCGCACTAATTTTAGGTGTACTACTCAGTTTGATTTTTGCAGAAAAAACAGGGATCGTGCCGGCAGGATTGGTTGTTCCGGGATATTTAGGACTTGTGTTTAATCAGCCGGTCTTTATTTTGCTGGTATTGCTGGTGAGCCTGCTCACTTATGTCATTGTGAAATACGGTTTATCCAAATTTATGATTTTGTACGGACGCAGAAAATTCGCTGCCATGCTGATAACAGGGATCGTCCTGAAAATCGCGTTTGATTTTCTATACCCGATTGTACCATTTGAAATCGCGGAATTTCGAGGAATCGGCATCATCGTGCCAGGTTTAATTGCCAATACCATTCAGAAACAAGGTTTAACGATTACGTTCGGAAGCACGCTGCTATTGAGCGGAGCGACCTTTGCTATCATGTTTGTTTACTACTTAATTTAATGTAAGGTGTGTCAAACGATGAAAAAAGAACTGAGCTTTCATGAAAAGCTGCTGAAGCTGACAAAACAGCAAAAAAAGAAAACCAATAAGCACGTATTTATTGCCATTCCAATCGTTTTTGTCCTCATGTTCGCTTTTATGTGGGCGGGAAAAGCAGAAACGCCAAAAGTCAAAACGTATTCTGACGACGTTCTCTCAGCCTCATTTGTCGGCGATATTATGATGGGCCGCTATGTTGAAAAAGTAACGGATCAAAAAGGGATAGATAGTATTTTTCAATATGTTGAACCGATCTTCAGAGCCTCGGATTATGTAGCAGGAAACTTTGAAAACCCGGTAACCTATAAAAAGAATTATAAACAAGCAGATAAAGAGATTCATCTGCAGACGAATGAGGAATCAGTGAAAGTCTTGAAGGATATGAATTTCACGGTTCTCAACAGCGCAAACAACCACGCAATGGACTACGGCGCTCAGGGCATGAAGGATACACTTGGAGAATTTGCGAAGCAAAACCTTGATATCGTTGGAGCGGGATACAGCTTAAGTGATGCGAAAAAGAATATTTCGTACCAGGAAGTCAATGGGGTAACGATCGCGACGCTTGGCTTTACCGATGTGTCCGGAAAAGGTTTCGCGGCTAAAAAGAATACGCCGGGCGTGCTGCCGGCAGATCCTGAAATCTTCATCCCAATGATTTCAGAAGCGAAAAAACATGCGGACGTCGTCGTTGTGCAGTCACACTGGGGGCAAGAGTATGACAATGATCCAAACGACCGTCAGCGCCAGCTTGCAAGAGCCATGTCTGATGCGGGAGCAGATATTATTGTCGGCCACCATCCGCACGTCTTAGAACCGATTGAAGTATATAACGGAACCGTCATTTTCTACAGCCTCGGCAACTTTGTCTTTGACCAAGGCTGGACAAGAACGAGAGACAGTGCACTTGTTCAGTATCACCTGAAGAAAAACGGAACAGGCCACTTTGAAGTGACGCCGATTGACATCCATGAAGCGACGCCTGCACCGGTGAAAAAAGGAAGTATCAAACAGAAAACGATTATTCGCGAACTGACGAAAGACTCTAATTTCGCATGGAAAGTAGAGGACGGAAAACTGACATTTGATGTTGATCATAGCGACAAACTAAAATCTAAATAATCGGAGGGATATAGATGAAATTTGTGAAAGCCAGCTGGCCATTTGTTGCCGTAGCCATTGTGTTCATGTTTATGTCAGCTTTTAAATTCAACGATCAGCTGACAGATCAGGAAAAGCAGAAGATTGACACGGAAATGCATAAAATCCAACAGCAGGAAGAATCGGCAAACGCCAATAAATAATTCAAAAAAGAGAGTGTCTGATGAGGCATTCTCTTTTTATTTGTCCGCACATTCCTTTTGTAAAAAAATCAAAAAGCCTCTTAATATATTCAAAAAAATACCGATGTTAAAACTGCAAAAAGAGGAGGAGATAATAAAAGTGAACACCCTGGCAAACTGGAAGAAGTTTTTGCTTGTGGCGGTTATCATTAGTTTTTTGGGCTCAATTATCACAAAAGCGGAGGTTGCGGAGGCTGATATGTCATCTGAACTGATCATCAGCGAAGCAAAAAAACTGCTTGGGTATCAGTATAAATACGGCGGTGAAACACCGAAAGAGGGATTCGATCCTTCGGGATTGATTCAATATGTTTTCAGTAAGGCCGATATTCATCTGCCGAGATCTGTGAACGATCAGTATAAAATCGGAACGGCTGTAAAACCGGAAAACCTGAAGCCAGGCGATATTTTATTTTTCAAAAAAGAGGGAAGCACCGGGACTGCTCCTACACACGTCGCTCTTTACATCGGAGACGGCCAAATAATTCACAGTACGTTATCAAAAGGAGTTATCATCACCAATTACAAAAAAAGCAGCTATTGGAGCGGATCTTATATCGGGGCGAGACGAATCGCAGCCGATCCGGCCACGGCTGATGTTCCTGTCGTTCAGGAGGCCGAAAAATATATCGGCATTCCATATGTGTTTGGCGGAAGCACACCGTCAGAAGGCTTTGATTGCTCAGGGCTCGTGCAGTATGTGTTTCAACAGGCACTCGGCATTTATCTGCCGCGATCAGCCGAACAACAGTGGGCAGTGGGCGAGAAGGTGGCGCCTCAAAACATAAAGCCTGGCGATGTCGTCTATTTCAGCAATACGTATAAAAAAGGAATTTCACATGCAGGCATTTATGCTGGCGGAGGCAGATTTATTCAGGCAAGCCGGTCAGAAAAAGTAACCATTTCCTACTTGTCAGAGGATTACTGGAAGTCAAAGATGACAGGCATACGCCGATTTGACAACATGAAAATTCCAAAAGAAAATCCGATTGTATCTGAAGCTACGCTTTATATCGGAGAAGTACCTTATAAAAAAGGCGGAGTGTCTCCGGAGACTGGGTTTGATACAGCAGGTTTTGTCCAGTATGTATACAAGAAAGCAGCGGGTATTTCCCTGCCTCGGTACGCAACAAGCCAGTACAAAGCGGGAACGAAAGTTGAGAAGGCTGACCTGAAACCGGGAGATATTGTGTTCTTCCAATCAACAAGCCTAAATCCGGCCATTTATATCGGAAACGGACAAGTTGTTCATGTCACATTGTCAAACGGCGTGACCATCACCAATATGAACACGAGCACGTATTGGAAGGATAAATACGCAGGAAGTATACGTGTGCAATAAAAGACAAAGACTCCAGAATCTCTGGAGTCTTCAGCGTGTTGACAAACCCTCGCATTCGTTGTCAAGCCTGCGCGTCGGTGCTCACGAATTAGAATATTCGCTCCGCTCCAATGCTCGCCTTTCCTAGACTTCAAAGGTTTTCAATCACGCTGAAAAGATGACAAAATCCTAAAACTAAAGTCGTTTTAGGATTTTGTCAACAATTTAAAGACTCCAGAATCTCTGGAGTCTTTTCTTTATGCATATTGGCCGGAAAGAAGCTGGTCAATAAAGTAGGCCACACCATTTTCGTCATTGCTTTTTGTGACGAAGGTGCTTTTTTCTTTTAATTCATCGATCGCATTTTCCATGGCGATACGATGTCCTGCGACTTCAAACATAGACAAATCGTTCGGACTGTCGCCGATCGCATAAATATCCTGTGTTTCAATTCCGTATATGTCAGCCAGCTTTGTCAGCGCGTGTCCTTTTCCTGAATTGGCCGGCAGGATTTCGATAATATGCTTTCCGGAAGAGGTTTGTGCCAGTTTTTTATGATGCTTCAGCTCTTCCTTCGCTTGTTTCAGCTTGTCCATGTCAAAGGAGAAGCAAAGAAGCTTATAAATGTTTTCGCTGCCGTCAAAAACCGATTCAATATGAGGGATCGGCTTTATGCCAAACTGCTTGAACTGAGTCATGGCTCCTTGCCACAATTCATCCGTCTGTTCATTTGGATTCGCGCTCTTTAGAATATCAAGCTCCGCATGCAGCTTGGCTTCGCCATCAAAAGGAGAAAGCAGATGGTCATCTGTATATACCTCAAAGTAAATGTTTTTTGACAGTAAGTAATCAGCGATTGCTTTACCAGCCTCCTGATCCATTAATGTCCGGCTGATCAAACGGTAACCCGTGTCGTGGATCGTTCCGCCATTTGCCGCAATGATAGGGATGTCCAAGTCATCCAGCAGCGCCTTTACATCAAATGTTGCTCTTCCCGTGCAAATGGTGACGAGGATGCCGGCATCAACGGCCCGTTTGATCGCCGCTCTGTTTTCAGCGGAAATGACGCTTTCTTTATTCAGTAATGTTCCGTCTAAATCAATCGCAATACATTTCATATGTGGGAGGACCTCCTTAAAAATGAAGCTGCTTCGTGTAGTATGTTCAGCTTTCCTTAGAAACATCAACCATATAAAACAAGGCTAAACGTTACTTTGATCATTTTCAACAGTGAAATATGTTAAACGGGATGGCGTAATCGCCATCCCGTTAAAATCAATTGTTTATGTCATTCTTTAGTTCGGTTTTGACTTCTTCTAGTTTTTCACTATCCAGTTTTAAATAATAAAGCTTTTTACGCTCACGAGAGCTGTAGAGATAAATGTCTGATCCAGTAAGCTGTTCATTATCAACTGATGTTAAAGAAGTTATAAAAGGAAATAAACCGATTGCATCATTTAATGATAAATTCATTTTTAAATTTTTACCCAAACTATCAACGATATCATCATATGCTGGTATAGAGCTTAAAGATTTAGATTTTTTTATAATAGCATTTAGGACTTCCATTTGTCTTTGTCCGCGTTGAAAATCTGTATCAGCTTTACGTGTCCTTACATAAGCTAGAGCTTCTTCACCGTTTAGAGTTTGAACGCCAGTTTTTAACACAACTTTTCCTTTAGTATCTTTTTTAATTTGATTAACGATTTTTTCATTTTTTACATTTATACTAACTCCATTTAATTCATCCACCACATCTTTAAAAGCGTCAAAATTACTTTCTATAACATAATCTACTGGGATATCTAGGAGGTTTTCAATTGTTTTTGCCGAGAGTTTTACTCCCCCATATGCATGGGCGTGTGTAAATTTATCATATCCATAGCCAGGAATGTTAACATAAGAATCTCTCGGTATACTTAACATTGTTGCTGTTTTATTTTTTCGATTAAAGGTAACTAAGACATTAGCGTCACTTCGAGCATCGTCAACCGTTTCACCTTTGGAATCTCTTGAATCAATTCCTAAAAGTAATACAGTAAATGAGTCCTTTTTAGGGTCAAATTCCTTGATGCGTTTAACCGATTGACCATTGTCATTTAAATCAATATGTGCTTGTTTTGACGCGTTGTTCAACTTTACATAAGCATAGGCACCTATTGAGCCAGCTACAATAATTAGAGTAGCAAACAAACCGATAGTTAATTTAACCCATTTTTTTAAGCGTCTCTTTTTCTTCTTGCGTTGTAATCGTTCCTCCATATTAATACCTCACGTTTCTTTAATATTTGAAGATTACCATTTATTTTGCCATAGAACAACTCCTCGAAAGACATTTTTCGATAAAAATTCCTATATTTATATGTTTTTGTCTTTGGAAAATTAAAGTGACGATATCTAGAATCACCTTATATTGGACGCCGTAAATAAAAAAATGTTTCGCTCTTATTGAAAAAAATGCAAGTGAATAATTGGAAACGCATGATCAGCAAGAATGAAAAGGTTTAATGGCCGGAAAAACAGGCTAAAAGATTTCTAAAAAAACTCCGCAGCCAGTATGATTACAGCTGAAGGAGAAAGGGAGTCATTTTTATGAAAAAGCAGTCCAATTTATGGCTTTATTTTTTCGGCGCTCTTGGAGGCGCGTTATATGGCTATGATACCGGAGTGATTTCCGGCGCTATTTTATTTATGAAAAAGGACTTAGGCTTGAACGCGTTTACGGAAGGACTTGTTGTCAGCTCCTTATTGGTTGGGGCAATATTAGGCTCAGGAGCCGCTGGCAAACTGACTGACCGTTTCGGAAGAAAAAAAGCGATTATGGCTGCCGCGCTGCTGTTTTGTATAGGCGGGCTTGGTGTGGCATTCGCCCCGAATACGGGAGTCATGGTGCTGTTTCGCATCATTTTGGGACTGGCAGTCGGGACATCAACGACGATTGTGCCGCTCTATTTATCTGAACTGGCGCCAAAACATAAACGCGGGGCGCTGTCATCTTTAAATCAGCTTATGATCACGGTCGGCATCCTTCTTTCTTACATTGTCAATTACATATTTGCCGATGCTGAAGCGTGGCGCTGGATGCTTGGATTGGCAGCAGTACCGTCGCTGCTCTTGCTCATTGGGATTTTGTTTATGCCGGAGAGTCCGCGCTGGCTGTTCACGAACGGCGAAGAGGGCAAAGCGAAGAAGATTCTTGAAAAATTGCGTGGCACAAAAGATATTGATCAGGAAATACATGATATTCAAGAAGCGGAAAAGCAGGATGAAGGCGGCCTGAAGGAGCTTTTCGATCCGTGGGTGCGCCCCGCGCTGATTGCCGGCTTGGGACTGGCGTTTTTGCAGCAATTTATCGGGACGAATACGATCATTTATTATGCGCCAAAGACCTTCACAAACGTCGGATTCGGAAACTCCGCTTCGATTTTAGGAACGGTCGGAATCGGCACAGTCAATGTTCTCATGACATTAATAGCGATTAAAATCATCGACAAGATCGGAAGAAAGCCGCTATTGTTATTCGGGAATGCCGGGATGGTGATCAGCTTGATCGTTCTCGCTCTGGTGAATCTCTTTTTCGATAACACTCCGGCTGCCTCATGGACGACTGTCATTTGCTTAGGCGTGTTTATCGTTGTCTTTGCGGTCAGCTGGGGCCCGGTTGTCTGGGTGATGCTTCCTGAATTGTTCCCGCTCCATGTCAGAGGAATCGGGACTGGGGTATCGACCTTGATGCTGCACGTTGGGACACTGATTGTTTCACTAACCTATCCAATATTAATGGAAGCGATCGGCATCAGTTATTTATTCTTGATTTATGCCGCGATCGGTATCATGGCGTTCCTGTTTGTCCGGTTTAAAGTGACAGAGACGAAGGGAAAAAGCCTTGAAGAAATTGAAAAGGATTTACGGGACAAAAACGGACAGGGAGGATCGGCCGGAAAACAGCAAACTGTCGGAACATAAAAAAGGGTGCGTGATCATGCGCACCCTTTTGATTGCTCACTTTCCTACTGTGCCGAAGTTACTGATTTTGAAGGAAATATCGTATGTAAAATCAGCCTCGGAAAATAATTCATCCCAATGTCCTTTTACTTTATTCCAGTAATCAGGGTATTGAACACGAATGTAGTCCGATAAAAAGACCGGATCGGTTTTATACTGGTGCTGCAGTTTATCCATGACCTTCTTTACATCGCGTTCAAGCTTTTTCTCGAAAATATTCTCCAGCTTGCTCAAATAGCCCTCGCTAAAGGAGTTCTCTTTCGGGTTTTGGTCTTCAGTCAGGATGCCTTTCGTTTTAACAGAAATCTGAAATATTGGCTTTCCGTTTTTAATCACCGCCTTAATTTTCGTTTTCGACTTTTTAATCTCAAACGTAATCGGATGCCCTTTATCTTTCGTCGGCATGACGCCGCCTTGGATCGTCCCCATCACCCATGTCAGTGTCTGGGTTTCATTTGCTGAAAGAAAACCAACGAGTTTATTGCTGCCTCTTTTGACAATGCCTGCTCCGTCATACTTGGCTTTTCCCTTTTGGTTTTTTACGGCTTGGATGAGATAACTGTAGCCGTTCTGGGAGTAGACGGAAGCCCTGCCGATGCGGAGCGGCATCATAATCTTTCCGTTATATCCGCTGTGAGTTGTCAAATCAATCAGTTTTTCAGAGGGCATGGGCTGTTGCTGATCGGGGCTTCCTTTTGTTAAAATATCAGCCGCTTTCCCTCTTGCCACCATCAAATAGCTGCTTCGCCGCAGCTCGTCATCCCGAATAAAATGGTTGAAGACTTGGTCTATGTTTTGATTTCTCATCAGTTTTTCTCCCAAAAGAATCACCTTTAAATGATCGCTATAAATAGGAGGGTCCTTAATGGATACATCACTGACTGCTTCCAGAATGGTTTTACCGTGGGATGTCACATTGACAAATTCGGGTTTGCCGGATGTTTGGCTGTTTTCACTCTGTGGAAGAAGGTTTTGATACGTTAATTTATACTTATGATCATCTGTCTCATCAATCGCCAGACCTCTGGCGAAGGATAGTTTTTCAATATTCCTGACATCCCAGCATCCGCAGAGAACCTGCAGCATGAGAAACATGACTGTGAGCTTTGTTATGGTCTTCATTGCAGCTGATCCCTCCCCAGTTTTTTCAGTATCCAGCTTAAAAACCAGATGAAGAATGGGATTGCAATCACAATTAAAAAAGCATAACCGAGAAGCGTTCCGTAATAAAATACATCATTCAGATCCTTTGGGTACAGCGTTAAGAAAAATGTCACAGCCAGCATGGCAGTCAGCAGCCATGCATTGTTTTTATTTTTCAGCTGAAAGACTTCAGTTAACCCGATATGGGCGCCCTTGAAGGATCCGAGCATACAGGCAAATTGCTGAGCTGTCCAGGTCAGCTGTAAAAAGAGATCAAATCGTTCAATAAAAATACCCGGGACCTCTAATGCGTGAATAAGGGAAATGGTCGGCCACGTCACTGTTTTGGCCTCAGCCACAGTCATACAGCCAATCACAATGAACAACGTAATGCTGTAGAACACTGTGGAGGTCGCAATGCCTAAAGCGACAGCCTTTTTCGCTTGCTTCGGATCTCTCATGAACGGGACGAGATAAAAAATGATTTCAAATCCTGAGAAATATAAAAGTGTTTTTGGGAATAAAGAGAAAAAACTTTGATAGCCTCCTTCAAAAACAGGCCGAATAAAATCAAGCTGAAATAAGCGAAAGCTGAACATCAGAAGTATCATAAAAATAATAAGGGTAATAGGAAAAATATAAGCGTATACCTTTGCAATTGGATAAACGCCTCCGCCCACGTGATAGATGGCAACCGCAAGAAATAGAAACACAACAACCGACATGGGCGTATTTTTCAGCTGAAAGAATCCGACGACCTCCCCCAATATCCGAGCTTGATAGCAAACAATCCCAATGAAATAAAGAGAGATAAACAAATTCAATAGAAGGCCGATGAATTTCCCTGCTATGATGCTGTTGAGCTTAAAAAGCGTTTTTCCGCTGTTTCTTTGAAGAAAAGGCAAAAAAAGCAGAGCGATGATCATAAAAATAACGCCCTGCAACAGGATCATAAGCCAGCCGCTCGGGCTGTCTGTTTCAGCAGCTGAGCGGGGAAGGGTTAAAACACCGGCGCCGATCAGTGTGCTGCTTATCATAATGAGCGTCTGCATAAATGTCAGTTTATGCTCTGATTTCCTCATAGCCATCACCTTTGTCTGATGTTATCTTCGGGATCGTTCCGTGTAGGTCTTCTTTTTAAAAATAGAGTAGGAATACGGATGACGGTGTCCTTCAAATCTTGTCCGGGCTGTGCCATGATCGGAATAATGTAATCCTGCCCGAAGCTTTTCAGGCGCATTAAGTGGCCGATCACAAACAGGAAGACCATAATGACGCCGTACATGCCAAGTACTGCCGCACTTATCATTGCAGCAATGCGTATAACCCGGAGCGGAAAGTTATAGGCGTATGAAGGAACGGTAAAAGATGCCAGGGCAGTGACAGATACGACAATGACCATCAGTGCGCTGACAATTTGCGCCTGAACAGCCGCCTGTCCGATGACAACTCCGCCGATCAGGCCAATCGTCTGTCCGATCGGTTTTGGCAGTCTCAATCCGGCTTCTCTGATCAGCTCTATTGTAAAGATCATAAAAAAGGCTTCTACAAAAGGGGGGAACGGTACGTTAAGCCTGCTGCCTGCAATAGAGATCGCCATTCTTGTCGGCAAGAGCCCGGTGTGAAAAGAAACGAGAGAGACATACAGACCGGGCAGATAAATGGTGATCAGGATGCTGGAATAACGAATCATACGGATAAGTGACATTGCAATCCAGCGCTGGCTGTAATCATCAGGCGAATGGATAAATTCGTCAACCGTTACCGGCACTACTAAAGCAAACGGCGTACCATCTACTAATATGGATACCCGTCCTTCTAATAGAGCACTTTCGACCCGATCTGGCCGTTCTGTGCTTAATATCGTGGGAAAAATCGAAAATGGTTCATCTTCAATCAGCTGTTCAAGTGTCCCTGATTCCGGCAAATCATCTATTTTGACTGATTTCAGCCTTTTAAACACTTCTTTGACGACATAATCTGGGGCGATATCCTGAATATAAGCGACAGCGATTTTCTTTTTCGTCCTTTTTCCGAGTGTCATTTCCTTTATAACGAGATTAGGATCACTCGTCCGTTCACGTAAAAGCGCCGTGTTTGTCCGCAGCTTTTCAATAAATCCTATTTTCGGTCCGCGTTCAACAATTTCGGAAGACGGCTCTTCAAGACTGCGCGTTTCTACTGACTTCGTGTCAAAAGCCAATCCTCCGCAATAGCCATCAGCGAGCAAAACGGCGTGCCCGGTAAAAATGAGCTGCTCTATTTCTTTCATTGTAGAGACAACCCTGTGGTGAAAACCGAAAAAAAAGGCGGATAAGTCTTCAATCGAGCTTTCCTTATGGGCTAACGCTTCTCTTTGTAAAGGAGAAATGACATACTGCGCCAGCATTTTATTTTCTGTCAGACCGTCAATATACAGTAAACACGCCTTTTGTCTGCTGTCTCCGAAAGCAAATGTATAAAACATCATGTCGTCGTTTCGTCCCAATGTTTTTTTCAGTGTGTCTAAATTGTTCTGGAGATCAGAGTCGATTTGCATAGTTTCTCTCCTTTGTAAACAGATTGACGGTTTTTATTAATTTGTATCAAAAAAGGAGAATTATTCTTATCAAGGAAAAGCCTGAAACAAAGCTTCTTTTCGACGTGATATAATATAAAAGGAAGCGTTTTCTTCAAAGGGGTAATCAAAAGATAATGCTTTGTACATACGTTGTCATAGGAAAAAGACAGCTTATACGGGCGTTTGTAAGGGGGACGCACCGGGAAAATAATGATCAGTTATTTACAGGGGAGGGGTACGGATCATGACGCAATCACCGATTTTTCTAACGCCTGTGTTTAAAGAAAAAATCTGGGGCGGAACCGCTTTACGAGATAGATTTGGATACGGTATTCCTTCAGAAACAACAGGGGAATGCTGGGCCATTTCCGCTCATCCAAAAGGACCGAGCACAGTGGCGAATGGCCCGTTTAAAGGAAAGACACTGATCGAGCTTTGGGAAGAGCATCGTGAAGTATTCGGCGGTGTAGAGGGGGATCAATTTCCGCTTCTGACAAAGCTGCTGGACGTGAAGGAAAATATGTCGATTAAAGTTCACCCTGATGATTATTATGCCGGCGAAAATGAAGAGGGAGAACTCGGCAAGACGGAATGCTGGTACATTATCGACTGTAAGGAAAACGCGGAAATCATTTATGGGCATACGGCCCGCTCAAAAACCGAACTTGTCACAATGATCAACAGCGGTGACTGGGAGGGCCTGCTGCGAAAAATAAAGATTAAACCGGGGGATTTCTATTATGTGCCGAGCGGTACGCTGCACGCCTTGTGTAAGGGGGCACTTGTTTTAGAAACACAGCAAAATTCAGATGCCACATACAGGGTGTACGACTATGACCGGATAGATAACGACGGAAGTCCAAGAGAGCTGCATTTTGCCAAAGCGGTCAATGCGGCCACGGTTCCCCATGTGGACGGATATATAGACGAATCGACGGAATCAAGAAAGGGAATCACCATTAAAACGTTTGTCCAAGGCGAATATTTTTCGGTATATAAATGGGACATAAATGGCGAAGCTGAGCTGTCTCAGGATGAATTCTTCCTGCTATGCAGCGTCATAGAAGGGAGCGGATTACTGATGTATGAAGATGAAACATGTCCGCTCAAAAAAGGCGATCACTTTATTTTGCCCGCTCAAATGCCCGATTTTTCGATTAAAGGAGCTTGTACGCTGATCGTGTCTCATATTTGAACTTAATCTCACGTAGAGATTAAGTTTTTTTTTATTAAAAAATGGAAGTGATTCACCTATAAACGAAGCATACGCGTGCCGATAAATAAACTAGTTTTATATACTTATTGATTAAGAAAGAGGAGAAGGAATGAAAAAGAGATTAATCGCACCTATGCTTCTGTCCGCCGCGTCCCTTGCCTTTTTTGCCATAACCGGTTCCGCGCAGGCTGCAGCGTATACGGACTACTCGATATATGAGGTAGAGCCGTCAAAAACGTTCAGCTCAGAAAGCCAAGCCTCGCAGGCTGTCGCCAAACTGGAAAAGGATACCGGATGGGATGCTTCCTACCAAGCTTCAGGAACAACAACGACCTACCAAATTTCCGCTGCTGGCATACAAAGCGAAGCGGAAGCGAAAGCAATCCTGAGTGGACTTACCAAACAGGCAGCGATCACAGGCACGTCAAGTCCTGTCGGCAGCAAACAGCCGTATGTCACCATCACCTCAGGTGCCATTTCCGGAGATAAACAAGCAAACACAATCCTGGCCAAGCTCAAACAGGAGACGGGAGTGGCTGGCGCTATAAAAGCTTCCGGAACAGCTCAGTCCTATGTAAACGTCACGACACCAGAAATCGCTGATGAGACAAGAGTCAAAGCGCTTATCCAGGGCTTGGTTAAGCAAACGGGGATTAAAAGCACATATCAGCCCATCCCACACACGGTGTCTGTCACAACCATTCAGTCAGGCACCATCGTGGGAGACAGCAAAGCTGAGCAGATCAAAAACACATTCCAAAAGGAATCTGGCCTGAAGGCATCATTAAAAGCAACGGTGAAGGGACAAGTCTGGTATACGTTCACAACAGCCGCCATTTCAGGTGAAGCGAATGTCAAAAATCTAGTAAATCAGCTGAAACAGAGCACAGGTATTACAGGAAGCTACAAGTCAATCAATCAAAAAAACACTGCTGAGTCATACAATGTCCAATCAGCTTATTTCAAAGGGCTGAATACAGTGAAGGACGCCATCAGCCAAATCAAGAAAAACACCGGCGTATCCGGCAGTTATCAAAAGGTTGGAAAAAGCACTTCATATACCGTGAATATGAAGGGATTAACGAAACAGCAGCTGCAAAAGGTAGACACTTTCTTTAAAAAGAAAAAGTGGCATTACACGTCATCCACCGTCAAAAAAACGACAACGTCTACAGCCTATCAAATGACGACAGCAAAGATTTTAGGCGAGCAGCAAGCAAACAAAGCCGCAGCCTTCTTTGCCCAGAAAAAAGTAAAGGCAACGAAAACAGCAGCTGGAACAACAGCAGAAAACCAATACCAGCTCATCTCAGAAGAAACGTCAGATCAAGCAAAAGTCACAAAGGGCTTGAATGTATTAAAGAAAAATCAGCTAAGTGCATCTGCAAAATCAGTCAAAAAACAAATAGCTAACACGTTTAAAATAACTACTGAATCTCTGCTTGATACAGCTAAAGTCAATCAGGCACTCACGTTTTTTCAATCGAATCACATATCAGCAGCAAGCCAGAAAACCGGTCAGGCCGCAGCAAGCAGCTATAAAATCGTGACTGAGGCCATCATCAGCCAAGAAGACATTGACCGCGTATTAGCATTTTTCAAACAAAACAATGCCGCAGGCACAACAGCAAAAACAAGCCAGACGGCATATACGCAATACAAAATCGTGACAGCCCAGCTAAGCAGCAAAACCGCATTGAACAATGGGTTAACCTATCTAAAAGCGCAAAGTTTAAGCCCCAGCTATACAACGAAAAGCAATACACTTTATAAAATCAGCTTAAACGAACAGTTCACGGGCAATGTCGCAGCTTCTGCGGCATCAGCGAAGCTAAAACAATTATACGGATGGACATCATCCATTGTGAAAATCAAAAACGGACCGCAAATCATGAAAACAAATTACAATCTCTCGCTTCGTGATATGGTCCAAAAACAAATGACAGTCAGCCCGCAAACAGACGGGGCGGCTTACGTATCGCTTACTTATATTAATACAGCGACGTCTACGGTTACGGCTGATGTTTTAAATATCCGGTCAACGCCGGCAGTCAGCCCGACAAACGTGATCGGCCAATTTAAAAAAGGCGATAAGGTAAAAATCATCGGCCAGACAAACGGCTGGGCCAAAATTAATTTAGGCTGGCGAAACGCAAGCAGTGATGAAGTGGTTCAATATGTAGATCCGAATAACTTTTCCAGAGACAGCAAATACTACTTCCAATTTCTCAAACTGTCACAGACAGCCGGCCTCAGTGTCACTGAAGTCAATAAGAAAGTGCTTGCCAGCAAAGGCATCCTGACAGGAAAAGCAAAGGCATTTATCGATGCCGCCAATAAATACGGCATCAACGAGCTGTATTTAATCTCACACGCTCTCCTTGAAACAGGCAACGGAACATCCGATTTGGCCAATGGCTTAACCTATAACGGAAAAACCGTCTATAACATGTACGGAATTGGCGCCTACGACAGCAACCCGAATTACTACGGCGCTAAATACGCGTACGAGCAAGGCTGGTTCACACCAGAAGCGGCCATTATCGGCGGAGCCAAATTCATAGGTTCATCGTATATTCACAACACAGCCTACAATCAGGACACACTGTACAAAATGAGATGGTCAGCCGCAGCGACGCACCAATACGCAACAGACATCGGCTGGGCGTACAAACAAGTAAACCGCATGTACAGCCTGTATTCTTTGCTGGATGGTTATACGCTGTACTTTGATGTTCCGGAATATCAATAAAAACTTAGATACTGTTATATTCATAAAATTTATATATAAAGGAAAAAGTCTGGAGCTATGTAATAGCTCCAGACTTTTTGTAGATCAGATTTCAATTTTGTCCGCGACAATCATAAAAATACTCATTCTTGAAGCATTTGAGATGGCTGCATCATCAGGTCTTATTTTTGTACTCCCTTTAATAAAGCCTATTTCAAGTACATTTGATTTTTCTCCGCCGGCAAAATACCAGGATCCCATACGGATATCCTTTTGCTTTAAGCGGAAATCTCCTTCAATCGATTGATGCAGTAAACTAATATAGCGTTCATTTAATGTAACTTGCAAGTTTCCATCTGCATTGATAGTAATATTTCGGACTAAATTTGATGTGTAAGATGGTAAATAACCTGAAGTCGGAACCATCCATTTTTTGTTTTGAGCATTATACTCTAAAATGAAGGTTTGAATAAATGGCTGAAATCTTTCTGGAGGTGTATCTTGGTGCCCCACTGTTTTTAATAAAGGAGATCGAAGCATTGGTACATGATTCATAAAGTTTTCATAGGAATGGTATGCATAAATTCTGCTTATACGATTCCCTTCTTTTCCGCTTGTAATTCCCACCATTAATGATTTTGCCCCTGTTTCAGGATTAGTGTACATACAGATCCCTTCTGGTTCACGGAAGTTATTCTCGTATCTAGTAGACAAGTCTTTGCCTACATTAATTTCTTTTTGCAGCACTATTTTATTAGCAGAATCGAATACAGTAATGAGATTCGGATAGCTTTTGCTGTTTGTATCTCCTGTATACCAATATAAATAACCGTCATCTAAAAAGAACCCTTGTAAATAGTGTAGTTCGTCAGGAATATTAATAGTATAAAGAGGAGTGTTTTTATTTGCTATTGCATCGTCCAGATCAAAGACTTTAACCCACTGTTTATTATTATCTGTATCGTACTGTCTAAGTGCCAATTGTCTATTCTTCATATCAAGAGCAGGTGTAATCCTATGGTTTAAAGGGAGATTTGAGAATCTTTGAAGTTCTTTAGAATTTTCATCTAAAGTTGCACCTGCTTTATATGGGAAACAAACTAAATCGCTTTTATCTGTTTCATTTGGTCTATCGTATAGTGACCAAATATAAATGGTGCCATTACGGTTTTCAATGCCTATATTTGTTCCATGGCCTCCATGTTTCAGCAGCATGCTGTCTAATTGTAGCCCTTCAAAAGATAGACGTGTGATGCGATAGCTTTGAGTGTTGTCTTTTCCCATTCCAGTTGCCACTTGGGTTGTATAAATTTGATGGTTTTTCTCATCGAAATTGAATGATTGGAGTACGGTTTTGTCCGCTACACGAAGTTCAGTAAATAATTTTGGAGTGATGCTAGTGAAATCAAATAGTTCTTTTTTGCTCATAATTTTACCACCTCTAGTATTATTTGCTGCTATAAGCAACTAAATCCATTAAAACAAACATATGTTCGGTAGTCAAGAGAAAAAAGAACACTTGTTCCTTTTTGAACAAGTGTTAACAATTAGCTTATTAAATTTTCGACGAAATTCAATAAATTCCCACTTGAATTTCCTTTAGAATACTTATTCCATTTATCAGAAAAAACTTTTATTTTGGAATGATTAAATGGGGTTTGTACTTCATTTATTAATGATTTACTCTCATAACAGGCTCTTCCAGGTATTATAGAGAGATAGTTATCAACCAATCCCCGTTTCTCTTGATAGAGCTGTAAATCATAAGTGTAGAAAAGAATGGGTTTATTTAAAATCGAAAATTCAAAGGGAACAGAAGAATAGTCAGTGACTAATATGTCTGCAGCCATAAGTAAGTCATATAAGGCATAGTTAGAAACATCTTTGATATAATCACTAGAATATTTATTATTTATATTGTTTTGAATTGCGGGATGCAGTTTAACAAGTAAAACATATTCTCCTTTTAACTGATGAATTAATTGTTTTTCCGTAAAAGGCAATTGAATTGAGTGCATATCATAATCTCTAAACGTCGGTGCATAGAGGATTATTTTTTTGTTTTCAAATTTTAAAGTATCTGAATTTCTCTTTTTACTTTTCTGGTAATAAGGGTCTGTTAAAGGTACACCTATTTTTAATAATTGATGATCCTTTATTCCGAATGATTTCTTGAAGATATCTGCCATTTCATCAGAGCCAACAGTTAAATAATCAAACGAGCTGTATACTCTTTTGAACCTTTTAATATCAGTTTTTGTCCGTTGTACATTTGTAATGTCTTCCAAACCAAATTTTTTAAGTGAGCCATTTGCATGCCATATTTGGATACACTTGGTTTGCTTCCGATTATTTAATACACTTGTTAACAGAAAGTAATTATCCGTTATGACAACTTTGCTGTTAAACATAAGGTATACAGCTTTAATGAGGTGAATAGGGTTCTTTTCCTTTAAAAAATATGCATCTAAATTGGCGAATCTCTGAGCAATAGAGGATGCATGCTGAGTATACAGGATGTTAAGGTTATATGAGTATTGACCTTGTTCATATTCCTCCAAAATCGCTTTTGCATTTGCTTCAAATGAGATAAGGAGGGTCACATTGTTTTCAGGTTTCACCCATTGCAGAAAAAAGGCGATTGCCGATAAAAAATACAAATAGCAATTCGCCAGTAGTGATCTTATTTTCATTTTTATCAATCCACTTATATAAAAATTTCGTTTTATATCTGTTTTGTGTGATCTTTTTCAGGCTTTGGATAAAAAGTTTTTTTGTTTTTTTCTTCTTTTATGACTGCTAAAGCATATTTTGGGATGCTAAGCATTCTCTTCCATCGCCATGGATTCAAGATTAAACGGTAGAACCATTCTAAATTTAAACGTATCATCCAAGAAGGAGCCCGTTTGACATTTCCGCTAAATACATCAAAGCTTCCGCCGAGACCTATAGATACAGCTTTAGGGAACAAGTGTCTGTAGTTATGAATAAATTTCTCTTGATGAGGATACCCTAACGCTACGAATACCATATCTGGATTTGTTTTTGCAATTTGTTTTGCCACTATGGTGCGGTCTTGGACATAACCGTCTGAATAACCTGCAATTTGAATGTTTGGGTATTCAGAAGAAATTTTGGATACAACACCTTTTATAACATCTTTCTTCGCACCGTACAAAAATATACGTTTTTTCTTTTTGTCAGCTAAACCGAGAAGTTCTTTGAAAACATCGTAACCTGCGATTCGGGACTGAAGCCTGTTGTTAGTCAAACGGGACATCATGACTACACCGATGCCATCAGGCAAAATGAAATTAGAAGAAGATAGTATATCAAAGTAGTCCCGATCTCTAATAGCTGCAAATGCAATTTCAGGATTGACAGTGGAAATGACAGCACCGATTTTCTGATCAATATAATGTTTCTCCAGGTAATTGATGAATGATGTTAAGTTGCTGTTAACATAAGGAATATGATGAATAGTCTCTGTTTGCATGTCTGGCTCCTCCTTCCCTATAAGATTCTATTTTATTTAGTGAAAAACCAAGAGTTTAAAAGCATATTCAGCCTACCTTATATTTTAACATAAATGGTCAACAAAGACTTAACATTATCTTTACATTAAATTTAAATATGTTTCCAATTTTACAATTGAATGAACGAATGAATAACAATCCTTGGTGCTAAGGGAGTTTGAGTGTCGTTACATATTTTGGCATGTTTTTCTCGGCGTGAGCACTTAACCTTTTTTAGGCGGTATGCTATAATTAGTGATCAGTGAAGACATACGTGAAATATGTCGATATAAGGAATACACTTCTAAGAATTACAGGGTTTTTTAAATTCAATCGCTAACGACAGTAGTGTTTTATAATAGTGTTTAACATTAGGAAGGAGCGTTTCATTAAATGAAGAAAGTCATCACATATGGAACTTTTGATTTATTGCATTGGGGTCACATTAAATTGCTTGAGCGTGCAAAGCAGCTTGGTGATTATTTAGTTGTAGCAATCTCAACGGATGAATTCAATTTACAAAAGCAAAAAAAGGCTTATCATAGCTATGAGCACCGCAAATTAATTTTAGAAACTATTCGATATGTGGATGAAGTAATTCCTGAAAAAAACTGGGAGCAAAAAAAGCAAGACATTATTGATCATAATATTGATGTTTTTGTTATGGGGGATGACTGGGAAGGCAAATTTGACTTTCTCAAAGATCAGTGTGAGGTTGTATACCTTCCGAGAACTGAAGGCATCTCTACAACAAAGATTAAAGAGGAAATTGCTGGTTTATAATTTAGGATCCTGATATCATTGGTTTAATATCTAATTAAAGTACTTCTTATTGAAATAAGAAGTACTTTTTGATGCTTACATTGGTTTTTGTGGCTAATGCACCGGGTAGATATAAATTTCAATGATCATATATTCTAGATGCCGAAAGGGAGTAAGAAATTGTCTTTACATGCGGTGAGTGAATCTAATATAAAACAAATTCCTGACATGAATTATTATTTTATCTCTGGTGGTCTGCCAAGTAATTATGGCGGTTTAACGAAATCATTATTATTGCGTTCTAAATTATTTGGAGAAGAGTGTAATCAGAATACATTTTTCTTGACGTTTCGTTTTGATCTAGAGTTGTCTTTAAAGATTGACGAATTGTACAGCAACGGAAAGATTGATAAAAAACTCACGAGTGTTATTAATCTATTCGATGATTTTTTAAGTGAAAGAACAAATGGGAAGAGATTATACGACGAAAGGATAGGCCTTGATCAGGTAAAAAAGCAAGCTGGTATGGGGAAGTTTGCAAAAACTGTGTCAAGATTGTTTGGTAAGAAGAATAATGAAATTTCTGTAGTTTACTATGGAGATAACGAGACTATCCGTTATGTCGACTATTGGAACGATGAAAACCAACTTATAAAGAGAGAGGAATATACGAAGAACGGAAATTTAGTTCTTGTTACTCATTATGATGTGCAGTTAAACAAGATGTATCTGCAGGAATATATTAATGACAAAAATCAAGTATATTTAGACAAACTCTATGTATGGAACAATGAAGAAAAGGATGTTCAATTATCTCATATTATTTGGTACTCCCTTGAGGGTGAGATTAAAGTAAAAGATGAATCAGAACTGCGTCAATATTGGATAGAACATCTGCAAAACGAAAATGATAAACCTAAGTTGTTTTTAGTGGACAGCAGACCGCAAGACAAACATGTTTTTAAAGTGAAAAAATCTCCTTCTTCGTATTATGGAGCAATCATCCATAACAAACATTACGGTAACAATAAATATCAAATTAAGGGCCGCTATAAAGAAGTATTTAGTCAGATGTATAATTTGGATGCTGTCTTTTTTATAACTGAGGAACAGCTAGAAGATTTTAAATTAATCTCAGGGGAACAAGAGACGTTTTTCTTTACTCCGCATACAATTGATAAGCCGCTTAATCCTGATGTATTGAATGTACCGAGTGAAAAATACAAAGCTGTAATTATTTCAAGACTTGCATCTATGAAGAATCTGATACATGCAGTAAAAGCTTTTGGCCTAGTCGTAAAAGAAATTCCTGAAGCAAAACTTGATATATTTGGATCGGGCGAAGATTTTGAAAAAATAAAAAAAGAGATTGAAGATAATAAACTGCAGAGTAATGTCTTTTTGAAAGGATATACAGAGAACCCTGACTCAGAATTTCAAAAAGCTTGGCTAACCATTTCAACCTCTCATTTTGAAGGGTTCGGTCTCTCAAATATGGAGGCGCTGAGTAATGGTTGCCCAGTTGTAACGTATGATTATGATTATGGAGCAAGTAGTTTAGTTACTGATGGAGTTAATGGATATGTCATTGAACAGTATAATATAGAGAAATTGGGTCAAGCTATTATCTCTTTAATGAAAGATGAAAGTACTCATCAGAAATTTTCAGAACAAGCCTTTAAAATGGCCGAAAAATATTCAAGACCCAACTATATTGAAAATTGGGCTTTTGCCCTTAATCAGATGATTGAGGTGCGTGTGAAAAGAGAGAAGCTCTCTAAAACGATTGGAAAAAAAGAACCATCTATTAGTTCTTATACCGAGGATTCAGATAAAAGCAAAATAGAAATCAACATTGAAAATTTTGATTATGATGATTCTATTACAATAAGGTTAGTGGGCTTGGACAGAAAAAATAAGGCTGAAATTATTTCAACAAACTTACAAAATGATCAGCTCTTTATAATTGACCTGAAAAAAGATGTAAATATTGAGAAGATAGCAGCCAATAAAACTCAAGTGATTGATTTTTATATTCTTTTCAATGCAAATGGTAATATTAAAACAATGCGCAGACTTTCGAGTGAAGGAACAAAGTTGCCAGAAAACAATATAGTTACTGATAATGGCTATAGAGTAGAGCCATATACAACAGTTAAAGGGAATTTCTCTTGGAGGACCACGGAAATAAAAGAAAGATAATTTATTTTGCTGGGTAATCCTTAGTCGTTGACACTATTAAAAGGAAGCAAAAAGGAAAGAGCTTTTATACAGAGGAGCAGAAAAAAGTAATGATTGAAAACACTGTGATTAAATGTATTTTGAAAAGCTTGAAAAACAATTTAGGAAAACTTGAATTGTTGATCTCAATTGATTCAGAACAACAATTTTTAGAGGATCATCAGTTATTTTTAAAGCTGAAAGAGAGACGCTCTGGAACAGAATCTGAGTTTTCGCTTCAAAACACTGGCTCATTAGAGTATAAAGCTGATGTGAATATTCATGTTTTTCCTATTCCTGTGGAAATGGGACAAACATATGACTTTTATGTTGAATTTCGAAACAAATATGATGTGGAGCAGGAACCATTATTGAAGCGTCTTTCTGCTGAAGTGGATTCAATAGAGCGAGCTTATCACGTTGATCAAACCACAGAACTTTTAATTTTACCATATACAACTGATAAAGGCAATTTTTCTATTAAGGTGAAAAGAGAATCTAAAATCATTAGGTTTAATCAAATTGAGATTAACTCTGAGGAAATAACAATAGCAGGCTATGCGGGTTACCTGAGTTCTGAAAATCAATACCGGATAAAAGACTTGAACCTCATTTTGAAAAAAGGCGGAGAAACGCCTGTTGAGGAAAAGTTTCCAATCCAGATTGAAAGAAAAAATCAAGGGCTTGAAAACATGAGAGCAGACGGTTTTGTCCCGGAATTGTATGATTTTGAAGTGAAAGTGCCTTTGAAAGAAATTCCTTTCTCAAATGAAAAACGTTATGTTTATCGTCTTTTTATGGAATATATATGCATTGACGATGAAGGAACGGATATTCAGTTTAACAGCACTGCTCTTGTTCTAGGAGATCGAAAAAACAAATTAAAAGGACTAGTAAGTGTTATAAAAACAAACAACGCACCAGTTCGTTACGAGGTCTTTAAGAAAAAGAAAAAGCAGACTCTAGGTATCAGAGTAAACGACTACAGCCTTAAGACAAGGATTAAATACTTTGTTAAAGGAAAGAAGAAGAGATTAGTATCAAAAATAAAAAAGATCGCGAAAATGAGAAACAAGTTTATCACTAAAACATACAAATCACTATTCGTGATGGCAAGCAGAATGCCAGTTAAAAGGAAAACAGTCATTTTTGAAAGTTTTAATGGGAAACAATACAGTTGTAATCCGAGAGCGATTTATGAATATATGCGGGAAAACCACCCTGAGTATAAAATGTACTGGAGTGTAAATAAACAATATTCAGCGCCATTTGACGAAAAGGGAATTCCTTATATTAGTCGTCTTTCGATAAAATGGCTATTCGCTATGGCTAGAGCTGAGTACTGGGTTGTTAACAGCAGGCTTCCGTTGTGGATTCCAAAACCTAAGCACACAACATATTTACAAACATGGCATGGCACGCCATTAAAAAGGCTTGCAATGGATATGGATGAAGTCCATATGCCTGGTACGAATACCAAAAAATATAAAAAGAATTTTATCAAAGAAGCTTCTAATTGGGATTACTTGGTTTCGCCAAATGGCTATTCAACTGAGATCTTCGCACGGGCGTTTCAGTTTAATAAAACAATGATTGAGTCTGGATATCCTAGAAACGATTTTCTTCACAATGATAATAACAAAGAAACAATATCATTGATAAAGCGCAGATTAAATATTCCTAGTGATAAAAAGGTCATTTTATATGCTCCTACATGGAGAGATGATCAGTTTTATGCAAAAGGGCGTTATAAGTTCGACCTCGATTTAGACTTGCATCAGCTTAGACAAGAACTTGGAAATGAGTATATTGTGATCTTAAGAATGCATTATCTGGTAGCTGAGAATTTTGATTTGGGGCCTTTTGAGGGATTTGCATTTGATTTTTCTGCTTATGAGGATATTCGAGAATTGTATATGGTTTCTGATTTGCTGATTACTGATTATTCTTCAGTATTCTTTGATTTTGCAAATTTAAAACGTCCAATGCTTTTCTTTGTCCCTGACATCGAAACCTACCGTGATAAGTTGCGTGGTTTTTATTTTGATTTTGAAAAAGAAGCTCCTGGTCCATTGGTGAAAACTACTGAAGAAACGATTAAGGCTATCAAGCAGATCTCATCGCCTGATTATAAGCTTCCGGTTTCTTTTGGTCCTTTTTATGATAAGTTTTGCTATTTAGAGTCAGGACATTCATCGGAAAAGGTTGTTAAAACTGTATTTAAAGCTGAATGATTTCCTATATTATGTAAAATGTATAGCTGTCGATATTTCGGCAGCTTTTTAGATACTTTGTTGAGAAGTGAAAAAAAATGCAGGATCTGTTACAATAATCAGCGGTGCTTTCAAATTTTTAAAACCGAAAGATTCCCAAAAACAACTAAGTCTAAGGAAGATAAAAAATGAATGATTTGTTGCGAATACTCAGAGAGCAAATAACGTCATTTCCTTTAATTTTGAGATTGGCGGCTTATGAAACCAAGTCTAAATATCAAATGAATTATTTAGGTGTCTTATGGCAGTTTTTAAACCCGCTTATCCAAATGCTGGCCTACTGGTTCGTATTTGGTATGGGGATTAGAAAAGGTGGTCCTGTTACAACCGGAGCGGGCGAAGTGCCTTTTATTATTTGGATGCTGGCAGGATTAATCCCATGGTTTTTTATCAGTCCAACTATACTTGATGGTTCAAACAGTGTTTTTAAGCGCATTAATATGGTGGCTAAAATGAACTTTCCGATTAGTTCTCTACCATCCGTGGCCATTGCATCTAACTTATTTAGTTATATTATCATGATGGTGATTTATATCGTTGTACTACTAGTTAATGGTGTTTTCCCGAGTGTGCATTGGTTACAATATATTTATTACTTCATCTGTATGATTGCTTTTATGTTTTCGTTTAGTTTGTTTAATTCAACGATCAGTGTACTGATTAGAGATTATCAATTTTTGCTGCAGGCCGTAACAAGACTTTTGTTTTTCTTGTTGCCAATTTTTTGGGATGTTAATGCGAAACTCGGTCATAGCCATCCCGAATTAGTGCCTATTCTGAAGCTGAATCCACTATTCTACATTATCGATGGGTTCCGCAACAGCTTCTTAGACGGCCAATGGTTTTTCCAAGATATGAAGTACACACTGTATTTCTGGCTAATGACATTCCTTTTATTGTTAGTAGGTTCTATCCTGCATATGAAATTCAGAGACAAGTTTGTTGACTTTCTTTAATACGTAAGGAGATTGTACGATGAAACTAAAAGTTTCGTTTCGAAATGTTTCAAAGCAGTATCATTTGTATAAAAAACAATCGGACAAGATTAAAGGATTGTTTTTTCCGGCTAAGGATAATGGTTTTTTTGCTGTGCGGAATGTCTCCTTTGACGTGTATGAGGGAGAAACAATCGGCTTTGTGGGGATAAACGGGTCAGGGAAATCGACTATGTCTAACCTGCTGGCTAAAATTATTCCGCCGACCAGCGGTGAAATTGAAATGAACGGCCAGCCGTCGCTGATTGCGATTGCGGCCGGTTTAAATAATCAATTAACGGGCCGGGACAATGTCCGGCTCAAGTGTTTGATGATGGGGTTAACCAATAAAGAAATTGATGATATGTATGACAGCATTGTGGAATTTGCCGAGATTGGCGATTTTATTAATCAGCCGGTTAAAAACTATTCCAGCGGCATGAAGTCGCGTCTTGGTTTCGCGATTTCCGTGCATATTGACCCTGATATCTTAATTATTGACGAAGCGCTCTCCGTAGGGGACCAAACGTTTTATCAGAAGTGTGTAGACAGAATAAATGAGTTTAAAAAGCAAGGGAAAACCATTTTCTTTGTCAGCCACTCTATCGGCCAGATTGAAAAGATGTGTGACCGCGTCGCTTGGATGCACTACGGCGAGCTTCGTATGTTTGATGAAACAAAAACAGTTGTGAAAGAGTATAAAGCGTTTATTGACTGGTTTAATAAGCTCTCCAAAAAAGAAAAAGAGACATATAAAAAAGAGCAAACGGAAGAGCGGAAGAAAGAAGATCCTGAAGCGTTTGCCCGTTTCCGCAAAAAGAAGAAACAGCCGAAATCACTGGCTAATGCCATTCAAATTGCTATTTTGTCTGTTCTGACTGTCCTCATGGCGGGAACGATGTTCTTTAATGCCCCGCTTCGTACAATTGCTTCGTTTGGCGCGATTCCGCAAAATGAAGTGAAAAACCATCATGGTGATGCAAAAGGCAAGACAGAGGAGCGCTTAACCGCAGTCAATAAGCAAGGGTTTATTGCAGCTGAAAAAGCATCTGTTTATAAGAATCAAGATTTGAAAAAGAAGGCTGACGTTACACTGCCATTCGGTACGAAAGTGACGGTAGCTGCAAAAGGCAAACAAGCAGCGAAAATAAAGTTTGACGGGCACTCTTATTATGTGAAACAGAGCGCTGTCGCAACGAACGTGAAACATGCTGAATTGCGGGCTGCTGCGTTTACGCCTTATGTCCCGCAAGCCGCAGCGGCTTCCTATGAATACTTCCTGAAATTCCTTGGAGACAGCAGCACCAGCATTCAATCTAAATTGAATGGTTATACTGAAGGAAATACGGATGACGGCAGAAAAACGCTGAATTTTGATTATGAAAAAATCAGTTATGTGCTGGAGAATGATAAGGCATCAGAGCTTATCTTCCATAGCATTTCTTCTGTTACGCCGGCGTCATTGTCTTTAAGTGACAGCGATGTTTTGTATGACAGCAGCAAGGATCGTTTTCTTGTGAATACAGCTGATCAGGTCTTCGCAGTTGATAATGAAGAGCATACACTGACCTTGATGTCGAAATAAAAAAGGCTATTGGATGAATGTCCAATAGCCTTTTTGTTTAGATTTCTTCTTTGTTTAGCAAACCTTCCATAAATGGAACGAGCTGCTCGCGAAGCTCTTTATCCTGCATCGCAAACTCAAGAGTTGTTGTGATAAAGCCAAGCTTTTCACCAACATCATAGCGCTTGCCTTCAAAATCGTAAGCAAACACTCTTTGGATTTCATTCAGCTTTTGAATGGCGTCTGTCAGCTGAATTTCTCCGCCTGCGCCAACTTGCTGTTCTTCTAAGTACATGAAAATCTCAGGCGTGAATACGTAGCGTCCTAAGATAGCAAGGTTAGAAGGTGCGGTGCCTTTAGCCGGCTTCTCAACGAAGTTTTTCACCTGATACCGGCGGCCTTCACTTGTCAGCGGGTCGATAATGCCGTAGCGGTGTGTTTCTTCTTCAGGAACTTGCTGAACACCGATAATAGAAGATAGTGTTTTTTCGTATTCATCCATTAATTGGCGCAATCCTGGTGTTTCTGCTTGAACAATATCGTCTCCAAGCAGAACCGCAAATGGCTCATCGCCGATAAAGTTGTGTGCGCACCAGACAGCGTGTCCGAGTCCTTTAGGCTCCTTTTGGCGGATATAGTGAATGTCAGCCAGATTAGAAGCTTTTTTCACTTTCTCAAGAAGCTCGGTTTTCCCTTTAACTAATTAATTTATGGGTTTCGTTTGTATCGTATCAACCCTCCTTTTCATCTATATTTCTATAAAAACACGTCTCATTCATATAGTTTGATTAAAGCCTCTTAGCCTGAAAACATTTTGCTCTATCTTACCACAAAAATCTAGGAACTTTTTATTACAATTCCTTCACGTTTTGACGATGAATTAATATGAGGAGGGTGTATAGAATAAATGACACAGCGGAAAGAAAATCATTTCACTTAAAAACGCGACAAAAGAATCGATTTTTCCGAAATAGAAAACTTGTTATAATGTGTATAGACAAGATATTTGACCTGTAAAAAATATACATCAATACAACGGTGATACCAAAAAATACTGGTGATTGACATTTTTAAAGAGCCTTAACTTTTATAGGAACTTATGCTATTATTGTTCATTATTAATGGTACGTAAAAAAATATGTCGAAATGATAAACAATCTGTTAAAGTTTTTGGTTTTTTGCTGGTACTCTCAGTTGAAAACGATTGGAAGGTGATGTTATCTCATGAATAAAGTGATAACGTATGGAACATTGATTTATTTCACTACGGACATATGAAGCTGCTGGAAAGAGCAAAAAATCTGGGTAATTACTTACGTAGGATTGTCTACAGATGAATTTAATTTGATAGCATCTTCTTATGAACATCGGAAATTTATTTAGAAACAATCGATTTTGTTAATGAAGTTATTACTGAAAAAAACTAGGAAAAAATTCGGATATTCAAAAGTAGATAGATTTGTCATCGGTGAAAACTGGAAAGGGAAATTTGATTTTTAAAGGAAGTATTGTGAGGTCATTTATCTTCCGAGAACAGAAAGCATCCCAACTACCCCAAATCAAAAAGGCATGGCTATTTTAAGCACTAACTAAAAGAGGCTTGAAGTAATTCAGTTGCTTCTTTTTTTCTTGTTTGCACAAATAAAAATTATTTACTCTTTAACAAGTTCCTGATGAAATCTTTTATTTTAAAAAATACAGAAGTTTATTAGTTAGGGCTTACTTATAAAAACAGTAAAAGAGTTTTACATAATCCTTATAAGATTCATAACTATGAGGATTTTTATAATAAGTTTCGCGATTTAGAAGATGGCAAGGCTTCTAAAAGAGTAATTGAAACGATCCTTTAACTTCTAAATAAAGAGGTACTAACATGTTTTCTATAATAATGCCAATATATAATTCTGAGAATTATTTAAGAAACTCAATAGAGAGTGTCATTAACCAGTCAATTGGATTTAAGGGAAATATAGAACTGATATTAATAGATGATGGCAGTGTTGACAGCAGTCCTGAAATTTGTGAATCCTTTAAAAATCTATATCCTAATAATATTAAAATCATGAAAATTGAAAATTCCGGGCCTTCTGCAGCAAGAAATTGTGGGTTATCAAATGTAAGTGAAAAATCTAAATTCATTGGTTTTCTTGATTCTGACGATGAATTCTCTCAAAATGCGCTGGAAAGTGTTTATGAATTTTTTTGTGATTTCAAAGATGTAAATATTGCAGTATTACCTGTTTATTACACAGGTGAAAAAGAAGGCGAACATAAGTTAAATAATAAATTTGAAAAAGGAACAAGAGTGATAAATATTCTCAACGATTATAAAGCTATTCATTTTTATATTGGCGGCACTTTTTACAGAAGACATACACTAAAGAGTTCCGCCCTGTTTGATGAATCTATAAAGTTTTGGGAAGACGCAATTTTTTTTAACCAGTTATTGCTGAAAGAAAAAAAATACGGAGCAGTTGCAGAAGGAAAGTATTTTTATAGAAAACGAAAAGAACAGAACTCATTAGTTGATCGTTCATGGTTTAATAAAAAAAGGTACACATATTTGTTGAATGCATGTTACATGACTTTGTTGATGGATTCAATAAAAAAATATGATATAGTTCTGCCTTATTTGCAATTTTTAATTGTATATCATATAAAACTGTTTTTATATCCGAATTATAGAGATATCTATAAGTCTGTTTTAAACCAACAAGAACAAAAAGATTTTGTTGATGATTTTATTAAAATTTTAAGATTTATTGAACCGCAATTTATAAAAGAACAAGATATGCCCATATACTATAAAGAATTTATGTATTACTTATTAGAAGCTAATATAGAAGCTCTTGAAAATATAAAAAAAGAAAGAGTACTGCAAAGTTCATGTACTGTTACTTCAACAAAAATAAAAGGGCTTAAACTCGAATTAACAGGACACTTTATAAACCAGTATTATGAGATGCAAGAAAATGATGGTGTTTATATAAAATATTTTAATAGATTAAAAAAATGCGAACGAAAAGAACTGAAAAAAACAATTGAAGTATGGGGATATAAATTAAGAGATTTTAGATATGCTGGCTTTGTTGTTGAAATACCGATTTGGGCCTTTGCATTTGACTTTGTTCTAAAAACACCAAATGATATTTTAGAACTTAACCATGTAAACATTTTTAAAAGTTTGATGAAAAAAGTAGTTTTTAAAAATTAGGTAAGGAATGCTTTTAATACATTTTACTAAACTAATCATGTTTTTTCGGAAATTTAGCACTCTCTTTGTTTTTCACTTTTATTTACCCGAATTCATATTTCATATAAACATTTTGTTAGGAGTAATCTTTTATGGACGAAAAGAGTTTTAACTATGATTTCAGTGTTATAATGCCGATTTATAATGTTGAGTTATATCTGACCGATGCTATAGAAAGTGTCATTAACCAGACTATAGGTTTTGAGAATATTCAATTAATACTTGTGAATGATGATAGCCCTGATAAAAGTGAGATCATTTGTAAAGAATATGCTCAAAAATATCCGAATAATATTGTGTATGTAAAGAAACAGAATGGCGGAGTGAGCAGTGCGCGAAATTACGGATTAAATTATGCTGAAGGCAGGTATATTCAATTTTTAGATCCGGATGACTTAGTTTCAGAAGAAACATTCGAAAATGTTTTAAACTTCTTTAATCAATATAAGAATGAAATTGATATAGTAGCAATCCCTATTTTTTTTGAAGAAGGAAGAACCGGAGAACATAATCTAAATAATAAGTTTTCCTCTACAAGAATATTGGATGTGGAAAAAGAACCACATCATATATTAACTCATTGTTGTTCTACATTTATAAAAAAAGAAGCTTTAAAAAATATCAGGTTTGATGAAAACTGTAAAATAGGTGAAGATGCCAAACTAGTTAATTTAATTATATCGCAAAAGAAAAAATATGGTCTGGTTAAGGAGGCAAAATACCACTATAGAGTTAGAGAAGATGGATCTTCTGCCATGCAGACTGCTAAAGCAAATAAGAATTGGTTTAACCATTCACTTATAACATTTTCTAAGAATTTAATTGACATCACAAAGAACCAAGAACAGAAGATACCTTTGTTTCTTCAATATATGGTTATGCATGATTTGAAGTGGAAATTATTGATTAAGGATATTAGTGAAACACCATTAGATGAAAATGAATACCGCGAATTTTTAACGTTGATTCGAGAAGTATTGTCGTATATTGACGACGATGTCATCATTGAAACAAAAAGTGTAAGTCATTTTTATCTATACCATGCTTTAAAAATAAAACATGGTGAAAATTATAGTAGGTATGTATATGAAAGAGAAACTGAACAGGATTATTATTTATACAGAGAAGGAAAAATTGTTTCGAAATTATCGAATCAAACTCTAACTATTGAGATTTTAGAAGAAAATGAGAATTCTATTCACATAGAAGGTTTTTGGAGCTCTCTTTTTGATTCTAAAGGTTTTAATTTTTATGCTAAAATTGGAGATGTAAAGATAAAAGCAAAGAATATAAAAAGACGGCATAATGATTATATTAGTTTAGGAGAAGTAATAAAAAAATATCCTGGTTTTTCTATAGATATTCCCAAAAGCTATCTTGCAGACAATCATCATATTGAATTTTTCATAACTAAAGGTAAAAAAAGAAAAATGGCAAAGCTTCGCTTCTTTAAGTTCTCGGGTTTGTCAAATGATCTATTTAATTCTTATGCGGCTAAAAAAGATAACATCTTTTATTACAATTATAAAAAATTAATGTTCGAACAAAACAATGTTAAAAATAGATTTATAAAAGAGTTTCGTTTCTTAAAATCCCTTAATAAAATAGGGGGGAAATCAAAGAAACGAAAATCAGCTATTAAAAAGGCTATGCTTGCTAGGGTGGCACATCATGTTTTCACTATTTTCAATAGAAAACCAGTATGGTTATTCATAGACAGACAGGATAAAGCTGATGATAATGCCGAGCACCTTTATAAATATGCCATCAGCAAGAATGATGGGGTAAAAAAATACTTTATAATAAAAAAGGATAGCAAAGATTACGACCGAATTAAAAAATACGGAAAAGTTATACCATACAGATCTCTTAGACATAAAATTTTGACCTTATCATCTTCCAAGGTAATATCGACACATGCAGATATATGGGTTGTAAATCCATTTTTCAATATGGAGATTTATTTTAGAGATTTATTTAATTTTCAATTTGTCTTTTTACAGCACGGAATAACAATGGCTGATCATTCCGAATGGTTAAATAAATACAGTAAGAATATCAAATTATTAGTCACTTCAGCGAAACATGAATATCGGTCTATTGTGAAAGGGAATTACAATTATAAAAAAGAAAATATCTTTTTGGGTGGATTTCCGAGATACGATAATCTTAAGAAAAGTGAAGGGGAAAAGCAGCTTCTAATAATGCCTACTTGGAGAAAGGATATAGTATTACCGAAAGATCAGGCAAAAGGAGTAAGACCGTACAATCCGAAATTTAAAGACAGTGAATACTTTGCTAGATATAATGCCTTGATTAATGATGAGCGGCTAATCGAATTTGCTAAGAATAATAATTATAAGATAACTTTTTTCCCGCACCCGGACATTCAACAACAAATGGTAGATTTTGAAAAGCATGAGTATGTAGAGTTTGCCGACTATAACAGCAGCTATCAAATGTTATTTAATTCTTCTAATATAATGATTACTGATTTTTCATCTGTTGCGTTTGATTTTGCGTACGAGAAAAAGCCTGTAATCTACTATCAATATGAGAAGTCATATCATTTTAAACTAGATTACTATGATTATAAGAAAATGGGTTTTGGTGATGTAATAGAAGATCATAATAGCTTAGTTGATAAAGTTATCTATTATATAAAAAATAATAGTCGTATGGAAGATAAGTATAGAAAAAGAGTGGATAACTTTTTTGCATATACTGATAAAAATAATAGGAATCGGATTTATAATGCAATTTTGCAATTAGACAATAGTAAAATTACTAAATGAGCATAGAATTGATCTTTAATGACACTTTAAAATTATGGGAGAAGTTCTGCGGGACTTCTCTTTACTTTTTAAAAACTCAACATCTGTTACAATATTCACCGGTGCTTTCAAATTTCTTTAACCGAAAGATCCAAAAAATCATTTAATTTATATTGGTATATTATGTAATTTTTTATTTCCTATCATTCAAATGCTGGCTTACTGGTTTGTATTTGGAATGTGCAACTGCAAGCCGGTCATAACAGGTATCGAAGAAGTGCCTTTTATCGTTTGGAAGCTGGCTGGTTTAATTCCGTGGTTTTTTATTAGCCGGACAATTCTTGATGCATCCAACAACGTATTTAAAGGGATTAATATGGTAGCCAAAATGAACTTTCCGATCAGTTCACTGCCTTCTGTTGTAATTGCATCAAATTTAGTTATTTTGTAATGATGGTTGATTAGTCATCGTTCTTTTAGCAAGCGGTGTTTACTTAGCTTGCATTGGATACAATATAATTACTATTTAATCTGCATGATTGTATTTATGTTTTCATTTTGTTTGTTTAACTCTACAATCAGTGTACTTGTCAGGATTATCAATTTTTGCGGCAGGCCGTTGATCAGGTCTTCGTAAACTGACCTTGATATCGAAATAAAAAAAGGCTATTGGATGAATGTCCAATAGCCTTTTTGTTTAGATTTCTTCTTTGTTTAGCAAACCTTCCATAAATGGAACGAGCTGCTCGCGAAGCTCTTTATCCTGCATCGCAAACTCAAGAGTTGTTGTGATAAAGCCAAGCTTTTCACCAACATCATAGCGCTTGCCTTCAAAATCGTAAGCGAATACTCTTTGGATTTCATTCAGCTTTTGAATGGCGTCTGTCAGCTGAATTTCTCCGCCTGCGCCAACTTGCTGTTCTTCTAAGTACATGAAAATCTCAGGCGTGAATACGTAACGTCCTAAGATGGCAAGGTTAGAAGGTGCGGTGCCTTTAGGCGGCTTCTCAACGAAGTTTTTCACCTGATACCGGCGGCCTTCACTTGTCAGCGGGTCGATAATGCCGTAGCGGTGTGTTTCATCTTCAGGCACTTGCTGAACACCGATAATAGAAGATAGTGTTTTTTCGTATTCATCCATTAATTGGCGCAATCCTGGTGTTTCTGCTTGAACAATATCGTCTCCAAGCAGAACCGCAAATGGCTCATCGCCGATAAAGTTGCGCGCGCACCAGACAGCATGTCCGAGTCCTTTAGGCTCCTTTTGGCGGATATAGTGAATGTCAGCCAGGTTAGAAGCTTTTTTCACTTTTTCAAGAAGCTCAGTTTTTCCTTTTTCTTCAAGGTTTCTTTCAAGCTCAGGAGAGTAATCAAAATGATCCTCAATTGCGCGCTTACTTTTTCCTGTTACGATAATAATATCCTCAATACCGGCCTCAACAGCTTCTTCAATTATGTATTGAATGGTTGGCTTATCAACAATAGGAAGCATTTCTTTCGGCATTGCTTTTGTCGCCGGGAGAAAACGTGTTCCTAAGCCTGCCGCTGGAATTATGGCTTTACGTACTTTTTTCATTTAAAGGCACCTTCCTTATGATCGAAAAAATTTATGGTTAAACTATTCTCTATTTACCCTTTTAATTATGGTTTTACACATTTTTATGATATAGGATAAACCATTTTTAAACAAGCTTTATCCTTAATATTAAAATTTATATAATTTTATTTGAAACAAGAATGAAATGATTTAAAATGATACATTTTCATGTAGAATATGTAGTATGAATTTATTTACTATAGCAGAAAACCAGGTGACAAATATGAAAAAACTAAAAGTCATGACTGTCTTCGGGACAAGGCCTGAAGCGATCAAGATGGCACCGCTTGTGCTTGAACTGAAAAAATATCCTGAAATAGAATCCTATGTGACGGTCACTGCCCAGCACAGACAAATGCTCGATCAGGTGTTAGAGGCGTTTCACATCAAGCCTGATTTCGATTTGAACATTATGAAGGAGCGGCAGACGCTGGCAGAGATTACGTCCAACGCACTTGTGAAATTGGATGAGCTGTTTAAAGATATCAAACCTGATATTGTGCTGGTCCATGGTGATACGACAACGACGTTTGCCGGAAGTCTAGCCGCTTTTTATCATCAAATTGCCGTCGGCCATGTCGAGGCCGGGCTCCGTACAGGGAATAAGTATTCACCGTTTCCTGAAGAGCTCAACCGCCAGATGACCGGGGCGATTGCTGATTTGCATTTTGCGCCGACAGGCCAGGCAAAAGACAATTTATTAAAAGAAAATAAAAAGGCTGATTCTATTTTTGTGACAGGAAATACAGCGATTGACGCGCTACGCACAACGGTGAGGGAGGGCTATTCACATTCTGTTTTCGAACAGGTGGGCGAGGATAAGATGATTCTGCTGACCGCGCACCGCCGGGAAAATTTGGGTGAGCCAATGGAAAACATGTTCAAGGCCATCCGCAGAATTGTTGAGGAGTTTAACGATGTACAGGTCGTTTACCCTGTGCACTTGAATCCTGTTGTCAGGGAAGCGGCTCAGAAGCATTTTGGCGATTCGGACAGAGTGCATCTGATTGAACCTTTAGAAGTGATTGATTTCCATAACTTCGCGGCAAAATCGCATTTCATTTTGACAGATTCGGGCGGGGTTCAGGAGGAAGCGCCATCTCTCGGGAAACCGGTGCTTGTGCTGCGCGATACGACGGAACGTCCTGAAGGAGTGGAAGCGGGAACGCTGAAACTTGCGGGGACGGATGAGGAAACCATTTATCAGCTGGCAAAACAGCTGTTAACCGATGGTGAAGAGTACAAGAAAATGTCCTACGCTTCTAATCCATATGGCGATGGAGAGGCCTCCCGCCGGATTGTGGAAGAATTACTGTTTCATTACGGATATCGGAAAGAGCATCCGGATTCATTTACAGGCAAATAAAAAAGAAGCTTTGCACACTGTGCGAAGCTTCTTTTTGTTTTAATTTTCAAGGCTTTCCTTCAGCTCTTTTGTGATATTGGAAAGGGCGCTTTCATCAGCTTGGTAGTAGTAAATTCCGTTGATTTTCATGCCTGTGCCTTTCAGTTCGTGCTGTTTAATCTTTTTACGCGCGCCTTTGTAGTCGGACTGGATATCCCACATGTCATCGAAGGTCAAGTTCGTTTTCACATTATCTTCAACGACTTTAAACATATCTCCGAATTTCGTGATGGATGAAATATTTGCGCCTTTATTAATGATTCCTTCTATGACTTGTCGCTGGCGGTCCTGGCGTCCGAAATCGCCTCTCGGATCTTCTTTTCTCATCCGGGTATAGGCGAGTGCCTCTTTTCCGTTCAGTGTGATTTCTCCTTTACCGAACGAATAACCGTCATAGCTGAACGCGAATGTGCTGTTTACTGTGACGCCGCCAAGTGTATCAACAACATCTCTAAAGCTTTCCATGTTTACTTTTACAAAATAATCTACTGGAACATCGAGGAAGTTCTCAACCGTGTCGACCGCCATCTGCGTACCGCCGAATGCGTATGAATGGTTGATTTTTTCCATTGTGTCTTTTCCGATAATTTTTGTATATGTGTCACGCGGAATGCTGACCATGTCAGTTGTATTCGTTTTTGGGTTAACGGTCATGTAAATGAGCGTGTCGGCACGGCCTTTATCGCCGTCGCGTTCGTTCATCCACACCCATGATTAAGACGGAAAATGGATCTTTTTTATTGATGTTGACCTCTGTATCCCTCTTTTTCGATTTATCAATACTTTCATGAATACTTGCCACGGTTGAAGCTGCTTTATGCTATAAGTAGTATGCACAGCCGCCTGTTCCGAGAACAAGACGTATACTTCTTATCCTTTGCACCTCGTCTGTTACAAGAATGAAATCCTAAAATAGTCGTTTTTTATTAAAAAAAGTTTCACTGTTTCTTAATTTTTCTTTAAAATATAAAATAGATTGACGATAAAACATAATGAGGTGAAAAAAATGAAAAAATTGATTGCTTTACTGTTCTTTATATTGCTTCTTTCAGGTTGCGGGGTTAATAGTCAGAAGAGTCAAGGTGAAGATGTTTCGGCAAACAGTAACATTGAAACAAAAGAAGGTATTTATGTAGGATTAGCAGATACTCACACAATAGAAGTAACTGTGAATAATGAGGCGATTAGTCTTGATATCACTGAGGAATCGACTAGCGATCTTGATAATTTTAACAATGGTGATAAAGTCACGATTACATATGAAAAAAATGATGACGGTCAGCTTTTGTTAAAAGATATTGAACGTGCTAACTAAGATATAGGGAGGAACCTGAAATTTTGAAATCTTGCAAACGATTGATAATGTGTTCGCTTGCTGCAATCTTATTATTGATTCCATCAGTTACTTTTGCAGCAGACTCAAACATCTCAGTTAAATTGTCAAATTATATTGGAAATAAATCGAGCATCAGTCTATCGCCAACAGGATTTTATAAAGTAACCGGAGATAATGTTGCAGTTACGAATCGCTTTGCAGGCGCTTCACGCTACGAAACTGCAACTCTTGCATCCAGCAGTCAGTGGAAAAATCCTAATACAGTTATATTGGTGAATCGAGATATATTTATTGATGCATTGCCTGTTATTCCATTGGCAAAAAAATTGGACGCTCCAGTTTTATTTACTCAGCCTGACACGTTAACAAAAACTACTGAAAGACAAATTGCTAAGTTTAACCCAGATAACATTTTAATCATTGGGGGAGCACGAAGCATTTCAAAAGATGTAGAAAACAAGCTGAAATCATATGGCGCTGTGAAAAGAATAAGCGGAAAAAACAGATATGTTTTATCAGAAAATATCGCAAAACAAATGGGAAGTTATGATAAAGCAATCGTTGTAACCGGTAGGGTATTTCAAGACGCTTTAGCCATCGCTCCGTATGCAGCAGCACAAGGATACCCTATTTTGCTTACAGAGAAAGATAAGCTTCCGGATTATGATTTGCCAAAACAAGTCATCGTTATTGGCAGTTCATTTAGTGTCAGTGATAGTGTAGAAAATCAAATTAAAAAAACTTCAACTGTGCAGAGGATTCCTGGCTCAACCAGATATGAACTCACAGCAAATATAATTAAGCAACTAAAGTTGAAGGCTGATAAAGTCGTAATGACGAACGGGACAAAATATGCAGACGTATTAGTAGGCGCTTCGCTTGCTTCGAAGAAAAACAGCCAAATTTTATTTATTAAACAAGATAGCGTTCCGACGGCGGCTAAAAACATAACGAAGGATAAAGCGACATATGCATACGACTTTATCGGAAGCACCAGTTCTATTTCTGCTGAAGTCGAGAATTCACTTGCTGATGAATTTTATTTAGCTGGCGGAAGCACCTATAATCTAAAAATCAGCAGTGGAAAATTAAATCTTGAAAATATCAAAACTTATGGAAACTCTCTAAGAATTAAACCGGAAAACTATTCTACTTCTAACAGGATTAGTCTTAATGGAAAACAGTATCTTGGAACGGTTAATTTCTCTATTGATTCTACTAAATATATCCGACCGGTAAATGAAAGTATTCCATTTGAGGATTACTTAAAAGGAGTTATTCCAAATGAAATGCCTGCAAGCTGGTCACTTGAGGCTCTTAAAGCACAGACTGTTGCCGCAAGAACCTACTCTATAACAAAAACAGGAACTACTGTACCTGATACAACAGCTTTCCAAGTTTATGGAGGATACAGTTGGAATTCAAATACCAATAAAGCGGTTGAACAAACAAAGGGAAAAGTTCTGAAATATAACGGCTCTCTTATTACTGCCACTTATTCTTCTAGTAATGGTGGTTACACGGAAGCAAGTAATGAAGTGTGGTCATCCAGTGTACCTTACTTGATTGCAAAAAAAGATACAAAAGATCCTCAAATAGGCTGGACGCTTACTCTATCCAAACAACAGCTTGATAAGAATTCGCTGGACTTAACAAAGCCGTCTTCCTGGTGGTCTTCAGCAATTGAAACTGATTCTGCTAGACTTTCTGGAGTTAAAAACTGGATCTTGAAAAATAAAGAAACAGGTGCGGACTCTATTAAAATAGCGAGTATAGACGATTTGAGTTTTAGCGGTACGACACAGGGACAACGTGCAAAAACAGCAACGTTGAAAGTGAAGTATTTTGTTAAAAGCAGTACCGGCTCCTATAACTTGAGCAAAATTACAACTATTAGTGTACCAGCAACTGAATTAAGAACAATGCTTGGGGCGACTGTATTTAAAAGTACTTATGTGACTGTTAAAAAAGATACTTCAAAGTACACAATCAGCGGTAAAGGATACGGTCATGGAATCGGAATGAGTCAATATGGAGCTAAAGCAAGAGCGGAAGCTGGAGAATCATATAGTTCAATTTTGAAATTTTACTATCCTGGTACCACTCTGACAAGTTATTGATTATTTTAGGTTATTAAAGGCCGTTTAAGGAGGAAATCAATTGCGTTCTTATATAAAAGTCCTAACAATGTGTTTTCTGGGACTCATTCTTTTTGTACCAACAGCTTTGGCCGATAATTCGGTGAAAAGAGTCGGGGGAAGCAATAGATACGGTACTGCTGTTCAAATATCAAAGCAAATGTATTCAACAGCAAGTACAGCTGTAATTGTCAGCGGAAGTTCTTATGCAGATGCGATTTCAGCAGCACCTCTTGCTTATCAAAAGAATGCACCATTGCTTTACACAAATACTGATAAGCTTTCATATGAAACAAAAACAAGATTGAAAGAGATGCAGACTAAAAATGTAATTATTGTAGGCGGAACACCAGCTGTTTCTTCTAACACTGCTAATCAGATTAAAAGCTTAGGAATAAGTATTAAACGTATTGCAGGAAGCAACCGCTATGATACGGCTGCACGGGTGGCAAAAGCGATGAATGCAACTTCAAAAGCTGTTATTTTAAATGGGTTCTTTTATGCAGATGCTCCGGCAGTAATTCCTTATGCAGCGAAAAACGGGTATCCAATTCTTTTTACAAATAAAACATCTATCAGTAGTGCGACAACTTCAGTGATAAAAGATAAGGGGATAAGAAGTACTGTTGTTGCAGGAGGTACTGGAAGTATTAGCAGTACGGTATATAATAAGCTGCCTGCTCCTACAAGAATTAGCGGTTCAAACAGATATGAGCTTGCTGCTAATATTGTACAAAAACTTAATTTATCAACTAGCACTGTATATGTTAGTAATGGATTCAGTTATCCTGACTCTATTGCAGGAGCTACTTTGGCAGCTAAGAAGAAACAATCACTTATCCTGACAAATGGTGAAAATTTATCTACAGCAGCCCGAAAAATCATTGGCAGTAAAAACATGTCTAACTTTACGATTATCGGAAACACTCCTGCTATAAGCACAAAAGTAGCTAATCAGCTAAAGAATCCTGTTGTAGGTGAAACGATCTTTATTGATCCAGGCCACGGTGATCAAGATTCAGGAGCTATTGGCAATGGACTCCTTGAGAAAGAGGTTAACCTTGATATAGCGAAAAGAGTCAATACAAAATTAAATGCTTCAGGGGCTCTTCCGGTAATGTCGAGATCTAATGACACTTTTTATTCTTTACAGGAGAGAGTAAGTAAAGCGGCTTCTGCGCAAGCAGATTTATTTATCAGTATACATGGAAATGCCAATGATAGTTCATCACCAAACGGAAGTGAGACGTACTACGATACAACATATCAGGCAACGAATAGTAAACAATTGGCCGATGAAATTCAGCCTAAACTTGCAAGTTATCTTGGAACGAGAGACCGCGGAGTGAAACAAGCTGGTTTCTATGTAATTAAATATTCTAAAATGCCAAGTGTTTTAGTTGAGACTGCCTTTATCACAAATGCATCGGATGCAAGTAAACTAAAACAAGCGGTTTATAAAGATAAAGCAGCACAAGCTATTCATGATGGTACAGTATCTTATTACAGATAATCGAAAGAGACAAATCTAATCGCAGATTTGTCTCTTTTTTATATGAAATGATTAAAACAAATAGTACTTGTATATAAAATAGATAAAAGAATATTAACAACATTTATCAGAAAAAATACGTAATTCACACTTCTTAACATACCATTTACATCCAATTAACATCTGTCTGCTAAACTGACTGGCATAGGTCATCATAACATCCCAAACAAATCGTGAGGTGTGTGTCAGTGAGTGCAGAGAAAAGCATGAATGTGAGTCGTAAATTCTCAGTTCAGCAAATACATTCTTTTACATTGTCTGAAAAGACGGCTCGTTATTTGGCAGTAAAGCGCGTGATGGATATTTGGTTTGCGCTCATTGGATTGGCGATTGCGCTGCCAATGATTGCGGTATTTTCAATATTGATTTGTTTGGAGACGCCGGGGCCTGCCATTTATACGCAGGAACGCGTAGGGAAAGGCGGGAAACCGTTTAAGCTTTATAAGCTTCGTTCCATGAAAATAGATGCCGAGAAGTCCGGGGCCGTTTGGGCGCAGAAGCAAGATCCGCGGGTGACGAGGATCGGAGCTTTTATCAGAAGAACGAGAATTGACGAGCTTCCTCAGCTATTTAATGTGCTGAAAGGCGATATGAGTATGATTGGCCCGCGTCCGGAACGTCCGGTGTTTACGGAAAAATTCCAGAATGAGATTCCAGGTTTTACACAGCGTCTGGCTGTTAAACCGGGATTGAGCGGCTGGGCTCAGGTAAACGGCGGTTACGATATGACGCCGAAAGAAAAGCTGATATTTGATTTATATTACATTCGCAATCTGACTTTCACTTTAGAATTAAAAATTATGTTAAAAACTTGTAAAGTTGTCTGGACAGGTGATGGTGCAAGATAAAAGGGAATGCCTGTATTCACCATCTATCTGAGCTTAAAAAGAAGTAGGGAATATGATGCCAAGTATTACAAAACAAATCATGAGCGGCGCAAAGTGGACAAGTATTTCAACCATGTGTATTACAATCATACAAATCGTTCAATTTGCTCTGCTAGGAAATATGATGACCTTAACGGAATTTGGGCTCGTCGGCATGATGACAACAGTTACAGTATTCGCCCAGATTGTGCTTGATATGGGCTTTGGCGCAGCGTTAATTCAGAGAGATGACGCGACGGAGCGCCAGCTGTCAACATTGTATTGGCTTAATATTATGACCGGCGTTTTGCTGTTTGTTCTTTTATATGTGAGCAGTCCCGTCATCGCGGGATTTTATCAAAGAGAAGAGCTGGTGTTTCTGATTCGGGTTTTAGCGATTATGTTTTTGATCGCGCCAATCGGACAGCAGTATCAGTATATGCTGCAAAAGCAGCTGCATTTTAATACGTTAAGCAAAATTGAGATTTTTTCAAATGTATTGTCATTTGGATATTTGGCGATAGCGGTTTTTATGATGGATGCGATTTTGGCGTACGTCATTTCTCAAGTGCTGCTGCAGTCCAGTAAAGGGATTTTATATTGGACCGTATACCGGAAAAAATGGCGCCCCGTTTTTGTTTTTGATTTGAGGGGAATGAAGGAGTTCTTTTCCTTCGGTGCCTTTCAGCTTTCATCCCGTCTTGTGAACAGGCTGGGAGCGAATATCGATATGGTTTTGATCGGCCGGTTTATCGGTGCGGAAGCATTGGGGATTTATAACCTTGCTTACCAGATTGTCACCATTCCGGTTTTAAAGATCAATCCGATTGTGACACGGGTGGCATTCCCTGTTTTCGCAAAAAACAAATATGAAAACAGCGTGATCAGAGAAGGTTTTCTGAATATGACAAAAATGCTGGCGCTTGTCTCGTTTCCGCTGTTAATCGGGCTCGTGTCTGTGTCAGACGCCTTTATCGCAGCGGTTTTTGGAGAAAAATGGCTTGCTGCTGTTCCGGTCCTAAATGTTTTGGCTATTGTCGGGATACTAAGAGTGCTCATGAATCCAAATGGCTCTGTGCTTCTTGCTAAAGGAAGAGCGGACTTAGCATTTTATTGGGATTCCGGTGTGCTGCTGCTGTACGGATTGTCGCTGTTTGCAGCTGTTCAAACGGGAAGTCTGCTCACAGTCGCATGGGTATATGCCATCATCAGCGTTTTCAATTTCCTGATTGGGCGCTGGCTTCTGGCATATGTCATCAAACTTCATCTATCGGCTTATTTCCAGTCGATTATGAAGCCATTTTTGATCACAGCCGCGATGGCCGTCATCGCGTTTGGTGTAAGCCTAGGTACGGAACACTTTAGTCTGCAGGCAGAAATGCGGCTGGCCATTTCAGTGGCGGCCGGGGCGCTGTGTTATCTCTTTCTTTTAGTAAAAGCGTACCCTCAAATGAAAAGCAAACTACTAAGAAAAGGACGTTTGTCATGAAGATTTTGTGGATCACAAGCGTATATCCGAGCAGTCTGAAACCCGGTGAGGGTGTGTTTCATGAGACACAGGTTCAAGAGCTTCAAAAACTGGGGCTTGATATCACTGTGATATGCCCAAGACCTTTTCATGCCGCGCCTGTCCGCATGCTGAAAAAGGCATATCGAAAAAAGGATGCCAGACCGGAGTATGAGATGAGGAAGGGTGTACCGGTATACCGGCCTTTCTATCAGGCAGTTCCCGGCCAGCTGAAGTGGGCGCAGCCTCATCGGAGAATCGCATCAGCCGTTTTAAAAACGATGAAACAGCGCGACTTACAGCCGGACCTGATCCATGCGCATTTTGCCATGCCATCGGGCGGGGCCGCGGCGGTCGTGGCGGAGTCAGAGCGAATTCCTTATGTTCTGACCTTGCACGGCAGTGATGTGAATGTTTATCCGCATTACAGCAAAGGGGCGTTTAAAGCCTTCAATCGTGCCGTAGGTTCCGCGTCAGCCGTTTTAGCAGTCAGCCACAAGTTACAGGAAGAAACCAAAAAGCTTTCCGGCTTTGACAGCTCGGTTTTACCGATCGGCATACAGCTCAGCCGCTTTCAGGAGAATGAGCAGACAAAAGAAGAAATCAGAAAAAAACTCGGTCTCCCGCTCGATCAGCGTCTGGCGGTCTATGTGGGCCGGCTCGTCAAGGAGAAAGGCATTTTTGAATTGTCTGAAGCCATCGAGTCGTTGAAGGAACCCCCTACAGCAGTATTTGTCGGAGATGGTCCTGCAAAAGCAATGCTGACCGAGAAAGGACATATTGTCACAGGCCAAGTGCCGAATCATAAGGTAAGGGACTACTTGCTTGCGGCAGACATGTTCGTGCTTCCTTCTTATAGTGAGGGGATGCCGACTGTCGTGATTGAGGCGCTGGCCTTAAAGGTTCCTGTTATCTGTACAGATGTTGGCGGTGTGGCAACGTTATTCGGAAAGCATCGGCATCTGCTGATTAAGCCGAAGTCTGCTGAAGCTTTGGCAGAAGCGATCACTCAGTACGAACATGAGGAAATATGGAAACCGGAAGTAGCAGATGATTTGTATGAAATCGTGCAGGCGCAATTCGACGCCGGAAGAAATGCCAAGGCCTTGCATCACCAGTATCAGACGGTCATGAAAACGTCCGTTTAATCGTAAGAAACTGAGACCAATATAAACAGGAAGATGAATTTTACAGGAGAGGGATGAGCGCTGTGAAAAATATAGCTGTAATTGGAACAGGTTATGTAGGACTCGTGTCAGGCACTTGCTTTGCGGAGATCGGCAATAAAGTGGTTTGCTGTGATATCGATGAATCAAAAATCAGAAGTCTGAAAAATGGAGTAATCCCGATCTATGAGCCAGGGCTTGCAGACTTAGTTGAAAAAAATGTGCTTGATCAGCGTCTGTCCTTTACTAACGATATTCCGTCCGCCATTCGGTCGTCAGACATCATTTATATTGCAGTCGGAACGCCGATGTCCAAAACAGGTGAAGCTGATTTAACGTACGTGAAAGCCGCGGCGAAAACGATCGGTGAGCATCTCAACGGCTATAAAGTGATCGTAAATAAAAGCACAGTCCCGGTCGGAACAGGAAAACTGGTTCAATCTATCGTTCAAAAATCTTCAAAGGGAAGATACTCATTTGATGTTGTATCTAACCCTGAATTCCTTCGAGAAGGCTCAGCGATTCATGACACGATGAATATGGAGCGCGCCGTGATTGGCTCAACGAGTCATAAAGCCGCTGCCATCATTGAGGAGCTGCACCAGCCTTTCCACGCTCCTGTGATTAAAACAAACTTAGAAAGTGCAGAAATGATTAAATACGCCGCGAATGCGTTTCTGGCGACAAAGATTTCTTTCATCAATGATATCGCAAACATTTGTGAGCGAGTCGGAGCAGACGTTTCAAAAGTTGCTGATGGCGTCGGGCTAGACAGCCGTATCGGCAGAAAGTTTCTGAAAGCTGGTATTGGTTTTGGCGGATCATGTTTTCCAAAGGATACAACCGCACTGCTCCAAATCGCAAAATCGGCTGGCTACCCGTTTAAGCTCATCGAAGCTGTCATTGAAACGAACGAAAAACAGCGCGTTCACATTGTAGATAAACTCTTAACTGTGATGGGAAGCATCAAAGGAAGAACCATTTCCGTTCTCGGATTGGCTTTCAAGCCAAATACAAACGATGTGAGATCCGCTCCTGCTCTTGATATTATCCCGATGCTGCAGCAGCTGGGCGCCCATGTAAAAGCATACGATCCGATTGCTATCCCTGAAGCTTCAGCAATACTTGGCGGACAGGTCGAGTATTACACAGATGTGTATGATGCGATTGATGAGACAGATGCATGCCTGATTTTAACGGACTGGACGGAAGTAAAAGAAATGGAGCTTGTAAAAGTGAAAACCCTCTTAAAACAGCCAATCATCATCGACGGCAGAAATTTATTTTCACTTGAAGAGATGCAGGCGGCCGGATACATTTACCACTCTATCGGCCGTCCGGCTGTTCGGGGAACGGAACCTTCTGACAAGTACTTTCCGGGCTTGCCGCTCGAGGAATTGGCTAAAGACTTGGGGAGCGTCAATTTATAAAAAGAAAAAGTGTTACTTGGTTGAAGCTGCCGGCTGCTAGGCTCGGCCGCCGGCTCCTGAAACATCAGGAAAGGGGTTAAACATGTGAGTATCAAACGTTCAGCGGTTCATACGCTTACGTTACTGGCCGCTGCCATATTTGGAGCCGTCCTATTGCTGGGCGCCATCCGTAAAGATATAGGCTTCATGCAGATGGCTGCCCTGCTTGCGGTGTTGGCGATCGGTTTGTTTGCGCTGACGCTTGCAACCGCATTTACGACAAAAGACCGGCTCTTTATGGCTATCATCTATATTTTGATCGCCTGCACTTTTTTAAATAATGCATTTTTCGCCATTCATCTCGGATTTTTCAGTTTATTCCTTTATAGGCTTTTGCTTATTGCAGCGGGATGCCTCCATGTGATCGGTATGGTTCGGAACCGGACACATATTGAAAGATGGAACGGACTGCAAGTGAAAGGCATATTGCTCTTTTTCGCCTTTTGGTTTATATACGGACTCGTTTCTCTGCTATGGGCTAAGTCAGTGACAGCCGGGATCAAATATTTGGCCTTATTGGCAATGGGAATTTTCTTCATTTACCTCATTGTCATGTACGTCCAAAAAATGGAGCGGCTGATGATTGTTTATACCATTTGGCTGGTGATGACAGTATTCCTGATGCTCATTGGTTTTTACAATCATATCACCCATCATCATCTTCCGAGTTCCACGCTGTACAGCGGGCCGGAATATAAGCAGCATTATCCGACCTCGGTCTTTTTTAATCAAAATGACTTTGCAACCTTTTTATCGATCAGCTTCTTTTTTTACATCACGATGGTGAAAAACATAAAGAATGGATACCTCAAGGCGATTGGTCTTGTGCTCTCGCTCTGTGCGTTGTATTTAATTTTTGCTACCGGTTCAAGAGCCAGCCTTCTGGGGATTTTTGCAGGCGTTGCTGTCTATATCTTCATTGTATTGCCGCCTGTTTTAAAGAAAATAGCCATATGGCTGTCAGCGGCGGGAATCACCATTTTTGCCGTTCTTTTCGCCAGCAGAATGTATTCAAAGTTTTGGGAGCTGTTTCTGGCCCCGCAGACGCTGCATTCATTTCATGACAGGCTTCCATCAAATGTGGCCAGGGCCAATCTGCTGAAAAACGCATGGCACTTTTTCCTTGATTCATACGGATTCGGAGTCGGAGCAGGGAATGTATCCTATTATCTTGAGCATCACGCTTTATATGACACTGACAACGTGGCAGAGGTGCACAACTGGCTCGTTGAAATCCTTGCTAACTTTGGCTTGTTCATCATGCTGGGATATCTGGCCGTTTATGCTTACCTCATCTGGGTGCTTTACAAATTTTATGAAAGAAAATTAGAAAATCAGTCAAAACTGATCACAGAAGGACTTATTACCGCTCTGATCAGTTTCCTGGTGTCCAGTATCAGCCCGAGCTCTGTTTCAAATTTATTTTTCCATTGGGTGTTTCTCGCGCTCGTCATCGCCGCCGTGAATGTGTTAAGGCGGTCCAGACAGATGCCGGAACCAATGTACAGATAAACAGACTACGAAAAGCAGGGAGACTTATATGAACGATATATTGATAAGAATAGCCCGGCGCATTAAAAAAAATATCATTTGGATCATAGCATTACCCATTATATTAGGTGCCGCGGGGTATATCCTGCCGTCACAGATCGCTGATCAAAAAAGCTATACAGCCGAGAACACTTTGGCTGTAGGGAGCTATGATCATCCGGTTTATAACAGCACAGAGGAGATTCCGCTTCTGCTCAAAAGTGATTCTTTTTTGAAGGAGGCGCTTCCTGACGAAAAGGATGAAGATTTGGCACAAATCAAAGAAAAGCTAACCATCAAAACGGAATCTAAAGCTTTACTGACCTTGAGCTATAGCGACGAGGATAAGGAGAGAACGGAATCCGTCTTGAACGCCATTTCCTCCGCCTTTCTCAAAAACGATCAAAAACTGTATGCGGAAAGAGAAGCCGTCATCCGCCGCAGCATAGACGCGCTCGAAGGTGAGACGGTAAGCGAGGATTCCAAAGTGGATAAAGAGAGATTTTTGTATGAGCTGAAAAACACGCAGCTTAATTTGAAAGCGGCCAGTGTCACTGATTCTGAAACCGTAAGTGAGGCGTCAGGCGGGGGAATGTCCCCGAAAAAGAAAGCGGTTCTCGGCGTTATGATCGGCCTCACGATTGCCTTTATGTTCGTTGTCATTCCTGAATTCTTCAGGGAATCCTTTTAAAATCATACGATGGAGATGTGATCATGACCAATTGGAAACCTCTTGTATCTGTCATTACGCCTTCTTATAATGCGCGTGACTATATTGAAGACACGATACATTCAGTGTTAGAACAGAGCCATTCTCAATGGGAAATGATTATCGTGGATGATTGCTCAACAGATGGCACACGCGACATTTTACAGCAGTATGAAAAGATAGATGAAAGAATTCATGTGATTTGTCTGGAGGAGAACAGCGGAGCTGCGGTTGCGAGAAACAAAGCATTGGAGCGTGCCCAAGGGCGTTATGTGGCATTTTTGGACAGTGACGACAAATGGAAAAAAGATAAATTGGAAAAGCAACTCGATTTTATGATGGAGCGTTCCTGTGCATTTTCTTTCACAGGCTACAGCTTAATGGAGCAGGACGGGACCCCGCTTGATAAATTTATTGGTGCCCCGGAAAGCCTGACGTACGATGATGCCCTGAAAAATACGATTATCGGCTGCTTGACGGTGATGATTGACAGAGAGCAAACGGGACAGATCAAAATGCCGAATATCAGAACGCGGCAGGACTTGGCCACATGGCTGTCCCTTTTGAAAAAAGGATTTACCGCTTATGGAATGAATGAATGCCTGGCTGAATATCGGCTTGTAGGTAACTCGATATCCAGCAACAAATGGAAGGCTGCGAAAAAAACGTGGTTTGTCTACAGGGAAATTGAACGGCTTCATTTCATCAAAGCAACGTGGTGTTTTGTTCAATATGCGAAAAACGCGGTGAAAAAAAGATTATAGCCGCAAACAGAGAGAAAAGGTGATGAAGGTGGAAACAAAAGAAGCGATCATTCATGTCATCGTTGCCACTGCTGAATGGGGAAAAGACCAATTAAGATACAGAAGGCATCGGCTGGCGGAGTTTTTAGCCGCACAGGAGGAAACGAAGGAAGTCATTTGGGTGTGTCCGGCTCCGCGTACTCAAGGAAATGAATTTCAGGACGTTTATTCAGGCATCAGGCAATTCGCTGTCAAAGACTTGCTGCAGAAAAAAATGTTTCGTTTCGGACGGTATACAGATGTCTTTTACAGGCACAAGCTCTCACCTTTGCTTGATGAGCTGGCATCTGCTTCTGCAAACGGTGAACGCTGTTGTTTATGGTATACGTTCCCCGGATTTCCGCTGCTGTCATCACTGTATCCCTGGGATCAGGTCATTTATGATTGCAGTGATTTATGGGCGGCGCCGATCAGCGGCCGTTCAAATCTGCTGTCTGAATTCCGGAGAAAAGTCATTAAATCGGCGGAGCTGAGAATTATACATCGTGCAGATTCCATTACCTGTTCATCGGATTATCTTCACAAAGAAGTAGACAAAAAACTGAGTGCGAGGCGTGAAAAGGTGCATACTGTAGAAAACGGTGTTGAATATGAGCTGTTTTCTGCCAATAAAGCGGTTCCTGATCGCAGCATATTGCAAGGAAGAGAAGGAACAGTATTAGGCTTTATCGGCGGGATTAAACCGAAACTCGATTTTAAAATGATTGAAGAAGCCGCCCTGCAAAAGCCTGATTGGACCTTTTTATGGGTCGGCCCGGATGCCACAAACGGAGACGTTTCATTTCAAGAGCTGCTGAAGCTTCCTAATGTCATATGGACCGGTCCGGCAGATCCAAAAGAAGTTCCGCATTATATGGAGCTGATCGATATCGGCATCATGCCGTATAAACAATCATCGTATAACCAAGCTGTGTTTCCGCTGAAATTATTTGAATTTTTAGCGGCGGGAAAGCCTGTCGTCGGCTCGAATCTTCCGTCAACCTCAAAAATGCAAAAGCCGTATGTATACGAATATGTAGAAGGCGATCACCCGCTTGATTTTATAGCCGCATGCGAAAAAGTGCGAGGCCATAACGGGGATGAAACGTATAAAGAAATGCGCCGAAACATCGCCCGTGCACAGGATTGGAATTGCTTATTTAAACAAATTATGAAATATACAGGGATTCAAAAACATGCGTAGTCCTATAAATTGGGATGCGCGTTTTTTGATTATACGTGTTTCTTTTTGATGAAGCTTGTTATAATAACTAAGGAGAAGGTATAATGGAAGGAACGGTTCTCTATATAAATAAAGACTTCATTTAATTCCAAAGGAGACTTCTTTATGCTTGACGAACGCATGATTCGCATTGTTGTTGCGTTTATTGTCTCGCTGCTGACAGTTTTAATCATAACCCCAATCGTAAAAAGGATTGCGATTAAAATAGGTGCAGTTGACCAGCCCAGCAATCGAAAAGTACATGACAAAATCATGCCCCGGATGGGCGGGTTGGCCATATTTATCGGTGTGGTAGCAGGCGTGCTTGCATCCGGCATATACACAGAAACAAGAATGACGGCCATTACAGCCGGAGCATTTATCATTATTGTGTTAGGTATTCTTGACGATAAATTTCAATTAAGTGCGAAAGTTAAGTTTTTGGTTCAATTAGGTGTAGCCATCATGATTGTAAGCACCGGCTTAAAAATGGACTTTTTCTCAGTGCCTTTTTTAGCAGAACGATTTGAGCTAGGATGGATGGCTTATCCGCTGACAGTATTATGGATTGTCGGAATCACAAACGCGATTAACCTGATTGACGGATTGGATGGCCTTGCCGCCGGTCTTTCGGTTATCGGCCTGTCTACGATCGCAGTTATGGCGCTATCCGGTGGAAAAGTGCTCATTCTGTCACTTTCATTGGTTGTCATCGCCAGTACGCTTGGATTTTTGTTTTACAACTTTCACCCGGCAAAAATCTTTATGGGTGATACAGGATCACTTTTTTTAGGGTATTGTATTTCGATTCTTTCATTACTAGGCCTGTATAAAAGCGTAACATTGTTCAGTATCGTTATCCCAATTATTATATTAGGCGTACCGATTTTTGATACAACATTTGCTATCATCAGGAGAATATTAAACAAACAGCCGATTTCGGCACCCGATAAGTCGCATATCCACCATAGACTGATGGCCTTTGGCCTTTCACATCGGATGTCGGTCCTTGTTATTTATCTGATTGGATTTATTTTCAGCATTAGTGCAATTGTACTCAAAAGTGCCACAATCTGGCTTTCTTTGTTTATTATCTTCATTTTAATCATCTTTATGCAGATCATAGCAGAAGTGACAGGACTCGTGAATGAAAAATTTAAGCCGTTTACGAAATTTTATAAACGGCTCGTGAAAAGGAATTAAAAAACAAATGAAAAAAGGATTTCTAAGATGATGAAAGTACATTCAACTTAGAAATCCTTTTTTTAATATTGTTTGTTTATAGCTTAATTGCTTTAGCATAACGAACCCCTTGATCATATTTATCATGGACTTCATTATTATACATTTTAGTTGGCAAATACAGTTTTAATTTTTTACTTCTATTTTGAAGGGCAAAGTCATCAACTTGATAAACCAATTTTATTTTAGTTGACTGATGTGGCTTCAATTTTTTTAATTTGCTCATATCAAAATTGCCTTCATTAGTTTGACTTGTATAATTGTCTATACCGAGCATTGTTTCCATAAACAATGCTCCATCAGTTGTTACATGATTACTTTTATTTTGAATTTCTGCTTCAATTGATATTGGAATTATATTGTCTTTCTCGTCTCCTATTTCAGAAGATAAAACCTTTATATTTATATTATCACATGTTATCACTTCTTTTTTCGGAAAATACTCAATTGAAAATTCAGCAGGAACATTTTTGTTTATTACGTAGACACGATAAACAAAAAATAATATTAAAAAACTTATTAGTAATAAAATATATGTTTTCTTTTTAAACATTTTAAATTCTCCCTTGAATTTAATGTCTCATGATTTTAGTATTGTATGATTGATAATTTTTCCTTTCTCGACCATGAAAATTTCATCTGAAAGAAATTCTAAACTTTCCGATTCATGGCTAGCAAGAAGGATTAACTTATTTTTCTCTTTTAGTTCTATTAATAAATCTTTTACAAGTGATATTCCATCTTTATCAAGAGCATTGGTAGGTTCATCTAAAATAATTAGTTCTGGATCTTCCATAATTGCCTGGGCAATTCCAAGTCTTTGTTTCATACCTAAAGAATAATCTTTAAATTTTCTTTTATCATCAGGGTTTAAACCGACGGATTCTATTGTGTTTTTTATTTGATCCTCAGTGAGTATTCCTTTTATATCAGCTATCATTTTAAGATTTTTAAACCCTGTATAGTTAGGTAAAAAACCTGGATATTCTATTATGGCTCCAACGCTTTCTGGGAAAGAGATTTTCCCTCCAAGTTTTTTTCCGTTAATTTCTATAAATCCGCTTGACGGTTTAATAAGACCACATATTGCCTTAAACAGCATTGTTTTTCCTGATCCATTTTTTCCTGTAAATCCATAAATTTTCCCTCGATCTAACTGTAAACTAATATCGTCTATTAGAACTTGCTTTCTTATTTTTTTTGTGAGGTGTTCTACTTTTAAATATGCACTTTTTGACATGTTAATCCTCTGCTTTCATTTAAATTAAATCCTTTTTTTTAAAAGAAATATAAATAGCAAAAAATAAAAAAATGCTTAACAAGACGTTATAGCATATCGAATATTGAAGCGTAAGATGATGACTGGGTTCAAAAATAGTATGTTTAAGAATCATTGAATGTATTGCCGGGAGCAATGGGTTATTTATAAATATAGAAAGACATATTAGGATAGCAACTATTAAAAAACTATAGTTGGAATTCATATAAAAAGAGAAAAACACATGAATTAAAGTCAATGATATAGATGTTAAAGCATATAGTGTGAAAATGATAATTAAAAATTTTCCTTCAGTAACCTGTTTAAAGCTTAAGTCATTTATAATATTGACAGCAGGTATGTTCCAATTCAAAGAGTTTAAATTGTATATCAAACCTACTATATAAGTAACAAGAAATAAAACTAGATAGGTACTTATAATATTTAAAATAATAAACAAGGTTTTAGAAATCCAATATAGATGGATTTTCTGAACTCTTAGTAAAAGGTAAACATTTAATTTGCTATCATAGTACAATGCATCGCCACAAATAAATATCACGAATATATTTATAATCATCCAAATTGTTGGGACACTGTTTAATTCATAGTTATTAATAAAGCCTACATCCTTAAAGTTCAGATAAAAAAGTTCAATTAGACTCATAGATGTATCTTCAAACTGATTAGAATTCATTATTGATATGTAACATACTAATATACTAAGTAAAAAATACTTCCACTTATTCCTGTGAAAATTGTTGCGTATATCTCTTATTAGCAGTTTGGATACAATATTTATATCATTCAAGTAGTATTTATCCTCCTAATTTTTAAAGTCCTTTTTCGAGTATAACTCACGGCCTATGAAATATAGAGCAAATAGTAAGATGATGAAATAAACATTATTAATTAATACATTCCTTAAATTCAACCAGTTATTTACATCGAGGATGGATTTATTTATAAATAAAGAAGGATTTAGATACATAGCATCAATGTAACTGTATATGCATATACACAAGAGAGTCAAACTGCTATTTTTTATAATGGTTTTAATAATGGCCGTACTTAATGCTATTATTGATAAGCACAAAAATTTAGTTAAAAAAATGATTGTTAAAACATTAAATGTTGAAAGCTTATTTAAGTATTGTTCTGGATTCGGTATCTTGTTATTGTTTAAGAGTACAGTGATTTGTCCGTTGGTTCCTATCCATTTATTTTCGTAACCAAAAATTAAACCACCTATTAAATATCCTCCCAAGACTAAAATAAATGTCAATATAAAGGTGTAAACCAAAGAGATTATTACAGTTTTATTCCAAACCGATGTTCTAGATGGTAATTTAATTATTCTATTATATGTTTCTTCTCGTTTCATAATTAATAATATTGTTAAACAGATAAAAGGGATAAGTATAAATACCATCACATTCTTATTAGTAAGTCCCATGATACCATTTAAGTCAGACAGAAAATCAAATATCGAAAGTTTATCAAAGTCAATGTTATTTTTTATTTGGTAATACATGAGTAAAGCAGCGAGATAAACTGTTAACAATATAGAATATTTAGTGTGATTGCATACATAAATGAAGAGTCTAAATGTTCTCACTCTTTTTACCTCCAACACAAAAGACAACAAAAAGTATGATTATTGTTACCGTTGCAATGACGTAGATTCCATATGTAAAGGGGACATCTAAAAATAAAAATTTAAGCGGAGAGTAGCTTTGAAAGTTAAATGTATCTAAAATAATGTCTAAAATTGTGTAAATAAAAAAAGGTATACCAATAGCAATATAACGATTTTCTACAAAAAGACTGCAGGTCAAAGCAATTGAAGCAAAAATGCCTCCAAAAATAAAACAGTTTCCAATTCTTAAAATTATATATATTAAAGGATGATTTACATATAGATCAGGTAAAAAACCAAAAACGGGAATATTACCAAAGTATATGTTTGGTTTAATAGCTGGTAACAATGAGAAATAAACGATTAAGTTTAATACAAGTGGAGTAATCGATGCCATCCCACCAATTAAAAAGTTAATGAAAAACTTTGTTGTTAAATACTTGTTTTTGTTTTGCCTTAGTAGAATATTTTTTAAAAATCCACTTTTCTTTTCTTCGATATAAGAATCTGCATATGGTACTGATGCTAGCAATGGAAAAACAGTGATAATGATTGAAAGGTATATTTCTGGATTAAATAAAAACCACCAGTTATATACACCGAGAGGATAATCCCAATAATCAGATGGTTTTAAATGAATAACATTATTTTCCACCACATCTAAGATAGCTATTAGAGAACCTAAAATCAAAATGAATAAAGTTGTACTTTTAGTGAAGCCTCTAGTTGTTATACTTTTAAACATTACAAATCTCCTTTACATAAATGATAAGATATGAAAGAAACTTTCATATCTTATCATTTGAGATTAAATTATCTTTTAGACGGAGTCAGGACTCCAAACACCAGCAGCACCCCAACTGTTAACTGTTCCATAGCCTGTTGCTTCAATTTTTACTTTAATTGTTTTTTTGTAATCCTCGTGAGCATAGTTTTTTAAGTATTGTGTTTTAGGATAAAGTCTGAAGTTGTTTCCAAATACGTAGCGATACCGTTTGGAAAAACTTTTTCCCGAGCTGGTAACAAGTTCTGCAGAATAATGAACAGCACCTGTCATACTAATGCTTTTAAGGCTCATATAAGCGCTTGTATTATCACGCTTTTCTCTTGAACCAGTATATTCATATTTTCCACTTGTACTGTTGGTGAAATGAAAAGAAAAATTGGTATCTTTAGTATTTCCTTTAGCACTTACATTACTTACAGCAAAACCTGTAAATACTAAACTTACGATCGCTATAGCTCCAATAAGTTTTTTGAATTTAGCCTTCATATATGATTCTCCTTATTCATAATTTAAAATTAAAGAACCAGTTAAACTATTTAGATAGAATCAGGGCTCCAAACACCACGGGAGTGCCAATTATAGCTAGCGGCTCCTCTATAACCTTTTGCTTTAATTTTTACACTAACGGGGGAACCTTTACTATCTTCCATAGCATAATTCTTGATATAGTGTTTAGCTAATTTAGGATTTTCAGCATCATATGTGCCGAATGTATATGTCCATGTTTTAGAGAAATTTTTCCCGTTTGACTTTACAAGAGATACTTTATAGTACGGATCGCCGTCACTAATTGTTTTGACATTAATGTATGCACTTGTAGAGTTGTATTTAGTTCTAGCTGGAGTATAAGCTGTACTATTACCATTAAACTTCAAATTGAAACTGGAATCACTCGTATTTGCTTTTGCTTGAGCATTAGTTGCAGCAAAACCAGTTAATACTAAACCCGTAATAGTTACTGCTCCAATAAGTTTTTTAAATTTAGTTTTCATATACGATTCTCCTTATACACAATTTTAAATTTTAAAGAGCTTACTTTTTTAGATGGAATCAGGGCTCCATACACCACGGGAGTGCCAATTATAGCTAGCGGCTCCTCTATAACCTTTTGCTTTAACTTTTACACTAATGGGGGAACCTTTACTATCTTCCATAGCATAGTTCTTGATATAATGCTTAGCTAATTTAGGATTTTCAGCATCATATGTGCCGAATGTATATGTCCATGTTTTAGAGAAATTTTTCCCGTTCGATTTTACGAGAGATACTTTGTAGTATGGATCGCCATCACTAATTGTTTTGACATTAATGTAAGCACTTGTAGAGTTATATTTTGTTCTTACTGGAGTATAAGCCGTACTATTACCCTTGAATTTAAAATCAAAACTGGAATCACTTGTATTTGCTTTTGCCTGAGCATTAGTTGCGACAAATCCAGTCAATACCAACCCAGTAATAGTTACAGCTCCAATAAGTTTTTTAAAGCTCATTTTCAATTTTTCCACCCCCTCACTTAACCTGTAATTAGATTTTCTGTGTAATTATACCATAGGATAAGGGAAATTAAAGCATTTAATAGAAAATTAACCTAATTTTAAAGGATGATTTGTATGTATTTCAAATGTCTACTATGTATCTGTCAAGTTAATAATATACTAAATGACTAGGGGGCTTATAAGTTCTTCTCTCTCTATATAGTGAAGTGTGATTTTTTAACTATGTGTAGATAAAGGAGAGAATAATAAAAGAAAAATAATATTGAGTATTATAAGACTTATAAAAGAGTTAGTTGTCTAAAATTATGGTGTGAATTTTAGAGAAAGATTATTTTTGGATAAGGTTAAGCTATGGAACAACAAGTATAATTCGATAGTGTAACCAGTTTAAAACAACCTAAGTTGGGGTATTGTTCTATTATGCAGTTATCACATTTAAATTGAACACTTATTATTTTGGGTGGAAATCCTTTAGTTTATCTTCGGGATCAAGAGCAATAAAAAATATGTGGAGAAAACTGTGCAAATCAATCGGTGTAACAATGCTAGGTCCCCTATAAGCTTTTGAATGCCAATTTAATAGTTCACTTTCGTATATACAATGTTTATTGAATACTTGGAATCTGGAAAATTGGATTCGGAAATATCAAATCATCAGTCTTATAAAATCGAAAAAGAGGCTGAGAAATTTAAATTCTCAGCCTCTTTTTGGCCACAGTCTCAAGTTTTATTAATACAGAGTGAGGATATTGTGAATTATTTATCAGGATACAAAAAGTTATAAAGTTCTTCTTGAACTTTTGTTAACTCTTCATCATCAGGTTGAAAGAAATATTTATTTCCGATATATAAATCGGAGCCTTTTAGTGTCAATGTTTCAACGTCGCTTCCTTTAAAACCGCTGAAAATTTGTTGAAGTGCTAGGACTTGAGTAATTCTTAAATTTGTTGTTATGTTGTCACTTACTTGATCTGCTAGGGTATCAATTTTTGCGAGATTAGAAGGTTTTGATATTTGATCTAACATGGCCATCAATATTTGTTTTTGTCTGTCATTACGCCCAAAATCTCCACGTGGATCTTGTTTTCTCATTCGTGCATAAGCAAGAGCCTCTTCGCCATTTAAATGCATGTTCCCTTTTTGAAAGTAAAACTTTTTAGATTTTGACGTATCACTTTTCTCATTAAAATCAAAGGGTACGTCAACATCAACTCCGCCAACTTCATCAATTGTTTTTTTAAAGCCCTTAAAATCAACAGTGGCGTAATAATCAATCGGTATATCTAAAAGATTTTCAACAGTTTCAACAGTGGTTTGAGCTCCGCCTTTCCCGTAGGCTGCATTAATTCTTGTTTTTGTCCCGGAAGTATCACCAGATATTTGAACTCTTGTATCACGAGGAATGCTCAGTAACTTCATTGTCTTTTGTTTAGGATTTATAGTAGCAACAATAATAGAATCGGTTCTTCCTCCTTTTCCACTTGTTGCATAGTCTTCTACTCCTAACAAAAGAACCGAAAAAGGTTGTTTTTTCTTAAGGTCAACTACTTCTTTACGTAATTTCGACTTTTCACCACGGTCTAATTCTTTATAGGAACTATCAGCTGCTTGAAGTGTTTTATATACTTTATACCCAATTAGCCCTGCGAATACTATAGAAAATAGGAATAAGAGCAAGAGTATTCGCTTTAAAATAATTTTCCGTTTATTTTTTTTTTTCCTTACACGAACTTTAACTCGTTCTGGCATCATTTATTCTCCTTTTGATTTTTAACTTGTTTTTCAAGGTATATCAAAATACCAAGTTTAGTATAACACGATCCATTCGTTAAACTTAAAATCCATTGAGAATATTCTTGAGTCCTATTCTCTTCTACGTATACCTCGAATTCTACATTTTCGGCATAATGGATTTCTTTTAACAGAAATTGTGATTCCCTTAATTCATTTTCAATCTTGCCAAGCCATGTGTAATCTGCGGAAGTATGCATGACCCGCATAAGCTTCCGTTCTACAACACCTATATGATTTAATCCTTCAGACACTGATTTCCCATAAGCGCGAATTAATCCGCCGGCTCCAAGTTTAATGCCTCCGAAGTACCGTGTAACGACGGCGCAAGTATCCTTAAGTCCGCGTTTTTTTAATACTTCGAGCATCGGCACTCCCGCTGTACCGCTTGGTTCTCCGTCATCATTGGCTTTTTGGATATGATCGTTCTCGCCAATTACGTAAGCCGAGCAATTATGAGTCGCATTCCAGTGCTGTTTCTTTATTTTCTGTATAAATTCCTGTGCCTCTTGTTCGGTAGAAACACGGCTTAAATGACAGATAAAACGCGATTTTTCTATAACAATCTCGTGTTCTCCTGCTTCTTTCACAGTAAAATAGCTGTGCAGCATGCTAGCTGACCCTCCTGCTAAGCATAAAAGACTGCCTATACAAATTCGTACAGCCTTTAGAATTTTTGTGCGTATTTTGGTATCATAAAGAATAGAAGGTATATAAAATTGTTTTTTTCTAGAATATACGCATTCTTTCATTATAATTCGACATAATTTGCAGATCAATTACATTTATAATAAAAATATATGACAACGCCGTGACGGAGGGAAATTATGAATAAAACAAAGATGGATTCCAAAGTTCTGGATTCTATTTTGATGAAGATGCTGAAAACCGTTGACGGGAGCAAGGACGAGGTTTTTCAAATCGGGGAGCAGTCACGCCAGCAGTACGAACAGCTGGTTGAAGAACTGAAACAAATTAAACAGCAGGTGTATGAAGTTATCGAGCTTGGCGATAAACTTGAAGTGCAGACCCGCCATGCGCGAAACCGTTTATCCGAGGTCAGCCGCAACTTTCATAGATTCAGTGAAGAAGAAATCCGCAATGCTTACGAAAAAGCCCATAAGCTGCAGGTAGAATTAACGATGATCCAGCAGCGTGAGAAGCAATTGCGTGAACGCCGGGATGATTTAGAGCGAAGATTGTTGGGTCTTCAAGAAATCATTGAGCGGTCTGAATCATTAGTAAGCCAAATTACAGTTGTGCTCAACTACTTGAATCAGGATTTGCGTGAGGTCGGACTGCTTCTTGCCGATGCTCAGGCAAAACAGGATTTCGGCTTAAGAATTATTGAAGCGCAGGAAGAAGAGCGAAAAAGAGTCTCAAGAGAAATCCATGACGGTCCTGCTCAAATGCTGGCAAATGTTATGATGAGATCGGAATTAATCGAGCGTATTTTCCGTGACAAGGGCGCTGAGGACGGGTTCCAAGAAATTAAAAATCTCCGTCAAAATGTGCGAAATGCCCTTTACGAAGTGAGAAGGATTATATATGATTTAAGACCGATGGCCCTTGATGACCTAGGCCTGATTCCAACTTTAAGAAAATATCTATATACAACCGAGGAATATAACGGGAAGGTCAAAATACATTTTCAGTGCATTGGTGAAACAGAGGATAAGCGGTTAGCGCCTCAGTTTGAAGTTGCGCTCTTCAGACTCGCACAGGAAGCTGTGTCTAATGCGCTAAAGCATTCTGAATCTGAAGAAATTACAGTCAAAGTTGAGATCACAAAGGATTTTGTGATTTTAATGATAAAAGATAACGGCAAAGGGTTCGACCTGAAGGAAGCGAAAGAGAAGAAAAACAAATCATTCGGCTTGCTGGGCATGAAAGAAAGAGTAGATTTATTGGAAGGAACCATGACAATAGATTCGAAAATAGGTCTTGGGACATTTATTATGATCAAGGTTCCGTTATCTCTTTGACTATGATTTGTAAAATAGAGCCAAAAGGCATATTGACCGAATGCTAGAGTATATAGAACAATAATACAAGGAGGCGTGGCTTGTGACTAAAGTAAACATTGTTATTATCGACGACCATCAGTTATTTCGTGAAGGTGTAAAACGGATATTGGATTTTGAACCTACCTTTGAAGTGGTAGCCGAAGGTGACGACGGAGACGAAGCGGCTCGCATTGTAGAGCACTATCATCCTGATGTTGTGATCATGGATATCAATATGCCAAACGTAAATGGTGTGGAAGCTACAAAACAGCTTGTAGAGCTGTATCCTGAATCTAAAGTAATTATTCTATCAATTCACGATGACGAAAATTATGTAACACATGCCCTGAAAACAGGAGCAAGAGGTTATCTGCTGAAAGAGATGGATGCTGATACATTAATTGAAGCGGTAAAAGTAGTTGCCGAGGGCGGTTCTTACCTTCATCCGAAGGTTACCCACAACCTCGTTAATGAATTCCGCCGTCTTGCAACAAGCGGAGTTTCTGCACACCCTCAGCATGAGGTCTACCCTGAAATCCGCAGACCATTACATATTTTAACTAGGCGGGAATGTGAAGTGCTGCAGATGCTTGCAGACGGAAAAAGCAACCGCGGTATTGGCGAATCATTGTTTATCAGTGAGAAAACCGTGAAAAACCATGTGAGCAATATTTTGCAAAAAATGAATGTGAATGACCGGACGCAAGCCGTTGTGGTCGCTATTAAAAATGGCTGGGTAGAAATGAGATAGTATAAAATGAGACTTGCCTTTTACTAGGCAGGTCTTTTTTTAGTTTGCTGTTTCCCTTACAATAGAGTTATAAAGCAATAAGGCAGGTATCGAAGCTATGAATATTGCAGTAGTAACAGACAGCACAGCATATATTCCTAAAGAAATGCGTGAACAACATCAGATATATATGATTCCTCTCCAGGTTGTTTTTGGGGAAGAAACTTATCGTGAAGAAATCGAATTGGACTGGAAAAGCTTTTACGATGAAGTGAAAAAACATGCAGAGCTTCCAACGACTTCTCAGCCGTCAATCGGCGAGCTGGTTGCTCTGTATGAAGAGCTTGGCAAGTCTTATGATGCGGTCATCAGTATCCATCTTTCCAGCGGGATCAGCGGTACGTTCAGCAGTGCGGCAGCAGCTGATACAATGGTCGACAATATTAACGTGTATCCATTTGACTCGGAGATCAGCTGTTTGGCTCAAGGCTTTTATGCTCTTAAAGCTGCTGAATTAATTAAAAATGGAGCATCATCGCCGGAGGATATCATAAAAGAACTGGAAGAAATGAAAAAAACAGTTCGGGCATTTTTTATGGTAGATGATTTAGCCCATCTTCAGCGGGGCGGACGATTAAGCAGCGCCCAAGCCTTTATTGGGAGTCTTCTAAAGGTAAAGCCTATTCTTCATTTTGACAATAAGGTAATTGTGCCTTTTGAGAAGATTCGGACACGTAAAAAAGCCATTTCGCGAATTTATGAGCTTTTAGACGAAGATGCGAGTAAAGGATTGCCTATGCGAGCTGCTGTTATCCACGCTAATCGAGAAGAAGAAGCAGCGAAAATCATTGAAGAGCTTTCTGCAAAATATCCTCATGTTGAATTTTATAACAGTTATTTTGGCGCGGTTATCGGCACCCACTTGGGTGAGGGGGCGCTAGGAATGTGCTGGTGTTATAAATAACATAAAATCTCCGTTTTAGCAGCGGAGATTTTTTTATATTCTTATTTTGATTGCTGGACAGAAAATATTCACTGAGTCATACTGTCTCGAAAGGAGGGAGCCATACTGATTGTGCCAGCTGAAAAGACCATTTCTTTTTCAAAAGAATTGCGGCAGACGCTTCAAAGCCGTCACTTGCTCAGAACTGAACTCCCATTTTCCGATGAGCTGATTGAATGGCATATCGGGAATGGTTATATCGCCGCTCAAAACTCTATATCGATAAATAAACGGGGATATAGGTGTAACAGGTGCGGCCAAAATGATCAGCGGTATTTTTCTTTTTACCACTCGTCATCTGGAAATAATAGGATTTATTGCCGTTCCTGTGTCATGATGGGCAGAGTGAGTGAGGATGTGCCTTTATATTCGTGGAAAGAGGAAGATGAACCAAACTGGCAGCCTATCAAACTGACATGGGATGGCGAGCTCTCGAGCGGACAGCAAAAAGCCGCCAAAGTCTTAATTGAAGCCATATCAAAAAAAGAAGAGCTACTCATCTGGGCGGTTTGCGGCGCCGGCAAAACAGAGCTGCTATTCCCTGGGATAGAATCCGCGTTAAACCAAGGACTGCGTGTATGTATTGCGACACCGCGCACCGATGTTGTATTAGAGCTTGCTCCCAGGCTCAAGGCTGCCTTTCAGGGCGCTGACATTTCAGCGCTGTACGGAGGAAGCGATGACAAAGGGCGTTTATCTCCGCTTATGATTTCCACCACACATCAGCTATTACGATATAAAAATGCATTCGATGTTATGATCGTTGATGAAGTTGATGCCTTTCCGTATTCTGCTGATCAAACTCTTCAATTCGCTGTTCAGAAAGCAAGAAAGAAAAACAGCACCCTTGTTTATTTAAGTGCAACACCTCCTCAAGAATTAAAAAGAAAAACACTGAATGGGAAGTTACATTCAGTTCGCATCCCAGCAAGACATCATCGCAAACCATTGCCCGACCCGCGTTTTCTATGGTGCGGAAACTGGAAAAAGAAATTAAACCGAAACAAAATTCCGCCAGTAATAATTAGATGGATACAATGTCATGTAAAAGAAGGAAGGCCTGTTTTTTTATTTGTTCCCTCCGTTTTTGTTCTGGAAAAAGCAGCTGCATGCTTTAAAAATATGAATTGCCGAACAGCGTCAGTGCATGCGGAAGACAAGCACAGAAAAGAAAAAGTGCAGCAATTTAGAGACGGACAGCTTGATCTCTTACTCACAACAACAATTTTAGAAAGAGGCGTTACAGTTCCCAAGGTGCAAACGGGTGTGTTAGGGGCGGAATCGCCTATCTTTACGGAAAGCGCACTTGTTCAAATTGCAGGAAGAACCGGGCGGCATAAAGAGCATGCGGACGGTGATGTCATTTTTTTTCACTACGGAAAAACAAAGAGTATGCTGGATGCAAAAAAGCATATAAAAGAAATGAACGACTTGGCAGCAAAAAATGACTGAACAGACTAGCCATTATTTGAAAACGTGGTACAGTATACTCATATAACCGATGATGAGGAGCTGTAAAAATGCTTGTCAATTCTAAAGAAATCGTAATGAAAGAACTGCTCGACCGATATATGGACCAGCTTCATATGACCTGCACTTGCCAAGTATGCAAAAATGATGTCTTGGCACTTTCTTTAAACAAAGTGAGACCATCCTACGTCACTGATCTTAAAAAGATCGCATATACGAAAGCTGAGATGGTAGATAAACAAAAAAATACGGCTATGCTTGTCATTTTGGCTGAATCTGCAGCTGTGGTATCAGAGAGTCCAAGCGATTTATGCCAAACAAAGCAGGAGGAGGCATTCATAAACTGATCTGTCTGCTATGTGATTCGCAATTTTCTCAAGCTGTTACATGGAGAGCCCTTTTTTTATTAAAGCCTGATGAAAAGGTCTGTCATTCCTGCAGAAGCAAACTAAAGAAAATTACAGGGCGTATCTGCACCATATGCGGCAGACCTCAATCCGTTCATGCGATATGCAGGGATTGTGAGGCGTGGAAATCAAGGGTTAGTCACAGCTTGCTGCTCCGCCAAAATCGCTCAGTTTACACATATAATGATATGATGAAAGAAACGCTCTCCCGTTTTAAATTTAGAGGAGATGCAGAAATCATAAACGCATTTAAAAGTGATTTTTCTTCAACCTTCTCAGAGGTTTACCCCGATAAGCATTTTGTTCTCGTTCCTATTCCGCTGAGCAAGGAACGGGAAGAAGAGCGCGGATTTAACCAGGCTCAGCTCTTGGCAGAATGCTTAAACCGGCCTATCCGCCATCCCCTCATCCGCCTGAATAATGAGAAACAGTCTAAGAAAAAGAAAACAGAACGCCTGCTTTCAGAGCGTATTTTTGACACAAAAAACAACTCAGCCATAGGTATGAATATCATTTTAATAGACGATCTTTATACAACAGGCGCCACTTTGCATTTTGCAGCCCGCTGTTTATTAGAAAAAGGGAAAGCCGCTTCAGTGGCATCTTTTACCTTGATCAGAAGCTAAATGATTCTGTTTTTATGCCGATATAATCACTAGAAATTAACACAGGTATATTATCGAATAAGGAGAAAAAAGATGGGAAATCTGGCGAATTGTCCGAAATGCAATGCTTTATTTTTAAAAACAAAGCTGCAAACCGTATGTCAGGCGTGTATTAAGGAAGAAGAAAAATCATTTGAGATTGTATATAAGTTTTTAAGGAAACAGGAAAACCGGCAATCAACTTTGAGCCGGATAACCGAGGAAACAGGTGTAGAAGAAGAGTTGATATTGAAATTCATCAGGCAGAAACGCATTCAAATCACTCATTTTCCTAATTTGGCATACCTTTGTGAAAGGTGCGGGACGTCGATACGGGAAGGCAAGTTCTGCAAGGCTTGCCAGTCCGATATAAAGGCTCAAATGGACCATTTGGACCACGAAGACGCACTGAAAACCGAGAGGGAAAATGGTAAAAAAGACACATACTATGCCTATAATACCAAAAACAACTGATTCCCTAAACTAACTGAAAACGCAGTCGATAAAAGGGTTAGATTGTTTAAAGACTGCAACGGAAAGCGAGAGGAATCCTATGAAAATCAATCAATTTGGAACACAATCCGTTAATCCATACCAAAAAAATTATGAAAAGCAAGCGGTACAAAAAACTGCTGCACAGCCTCAAGATAAAATTGAAATTTCATCTCAGGCTAAAGAAATGCAAAGTGCATCCGACGCAGTCACTGGTTCACGCCAGGAAAAAATTGCGAAGCTTAAAGCGCAAATTGAAAACGGGTCATACAAAGTAGACGCAAATCATATAGCGAAAAATATGATTAACTTTTATAAAAAGCAATAACAAAGGAGAAAGCACATGTCAGCCAAGCCAATTATTGAACTATTGAAGCGACTTTGCGTTCTGCATGAGCACCTGCTCACGCTGTCTGAGGAAAAGACGGAAGCGCTCAAAGCCGGCAAAACAAAAGAGCTTTCTAACATTTTGACAAAAGAGCAAAAATATATTCAAGCAATCGGGCAGACAGAAGATGATCGGATCAAAGCAACTTCTGCTTTTCTCGGATACAGTGAAAATAACACCATTTCCGCATGTATCGCCAAAACCACAGGCAATGAAAAGGAAGAGCTGGAACAACTATATGAAGCTCTTTCCAACGTTCTCGGACATCTTAAAAAAGTGAATGAGATGAATAGGCAGCTGACGAGAGATGCGCTGCAATTCATCTCTATTTCATACGATATGCTGGTTCCTAAGGAAAATAACTTTAATTACAGCAAATCAATTAAAGCTGAGCTCCCGAAGAGCAGCCGGATGAAATTATTTGATTCAAAAGCTTAGCAGAAAGGAATTCAGAATATGACATCTACCTTTATGGGGCTTGAAACTGCAAGGCGGGCGTTAAGCGCTCAGCAGGCAGCGTTAAGCACGACTGCAAATAACGTGGCAAATGCCAATACTGATGGTTATACAAGACAACGGGTCTCATTGGAGGCAACTGACTATTTCCCTGCTGTATCAAAAAACGCAGAAAAAACTGCAGGGCAAATGGGTACGGGAGTACAAGGGAAGTCGGTTGAGAGAATAAGAGATATCTTTCTTGACTATCAATATCGTCTTCAAAACAACAGTGCCGGATACTACGACACGAAAGCCAAAGCTTTGTCCCAAATGGAAGGCATCTTAAATGAGACGGACGGCAGCGGATTAAACAGTGTGCTCAATTCGTTTTGGAATTCCTTACAGGAATTATCGAATAATACAAACGAAGACAGTGCGCGTTCTGTTGTCGCTGAAAAAGGAAAAGCTCTAGCAGAAACGTTTAATTATCTTTCTGAATCCCTTACAAATGTTCAATCGAACTTAAAAGCAGAGCTAGATACTACGGTGTTAGATGTCAATTCGGTGCTTTCTCAATTAAACAGCTTAAATAAGCAAATTGCACAAGTAGAGCCGGTCGGGCTTCTGCCGAATGGTTTATATGATCAGCGAGATTTGCTGATTGATAAATTATCCTCAATGGTTGATATAAAAGTTAGTTATAACAAATCAGGCGGGAATGCACTTGCTTCTGCTGAAGGAACTGTGTCAATTGAAATCCTTGATAAAAATAAACAGTCGCTGGGAACTGTTTTGGACGGTAAAAATTACGAGGTTTCCGAACTTGCAGCCAACTATGATAATGAAACTGGCTTAGTATCAAGTATTTCAATCGGGAACACTGCTGTACAGGCTGAGTCATTCAGCAGTAAGGGATCTCTTTTAGGATTAGTAGAGTCTTACGGGTATGTAACAGCAAACGGCGAAGAAAAGGGCGTATATCCGGACATGCTTTCTGATCTTGATAATATGGCACTTGAATTCGCAAAAGCTTTCAATGAGGTGCACCGAAATGGTTTGACCAAGAGCGGCGAACAAGGCGGGAACTTTTTTGATTTTACCGGCGGTGAAACTGAACCGGCAAAAGGAGCGGCTGGGAAGATTAAAGTAGCTGACAGCATATCAGATTCAAGCGGCGCGAATATTGCTTTCTCACTGACTGGTGCAGCCAACGATAATTCAAATGCAACAAAACTAGCGAATGTTTTAACCGGTGATATAACCATTAATGGTAAAAAGACAAGTGTGTTAGATTACTATTCAGGTCTGATTGGCGAGCTGGGAATAAAGGCGCAAGAAGCAAATCGCCTTTCGTCTAATACAGAAACACAGCTGAATGATGCGGACATAAACCGCCAACAAATGAGCGCGGTCTCTTTAGACGAAGAAATGACGAATATGATTCAATTCCAACACGCATATAATGCTGCCGCAAGAATGGTGACTTTACAAGACGAAATACTCGACAAAGTGATCAATGGCATGGGTGTCGGAGGAAGGTAGGTAGATCAATCAAATGAGAGTAACACAAGGCATGATTCAGCAAAACTCATTGAGATATATCGGTTCAAGCTACTCAAAGCTGGATAAGCTTCAATCACAGATTTCGTCAGGGAAAAAAGTCTCTAAAGCTTCCGACGATCCTGTAGTAGCGATGAAAAGCTTAAAGTATAATACGCAATTGTCTCAAGTGCAGCAATATCAAAACAATGCTTCTCAAGCATTTACCTGGCTTGAAAACACAGAAACAAACATTACTGAAGGAATTGACATCTTGTCAAAGGTCAGAGAATTAGCGGTTGAAGCTCAAAATGATACAAACGGCGAAGCGGAGCGGCAAGCGATTGGCGTAGAAGTGAAGCAGTTAAAGGACCAGCTTTTAAAGATTGCCAATACACAAGTGAACGGCAGATATATCTTTAATGGCACAAATTCAGACAAGCCTCCGGTTACAGATAACGGAGACGGAACTTATACAATTTCTGATACTGCTGATGTCGTTGTCAATATCTCAAATAATATGACATTGAAAGTGAATTCAGATCCAAAGTCAGCTTTTGGTGGTACTTCTGAAAGCGGTCAGAATGTATTTGAAATGCTTGACTCATTTGAGAAAGCACTTAGTTCAGGTTCACTAGATGGTATGGATAGCGTTTTAGATGATATTGATCAATTTTCTGATGGCATGAGCGCCGAACGCTCTGACCTTGGAGCGAGATATAATCGTCTTGAGCTGGTTAATACAAGACTGTCAGCTCAAGAAGAAACAGCTACAAAAGTGTTGTCAGACAATGAAGATGTAGAACTGGAAGAGGTAATAACGGAATTTATTGCGCAGCAAAGCGTGCATAGGGCTACTCTGGCTGTAAATGCGCAAATTGTTCAGCCTACATTGATTGACTTTTTAAAGTAAGCGGCTCTCAGGAGTTCGCTTTTTTTATAGTTCAGGAGGTAGAGTGATGCAAATTCCCAGATTGATTATGCATAGTGTTCAAGGAAGAATTGGTTTAACAACGACGCCCGCCAGTTTAAAAATGGAGCAGCCGCAAGCCGATCTTGAGATTCAGCAGCCAAACGCGGAAATGGAAATATCAGTGACACCTGGAAAACTCACGATTGATCAGACGCAAGCATGGGAAGAATTAGACAGAAAACATATATTCAAGAGAATCGAAGAAGAAGCCCAACAAGGGCATGAGGATGTAATGGAGGGGATAGCCCGCACCGCGGAAGAAGGGGACGAGCTTATGAGAATTGAAAATAAGGGGAATCCAATCGCTTCACAAGCAAGGAGGAACTCTGAGATGCATCAAATTCAATTAGGCGAACATTATGCTCCTTCTCTTTCAAGGGTGAAAATACAATATACCCCGTCACAGCTTGATATTCAAATTACGCCGCGAAAGCCTGTTATTCAGGCTGAACCGCGAAAACCAATTGTTGAATATACGCCGGGAGACGTTAAGGTTGACATGCTTCAGTACCCTGATTTAAATATAGATGTAGAATACCCGAAAGAATCACCAGAAAAGTAAACAGAAAAGGATTGTGAACAATGATCATTCATACTAAGTACCATGGCCAAATGAACGTAAAAGAAGAACAAATTATTCTTTTTGAAAACGGGATTCCTGGCTTTATAGAAGAAAAACAGTTCGTCATTCTCCCTCTTTCAGAAGACTCACCATTCGTGGCCCTGCAGTCCGTCACTACAGAAAACCTTGCGTTCATCGTTGTAAGTCCATTCATCTTTTTTAGGGATTATGAATTTGACCTTGATGAATCAACTGCTGAACTTTTGGATATCGATCATATTGAAGACGTAGAAGTCATGACAATCTTGACCATGGCAGAGCCATTTGAAAAATCAACTGCGAACTTATTGGCCCCCATTATTGTGAATCGCAAGAACATGATGGCTAAGCAAGTCGTTTTACACGACTCCTCATATACGACAAAGCATCCGATTGGAGGAGAATCATGCTAGTTTTATCGCGGAAAATAAACGAAGCGATTCAAATAGGTGTTGATATTGAAGTGAAAGTCATTGCGGTTGAGGGTGATCAAGTGAAACTTGGAATTGAAGCCCCAAAGCACATTGATATTCACAGGAAAGAAATTTATTTGACGATTCAGGAAGAAAATAACCGTGCAGCAGCGTTATCCAGCGATGTGATCTCCGCATTATCCTCACAAAAAAAGTGAGGATTTTTTTATTTTTGTATTAACAAAATCCGAGACAATCCGATATTAATGATGTAGCCGGGAGGAGGCGCAAAAGACTCCGCCAGTTATAAAAAATGAGGCACAAGGACGTGCCTAAAAACATATTCAGGGAGGAACAAAACAATGAGAATTAACCACAATATCGCAGCACTTAACACATTAAACCGTTTGTCTTCAAACAACGGTGCAGCACAAAAGAACATGGAGAAACTTTCTTCAGGTCTTCGTATCAACCGTGCGGGAGATGACGCAGCGGGTCTTGCGATTTCTGAAAAAATGAGAGGACAAATCAGAGGTCTTGATATGGCTTCTAAAAACTCTCAAGACGGAATCTCTCTTATCCAAACAGCTGAGGGTGCATTGACTGAAACTCACTCAATTCTTCAACGTGTTCGTGAGTTAACTGTTCAAGCGGGTAACACTGGTACTCAAGATGCAACGACAGACCTTCAAGCAATTCAAGATGAAGTTAATAACCTTCTTGATGAGGTAGATGGAATTTCTCAACGTACAGCTTTTAACGGTAAAAACCTTCTTGATGGTACGCAGACAAATGGATTCACTTTCCAAATCGGTGCCAACAAAGGTCAACAATTAACAGTTAATATTGGGGATATGAGTACTGCTGCTACAGGTCTTGACATGTTAAAAGCAGATTACAATGTAACAACAGCTACGGCAGCTAACACAGACGCGCTTTTAACTAAAGTAGATTCTGCAATTAACAAAGTATCTTCTGAGCGTGGTAAACTTGGTGCTGTACAAAACCGTCTAGAGCATACAATTAACAACTTAAGCGCTTCTGGTGAAAACCTAACAGCTGCTGAGTCTCGTATCCGTGACGTTGACATGGCTAAAGAGATGAGCGAGTTCACAAAGAACAACATTCTTTCTCAAGCTTCTCAAGCAATGCTTGCTCAAGCAAACCAACAGCCACAAAACGTACTTCAATTGTTACGTTAATTTTAAAGAAGACCTTGGCGTTGCCAAGGTCTTTTATTTATATTTCTCACTCCGAATCACTCCTCTTTCTGTCACTAACTCATGATATAATAACCGGATTCTCCACTAACTTTTTATAAATGTATTTTTAAACAAGAAATCTAAAACGGATGAGTTTTTTTCCAAAAATATGTGTAATCTTATCTCGGTTTAGTCGATATAAACGATAGATTGGGGCATAGGGGATGATCAATTGAATATTGAAAGGCTCACTACGTTACAACCTGTTTGGGATCGTTATGATACTCAAATACATAACCAGAAAGAGCATGAGAGTGAGGTTCCTGTTCATCAAGTTTCATATACCAATCTTGCTGAAATGATAGGGGAAATGAACAAGCTGTTGGAACCTTCGCAAGTTCACCTGAAGTTTGAGCTTCATGAAAAGTTAAATGAATACTATGTAAAGGTAATAGAGGACTCTACAAATGAAGTCATCCGTGAAATTCCGCCAAAACGGTGGCTTGATTTTTATGCGGCTATGACTGAATATCTTGGATTATTTGTAGATGAAAAAAAGTAGATTAGGAGTGATTTGAAATGGTCACGAGAATAACAGGTCTTGCATCAGGAATGGATATAGATGATATCGTCTCAAAGCTGATGAAGACAGAAAGAGCCCCGCTTGACAGGCTGACACAAAAAAAACAGACACTTGAATGGCAGCGTGACAGCTATCGTGAAGTAAATACAAAAATAAAAGAATTTCAAGATTATATGTCTAAAAATACGTTGACATATCCGAGTACGTATCAGAGCAAAACTGTGACAAGCTCAAATGAATCTGTGTTAACTGCGACAGGAAGCGCAAGTGCGCCAAACTCTTCTTCTACTGTTGAAGTAGCAAGCTTGGCAACCGCGGCGACGTATAAGGCAAATAATTATACGGGATACACACAAGGCGATTATAATTTGGCATTTAATGTTGTGGCGCCTGGAGAGACAACGGCAAAAACAGTTAACATCAGTGTGACGAGCGCTGATACGATTGATAATGTGATTTCTAAACTTAACAGCTCAGATCTCGGAGTATCAGCATTTAAAGATAAAATTTGGAACGGCACCGAGTATGTAGAAACGATCGCATTTTCTTCTAAAGCAACAGGTGCAGGCGGCAGCATACAGGCGGCAGATTCTGCTACAGCAGATTTTATGTCCGGCCAGCTTGGTTTTTCCTTGGACGCTGATAATAAGCTTACTGCTTACAAAGAAGGGATAAATGCAAAAGTCACCATCAACGGCTTTGAAATGGAGAAGCTGACAAACAACTTTACGGTTAATGGCGTTACCTACTCGATCAAAAATACAACTGCAGCCACAGGCCCTGTTACCACATCTGTTTCAACTGATGTTGACGGGATTTACAACCAAATTAAAGAGTTTGTGGATAAATACAATGAGTTGGTTGACAGCCTGAATGAAAAGCTGCAAGAAGAAAAGTACAGAGACTATACGCCACTGACGAGTGAACAAAAAGAAGCAATGTCTGATAAAGAGGTAGAACTCTGGGAAGAGAAGGCAAAAAGCGGTTTGCTGAGAAATGATACCAGCATCAGCACCGGTACGAACCAAATGCGGACGGATTTTTATACTCAAGTAAATGTTGATGGTAAAAACTATCAATTGACTGAATTTGGTATCACAACCTCAAGTGCGTACCAATTGCGAGGACATTTGGAGATTAATGAAGACAAACTGAAAGCTAAAATACAAGAAGATCCGCAAAGTGTCGCCGCATTATTTACAAGCGGAACGAACAGCAGCGCATATAGTGATAAAGGGATTATGAAACGCATCGGTGACACACTGAAAAGTACAGTGAAAAGCATTGAAGCAAAAGCAGGCAACTCTACAATGGGCGCCGATAACTACTCGATCGGTAAAAATTTAACCACGATCAGCACTGATATCATCAAAATGCAGGACCGATTGAACACGATAGAAAACCGCTACTATACAAAATTCAGTGCAATGGATTCTGCGATTCAAAAAATGAACGAACAATCGTCCTATTTATCACAGCTTCTTGTACAATAAATGTAATTTGGAGGATGACACATGGCGATCCAAAATCCTTATACAGCCTATCAGCAAAATTCAGTGAATACCGCTACACCCGGTGAACTGACGCTTATGCTGTATAATGGCTGTTTGAAATTTATAAGACTTGCCTCTCAGGCCATTGAGAATGATGATATGGAACGTAAAAATGAAAATCTGATTAAAGCGCAAAATATCATTCAGGAATTAAATTTTACACTTAACCGTAACATAGAGCTTTCTGCTTCCATGGGTGCGATGTACGATTATATGTATAGAAGATTGGTACAGGCAAATATCAAAAGTGATACGAGTATGCTCGCTGAGGTTGAAGGCTATGTAACAGATTTTCGCGATGCTTGGAAACAAGCCATGCAAAGTGAACGGAAGGGCCGGCACGGATCAGGCGGGATCGCATGAAAAACATAGATCAACTTTACACTGAGACGCAGAGTATGCTGTCACACATACAAGATACACCCGAAAGTGATGAACTTTTAAAGCAAATTGAAGACTTTGTGGCTAAACGGTCTGAACTGATTCAGGAGATCTCTCTGCCGCTTTCAGAAGAAGAAAAAAAGCAGGTGAAGCTTCTCCTGGAATGGGATCAGGTTATTGTGAAGGAAATGGAAAGGTTAAAGCGGTCTATCGCAGCGGAACTTCAGCAGGTGAAAAGAAAACGTGCAATGCATACGACATATTTAAATCCTTATAACAACTTCACGATTGACGGCAGATATTATGACAAGCGTAAATAGGTGAGTGCCTTGAAGAGCATTGAAGATTATACGCTTTTATCAGCTTATTATCATCTTCTTTTTACCATTGAGGAAGGGCTGTGTTATTTGATAGAGGCTGAACAGAATTTATCAAAAACAGAAGGGGATCGGATCTATCAAGATCTGATCCAAGCCTTTTTTTATTTGGATTCAACACATTCAACACTTCTCTTTATTATGGATACGCGGTGTGCTGAAATTTGTGTGAAAGCATTTGACCAGATTTTTGCAGAGTTTGATCATTTGGTTTCTTTCTCTTTTCCCTCTCATGAGTTCTGCGAGTATTTAAAAGAACATTTTCTGAGTCATTATAGAAAATGGATGCTGTCTATTCATCAATGTATGGAACCCTTTGTAATCAATTAGGCGAGTGTGAGGTATTTGTTTCATTTAACCAGCATATACATATACCTCCGAACCGCCAAAACATCAGTAACTCCAAACACAATTCGACAGAGTTCACTGAATTTTCACAAAAAGTTTACGTTTCAGCAGGAATTGTAAAGGGTAAAAGAGAAATAGATACATATCCTTAATAAAAGGGAGGCGTTCTTTGATGAACTATAACATCAGAGGAGAAAATATTGAAGTGACACCCGCGTTAAAGGATCATGTCGAGAAGAAGATCGGCAAACTGGAGCGTTATTTTGACCATAGCGTGAATGCCGATGTGAACGTCAACTTGAAGTTTTACAATGACAAGGAGTCTAAAGTTGAGGTTACGATTCCGATGACAGATCTGGCGCTTCGGTCTGAGGTGCATAACGAGGATATGTACAACGCAATTGATCTCGCAACAAACAAACTGGAACGTCAAATCCGCAAGCATAAAACGAAAGTAAACCGTAAATTCCGCGAGCAGGGTTCTCCAAAACATTTATTGGCAAACGGCCTTGGCTCTGATACAGATATTGCGGTTCAGGATGAAATAGAAGAGGAGGAGAGCTTGGACATTGTCCGTCAGAAACGTTTTAATTTAAAGCCGATGGATAGTGAAGAAGCGATCTTGCAAATGAATATGCTCGGCCATAATTTCTTTGTATTCACAAATGCGGAAACAAACCTTACAAATGTCGTGTACCGCAGAAATGATGGGAAATATGGCTTGATTGAACCGACTGAATAATGAAGAACAGCCTTCCGTGATGTCCGCGGAAGGTTTTTGTTTTTCTTATTTGCAAATTCTTTGGAAATAACAAAAGGTATGATATGATAATGAGAGGTATACATGGACTAGTAAATTATTTATACATGCCTGCAAAAACAGGCATGTGATGATAGAGGAGCGTTATAAATGCTTGGAATTTTAAATAAAATGTTTGATCCAACAAAACGTACGCTGAGTAGATACGAAAAAATAGCTAACGATATTGATGCGATTCGCGGAGACTATGAAAATCTCTCTGACGAGGCGCTGAAACATAAAACGATTGAATTTAAAGAGCGCCTTGAAAAAGGGGCGACAACTGATGATCTTCTTGTTGAGGCATTCGCTGTTGTTCGGGAAGCTTCGCGCCGCGTAACCGGCATGTTTCCGTTCAAAGTCCAGCTCATGGGGGGCGTGGCGCTTCATGACGGAAATATCGCGGAAATGAAAACAGGGGAAGGGAAAACGTTAACGTCTACTCTGCCTGTTTATTTAAATGCGTTAACAGGTAAAGGCGTACACGTCGTGACTGTCAACGAATACTTGGCAAGCCGTGACGCTGAGCAGATGGGGAAAATTTTCGAGTTTCTCGGCCTGACTGTCGGTTTGAACTTAAACTCAATGTCAAAAGATGAAAAACGGGAAGCTTATGCCGCGGACATTACTTACTCCACAAACAACGAGCTTGGCTTCGACTATTTGCGTGACAATATGGTTCTTTATAAAGAGCAGATGGTTCAGCGCCCGCTTCATTTTGCGGTAATTGATGAAGTTGACTCTATTTTAATTGATGAAGCGAGAACACCGCTTATCATTTCTGGACAAGCTGCAAAATCCACTAAGCTGTATGTACAGGCAAATGCTTTTGTCCGTACGTTAAAAGCAGAGAAGGATTATACGTATGATATCAAAACAAAAGCTGTTCAGCTTACTGAAGAAGGAATGACGAAGGCGGAAAAAGCATTCGGCATCGATAACCTGTTTGATGTGAAGCATGTCGCGCTCAACCACCATATCAACCAGTCCTTAAAAGCTCACGTTGCGATGCAAAAGGACGTTGACTATGTAGTGGAAGACGGACAGGTTGTTATTGTTGATTCGTTTACGGGACGTCTGATGAAAGGCCGCCGCTATAGTGAGGGGCTTCACCAGGCGATTGAAGCGAAGGAAGGGCTTGAAATTCAAAATGAGAGCATGACCTTGGCGACGATTACGTTCCAAAACTACTTCCGGATGTATGAAAAGCTTGCCGGTATGACGGGTACGGCTAAGACAGAGGAAGAGGAATTCCGCAACATCTACAACATGCAGGTTGTCACGATTCCTACTAACCAGCCTGTTGTCCGTGACGATCGTCCCGATTTAATTTACCGCACGATGGAAGGGAAGTTTAAGGCGGTTGCGGAGGATGTCGCGCAGCGCTACATGACGGGACAGCCTGTTCTTGTCGGTACGGTTGCGGTTGAAACGTCTGAATTGATCTCTAAGCTGCTTAAAAACAAAGGGATCCCGCATCAAGTGTTAAACGCCAAAAACCATGAACGTGAAGCGCAGATCATTGAAGAAGCCGGCCAAAAAGGCGCAGTTACAATTGCGACAAACATGGCGGGGCGCGGAACGGACATTAAGCTTGGCGAAGGTGTAAAAGAGCTTGGCGGCCTCGCTGTAGTCGGAACAGAACGACATGAATCACGCCGTATCGACAATCAGCTTCGAGGACGTTCCGGACGTCAGGGAGACCCGGGGATCACCCAATTTTATCTTTCTATGGAAGATGAATTGATGCGCAGATTCGGAGCTGAGCGCACAATGGCGATGCTTGACCGCTTCGGCATGGACGACTCTACTCCAATCCAAAGCAAAATGGTGTCCCGCGCGGTTGAATCGTCTCAAAAACGCGTCGAAGGCAATAACTTCGATTCACGTAAACAGCTTCTGCAATATGATGACGTTCTCCGCCAGCAGCGTGAGGTCATTTATAAGCAGCGCTTTGAAGTCATAGACTCTGAAAACCTGCGTGAAATCGTTGGAAATATGATCAAGTCTTCTCTCGAACGGGCAATTGCTGCTTATACACCAAGAGAAGAGCTTCCTGAGGAGTGGAAGCTTGACGGTCTTGTTGAGCTTGTCAACACGACTTATCTTGATGAAGGCGCCCTGGAGAAGAGCGACATCTTCGGCAAAGAGCCGGATGAAATGCATGAGCTCATCATGGACCGCATCATGACCAAATATGATGAAAAAGAAGAAAAATTCGGCGAAGAACAAATGCGCGAATTCGAGAAAGTCATTGTGCTTCGTGCCGTTGATTCAAAATGGATGGACCATATCGATGCGATGGATCAGCTGCGCCAAGGGATTCACCTTCGTGCTTACGCGCAAACCAACCCGCTGCGTGAGTATCAAATGGAAGGCTTTGCGATGTTTGAGCATATGATTGAATCAATTGAGGACGAAGTCGCAAAATTTGTGATGAAAGCTGAGATTGAAAACAATCTGGAGCGTGAAGAGGTTGTACAAGGCCAGACAACGGCTCATCAGCCGCAAGAAGGCGACGATAACAAAAAAGCGAAGAAAGCACCGGTTCGTAAAGTGGTTGATATCGGCCGAAATGCCCCATGCCACTGCGGAAGCGGAAAAAAATATAAAAATTGCTGCGGCCGGACTGAATAGTTCGCTCAGGCATAGTTTTGTGACCGCGGCGCCTGGCGCGCCCGCGGATCTTTTAATGAGGTGAATGGAATGGAATTATCAGAAATCAGAGCAGAGCTCGAAAATATGGCTTCTCGTTTAGCGGACTTTAGGGGGTCTCTTTGACCTCGAATCAAAGGAGGCCCGCATCGCTGAGCTAGATGAACAAATGGCTGATCCGGAATTCTGGAATGATCAGCAGAAAGCCCAAACGGTCATCAATGAAGCAAACGGTTTAAAGGATTATGTCAATTCGTATAAAAAATTGAATGAATCCCACGAAGAATTGCAAATGACTCATGATCTCTTGAAAGAAGAGCCGGACTCTGACCTCCAGCTTGAGCTTGAAAAAGAACTAAAATCATTGACAAAAGAGTTCAATGAGTTTGAGCTTCAGCTTCTCCTTAGTGAGCCGTATGATAAAAATAACGCGATTTTAGAACTGCACCCTGGTGCTGGCGGTACAGAGTCACAGGACTGGGGCTCTATGCTTCTCAGAATGTATACCAGATGGGGAGAACGCCGCGGCTTTAAGGTCGAAACGCTCGATTACCTTCCAGGTGATGAGGCGGGAATTAAGTCAGTCACATTGCTGATCAAAGGACACAATGCCTACGGTTATCTAAAAGCAGAAAAAGGTGTCCATCGTCTCGTGCGGATTTCACCATTTGATTCATCGGGCCGCCGCCATACGTCTTTCGTTTCATGTGAAGTCATGCCTGAATTTAACGATGAGATCGATATTGATATCCGTACGGAAGATATTAAAGTTGATACGTACCGTGCAAGCGGAGCGGGCGGACAGCACGTCAATACGACGGATTCAGCGGTTCGGATTACGCACTTGCCGACGAATGTGGTTGTAACGTGCCAAACAGAGCGTTCACAAATTAAAAACCGTGAAAGAGCCATGAAAATGCTGAAGGCCAAGCTGTATCAGCGCAGAATTGAAGAACAGCAGGCAGAGCTGGATGAAATTCGCGGCGAACAAAAAGAAATCGGCTGGGGCAGCCAAATTCGCTCTTACGTATTCCATCCGTATTCCATGGTAAAAGATCATCGGACGAACACAGAAATGGGTAACGTTCAAGCGGTAATGGACGGAGACATTGATACATTTATTGATGCCTACCTGCGTTCTAAGCTTTCATAAGCAGAAAACACACCTGATGTATGCAGGTGTGTTTTTTTCATTCCTTCATATCCTTGATTTCACTGCTGCTTTAGCATATTACCACTGTATTTGGGTGTTATTTACATCTGATCAGGGAAGGATTAAAATCTATCGGAGAGCATTGGATGAAACGGAGGATATATGATGGACGTAAGGAATAAAACATATCGGATTTTACAGGATTATGTATACATACTGATAGGAGCAGCGATTACAGCCGTGTCCTTTAATGTATTTTTGCTTCCAAACAAGATAGCCGCCGGCGGTGTCAGCGGAATCAGCACGATTTTGCAGTCATATGGTTTTGAAGCAGCCTATGTACAATGGATTATTAATATTCCTTTATTTATTGCCGGTGTTATTTTGCTTGGCGGAAAATTTGGGCTTAAGACGCTTGCGGGTTCTGTTTTTTTGCCGCTTGTTGTGTTTTTGACAAGAGATATTCAGCCTGCGACCCATCACGAGCTACTGGCGGCGATTTTTGGCGGTGTCGGCATCGGAGTCGGGATTGGCATTGTGTACTTAGGAAAAGGTTCGACGGGAGGTACGGCCTTGGCTGCACAGATCATTCATAAGTACTCCGGTCTGTCATTGGGAACGTGTCTTGCCATCATTGACGGATTGATTGTCATTACGGCTATGATCGTATTTAATATTGAGCAAGGCTTATATGCCATGCTTGGCGTCTTTGTGTCCAGCAAAACGATTGATGTCGTTCAAGTAGGCTTTAATCGTTCAAAAATGGCGCTCATTATTACAAAGCAGGAGCAGGCAGTCAAGGAAGCCGTTTTACAGAAGATTGACAGGGGCGTGACGAAAATTTCCGCGGTCGGCGGATATACTGACGATGACCGCCCGATTTTAATGTGCGTGGTTGGGCAAACTGAATTCACCAAATTGAAACAAATCGTCAAACAGATTGATGAGTCTGCTTTTGTGATTGTAGCGGACGCGAGCGAGGTACTGGGCGAGGGTTTCAAACGCGCTTAAACGAGGTTATAATATGGAAGAGATCGTAAAGGAGTTGTGCTTCTCAACATGAAATCAAAGTTATCGATACTAATGCTTGGATTTGCGCTTTCTATTCTGCTGGCAGCCTGCGGTTCAAACGATGCAAAAGAAGAGAAGACAGACACCGGCAGCAAGACTGAAGCCTCTGCATCTGAAGGGGAAGAATTATATCAACAAAGCTGCGTTGGCTGCCACGGTAAGGATTTAGAAGGTGTGTCAGGGCCTAACCTCCAAGAGGTTGGAGGCAAATACGACGAACACAAAATTGAAAGCATTATTAAAAACGGACGGGGCAATATGCCAAAGGGGCTTGTAGATGATAAGGAAGCCGCTGTTATTGCTAAATGGCTGTCAGAAAAAAAGTAAGATAAAAAAATCTTTGCCGCAGTGCAGGCAAGGATTTTTTTATGCGGTGACAATGTGAATGAAAAGAAACTGTAATAGTATTATGTCTAAATTTGACGTATAATGAAGTGTGTTGAAAAATGAAACTTTCAGATTTTTCATCTTTTTACAAATGAATGGGTCATAAATTGTCGAATGCATTCGAAGAGTATGACCGTGTGATAGATAAAATGATATAAAAGATTAGGTGATTTCATGATAGAGATGAAGGAAGTATACAAAGCCTATCCGAACGGCGTAAAAGCGCTTAATGGGATTTCTGTTGCCATTCATCCCGGCGAGTTTGTCTATGTTGTCGGTCCGAGCGGAGCGGGTAAATCTACTTTTATTAAAATGATATACAGAGAAGAAAAACCGACAAAAGGTCAAATTTTGATCAATCATAAAGATCTCGCTGCAGTTAAAGAAAAAGAGATTCCTTTCGTGCGCCGTAAAATAGGCGTTGTCTTCCAGGATTTTAAGCTTCTTCCGAAACTTACTGTTTTTGAAAATGTGGCGTTTGCTCTAGAGGTGATTGGAGAACAGCCGTCTGTCATTAAGAAACGGGTGCTTGAAGTACTTGATCTCGTGCAGCTGAAGCATAAAGCGAGACAATTTCCTGACCAGCTTTCAGGCGGGGAGCAGCAGCGTGTATCTATTGCCAGATCAATTGTGAACAACCCTGATGTTGTCATTGCTGATGAACCTACAGGAAACCTTGATCCGGATACGTCATGGGAAGTCATGAAGACGCTGGAGGAAATCAATAACCGCGGGACAACAGTCGTAATGGCGACACATAACAAAGAAATCGTAAACACCATTAAGAAACGTGTCATTGCAATCGAAGATGGTATCATTGTGCGTGATGAGTCAAGAGGGGAGTATGGTTCATATGATTAAAATTCTCGGGCGCCACTTGCGTGAGAGTTTTAAATCTCTCGGGAGAAACACATGGATGACGTTTGCATCCATTAGTGCTGTAACCGTTACGCTGATTTTAGTCGGCGTGTTTTTAGTGATTATGCTGAATTTGAATAACATGGCCACGAATGCTGAAAAACAAGTCGAAATCAAAGTGTTGATTGATCTGACTGCAGATCAGAAGGCACAGGATAAGCTGCAGAGCGATATTAAGGAACTGAAGGGCATTCAGAGTGTCACTTTTTCGTCTAAAGAAAAAGAGCTTGACCAGCTGGTTGACAGCTTTGGCGACAGCGGAAAATCCTTGACGATGAAGGATCAGGAAAATCCGCTTAATAATGCGTTTGTCGTTAAAACGACAGATCCGCATGATACGCCGAACGTGGCGAAAAAGATTGAAAAAATGGATCATGTCTATAAAGTCACTTACGGAAAAGAAGAGGTCAGCCGTTTGTTTAAAGTGGTCGGCGTTTCCCGCAACATTGGAATCGCGTTAATTATCGGTCTGGTATTTACGGCGATGTTCTTAATTTCCAACACCATTAAAATTACAATTTTCGCAAGAAGAAAAGAAATTGAAATCATGAAGCTTGTCGGCGCGACGAACTGGTTTATCCGCTGGCCGTTTTTCCTTGAAGGATTACTGCTTGGCGTATTCGGTTCAGTGATTCCGATCGCATTGGTGCTGAGCACTTACCAATACGTCATCGGCTGGGTCGTTCCGAAGGTTCAAGGATCATTTGTCTCTCTTCTTCCTTATAATCCATTTGTATTCCAAGTTTCGCTAGTGCTGATTGCAATCGGCGCAGTAATTGGAGTATGGGGAAGTCTGACTTCCATCCGCAAGTTTCTGCGAGTATAAAGAAAAAAAGCCGTCCCGTTTTCGGGGCGGCTTTTTCTTTTGCCTTCTTTTTCTTCTATGATTACATGAAATCTCCATCCTTTACATATACTATCTCTAGGTTTTGATAAAGACAGTCTGGCATACAGGAGGAGTAAAGAATGAATCAAAAAATAATGGCTTTGATAGCAGCGGGGAGCATGCTGTTCGGAGGCGCCGGTGTATATGCGGGAATGAACCTGCTTGAGATGGATAAGCCCCAGACTGCAGCAGTTCCCGCGACGGCACAAGCTGACTCTGAACGGGATAAGGCTATGGACAAAATCGAAAAAGCGTATGAGTTAATTTCGAATGAATACGTAGAAAAAGTTGATAGAGGAAAGCTGCTCGAGGGAGCCATCCAAGGAATGCTGTCTACACTGAATGATCCTTATTCTGTCTACATGGACAAGCAGACGGCTAAGCAATTTTCTGATTCTCTTGATTCCTCATTTGAAGGCATCGGGGCAGAGGTTGGAATGGAAGACGGCAAAATTATTATTGTTTCCCCATTTAAGAAATCGCCAGCTGAAAAAGCCGGGCTGAAGCCTAATGATGAAATTATCAGCATCAATGGAGAATCAATGGCCGGCAAGGATTTAAATCACGCTGTGTTAAAAATAAGAGGAAAGAAAGGGTCCAGCGTTTCAATGAAGATTCAGCGGCCCGGAACGAAGAAGCAGCTGTCATTCCGAATCAAGAGAGCTGAGATTCCGCTCGAAACGGTTTTTGCTTCAGAGAAAAAAGTGCAGGGGCACTCTGTCGGATATATTGCCATCTCTACTTTTTCTGAGCATACCGCTCAGGACTTTACAAAGGCGCTTGGAGAACTTGAGAAAAAAGGAATTGAAGGCCTTGTCATAGATGTCCGCGGAAACCCGGGCGGATATCTTCAAAGTGTGGAAGAAATTCTTAAGCACTTCGTTACAAAGGATCAGCCGTATATTCAAATTGCTGAACGCAATGGAGATAAAAAACGTTATTTTTCAACATTGACCCATAAAAAAGCGTATCCTGTCAATGTGATCACGGATAAAGGGAGTGCCTCCGCATCAGAAATTCTTGCCGGTGCATTAAAAGAAGCAGGGCATTATAATGTTGTAGGCGATACGTCTTTTGGTAAGGGAACGGTTCAACAGGCTGTTCCGATGGGAGACGGCAGCAATATCAAGTTGACGCTTTACAAGTGGCTGACGCCAAATGGGAATTGGATTCATAAGAAAGGAATTGAGCCGACCATTGCGATTAAGCAGCCTGATTATTTTTCCGCCGGGCCCTTGCAGCTGAAAGAGCCGCTTAAAGTGGATATGAACAATGAAGACGTCAAGCATGCGCAGGTATTATTAAAAGGCCTTAGCTTTGATCCGGGCCGTGGGGATGGCTATTTCAGCAAGGACATGCAAAAAGCGGTTATGGCCTTTCAGGATCAAAACAAGCTGGATAAGACAGGTGTAATCGACACTCGCACTGCAGAGGCTTTAAATCAGCTGATAGAAAAGAAAAAATCAAATGAAAAAAATGATTTGCAGCTTCAAACAGCGCTGAAATCACTATTTGTAAAATAAAGGAGATGGTGTTCCATCTCCTATTTCTTTATACTTAACGAGTAAATGAATCATAAGTCACATAAAAATAGAGTTTTTGACAAGAAATTAAAAAAATTTTCACAAATAAACATTTATAAAGGACTGTGATTACCCGATATCAATATATGAGAGAGACTTTCTAACGAGATAATATGCATTTAAAATGAAACTTTTGCAAGTTGCCTAGTCTTTGTTTACTTCATACAATATAAGAAGGTTCTAAAAAGAACAGTAATCAGGTTTATGGCAGCTGAAAGACAGGTATTTAAAGAGAAACGTTAGCGAAAATGCTTGTTAGCACTCCAGTACTGCTGCTTATACTGGCCCGTGCTTATCTGTATAAAGAAAATGGGGGTTCACAATTGAAGAGGGCAAGTATTGTGCGTGAAAAAAAATATTATGAATTAGTCGAACAATTAAAAGACCGAACACAAGATGTAACATTTTCAGCTACAAAAGCACTAAGTCTTCTTATGCTGTTCAGCAGGTATTTAGTCAATTACACCAATGTCGAATCAGTAAATGACATCGATGAAGAATGTGCCAAACACTATTTTAACTACTTAATGAAGAATCATAAGAGATTAGGAATCAATCTGACAGATATAAAAAGGTCGATGCACCTGATCAGCGGTTTATTGGATGTGGATGTAAACCATTATTTAAAGGATTTTTCATTATCGAATGTCACGCTGTGGATGACGCAAGAGGGATAAACACTCCTGAGGATATCCAAGCCATTTAATATTTGATAGAATAGAAGTAATATGTTTGGCTTGAGGCGGTGAAAGATAGTGTCTGTTCAATGGGGATTTGAACTGTTAAAAAGCGTGGGCCTGTTCTTTTTGCACCCGCTTTTCTGGTTTTTTATCATCGTAAGTCTGGTTTTCGGCTATGTAAGGATCAAACGGGAAAGAAAAACCTTCCATACTAGAATAGCGGATATTTATGATGAACTGAAATTTACTTATATAAAAGGACTGATCCCTGGACTCCTTTTGTCAGTTGTTTTAGGCGTACTCGGAATCTCGATTCCTCTCGGTTTACTTGCGATTATTGCCGTTATCACTGCAGCGGCAGCGCTCACTCTTCGCGCAAACTGGATGTCTGCTGCATATATCGTAAGCGCAAGTATGCTGATAGGTTTTGGACTGCAATTCAATCAGGCGGAACCTTTTCTGGAGAGATTCCCGCAAGGATTTGCAGTTGTTTGGCCGGCTATGGCTGTGTTTTTAGGCTTGTTGATTATCATTGAAGGAGCGGTTGCTTATCGCTCTGCACATGTAAGAACATCACCGGCACTTGTCGTGAGCAGCCGAGGTTTGCCGATCGGGCAGCAGTTGGCAAACCGGATATGGCTTTTGCCGTTGTTCCTTCTCGTACCTGGCAACGGATTGGAATCACACGTCAGCTGGTGGCCTGTGTTTACCATTCCGGGCGGATCATTCCATTTTCTGTGGATTCCGTACTTTGTCGGATTTGGACAAAGGGTGCAAGGGTCTCTTCCTGAAACGAGCATAAGGATCACAGCGAAACGCGTTTGTATTCTAGGCTTAATCGTCACGGCTCTCGGTGCAGCGAGTTTACTGTGGACGCCGCTTGCGGGTGCAGCCGTTTGTGCGGCTGTATTAGGACGAATTTTTCTGTCTATCAAGCAAAGGGTGAATGATAACGCGGCACCGTTTTATTTCTCAAAACGTGATCAGGGCTTAATGGTGCTTGGGATTATACCAAATACCCCAGCTGAGGATCTGGAACTGAAAATCGGGGAAATCATTACCAAAGTCAACGGCATACCCGTTAAGAACGTGTCTGATTTTTATGAAGCGCTCCAGCATAATCGAGCATATGTAAAGCTTGAAATTATCGGTTTGAACGGAGAAATTCGTTTTGATCAAAGAGCTTCTTATGAGGGAGAACATCATGAATTGGGTATCCTTTTCGTAAAGGATGACCGTGAAGACGAAGCAGCCGTTTTGTCTGGATCATAAAAGACAGCCCGGCACTGCAAGAATATGCGGTGCCGGGCTGTTTTGTATTACGCTGAGTTTTTTTCCAGCCGTGCTGTTTCATCAGAATTGATACCCAATGAAACAAAAACACCGATAATGGAGACGGCAAACAGAATGATAAATAGGGTGTGATATCCCGAAATCAGACCGATTAAGGCTGATGAAATGATGCTTCCGAAATAACGGAAGGTCGAGAAAATGCCGGATGCCACTCCTGACATGCTGGGATCTACTGTGGCGAGTGATGACACCTGCATGCTGGTCAGACCGACTCCGGAAGCGAGCCCGCCCAGAATAAGAGAGAGCATGAGGAACAAGACGGAATGCGAGCTGCTTAACAGCAAAAATAATAGATTCGCTCCAGCCATCATGGCAAATGAAAGAAAAATGATTTTTTTCGCTCCCCATTTGTGATGGAGCTGTGCGCCCACCCAGTTGCTGGCCGACATGAAGATCGAAAATACAGAAAGCGCCATCCCGCTGTTAGACGTAGTAAGCCCAAACTGGCTCGTCATAAATAACGGCATGATCAATAAGACGGCATACATCATCAGATTGCTTAATAAGACTGATAGATTGGCATTTGTAAAGGTTGAGCTTTTAAACAGTGTAAAATCAATGATTGGATGCTGTGTGCGTTTTTCTCTTCTGAAAAAAAGCGGGACAAATAGAAGGATCAATACACTGTATACCGCATAGCCCCATGAAGCCTCATTTTTCGTCAGCAGGATGATCGAAACGATGCTGCCGGCAAGCAGGAGAGAGCCGATAATATCGAGAGGCGCGCCGGATTTATTTTCTTTATATTGAGGGAACATGGTTAATGCCGTAAATAAAGCGATGGCGAGAAACGGGATGTTGACCCAAAAAATCGAATGCCAGCTGAAGCTGTCAATCAGCATAGAGCCGATAAAAGGCCCGAGAGCGGCGCCCAGTCCCGCGCCCAGTCCGAAAAATCCAAACACTTTCGGTAGGCGTTTTTCGGAAACAACGTGACGGATAATGGCGATGCTGTTTGGCGTAAGCAGTGCGCCGCCGACAGCCTGCAATGCCCGAAAGACAATCAACAGCAGCAGGCTCGGTGAGAGTGCGCAGCCTAAGGACGCGATAAGAAAAAGGCCGACGCCCCATAAGTACATTGTTTTATTGCCGTACATGTCACCGAGTTTTCCGGCAATCGGCTGTGTGACTGCCATTACGATTAAATAAATGGTAACGACCCAAGTGATGCTTGCGATGGACTCGTTATACGTTTGGGATATAGATGAGAGCGCGACCGCGATCATCGTTGAATTAATGGGAACCAGGATGGCCCCTAATAATAGCGAGACGATCAGCGCCCATTCTTTTCTTGAACTCATTGGGATCCTCCTTTTTGTTATGCCAAGGAGTTAATCAGCAGAAATTCCTTTGACAAATAGAGTTGTGCTATGCTTCAGCATTTTTTCCTGAGGCATTGAAATCACACGGTCACCTAAATGGAGACGATGAATAAAATAACCGAAAATGATCGACATGAACACGTCGGCATGCTCTGCTTCATCTCCTGACTGAATAACCCCTTTTTCGCCCATTGTTTTGAGATAATCAACCAGCAGCTGTTTCATAGATTTGGGATATTCAGTGACGTGGTTGATGACATCCTGAAACATGGCCGGTTCACGAAAGCTGATTTTAATCATATCTTTTCTTTGTTCGAGCTCCTCCAAGAGACAGGTTCCGATATGAAGCAGGTCTTTGTACAAATCGCCTTCTGTTTGTTCCAAAATGCTGCTTCTGTTTGGAGGATGCTGAGAAAGCAAAGCCTCGACCAGTCCCTGTTTGTTTTTGAAATTCCTGAAAATCGTTGCTTCACTTACATTTGCTTTTTCTGCGATTTCTTTTGTTGTCGTTGCGCGATATCCTTTTCTGACGAGCAGCTGCATGGCAGCGTCAAGGATTCTCTTGTTTGTCGGTTTCAATACTTTTCACCTCACGAGTATACTGGCAGGACAAGTATACACCCGCCCCGCTTGTATAAGAAAGAGGGAGGGCGCATCAAGCCCGGCTGACAACTGTGATTTTGCCGCTGCTTCCGTCGACGGTGATGATATCTCCGTCCCGAAGCCTTTCTGTTGCCGTACGTGTGCCGAGCACGGCGGGAATGCCGTATTCGCGAGCGATAATCGCAGCGTGAGACAAAATGCCGCCTGTGTCTGTAATAATCGCCTTGGCATCTTGAAACAGGCTGGTCCATAGCGGGGTGGTCATTTTGCAAACGAGGACTTCTCCAGGCGCAAATTGAGAAAATTCACTGGCGTCCCGAATGATTTTTACCGGACCTGTGGCAATGCCGCTTGATGCCGCAATGCCAAAAATATGATTTTCCGTGTTTTTTTCATCCTCTATCACCCCGCCGACAATTTCTTCAGCGGCTTTGAGCTGTTCTTTTGTCGGATTGCCGAGATAGGCAGGGGCTTGGGCCAGCTCATACTCATGAAAGATCTGCCTGCGTTTTTCAGCCTTTTCTTGCAGGGATGCAGGGTGAAGAAGCGCGTTTTCCACTTCATCATCATATAAGAACCAAAGATCTTCACGATTTTGGATGACACCGTTGGCCGCCAGCAATTCACCTACCTTCAGCAGAAAGACTCTCGCCTTGGCATCCAGCATGGCGTCAATATAAAAGTGGTGATCATCCTTTATATTTGCAGAGTTGAGCGTCCACTGATACAAACGGTCAAATTCTTTGCGCAGTGCGGGATCTTCTATGCTTTCCAAGAAGTCATTGTATAATTTCTCTCGTTTTTCTTTCGTCTTCTGAAATTCGTTGTCAAAATGATAGCCATTGCGGACATAATTTTGAATGTTAGCCAAGGCAAAATACGGATTTTCTGCCCAGGTCTGTTCAATCAGATCATGGCTCTTAACAGATCTCCAGCCGTATTCCTGTAAGAATTCATGGATGTTTTTCAGGAAGTGTCTGCCGTCATCAGTTTGTTCTAATCTTTCCTGCAGCTGTTCCGGTTCGGTATTTTCAAAAATTGACAGCAGATTCGGGTTTTCCTGAACTTCAACGGAATAGAGCCACAGGCAGCGGTCTGTTTCCAGTGATTTGTTCATTTTTCCTGTCAGCATCTCGTAAAAATGAGCGCTTTCGGACTGTCCTTGAATGTGTTGATACATTGCTTGCAGTTTGTTTGTCAGAAGGATTTGCGGGAAAACGATATTGAAGTGCTCCTCATAAGCCGTGAGATAAAAGGCTTTTAATTTTCTAAAAGCATCAAGTGCGCTTTCTGCGGTATGCTCAGTTTGCGCGAGCTGATCCAGCATCTCGTAAAATGGAAGGTACGTGTCATTGATGATGTCATACATACGCTCCGACAATATCGGAAAAAGCTCTTTGCCGCAGTCATCAGAAGGTGGCTGCTGTCCGCCTTGGTTTTTGGAATAAATATGTCCGCGATAAAGCTTTACTTCTTCTACAACTACCCCGATCGGAAACTTTCCCATGCTTTTCTTCAAGCCGTATTCCAGTGCCGGTACAATGAACGTTGAAAATAACGGACTCACCGGGCCTTCAATATTTGACTCCATGTTGAGCCAGAAATCATCCATATCAGCGTCGGTGATCATAAAGCTGCGTTCTTCCTCTGCCGCTTTTTTGTCCTGTTCAATGGTAGTAATCGGGCGAGCCTGCAGAAGGTATACTTGATGATCAGCGATTCCGAATTCTACATCGACTGGATATCCGTACAGGTCTTCGGTTTTTTTCGTGATTTCAGTCAAATCAATCACTTGTTCATCCATGAGGCAAAAACGGCTGCGCATGTCTTCGCTCGTTTCTTTTTCAGCAATTCCTTCTGCCGCAGACTCCATGTAAATTTCCTTTGCGCCTATTTCTTTCTGAATCTCAAACGAAGATTTATTGACTATAAATGTGTCTGGGGTGACACTTCCTGATACGACAGCTTCCCCCAAACCGTAGCTGGCGCTGATTAATAGCTCTCTATCATCATGGGTAACAGGATTGCGGCTGAAAATAACACCAGACACTTCTGAATCGATCAGCCCCTGAACGACAATTCCCATTAACGGCTCTGCGATTTGATTGTTCATTTTTTTCTTATAGCTGCTGACTCGGCCTGAGAAAAATGAAGCCCAGCATTCTTTCACTTTAGCTAGAAACTCTTCTTCTGTTTTGATATTTAAGTAGGTTTCATATTGGCCTGCGAATGAAGCGCCTTCTAAATCTTCCGAGGCAGATGAAGAACGCACGGCAACGGAGCGGTATGATTCTCTCAGCTGGTAAAAGGAACTTGTCAGCTCATGTTTCAGTTCCTCAGAAAATGCTCCGGCAATGATTCCGCTTTCGATGCTTTCGCTTGTCTCATGAAGCTGGTTATCCTCCATAAAACGGGCGAGCGCGTTCGTCTGAATAATAAACCCGTCCGGAACAGGAAGACCGTGTTTGGTCAGTTTAATCAAATTCATGCCTTTTGCTCCAGCCAGCTGGCTGGACTCTTCTGCTTGGCGAAATAAAACAGAATACATATTGAAACCCCTCTTTCCTTCATTCATTTTGTTTATCTCTCTAGTCTTTTATGACGGAGCCTGTGTTCGGAAAAAAATGATAGTGAACACTATCACTCAATTGTAGGTTTTCAGGAAAATGCTGTCAAACGCACAAAGTCCTAAATAAAATGAATAGTTAAGTTAGTTACATTATCATGGATAATGCAACCGAACTGGTACTGTACGCCTATTTTTTCTTTTGTTCACGAAAATGTTCAGAGGAGGTTCCTGTCTATGGTGAGCTGCTTGAATATAAACGCCTTCAATAAAAAAGTGCCGCTTATTAAAACAGCGGCACTCATAGATCATATATATGTTTTTACTGTATGGAATAAGTGAAATCATAGTTGCTTGTAGTGCTGTAGTCACTATCATGGGATTTCAGCCTCATATACACACTTTCCCCCGGCTTAATCGAAGTGAGGTGAATGGAATCTGTTTCCCCTTGGCCGTGATCTTCAGCTTGGATAACAATTGTCTTCTCAGGGGTCACATACTGAACTTCTAGATCGTAGTTCTTTCCGCTTGGAGAAGTAAACGAAGTGGATAGATTGTGATCGTCAGCCGTTTTGTTCTTCCAAAGGAACCAATCTTCATCGTCAGCCGTCTGGAGCTTCCATCTATAATGATTATCGGGAAGCACTTGGAGAGCTGAACTTTTATCATCAGCTAAACCCGTGATTGCAGAAGCGGGCTGCGATGCCAAAAGGAGACCGGATAGTGCAGCTGCTGTTGAAACGTATGTAACGAACTTGAACTTCATATTTGTCCACTCCCTGTCCATTTTTATTGAGAATTGGCCAGCTCTCGTAACCATAATATAACTACTCTTGTTTATCTTGTAAATCAATCTATTTATCTATTGTTTTTTCTGTCGGCCGGAACCAAAGTGCAGATATGATGATTGATTTGGGCCGAAAAAGGGTATGGTGTAGAAAGAGGGAACGATTGCATGATTGTCCGATTCTTCATTTTTTACTATAATCAGATCAGATGAAGAATCCTTGAGGAGGGTTTTTGTTGATTACAAAAGCCGTTTTTGCATTATTTTTCCCTTTTATGCTGGTCGTTCTTTTTACAAGAGTCACTTTTAATCATTATGTGGCGATCGCTTTAACAGCTGCATTGCTGTTTGCCTCTTATTTAAAAGGCTATACAGAAACGTATTTTATTGTAGGATTGGATGTTGTGTCTCTTGTGGCTGGCGGACTGTATATGGCCAAAAAAGCTGCTGAGAAAAAAGAAGAATAAATCGGACATAATGAATATAAAGACTGAATTCCTGCTTTTACGTTTTAAAAGCAGGTTTTTTATACACGAAAACAGCTGGAAATAAAAAACCACCGAACTTTAGTTCGTATTTTTAGTGATTTTGCATTTCATTGTGTTACTATATCTATAGGAAGATTTCGTTAAAGAAACGGAGGCTTATTTTGTGAAAGATCGCTTTGAGTTAGTCTCGAAATATCAGCCCCAGGGAGATCAGCCGAAAGCTATTGAAAAACTTGTAAAAGGGATTCAAGAGGGCAAGAAGCATCAGACTCTGCTGGGTGCGACAGGAACGGGAAAAACATTTACGGTGTCCAATTTGATTAAAGAAGTCAATAAGCCGACTCTCGTGATTGCCCATAACAAAACCCTCGCCGGACAGCTTTACAGTGAGTTCAAGGAATTTTTTCCGAACAACGCTGTCGAGTATTTTGTCAGCTATTATGATTATTATCAGCCGGAGGCGTATGTGCCTCAAACGGATACGTTTATAGAGAAAGACGCAAGTATTAATGATGAAATTGATAAACTGAGACACTCCGCCACATCGTCTCTGTTTGAGCGGAGAGATGTCATTATTATTGCGAGTGTGTCTTGTATATATGGCCTCGGTTCGCCTGAAGAATACCGGGAAATGGTCTTGTCACTGCGGCCTGAAATGGAAATTGAGCGTAACGAGCTGCTCAGAAAACTTGTAGACATCCAATATGCCCGCAACGATATCGACTTTCAGCGCGGTACATTTCGTGTGCGCGGAGATGTAGTGGAAATTTTTCCGGCATCCCGTGATGAACATTGTATCAGAGTTGAATTTTTCGGTGATGAAATCGAACGGATCCGGGAAGTGGATGCCCTGACAGGAGAAATTCTAGGCGACCGCGACCATGTCGCGATTTTCCCGGCATCCCACTTCGTAACGCGTGCCGAGAAAATGGAGAAAGCGATTCAAAATATCGAAAAAGAGCTTGAGGAGCAGCTGAAGGTCATGCATGAAAATGGCAAGCTGCTTGAAGCGCAGCGTTTAGAGCAGCGGACAAGATATGATCTTGAAATGATGCGGGAAATGGGCTTCTGCTCCGGCATTGAGAACTATTCAAGGCATTTGACGCTTCGGCCTCCTGGTTCAACGCCGTATACGCTTCTTGATTATTTCCCGGACGATTTTATGATCGTGGTGGATGAGTCGCATGTGACGATTCCTCAGGTGCGCGGCATGTTTAACGGAGACCAGGCGCGGAAACAGGTGCTCGTGGATCACGGCTTCCGTCTCCCGTCAGCGCTTGATAACCGTCCGCTCCGTTTTGAAGAGTTTGAAAAACATATGCACAATATTGTGTATGTATCAGCAACGCCAGGACCGTATGAGATTGAGCATACGGATGAAATGGTCGAGCAGATCATCCGTCCGACCGGGCTTCTTGACCCGCTTATTGATGTGCGCCCGATTGAAGGCCAGATTGATGACTTGATCGGTGAAATTCAAGCAAGAATCGAGCGGGATGAACGGGTGCTCGTAACAACTCTGACGAAGAAAATGTCAGAAGACCTGACCGATTATTTAAAGGAAATCGGCATTAAAGTGAACTATCTGCATTCAGAGATTAAGACGCTTGAACGGATTGAAATCCTTCGCGATCTGCGCCTTGGCAAACATGATGTGCTTGTCGGCATCAACCTGCTGAGGGAAGGACTCGACATTCCTGAAGTGTCTCTCGTGGCGATTTTGGATGCGGATAAGGAAGGCTTCCTTCGTTCGGAGCGATCGCTTATCCAGACCATCGGGCGGGCAGCGAGGAACTCTGAAGGCCGCGTTATTATGTACGCCGATAAAATGACGAAGTCTATGGAAATTGCAATAAATGAAACAAAACGCCGCCGCGAACAGCAGGAGCGTTTTAACGAAGAGCACGGCATTACGCCGAAAACGATAAATAAAGAAATTCGCGATGTCATTCGTGCCACAGCAGCAGCTGAGGATAAAGCGGAATATAAAACTAAAGCTGCGCCGAAGCTGTCGAAAATGACGAAGAAAGAACGCCAGAAAGTCGTTGAACAGATGGAGCACGAAATGAAGGAAGCCGCCAAGGCGCTTGACTTTGAAAGAGCCGCGGAGCTTCGCGATTTACTTTTAGAGCTAAAAGCGGAAGGATGATGAACAAATGGCTATGGATCGGATAGAGGTGAAGGGAGCCAGGGCCCATAACCTGAAAAATATCGATGTAACGATTCCGAGAGATCAGCTTGTCGTTGTCACGGGTTTGTCCGGATCAGGGAAATCCTCCCTTGCCTTTGACACCATATATGCAGAAGGACAGAGACGGTATGTCGAGTCGCTGTCTGCCTATGCCCGCCAGTTTTTAGGGCAAATGGATAAGCCGGATGTTGATGCAATTGAGGGGCTGTCTCCCGCCATCAGCATCGATCAGAAAACAACGAGCCGCAATCCGAGGTCAACTGTCGGTACGGTAACTGAGATTTATGATTATCTGCGTCTTTTGTATGCGAGAGTAGGAAAGCCGCATTGCCCGGAGCACGGGATTGAGATTACGTCGCAGACCATTGAGCAGATGGTGGACAGAATTCTGGAATATCCGGAACGGACGAAGCTTCAGGTGCTTGCGCCGATTGTATCCGGCAGAAAGGGCGCCCATGTCAAGGTGCTTGACCAGATTAGAAAACAAGGCTATGTCAGAGTCAGAATTGACGGAGAGATGGCTGAGCTTTCTGATGATATTGAATTAGAAAAGAATAAAAAGCACTCGATCGAGGTTGTCATTGATCGGATTGTGGTCAAAGAAGGTGTGTCAGCCCGGCTGTCAGATTCCTTGGAAACGGCCCTCCGTTTAGGTGAAGGGCGGGTTATGATTGATGTCATCGGCGAGGAAGAGCTGATGTTTAGTGAGCATCATGCCTGCCCGCACTGCGGATTTTCAATCGGCGAGCTTGAGCCGCGGCTGTTTTCGTTCAACAGCCCGTTCGGAGCGTGTCCGACGTGTGACGGTCTCGGAATGAAGCTTGAAGTGGATGCGGATCTCGTCATTCCCAATCAAGATTTGTCATTGAAGGAGAATGCGGTCGCCCCTTGGACACCGATCAGCTCACAATATTATCCCCAGCTGCTTCATGCGGTCTGCACCCACTACGGGATTGACATGGACGTGCCGGTAAAAGATCTGCCAAAGCATCAGTTGGATAAAGTGCTGTACGGCAGCGGCGATGATTTGATTTATTTCCGTTACGAAAATGATTTTGGGCAAATACGTGAAGGTGAAATTCAATTTGAAGGCGTATTGCGCAATATTGAAAGACGCTATAAGGAGACAAGCTCTGATTTTATTCGCGAGCAAATGGAGCAGTATATGTCTCAGAAGTCTTGCCCGACTTGCAAAGGCTATCGGCTAAAGAAAGAGGCGCTTGCCGTACTGATTGACGGACGCCACATCGGAAAAATCACCGAGCTGTCTGTCGCCGACGCACTTGCTTTTTTCAAAGGCCTTACCCTTTCTGAGAAGGATATGAAGATTGCCAATTTGATCTTGCGCGAAATCGTGGAGCGCTTAAGCTTTTTGGACAAAGTCGGCCTTGATTACCTGACACTGAGCAGGGCAGCGGGAACCTTGTCCGGGGGAGAGGCGCAGCGCATCAGGCTGGCGACGCAAATCGGCTCGCGCTTATCCGGCGTGCTTTATATTTTAGATGAGCCGTCTATCGGCCTGCATCAGCGTGATAACGACCGTTTGATCAGCGCTTTGAAAAATATGAGGGACCTTGGGAACACGCTGATTGTTGTCGAACACGATGAGGATACGATGATGGCAGCCGATTATTTAATAGATATTGGGCCTGGAGCCGGCATTCACGGCGGGCAGGTGACGTCCGCGGGTACGCCGGAAGAAGTGATGGAAGATCCAAACTCATTAACGGGCAGCTATTTATCAGGGAAAAAGTTCATTCCATTGCCTCCTGAAAGAAGAAAACCGGACGGCCGTTACATTGAGATTAAAGGCGCTGCAGAAAACAACCTGAAAAAAGTGAATGCCAAGTTCCCGCTTGGAACGTTCACGGCGGTTACAGGGGTTTCTGGCTCAGGAAAGAGCACCCTTGTTAATGAAATTTTGCACAAGGCGCTGGCGCAAAAGCTTCATAAAGCGAAAGCAAAGCCCGGCAGCCATAAAGAGATTAAAGGCTTGGATCATTTAGACAAAGTCATCGACATTGACCAGGCGCCAATCGGAAGAACGCCGAGATCAAATCCAGCGACTTACACCGGAGTGTTTGATGACATTCGCGATGTATTCGCGCAGACGAATGAAGCGAAGGTCCGCGGCTATAAAAAAGGCCGTTTCAGCTTTAACGTGAAGGGCGGCCGATGTGAAGCCTGCCGCGGAGACGGGATTATTAAAATTGAAATGCACTTCCTTCCTGACGTATACGTTCCGTGCGAGGTATGCCACGGCAAACGCTATAACCGGGAAACGCTTGAAGTGACGTACAAAGGAAAAAGCATTTCTGATGTGCTTGATATGACCGTTGAATTTGCTCTTTCTTTCTTTGAAAATATCCCGAAAATAAAGCGCAAGCTCCAAACCCTTTATGATGTTGGCTTAGGTTATATTACGCTCGGCCAGCCGGCAACGACCTTGTCGGGCGGAGAAGCGCAGCGTGTGAAGCTCGCATCGGAGCTGCACAAGCGTTCAACGGGGCGCACGCTGTATATTTTAGATGAGCCGACGACAGGTTTGCACGTCGACGATATCGCCAGACTTCTTGTCGTGCTTCAACGCTTGGTGGACAACGGAGATACAGTGCTGGTTATTGAGCACAATCTTGATATCATTAAAACGGCGGATTACATTGTGGATCTGGGACCTGAAGGCGGAGCCGGAGGCGGAACCATTGTCGCATCTGGTACGCCTGAGGAAATCACTGAAGTTGAAGAGTCGTATACAGGCCGTTATTTGAAGCCTGTTATGGAACGTGACAAAAAACGCATGGCATCGCTCTTGAAAGCGAAAGAAACTGCTACATCTTAACATCCTCTATTCAGAGAGAGTCAGCTTGTCGGCAAGCCCATCCTTGGGCTTTGCAGGCAAGCTTTTCTTTATGGCAGATAATATTTGTGTGACTGTTCAATGGATAAAATTTCTTTGGTAAAATACCTAAACATTTACAAAGTGCTGTCGATATATGAATTGAAGGGCGAATGAAGTTTTCCATATTAAGCAGTAAAGCCCTATTAAGGGATTTGAAGGGATTCCTAACCGATAACAGTGTCTACATAAGAAAGAAGCTTTACTGGAATCTCATACGCCAGAAAGAAATCGAAGAAAAGGAAGTCTTTGATTTCAAAAACATATATACATGGAGGTATGTTACACATGAGAATTAACCACAATATCGCAGCACTTAACACATTAAACCGTTTGTCTTCAAACAACGGTGCGGCACAAAAGAACATGGAGAAACTTTCTTCAGGTCTTCGTATCAACCGTGCTGGAGATGACGCAGCGGGTCTTGCGATCTCTGAAAAAATGAGAGGGCAAATCAGAGGTCTTGAAATGGCTTCTAAAAACTCTCAAGACGGAATCTCTCTTATCCAAACAGCTGAGGGTGCATTGACTGAAACTCATGCGATCCTTCAACGTATGCGTGAACTTACTGTTCAAGCTGGTAACACAGGTACACAGCAACCTGAAGATCTTGGTGCGATTAAAGATGAAATGGATGCACTTATCGAAGAAGTTGATGGCATTTCAAATCGTACTGAATTTAACGGAAAAAAACTGCTAGACGGATCTAATTCTACTGATGGGTTTACATTCCAAATTGGTGCAAATGCTGGCCAACAATTAAACCTCAAAATTGACAGCATGTCAGCAACAGCTTTAGGAGTAAACGCACTTGATGTAACAGATTTTCCTACTACTCCTTTCGATACTCAACTCGAAAGTATTGATACTGCAATCAACAATGTGTCAAAACAACGTGCTAAACTCGGTGCTGTACAAAACCGTCTAGAGCACACAATCAACAACCTTGGTGCTTCTTCTGAAAACCTGACAGCTGCTGAGTCTCGTATCCGTGACGTTGACATGGCGAAAGAGATGAGCGAGTTCACAAAGAACAATATTCTTTCTCAAGCTTCTCAAGCGATGCTTGCTCAAGCAAACCAACAGCCGCAAAACGTACTTCAATTATTACGTTAATTTCTGCACGGCTATCGATCTTTCCGGTAGTCACAGCTTGCCGACAGAGTCCGTTCGTTGGACATGCCGGCAGGCTTTTTTTGTTACAATGAGGTGTGACGGCCGGGTAGTCGCTTGTTTTTTCAAAACAAAAAAGGCAAGATATTGTCATCCAACCTTTAGCTTTGTTTCAGTTATAATACATGCAACTTTTTCCGCAATTACAAAGTCTTCTTATACAACTGCTTGCTCACACTCATTAAATCTTGAACAATATGTGTATTGCTGCTGTCGAGCAGCACTTTTATGTATTGAATATCGTGAGAGATCGGAAGGGGTCCGTGAATCTGTTCAAGCTCGGTGATCATTTCACGATTCATTCTTTTTTGTTCATGAATCAGCTTTAGCACCGATTCTTGTGTTACTGTATAGTCACTGGGATCTTTCTCCATTGCTTGTCCAGCCTCCTTGATTGCCGTAAGCTTTTTACATATTGTAATCGGTACAGTCGGAAGATTCTACTTCTAAAACTTTTTAAAATCCAAATTCCGTAAATCGGAGCATGTCTAAAGAATGAATTTGAAACCTGAAGAGGATGTAAACGTATAAATAAGTAAAACGTCCCTGATCTTTTGTCATGGATAGTTCACAATAGGAGTGTGGAATGAATTGAACCGTAATCAGGCTATTATTGCATCACTTTGTTATTTCAGCGTGTTCATTGCGCCAATCATTGTGCCGATTGTCGCTTATTTTGTTGTAGATGAGAAAGAAACAAAACGCCATGCGATACGTTCTCTTATTTCTCATATTATTCCTTTCGTCGGCTGGCTGGTCCTGTTTATCGCTTTACTGGGCGGAGCCATTGCGATTGATGGCGACAGCCTGCTGCCTGTGTTTGTGATCATTGGGGGAGCGGTTATTTATTTCTTAGTTGTCATTGGCATTATCATTTGGAATGTGATTCAGGGCATTAAGGTGCTGCGTGCAGCATAAGTAGACAATGGGGAGGAGATCGTAATGAAACAAGAAAAGGAACGAATCCTTAAGCTTGTTGAGGAAGGAAAGCTTACAGCACAAGAGGCTTTGACACTAATTGAAAAGCTTGACAGCGACTACAAGGAAAAAGAAGAAAAAATCACAGCGCTCTCAGTTCATGTACATGACGAAGAGCCGTTTACAGCAGAAAAAAAAGAAAGCGGCAAGCCGTCTTTGGGAGCCAAGCTGTTTGACTGGATTGATTCAGCTGTAAAAAAGGTCAAGGAAGTTGACCTTGATTTGAACTTTGGCCATGCGTATGATGTTCAGCACATTTTTCAATTTAAAGATACTGACTTTTCCAGTGTTGAGCTTCAAATTGCCAACGGCAGCGTGAATATCGTCCCATGGGAAGACGAGGATATCAGAGCGGAATGTCAGGCGAAGGTATATCGCGCTGACAGCCAGGATTCGGCGAGACATGCATTCCTTCATCATATTGAATGTGAAATCAAAGGAAATAAGTTTTTTATCCGTACTGAGAAGAAAACGATGAAAACCAATGTGACTCTCTATATTCCTCAGAAGGAGTATGATAAGATTCGGGTGAAGCTGTTTAATGGCCCGATCAGAGGGGAACATTTACATGTAAAAGAGTTCTCGGCGAAAACGACAAACGGCGTGCTGTCGTTCTCGCATTTAACAGCTGAAAAAGCCACAGCGGAAACAGCCAACGGGCAAATCAAACTCGGCAGCCACAGCTGCGGCACGATAGAAGCGGAAACCATTAACGGATTGATCGACCTCCGCGGGAAAAGCGAATCCATTGACGTTCAGAGTTTTAACGGAAATATTGCGATCAACGTAACTGAATCGGACTGCCGTTCCATATATGCAAAAACGACGACTGGAAGTGTTGAGCTTGCGATTCCGGACGATCTTGCAGTGAAGGCAGAGCTGAAAAGCAATCTTGGTTCGCTGTCCCATGAATTAATGGATGTTGAGATGCTGAAAGAAAAAAATGATACCATTCAAAAAGAAATGATGTTCACTTCAAATCAGGCACATGATCAAAACATCACCGTCTTCTCAGAATCATTGACAGGCGCCATCAAACTAAAGTACTCACAGAGGTGATCAAATGAATAGGCTTTATCGCTCAGAAAAAAACAAGAAAATTGCAGGTGTCGTCGGAGGTCTCGCGGAATATTTCAATTGGGACGCATCGCTCCTCAGAGTCATAACTGTCATCTTAGCTGTTATGACAAGTGTTTTCCCTGTTTTGCTCATTTATATCATTTGGATTTTTATCGTCCCGTCAGAAAGGGATATGAAATGACATGGTAAAATGGGCAGTCAGCATTTTGGTAAATGCATTGTTATTAATCGTTATTGATGGATATATTGACTCCATCCATATCAGCAGCATCGGGGCAGCGATTATCGCCAGCCTCATTTTATCAATCTTAAACGTGTTGATTAAACCGCTTTTAATTATCTTTACACTGCCAGTCACGATGGTCACGCTTGGTCTCTTCTTGTTTGTGATTAACGCCATCACGCTGATGATGACCGCGTCCATTATGGGTGACAGTTTTCAAATTGACGGCTTTGGCACAGCGATATGGGCATCTGTCATCCTGTCTGTGTTCCATTTGCTGATTCAAAAAGGCATTTTAGAGCCGCTCCGAAAGAAATAAAAAAAGCTGCCACACAAGGCAGCTTTTTTACATGTGGTGCTTTTTTTGTTTCATGCGCTTCTGCGGCGGATACATTTGCGGCAGAAGGCAAAAGCTCAATGCGGCAAAGACTAAACCTAAGAGGCCAAAGGACATGGCAGACGGCATCAGGGTGAGCAGATAGGCAGATATCATCGGGCCTGCCGCCATGCCTGTATATCTGATAAAGTTAAACATTCCGATGGCGCTCCCTCTGTTGTGTTCAAATTCATGGGTGATCATTGTGGAATACAAGGGAGGAATGGCCCCCATTGAGATGCCAAACAGTGCAAGTGTGATTGCCATGAGAATGAGAGAAACGGAATGTGTAACGGCGAATAACACGATACTGCATGCCGCGACAGCGTTGCTGCCGATAAACAAGGTGTTCAGCGCGATTTTCGCCTGTATTTTTTTAAACAGAAACGTACCGGCAATCGTGCTTAAAGCCAGGGGCAAATATAACAGTCCTGCTATGCTTACATCGATCTGATAGTGTTCAGTAAGCAATAACGGAAGGTAGACGATCACCGCAAAATAAATGAAAAAGAGGAAAAAACTTAAGGTTAAAATGACGTTTCCAGTTCGATTTGTGAATATTGATTTGTAATGAGTAAACACATTGTCTTTGGCTTGCTGCTTAGATGGAGCGGGTGAATCCTTAGGAAAGTACATGCTGTTTATCACCAGCATGACGACAGAGATGGCTGTAAGCATCCAAAAGATCCCCTCGTACCCGGCTGCTCCGCCTATGAATCCCCCGAGGACAGGGGCGATAGCCGGCGCGGCGGAAAGAAGCATTTGATATGTTCCCATCGCACTCCCGCGTTCATTGCCTGTAAAAAGCTGTCCGATTGTTGTGGCTGCGATAAGAGGCAGTGCGGCGGAACCGGCTGCCTGTATCATTCTGAATATCAGAAACAGCGTAAAATCAGCAGTCACCGCACAGCCGATGCTGGCGGCTGCTGTTGCCAGAATTCCGGAAATCATGACAAAACGCGCGCCTTTAAAATCGACGATAGTCCCTAGTATTATTTGCATAATCGCTGTCACAATCATAAAAACTGAGATTGACAGGTTTACCATTGCTGCGGACACATGGAACGATTCTTTAATAATCGGGATAATAGGTGAATAAACGTTTTGGCTTAAAGATGCAAAAAATGCGCTGAAGCAAACAATGTATAAGATGAATACCGCCTTTGATTTTGTGTGAGCCATAAAGTGTACACCGCCTTTTTGTTTACTTTACAGGTTGGTCCGGAGATCCATCGGTTTGTTCTGCTTCAAGTGCAGACGTCAGCCGCTCTAAAAATGTCAGTACAGCATTTTGCTCATCTTGTGAAAATGAATCGAGGAATTGGTAAAAAGCCAGCTCCTTTTTTTTATGCAATTTCTCATGCAAATCGAAAATCCGTCTGCCTTTACGGGTTAATTTGAAATACACTTCTTTTTTGTTATCTGTCAGCTGATAGCTGTTAATGAACTCCTCCTTAATCAGTTTTGTGCTGATTTTTGTTACATTCGCTTTCGATAGGTTCATTTTTCTGGCGATTCCCGCATTGTTAATCGGTTCATGCTGGCCAATACAGTCAATGACGTGAATGCTTGTCATGTTTTTAGGAACATCGGTCATATCCTCTTCTGCGGCTTCTTTAAAAAATTGCTGAAGCGAAGTATTCGCTTTTTGTTCATTAAGGTGCAGCAGTCTCACGTATATGTCGTATATCATCTGTTTTGTCAGATCAGACATTGTCCCAGCCTTCCTTCTTTTTATTATTGTTTACTAGTGAACAATAATAATGTATATGATAATTTGTTTAGTTGTCAAATCGTTTTATTTACAAAAGAAAAATGTTTACCTATGAACAATATAAAAAATAAAAAATAAACTCATAAGCTTCCCTATTCAGACGCAAAATACGTGAAAGGGAGGTGTTTTGATGAGGAAATACACGGTTATCGCTTCGTTGTTCTTGTCTTTTTTTTCAGTTTTATCTGGCGGCCATCATGAACCGAAAGCTTTCCCAGTTATAAAAGAGGAGCCATTCCAAACGCCTCATTACATACCCTTGCTTGAAAACCCTCCTCAAATCGATGTGAAAGCTGAAATGAAAAGCAATCTGGTGATTGAGGCTCAAGTGCGTGACAATGAGTATCAAGCATTTTCTGCCTTTCTGTTTTATAAACAAAGTAATGAACTTGGCTACAAAATGGTGCCGATGGACCCGACACCCGGTGCGATCCACAAGTTTTTGGCGCAAATTCCGAAACGATTGATTTGGAACAGTGAGCTTGAGTATTACATTGTGATTTCGAATGGGAAGCAGCGGGTGGAGTCGGAGACGCAGAAACTGAAGCTTGAGGGATATCAGGCTGATCTTGCCCATATTCCGGAGCTTTTGATCACAGAGTTAGCGGTTGATACGAAGAACACGGGACTAGCAGACGGTTATGAATTTATTGAGATTTATAATACGACTGACAGAACAATTGATTTTAAAGACTATCACATCCGTTACCGCTATCCGAAAGAAGGCCCTGACTCCGATCTGATTTGGAGACCGGAAAAAAAGATTACGATTCCATCCGGTGATACGTTTGTGGTTTGGCTGAAGCCTGCTGGGCATCCAGAATTGACGGCGGAGGATTTCAATCGATATTATCAGACACAACTAACGGAAGGGAAAAATCTCGCGGTACTAGAAGAGACAGAGGGCATGGCCAATACCAAGCCGCGGGCAGTCGTGATATCAACGAATACAGGAAAAGATATTTCAGTTGCGCATTATCGGAAACATACGCTGCGCCGTCTGTCGTCTGTGCTTTACAAGTATCCGCTGGACGGAACCGCAGAACTTCTCAATATTTCTATCGGAGAAAAGAATCCATCCCCCGGGACTGTGTTACAGGCGCAGGTGCCTGAACAGAAACGAAAAATCAAGCTCGATAAAGAAAAGCCGGTCATTGAGGATTTGACTGACCGCAAACCTGTCCGTCCTGCTGAAAGCATTGAGCTGCGGGCTGACATACGGGACCGCAGTCTTGTAAAAACAGCGGCTTTTTACTATCGGACAGATGAAAACAAACCGTTTAAGCGTATTCTTGCTGAGAAAGACCGCAACGACAATCTCTACCACTATATTGTGTATTCGCCTGAGCTGATCGGGAAGGATCAGCTTGAGTATTACGTGGCGGCCGGAGACGGGATCAATGAAGCGAGAACGCCGGTCAAAATGATTGATATTAAACAAACAAGCAAGTCGCACGGTTTGCGGATGAACATTGAAAACAGAGACACGCTGTCGGGAATCCATTTCCTCAAAGCGACGACAGACAGGCGGACTGACCGAATTAAGCTGTGGATTGATGGGAAAAAACAAGTGACAGAGCCCGCTATGGAAAAGGAAGTATTTTTTGCGTTTGATACGAGAAAAACGAATCTTTACTTTAAAAACGCGGTAACGATGGAAGGCAAAGTGTTAAAGGTGTTTGATGATACGACAAATAAATACCGCACGTATTCTGTTCCATTGCCAGAGACACTGCTTCGTAAAGGGAAGCAGCTGCAGCGTATTACGATACGATCAGGTTCAAAGGTGTCTCCTTTTGATACGGCTGAAAACCGTGACGATTTCTTAGTCAAAAACGCCCGATTGGTGTTATCGGATGGAACCGTAATTAGGGATCAAAGGGTTTCTCCTGAGAAGGAACTCTTTATTGGAGATAATCAGCGTTCGAATAAAAGCTGGCAGTATCAATTCAATCTGCCTGACGAACTTTTTACGTCACAGCTATTGGAGTGGGATACATCAAAGCTTTCTGAAGGCGCTCACCATATTCAAGCAAGCGACGGCAAGGAAAATGTCAGCTTGGTAGTGCGGATAGATAATTCAGGGCCGCACATCGAGCCGAATATCACCGAGGGACAAACGTACAAAGGAAACCTCATCCTGCAGGCGGATATGTATGATAAATGGAGCAAAATTGAGGAAGCGGAGGCCTCTTTAGATGGTGAAAGCATTACACTCCCCTATCATACGTCGTCTTCTGAGCTTTTGCCGGGAAAACATTCGCTAAAAGTGACAGCAACGGACCTCGCGGGCAATAAAACAGTTATTGAGAGAACGTTTAAAACAGAACGCGAGCATCCGGAGCAGCCGGAGGTCATAGACAGTGAACCCGACACGCATAGTGCTAGGCTTTCTGTTCGGGTGAAGGACCCGACAAACGACAACATGGATGTCGCTTTTTATAGAGGATTTCAATATACAGCACGAAATCATGTGAAAATATTCAAGCACGCGTCACTGACTGAACCGCCGAAAAGCTTTGTGCCGGAAAGTGAGACTCCGTTTACGAATAAAGAATTGGAGCGGGTATCTGCTGCTGACGGAAAAACAGTATCGACAGAAAAGAAGGAGCTGTTCCCTTATCATCGCTTTGAAGTAACGGTTGATCCGTCAGTTGATGAGAATGACTTGGCGGAAGCGGTCTGGAAGGGAAGTTCTTTGCCGGGGCGAAAGGTGACGATGTATGTTTGGAATTACCGGACAAACGAGTGGCAGCCGGTCGACAGCTTCGTTGCGAAGGATGCCAAATCGTTTACACTGAAGGCGTCTGTGATCGCCTCGGATTTTGTCCGGAATTCGAAGATGAATGTGATTGTACAAGACGAAGTTCCTCCTTCGAAGGATATGTACACGTTTGTCTGGATGTCCGATACACAGTATTACGCCGAAAGCTATCCGCATATTTTCGATAAACAAACCGCATGGATAAAAGATAATCAAAAGCGGCTCAATATCAAATATGTGTTTCACACGGGTGATATTGTAGATGATTCTGCCGATATCAGACAGTGGAAAAACGCTGATCGGTCAATGTCTGTTCTGGATAAAAGCGGGATTGCTTACGGCGTGCTGGCAGGTAACCACGATGTCGGGCATAAGGACGGCTCCTACAGGGCATTTGGCAAATACTTTGGCAGTCATCGTTTTGATAAAAAATTGCATTATGGGGGTTCCTATAAAAATAACCGCGGACATTACGACCTGATTTCAAGCAACGGCAATGATTATATCATGCTGTACATGGGGTGGGGCATTTCCGATGAAGACATCGCGTGGATGAATCAGGTGCTGAAGAAGCACCCTGACCGGATGGCTGTTTTAGCTTTTCATGAGTATTTGCTGGTCAGCGGAAACAGAAGCCCGATCGGTGAGAAAATATTCAAAGAAATCGTGAAGCCGAATCCGAATGTGGTGATGGTGTTGAGCGGGCATTATCATAGTGCCATGAGAAAAACAGATGAGCTGGATGATGATGGTGATGGAAAACCTGATCGACTTGTGCATCAAATGCTGGCCGATTATCAGGGCGGGCCAGAAGGCGGGCAAGGATATTTGCGTCTGCTGCATTTTGACCAGGCGAATGACATGGTGCATGTGTCGACGTACTCTCCGTATGTAAACGATAAAAACTATTATGATACGGATACCTACGGCGACAAGGATGAGTTTTCCCTTTCGCTTGATCTGAAGCCGAGGATCAAAAAAGTGGAAACCGATTATTTTGAATGTAATGTTTATACCAATGAAGAGCTCGGAAAACGGGAGCAAGTGAAGAGCGGGGACACGGCTGAATTCCGCTGGGATCATCTTGAGCCGCACTCTGTTTATTATTGGTACACTATCGTGGAAGACAGCTTTAACGGCAAAACGAAATCACCGATCTGGAAGTTCAAGACGAAAAAAGAGACATATCGTCCGGCGCCAGACCAGTTTGATTTTCGCCATGTCTCCAATCCTTAAAAAGGGTTGGAGATTTTTTTATGAAAGCCGATCCATATAGTGGACAAATGTATAACGGTCGCCTCTGTATACAGACTTTGCATGTTCAAAAGCAGTGCCGTTCTGTAAATATGTTGTTCGTTTGATTAACAGGACAGGCGCCCCCTTTTGAATGCCAAGAATGCGTGCTTCTTCTGAGGTTGCAGCACTTGGTTCAAGCTCTTGTTTTGCACGGGAAATCGGTATGCTGTTGTACCTTTCAATATGCTTGTAAATCGACGATTGAAAATGCGATTCGTTTAATTCACCCGCAAGCTCAAACGGAATATGCGACGATTCAATCGCCATCGGAATATCATTTGCCAGGCGCACCCGAGTGATTTTATGGATAGGGGAGGGGTGCCCGCAGCTTAATATAGCGGCAAGCTCCTCCGTTGAATCAATAAGCTGATAGTCAATGAGTCTGCTGCCCGGTATCATCCCGCGGCTTTTCATATCCTCGGTAAAGCTTGTCAGCCCTTGAAGTGCTTGTTCCATTTTGGGCTTGCTGACAAAGGTGCCCCGACCTTTTAGACGGTAGAGGAAGCCTTCATTGACTAAATTAGAAAGTGCCTGCCGAACCGTCATCCGGCTGATCCCGAATTGCTCGGCATATTCACGCTCGGAGGGAAGAGGCATATCCGGCTTCAGTTCTCCGCTCTTAATTTGGGCTTTTAATTGCTCCATAATCTGATAATAAATCGGAATAGGCGATTGTTTATCGATATTCATAAGTCAGCATGTTCCTTTCAAGGTCTTAATGCCGCGGCTTCACGATCAATTAAAACAGTAACATCGGAATGCAGGTGCAAAGCAGATGCGGGGAAATCTTCACTTATGTCCCCTTCCAACAGCTTTTTCACTGCTTCCGCCTTGCTTTTGCCGGAAATAAGCAGCAGAATGCGTTTGCTTGAGAGAATCGTCTGGATTCCCATTGTGAGCGCTTTTTTCGGCACACTGTCTATTGAAGAAAAATATCTGGCGTTCGCTTGGCGGGTTTGTTCATTTAAAGTCACAACATGTGTTCGCGACTTGAAAGGCGTCCCTGGTTCGTTAAAGCCGATATGTCCGTTCCGGCCGATGCCGAGAAGCTGAATGTCAGCGCCGCCCAGGGATTCGACTGCTTGTTCGTACCGACTGCACTCAGCTTTCAGGTCGTCTGCATTGCCATTCGGGATAAAGTGCCGGCTAGGCTTGCTGTCGATATGCTGAAAAAACCGGTTGTTCATATAGTAGTGATAGCTGTTCGGGTCATCGCTTGAAAGTCCGGCGTATTCATCCAAATTAACCGTTGTGACGTTTTGAAATGAGAGGTTTTCAGTTTGGTGCAGGCGGATGAGCTCGCGATATGTGCCTTCGGGTGTGCCGCCTGTCGCTAAACCGAGAACGGCGTCAGGCTTTTTCTTGATTGTGTCTGCCACTATCCTGGCCGCTTTTTGGCTTAGCTCTTCATATGTTTGACATTCCATTACTTTCATATCTGGTCAGCCTCCTTGGATATAAATGCAATGTTTCCGCGGCAGATGGTGAGCATCACCTCGCAATCACTGTTGACAATCACAAGATCCGCATCTTTTCCCACTGTGACACTGCCTTTTCGGTCAAAGATACCCAGCTGTTTGGCCGCGTTTGCAGAAGTTATATTAGCTATATCCGTCCAAGAGCAATTTGTAAACTCACGCATATGCCGTGCGCCTTCGTTCATTTTAAGGATCGAACCGGCAAGCGTTCCGTCTGAAAGCAGAGCTGTTCTTCCTCTTACCGTCACACTTTGGCCGCCGAACTCATAAACACCGTCTTTCAAGCCTTTTGCCCTCATGGAATCGGTAATTAAAATGAGTTTGCTGCTGCCTTTTGCCAAAAAAGCAAGCTTTGCCGCTAAAGGATGGGAGTGGATGCCGTCGGCAATAAGCTCCGCCATAAACCCATCATGGGCAAGCGCGGTTCCGATCACTCCGGGCTCTCGATGATGAAACGGGCTCATCGCGTTGTAAAGATGGGTCATATGGCTCGCGCCTGCTTTCGCGGCCTCAGACAGTAATGCGTAGTCGGCATCTGTGTGTCCCATCGACGCGATAATCGATTCGTCTTTCAAATGGCGGATCAGTTCAAAATGCTGATCTTCCTCCGGCGCAAGTGTGACAATTTTGATCAGTCCGCCAGCCTCCTGCTGCCACTGTTTAAAAAGCGCAACATCCGAAGGCCTGATCCATTCCTTTGGCTGTGCTCCGGCTCTTTTAGGTGAAACAAAGGGTCCCTCCAAATGAATGCCGAGCAGTTCCGCGCCTAGTAAAGAGGATTCTTCAGCTGCTTTCCATTCTCTTGCATTCACCAAAGCTTGTGAAATATGCCCATGTTCCTGAGTGATGGTTGTTGCTAAAAAGCTCGTCGTGCCTTCTTCGGGAAGTCTTGAGGACATGGTGTCAAGGGCGGAAAAGCTTGCATCCATCGTATCCGCGCCATACCCGCCGTGAATATGAATGTCAATCATGCCGGGCAGCAAAATGGAATCTGCGGGTGCTTGAATCTCTTTTGAATAAGACTCCTTAGGCCGTTCTGTTGAAACTGTGCTGATTTTCCCGCCATTGACTCCGACATAGCCATTTTGGATTACTTCATTTTCTGTCAGGATCGCGATGCCTGTGATAAGAAGACTTTCTGCCATAGGTGATCCGCCTTTCTGGAATATGAATACATTTATTTTACTCCTTTTCAGACTAGTGATCTAGACCAGCTCAGGCGTTTTCCCGTCTTTTATAAAATCTGTTTTAGGTTCAAGCCCGAAAGTGATAAAATGTAAGTATTGTGAGCAAGCTCGGGGCAGCCCGGAACAGGAGGAACTTATCGTGGCAAAGGTTCGCACAAAAGACGTAATGGAACAGTTCAATTTGGAATTAATCAGCGGAGAAGAAGGGGTTAACCGCCCGATTACAATGAGTGACTTATCAAGACCAGGCATTGAAATTGCCGGATATTTTACATATTATCCAAGAGAGCGCGTGCAGCTTCTTGGAAAAACCGAACTTTCTTTCTTTGAACAGCTGCCGGAGGAGGATAAAAAGCAGCGAATGGATTCTCTGTGCACTGATGTAACACCAGCTATTATTCTTTCTAGAGATATGCCTATCCCGCAGGAGCTGATTGACGCTTCTGAGAAAAACGGCGTGCCTGTTCTCAGATCGCCGCTGAAAACGACAAGGCTGTCAAGCCGGTTGACCAACTTCCTTGAGAGCCGTCTGGCGCCTACTACAGCGATTCATGGCGTTCTTGTCGATATTTACGGTGTCGGTGTGCTGATCACGGGAAAAAGCGGCGTCGGAAAAAGTGAAACAGCGCTGGAGCTTGTGAAAAGGGGGCACCGTCTCGTCGCCGATGATTGCGTTGAAATTCGCCAGGAGGATCAGGATACTCTTGTCGGAAACGCTCCGGAATTAATTGAGCATCTTCTTGAAATCAGGGGACTTGGCATTATCAACGTGATGACGCTGTTTGGTGCCGGCGCTGTCAGAAGCAATAAACGAATTACGATTGTCATGAATCTTGAACTCTGGGAGCAGGGCAAGCAATACGACCGTCTCGGACTTGAGGAAGAAACCATGAAAATCATTGATACAGAAATTACAAAACTGACGATTCCCGTCCGTCCAGGCCGAAATCTCGCAGTCATCATCGAGGTGGCAGCGATGAACTTCAGATTGAAGCGGATGGGCCTGAACGCCGCTGAGCAATTTACCAACAAGCTGGCGGACGTTATTGAAGACGGTGAACAAGAAGAATAGGAGTTGGCGTTAAATGAATGAAGCGATAGAACCGCTCAATCCGATAGCTTTTCAGCTGGGGCCGTTGGCAGTCCATTGGTATGGAATCATTATCGGCCTGGGCGCTTTGCTAGGACTTTGGATTGCGATGAGGGAAAGTGAGAAACGGGGGCTGCAGAAAGATACGTTTATTGATCTTGTTCTGTTTGCCATTCCGATTGCGATTATTTGCGCGCGAATTTATTACGTTGCATTTGAATGGGATTATTATGCGGCGCATCCGGGAGAAATCATTAAGATTTGGAAGGGCGGCATTGCCATTCACGGCGGGTTAATCGGCGCCATTTTAACAGGTTATGTGTTTTCAAGAGTGAAAAACCTTTCATTCTGGAAGCTTGCGGATATTGCCGCGCCAAGCATTTTGCTCGGCCAGGCGATCGGCCGCTGGGGAAACTTTATGAATCAGGAAGCGCACGGCGAGGCAGTCAGCAGAGCCTTTTTAGAAAGCCTGCACCTGCCTGAATTTATCATCAATCAAATGTACATCAACGGGCAGTATTATCATCCTACTTTTTTATATGAATCACTATGGAGCTTTGTCGGCGTCATCATTTTGCTGCTCCTCCGCAGAGCGAACTTGCGCAGAGGCGAGATGTTCTTAATCTATATCATTTGGTATTCAATCGGAAGATACTTTATTGAAGGAATGCGGACTGACAGCTTAATGCTGACTGATGCACTCCGCATCGCTCAAGTGATTTCAATCGTATTGATCGTTTTGGCTGTGGCAGCCATCATCTTTAGACGCGTCAAGGGGTACTCGAAGGAGCGATATGCGGAGTAGATAGACGTCAACAAAGGGGGATGAGGGATGAAGAAGATCTTCATGGCCGGTCTTGCGGCGGGTCTTCAAACAACTTGGACACTCGGTAAAGTCATTTTCCCGGTAACACTGTTGGTCACTTTGCTTCAGCATACGCCTGTCATGGATTGGCTTGTACGGCTGATCACACCGGTAATGGGTCTCTTTGGGCTTTCCGGTGAAGCGGCCATTCCGCTTGTGCTGGGAAATATGCTGAATCTGTATGCGGGAATTGCCGGGATTTTGACATTGGATTTATCTGTGAAGGAAGTCTTTATTTTAGCTGTCATGCTTTCATTTTGTCATAACTTAATTATCGAATCGACAGTTGCCGCAAAAGTAGGCATTAGAATTGGCATCATATTGGCAGTGCGCCTCGGTTTGGCCGCTGTGTCAGCAATTGTCATCAACCTTATCTGGCATGGCGGACAGGAAACGGCGCAGTACGGTTTTATCGCCGCAAAGGGCGCGGCGCCTGACGGCTGGCTGGGAATGCTGGCCGAGGCTTTAATGAAAGCCGGACTTGGTGTTTTGCAGCTGGCGGCAATTGTAATACCGCTGATGATCATCATCCAGTATTTAAGAGATTTAGGCTGGCTGCATCGGTTTTCCAGATGGCTGTCTCCGTTCACGCAGCTGCTTGGCATGAACAAAAATACGTCCATGACGATGGTGGCGGGACTGACGATCGGTCTGGCTTACGGGGCGGGTGTTATGATCAAAGCTGTCGAGGATGACGGTGTGAGCAGACGCGATATGACATTGGTATTTATTTTTCTCGTTGCCTGCCATGCGGTTGTTGAAGATACACTTGTCTTTATTCCGCTCGGCATACCGGTTTGGCCTCTTCTTCTGATACGTGTCACCACAGCTGTACTGCTGACAATGGCTATTGCGCACACATGGAAAAAATGGAAACCCACAGCGGTTGGAAAGGAAGCAATATGAGTGACAAACAAGTAACGACGATTCTGTTTGATTTAGACGGAACACTTATCAATACGAATGAATTAATTATCGCGTCCTTTTTGCATACATTGGGGCATTATTACCCGAGCAAATATAAACGGGAAGATGTGCTCGCGTTTATCGGGCCGTCTCTTTTTGACACATTTTCATCGATGGACGCTGATAAATGCGATGACATGATCGCCATGTACAGAGCATACAACCACGACATGCATGACACACTCGTGACTGAATATGAAACGGTGTATGAAACCCTGGATGCATTAAAAAAAGCCGGCTTTAAATTAGGGATTGTGACAACGAAATTAAGAGATACTGTCAATATGGGCCTCAAGCTGACGGGAATTGGCGAATTCTTTGAAACGGTTGTCACCCTCGATGATGTAACAAATGCAAAGCCAGATCCCGAGCCGGTTCTTTTAGCGCTGAAACAGCTTGAAAGCGAGCCTGAGGAAGCCATTATGGTCGGAGATAACTATCATGATGTGCTGGCAGGGAAAAACGCCGGAACAAAAACGGCAGGAGTCGCATGGACGATTAAAGGGCCGGAAACGCTGGCGAAGCATAATCCTGATTATATGCTTGAGAAAATGAGTGATCTATTACAAATCGTTGGAGTGAAGTAATCTGTGAGAAAAACAGATCGGCATCCGGTCTCGGGAGCTAACTCACTATGGCATGTCTACCAAACGGTGCCTTTTTTGAAAGTCGTCAAAAATTTTATTGTCATTCAAATTGCGAGATATACACCGTTTATAGGGATGAAAAACTGGCTGTACCGTACATTTCTGCGGATGAAGGTCGGAAAACAGACATCCTTTGCCCTCATGGTGATGCCGGATACTATGTTTCCGGAAAAAATCTCAGTCGGAACAAATACAATCATCGGGTACAACACGACCATTTTAGCCCATGAGTATTTGATTCAGGAATACCGGATCGGCAAAGTCCTGATCGGAGACGAAGTGATGATCGGTGCCAATACGACTATCTTACCCGGTGTGGAAATAGGGGATGGCGCAGTTGTGTCCGCCGGAACACTTGTCCACAAAGATGTGCCTGCCGGGGCATTTGTCGGCGGAAATCCGATGAGGATCATCTATACGAAAGAAGAAATGCAAGAAAGATTGAAAAAGCCCGCTGAATAAACATCAGCGGGCTTTTTTTATTTAAAATTGAGTATTGTTGTTTTCGTAGACATGCTGAACGCCAATCCATTTTTGGCCGACATTGGAGTAGCGTGAATTTGTCATTCTCACCGTGCTTGTTTTGCTGTCTGTCCGGAATATCGCTTCTTTCATGTTTGTGATGGTGCACTTGTCGATGATCACATCAACGTGGAAGGTCGAACCGCCAAGCTGTCTAATGAACTTTCCGCCATTGTCCGCCGTGAAGTTTTTCACTGTAAAAGTGCTGGCTTTATTGATTTGGAAAATCTTATCTGACGCTTTTTGGGCGGAGCCGCCGTCGATGGTCACTTTGCCTTCCTTCTTCACCGTTAACGCATCCTCACCAACATCTTCCCATTTCACATTCTGAATGTTAACGTTTCCATAAGTGTGTACGCCATCAGCGGCAGGTGCACCAAGCACCACATTTTTCAGGGTTGCACCATCCTCTACACGAAAAACAGGGTCTTGGTTTTCTGACTGGCTTCCGTCGCCTAATTCTTTCCCTGCCACAAACCGCTGTCCCTTCCCGTCATATGTGGTATTTTTTGGTACGATAATTGTTTCGTGAACCACTTTATCAGCTGCAAAAGCAGTTGATGAATGAAGCTGGCTGAAACCCATAACCAAACCGAACATAAATAGGATAGACACGATTTTTTTCAATGATAAAATCCTCCCCGGATCGCTTTAATTTTTGTAAGAGAAGCCTCAGCGTCTTGCACCGGCTTCTCTCACATAGATCGGGGCAAGGCTGAATCTGTTTTAATCATAAAAACAGACAGCCTGAAAGTAAAGACAATTTTGGATGATAAATGGAAAATGAATCGATGTTACCGATTGAAACAAAAAAGCATGAATATTGTCGTATTTTCTCAGGATAGAGCAGCATAGTCGGTCTTTCGAATGTTTACTTTTGAATAACGATGGCCTGGCTGCCCATTTGTTTCCACGCTTTTTCAAAGCTCGTTCTATCGGTCTTTCTGTTTTTATAGCCATACGGGTCATTGAGATACACATATTTTTCATCATATCCCGTAACGGCAACGCTGTGTTCACTGTACGTGATATCCATCGTTCCGTTTGGCGTTTTCCATGTCTGCATGTTGTCAACTGGCGTAAAGTTGGCGGTCGTAATGACCCAAACAGGATTGCCTTTTTCAAGCTGTTGATAAACAGCGGAAATGCTTTTTCCAGTCAGGTCAGATACTTTGTCTCCGGCATAGGTTTTCGCCAGCTGATAGATTGGCCCGTGATAGACACTGAGACCCGGGCCATTTGCCATATCGCCGACAAATCCGTCATTCGGATCACCTTTTAATCCGCTGCTGTATGTCAAAGGCACTGTGGCAATCTCGTTTGCCAGTGTGTTTTTTGTCACGTTGTATCCCGCGTAATTCAGCACCATGGCAAGGCTTGTTACTTCACAGCCGTTATAGAGACGGGGCGCGTCCATCTGATTGTAAAGCACGACATCCAGCGGCTCTGCGCTCCCCTTCAGCTCCTTTGTGCTGTTTGCGGCTTTGTCTGTGTTGCTATCAGAAATCACTTTTTTAAGGCTGTTCAAAAAAGGAATATCTATATCTTTTGCATATATTTTAAGTCCGAAAAAAATAACGCCTGAAAGGATGATCAGTACACATAGAGTTCGCAGTGTTTTCATCTTTATCTCCTTGTTCTCTATTTGATTTGTATTATAGCATGCAAAACATAAAGAATTTGAGATATTACGTACCTTTAATACATTGTTCATGATTTTTTCATAATGAGGAGAAGGACATCTGAACTAAAAGTATCGCAACCGAAGTTAAGCATTGATTTTCATTCTTTCATCTGCTAACATATTATCATATTAGCGAACTAAAGGATTCGGAATTTTCCTTCAAACAATGGCAACGGAGGTGCTCGGGTTGATGTTTATGTTTGAAAAACCGCACGGCATGAGAGATACACTGCCCGGTTTATACGAAACGAAAAAAAAGGTGAGACAATCGTTAACCGATTTGATCGATAAATGGGGATATCAATTTATGGAAACGCCGACACTGGAGTTTTACGATACTGTTGGTGTGCAGTCAGCCATTGAGGAGCAGCAGCTGTTTAAGCTTCTTGATCAGGACGGCAAGACATTGGTGCTTCGCCCTGATATGACAGGGCCGATTGCAAGGGTGGCGGCATCAAAGCTTCTGAAACAAAATCATCCGCTTAGAGTCGGCTATGCGGCAAATGTGTTCAGGGCTCAGGAACGTGAAGGCGGACGTCCCGCCGAATTCGAGCAGGTCGGAGTGGAATTAATCGGTGACGGCACGACAAGCGCGGATGCGGAGGTCATTGCCTTAGTCGTCGGTGCGTTAAAAAGTGCCGGGCTGGCTTCCTTTAAAATTGCCATCGGCCACGCCGGCATTGCGGATGCCCTGTTTGTTGAAGTGCTCGGAAACGTTGAACGCGCTGATGTGCTGCGGAGGTTTTTATACGAGAAGAACTACGTCGGGTATAGGGAACATGTCAAATCTCTTCCGCTTTCCTCCATTGATAAAAGCAGGCTGCTTGAGCTTCTTGAACTGCGGGGCGGCATAGAAGTTTGCGGACGCGCTGAGGAAATTGTCGATTCCGCGCAAGGAAAAAGCGTGGTTGATGAGCTGAAGATGCTGTGGGACATTCTTGAGGATTACGGATGTACGGAAAATGTCCGCCTTGATCTGAATATGGTCAGCCACATGAGCTATTACACAGGCATTTTATTTGAAGTGTACGCCGAAAATGTCGGCTTTGTTATTGGAAGCGGCGGCCGTTACAACAAGCTTCTTGGCCATTTTGATTCACCCGCGCCGGCGACAGGCTTCGGGCTTCGGATCGACCGGCTGATTGAAGCGCTGTATATGAAAGAAGAACCTTGTGAAATGAATGCTGTTATTTTCAGCAAAGAGCAGCGGGCGCAAGCCATCGCTTATGCAAATGATGAACGTATGAAAGGGAAAAAAGTGGTTCTTCAAGATTTATCCGGAATTGAAAATATCGATCAGATGACAAAATCTTTTGCAAACGTCACCTATTTTATCGGTGCCAGAAAGGAAGAGCAAAATGGGTAAGTTACTCACAATGGCGATGCCGAAGGGCCGAATATTTGAAGAAGCGGCAGGGCTGCTGCGGCAGGCTGGCTACAAGCTCCCTGAGGAGTTTGAAGATTCGAGAAAACTGATCATCGATGTGCCGGAGGAAAACCTCCGTTTTATCTTAGCTAAGCCGATGGATGTGACCACATATGTGGAGCATGGTGTGGCAGACGTCGGAATTGCGGGCAAGGATGTCATGCTCGAGGAGGAACGCGATGTGTATGAGGTGCTGGATTTGAAAATCAGCAAATGCCACTTGGCGGTCGCCGGACTTCCGAATACAGACTGGAGCGGCGTAGCGCCGAGAATCGCGACAAAGTATCCGAATGTGGCTTCCGGTTATTTTAGAGAGCAGGGAGAACAAGTCGAAATCATTAAGCTCAACGGTTCAATTGAATTGGCCCCGCTCATCGGGCTTGCGGACCGGATTGTGGACATTGTATCCACAGGACAGACGCTGAAAGAAAACGGGCTTGTTGAAACGGAGCACATCTGTGACATTACTTCCCGCTTTATCGTGAATCCGGTAAGCTATCGCATGAAAGACGATGTGATTGACGAAATGGCATCCCGCTTATCTCTCGTTGTGGAAGGAGAAACGGCAAAATGAAGATTAAAACCATCAGCGGCGCAGAACGGCTTTCTCTCAAGCGGTCAATAGATGCCGGAACGGAAGAGCAAAGAAAAACGGTCCGATCCATTATTGACGATGTTAAAGCAAACGGTGATCAGGCGGTCCGCAGCTACACGGCGAGATTTGACGGCATCAAAATAGACAGCCCGCTCGTTACCAAAGAAGAAATTGAGGAAGCGTACACCTTGCTGGATTCACAGCTGCTTCAGGTGATGAGGCAGGCAATCGAAAATATTAGGGAATATCACGAAAGACAGCTGCAATCCTCATGGTTTTATCACAGAAAGGACGGCACAATGCTGGGGCAGAAAGTGACGGCGCTTGATTCCGCCGGCGTCTATGTGCCGGGGGGAACGGCCGCATATCCTTCATCTGTTTTGATGAATGTCATTCCGGCACTGACAGCGGGTGTGGAAAGAATCGTTCTTGTGACGCCTCCGGGAAAAGACGGGCAGCTGTCTCCAGGAGTTTTAGTCGCTGCTGCCGAGTTGGGCATAAAAGACATTTACAAAATGGGCGGCGCTCAGGCGATTGCCGCGTTAGCATATGGAACAGATACCATTGAGCCGGTGGATAAAATCACAGGTCCGGGCAATATTTATGTGGCGCTTGCCAAACGAGAGGTGTTCGGTGATGTCGATATTGATATGATTGCCGGGCCGAGTGAAATCGTCGTGCTGGCTGATGAAACAGCGATTCCGAGCGAAATTGCAGCCGATCTGCTGTCACAGGCGGAACACGATAAGCTCAGCTCATGTGTATTTGTCACTGATTCCATGACACTGGCCGAGGCGGTTTCAGCCGAGGTGAATGAGCAGTTGAAAACCTTGCCGCGACGAGAAATAGCGGAAGCTTCGGTGAACGATTACGGTTGTATATATGTGGCGGACACAATGGATGAAGCGATTGATACGGTCAATACGCTCGCACCGGAGCATTTAGAAATCATCACACAGTCTCCCGAAGCTTTGCTTGGCAGAATCAAACATGCGGGTGCGATTTTCTTAGGCAGATACAGCCCTGAGCCTGTCGGAGATTATTTTGCCGGACCGAATCATGTGCTTCCGACAAACGGAACAGCCAGATTTTCAAGCCCGTTAAACGTAACGGATTTCCAAAAGAAATCGAGCATTATTTCTTACAGCGAATCAGCCTTTGAAGAACATGCCGAAAGCATCGCGGCTTTTGCCAGACTTGAAGGATTAGAAGCCCATGCCAGATCAATTGAAGCGAGAGAACGGGGGAATTCAAAATGAGAAAAGCGGAACGAGCCAGAAAAACAAACGAAACAGATATTGAACTGGCATTCACAATAGACGGCGGGGGACAAGCCGATATTAAAACAGACGTGCCGTTTATGACGCACATGCTGGATTTATTTACGAAACACGGGCAATTTGATCTTTCCATTCACGCAAAAGGCGATGTTGATATAGATGATCACCACACGACTGAAGATATCGGCATCTGCTTAGGGCAAGCGCTCCTCGAAGCCTTAGGGGATAAAAAGGGAATCAAGCGTTACGGATCTGCGTTTGTGCCGATGGATGAGGCGCTTGCTCAAGTCGTCATCGATTTAAGCAACCGGCCGCACTTGGAAATGCGCGCAGATTTCCCGGCGGCAAAAGTCGGAACCTTTGACACAGAGCTCGTACATGAATTTTTGTGGAAGCTGGCGCTTGAAGCGCGAATGAACCTGCACGTCATCGTTCATTACGGCACAAACACCCACCACATGATTGAAGCTGTTTTTAAAGCGCTGGGGCGTGCGCTTGATGAAGCGACAACAATTGATCCGCGTGTTAAAGGAATACCATCAACGAAAGGGATGCTGTAAATGATCGGCGTGATAGATTACGGAATGGGCAATTTATACAGTGTCTCAAAGGCGCTTGAGCGTGTCGGCGTGCCGTACTTTGTTTCTGAAAAGCCAGAGGAGCTGAAAGAAGCTGATGCCTTCATTTTGCCGGGAGTCGGTTCATTTGGAGACGCGATGGACAATTTGCGCAACGCAAAGCTCGATCAATTGATTCGCGATATGGTTTCAGAGGGGAGACTGCTTCTCGGGATATGCCTTGGCATGCAGCTTTTATTTGATCAAAGCGAAGAAAACGGCACCTCGTCAGGCCTAGGGCTATTAAAAGGAAAAGCAGTCAGGCTGCAGGCAGAAGATGAGGAAGGAAACAAGCTGAAGGTTCCGCATATGGGCTGGAATCGTCTTTTTTTTCATAATCAATCTCCGCTGTTGGCTGAAACAGAAGAAGGCTACGCCTATTTCGTTCATTCTTATTACATTGACGGGATGGAGGGGGACGCGCTTCTGGCAAGCGCCGATTATGGTGTGCGAGTGCCTGCGGTTGTCGGGAAAGGGAACGTCTTCGGCGCCCAATTTCACCCGGAAAAAAGCAGCACGGCCGGAATGTCCATCTTAACCCAATTCACGAAAATGGCAGCAGAACAGAAGGTGAAAAAATGAGTGCTTTTACATTATATCCGGCAATTGATATGAGAAACGGCAAATGTGTCCGCCTTGTTCAAGGAGATTATAACAAGGAAACGATATACGGCGATTCACCATACGACATGTCCGCGTTATTTGCGAGTGAGGGTGCCGAATGGATCCATCTCGTTGATCTCGACGGCGCCAAAGAAGGCAAAAGAGTAAATGACCGTCATGTGATCGAGATTGCGCAAAAGCTGGACCTGAAAGTGGAAATCGGCGGCGGGATCCGTTCCGAAAGTGACGTCTATGAATACTTATCAGCAGGAGTCGATCGAGTCATCCTTGGAAGCTCAGCTGTTTCTAATCCTCCGTTTGTCAAAAAAATGCTGAAACAATATGGCGAGAAAATTGCAATTGGACTGGACGCGAGAAACGGATTTGTTTCAACTGAGGGATGGCTGGAAACATCAACTCTTAAGGCGGCTGAACTCGGTAAAGAGCTTGCTAATGAAGGAGCGGAAGTCTTTATTTTTACTGACATCGCGACAGACGGAATGCTGTCAGGCCCCAATATTGAAAGCACGGTCGAGCTTGCAAAAGAAACGGGGAAATCTGTGATTGCTTCCGGAGGAGTCAGCTCCGTCGCGGATCTCGAAGCACTCGCCCACTATCAGGCGGACGGCGTTTCTGGAGCGATAATCGGAAAAGCGCTGTACACCAATCAGTTTACGCTGAGCGAGGCGCTTGAAAGGGTGAAGGGACAATGATCACAAAACGGATTATTCCATGTCTTGATGTCAAAGAAGGACGCGTTGTCAAAGGGATTCAATTCCTCGAATTAAAGGATGCCGGTGACCCTGTTGAACTGGCGGAAGTGTACGACCAGGAAGGCGCGGATGAACTCGTTTTTCTTGATATTTCCGCCTCGCATGAAGGCCGCAAAACGATGGTTGACGTTGTGGAGCAGGTTGCCGCGAAGCTTGCGATTCCATTTACAGTCGGCGGCGGCATCAATCAGCTCAGCGATATGAAAACGATTCTGCGTGCCGGAGCGGACAAAGTGTCGGTTAATACGGCAGCCGTTCTCCGCCCTGAGCTGATTACAGAAGGAGCCGAGTTTTTCGGTTCACAATGCATCGTACTTGCCATTGATGCCAAGTATGATCAAGAATCCGGCACATATAAGGTCTACACGCACGGCGGCAGAAAGAAAACAGATTGGGAAGTCACCGCCTGGGCAAAAGAAGGTGTCAAACGCGGAGCCGGAGAAATCCTGCTGACAAGCATGGACTCTGACGGTGAGAAAAAAGGCTTTGACCACAGGCTGACAAAGCTTGTTTCTGAAGCTGTCCCTGTGCCGGTTATCGCATCGGGAGGCGCGGGAAACGCGCAGCATATGCTTGAGGCTTTTACAAAAGGAGAAGCTGACGCCGCGCTGGCCGCCTCTATTTTTCATTATAAAGAAACATCGATTAAAGAAGTGAAATCATACTTGAAAGAGCACGGGGTGAATGTGAGATGAAGCAGGTAGATGAACTGCGTTTTAACGAGGACGGGTTAATTCCTGCCATCGTGCAGGATGCGGCAAGTAAAGAGGTGCTGACACTTGCCTATATGAACAAGGAATCGTACGAAAAAACGCTGGAAACGAAAGAAACATGGTTTTACAGCCGCTCTCGCCAAGAGTTATGGCATAAAGGAGAAACCTCAGGCAACACGCAAGCCGTCAAGGGTATCCGGTATGACTGCGACCAAGACGCGCTGATCGTACTCGTGGAGCCATCCGGCCCGGCATGCCACACAGGCAGCTACAGCTGTTTTACAAAGGAACAAACAGAAGAACAAGCTGCGGGACGATTTGACATTATGAACGAACTGGAACGCGTGATTGCAGAACGCCAAGCGGAAATGCCTGAGGGAGCTTATACTACTTACCTTTTCCGTGAAGGCGTCGATAAGATTTTGAAAAAAGTCGGTGAAGAAGCATCCGAAGTCATCATCGCCGCGAAAAACCGGGACCTCGAGGAGCTTAAATGGGAAGCGGCAGACCTGCTGTATCACCTGCTTGTCCTGCTTAGAGAACAAAACCTGCCGCTGGATGATGTGCTTGACGTATTGAAGAAACGGCATTCTGAGAAATAAGAGCAAGGGAGCTGTATAGATGACAGCTCTTTTTTTATGCATCTTTATGACCGATCTCTTTGCCGTTATTCCAGTAAATGAAATGAAAAAACGTCTATGTTTATGAGAACAAACACAAAAAATCAATCGAATTCCCTATTCATCGGAAATTTTCCATGATGTAACATAACTAAGGATGAAAATCCTGAATGGACAACAGGTCTTTAGAATTATTTTGTGAGAACCGGTAAGGAGAGCGGGAAAGAGTCATATCATGAAAAAGCGGCTGCTAATTATTCGAAAATGGGGAGAGAATGGTGAACAAAAAAATTGATGAACTGAACAAAAGAGTTGGACGTTTGGAACAAGAACTGGAAAGTGTCAAAAAGGAGATCGCATATCTCACTGCGGACAAGAAAGAACAAACCATAGTTAAAACAGAAGAGTATTCAAAGATCAGCAAAGAAACCGAAGTGCCAAAAGAGAAGCATACTTTAGAAAACATGGCAGGAAATTGGCTTCCAAAGATCTTTATTTTTGTTTTTCTTCTTGGCATGATTTGGGCGTTTGCGGCGGCCGCTGAAAAAGGATGGGTCAACACATATATGAGAGTGGCTGCAGGACTGATTGTCTCCATTGTTCTATATGTTCTCGGAAGCAGGCAATATAAGAAAAATGCCAGTGTGCTGAGTATTTCATTATTGGCGGGCAGTAATATTGTCTACATCGTTTCCCTATTTGCGGGGAACATGCTGTACCAGATAATACCGACCCCGCTTACCATGATTCTTCTTGCGGCAGGTGTTGCAAGCGGAGTGTACATATCTAGAAAATACCGATCACAAACACTGATTGCGATTATCGGCGCAGGTGTTTACTTGTATCCCTTTTTATTTGGCGGGGAACAAGGAAACGAATACATCTTTTATGTATATGAGGCATTGGTTTTTGCAGGCTTGATGTATGAGACAGTCAAACAAAAGTACAACGTGGCATGGAATATAGCAAACTATGCTTTCATATTAGCGATTTTTGCTTTCTTGTTGTTTACCGATGCACAAGTATCGGTTTGGACACTTGCCGTATTTATCATGCAGCAGGCGATCATGATTTACTCAGCCTTAACATCGCAGAGCCGATTTAAAAAAGCGGTGTATCTCACAGCCATATCGATCGGAGCTTTTGTCGTTTTCTTCACGGGGTTTGGCCTGTATATAAAAAACGATACGGCGTTATACGCTTTTTATATTGCTGCTTTCGGATTTTACCTTTCGTTAAGTTTATGGAAAAGAAAGGAATTCACCGAAATCAAACATACGTTATTTGTCATTTCTATGATATATCTCAATGTATTAGCAGCGGATGTATTAGATAAAAATCTGATTTTAATGTACATCATATTCACATTACAAGGAATCATGATGTGTTACGTGTCATACCGTAAAAAAAGCTGGCTGATCGGCATAGCCGGAGTGATTGTACTATTACAGTCATCGTGCGGCCTCATGCAATACCCGGCACGCTCATTACACATGTTCAGCATTGTCGCCTGGCTGCTGCTGATCAGCTCACTATTTGCTGCCTATCTGTTTTCAAAAAAAATACAGTATAAACAAGCCGCGATTGTTGTGACGTACGCTGTTTCATTTCTGATGCTCGTTTTCTTCAGCAAGTTATCTATATGGGTAACGGATATGATTGACGGCGTATCCAGTAATGCCGGAATATCCCTGTCTTGGTTTATGTTTGTCATCGTGATGTATGCGATTTATTACGCAACCAAAGACAAGACATGGAACCGAATCGGGCTTATATTTTTATTTATCACATTGACCAAAATGATTTTAATAGATTCTGCTTCGATTGATATTGTTTGGAGAGCGGTCTTATTCATCTTGCTAGGGATTATTGGACTGTTTATTTCGAGAATATTTTATTCGAAAAAAGAGAAGCCATAATGCCTGGTCACGACTGCCGAGAGAACTCGGCGGTCTTTTTAATTTTGGCAAAACATGATAAATAAAAGAGTTCTTTCCGCCGCAATCCTAAGATAAACCAAGTCTATTTTCCTATTTATCTAATTTATTCCATGTTGTAACATGAATAAGGATAAAATAATCACTTAGTAACAGGGTCATTAGTATGACTTTGGTAAATCAGTATAAAAACCCTTGGAGGTTCGTAATGAAAAAGATCATCTTTATTTGCTTCAGCTTATTACTTGCCCTGACAGGAGGATGCAGTATGAACGACAATGAGAAAAACACCACAAATGACAATAAAACAGAAGCCGTAAGACCAAAAGACATGGATCCAAAAGACCTGCCCAAAGTTCCAGCGTTTCAGGACGAGAAAACGAGAGAGTATATGGTGTCAACGAAGGAAGAGGAGCCGGGGTATTATTTGCTTGAGTCTAAACTGAAGGGGTTTAGGATGTTGTTTCCGGCGGATGGGGAGTATTCCGACTCTGAAACTTCAAAGACAAACGAGTCACTGTTTTTTGACAGTGTTAATAAAAAAACGAATATAGTAATGAATGCTTCAGTAAAGTTCTATCAAAATGAATCATTTATAAACAATACGGAGACCATGTTGGATATTGTTAGCGGTAAAAATGAATACAAAGGTAAATTTGAAAAAGTAGAAGCAAAGGATAAGGATATTCATTTTGCTTCAAAACAAGAAAACTTTGACACCGAAGAGAAAACATCTTATATCTATCTTGGTTATATAAAATCAAAAAAACAAGATTATTTAGGGATGGAATATTCTTTTATGTTCAGCTGCTCAGCAAATACACAGACATGTAAGCAAAATCCAAAAGACTATGAAGAAAAGGTTAAAAAAATATTAAACTCTGTTACCTTCAATTTAGAGGAGCGGGAAGATGGGAAGTAAAAATATTTTTGAAAATGAAAATATAAAACTGCGTTTTATAAATTTAGAATACAGTTATAAACAGAAATTTGCTTCTTCCGATCCCAAAGTAATACAAGAAGCTAAGAAAGATTTTGAAGCAGATATTCGGAGAATTTATAAGGAAGAAACTCATCAAGAACTCACACAAAATATTGAAATTTATACATCTAAAGAGCTTGTACACCAGAATAAAGAATCTGGTTATGATGGTACTGCTATTCATATCGCAGATAAAAAGCACGAAGTGAATCAGTTGCATATTATTTCTGAAGGTAGCGCAGATAATAAAGACTGGACTTATAATTTTTTTGGGTTGTTTCTTGGAATGGATGATAGTCAATATAATGCAACGAAAGAGTTTACTAGGGAAGCCAAGAAGAAAGCTGGAAAGGACGATAGTTTAAAAACGTATAGTATGGGGCATTCACTTGCCAACAATAATCAAGTAATGGTGCAATTAATAGATGGGGAATATGATGAGGTTTATGGTGTGAACGGAGCTCAAATAAGTATAGATCACTTATTAAAAGCAGATGATCATTTAAGGTACACAATGATTAAGAAGTTCAGAGTGAATACATTTAAAGAGTTAAATTCAATCCCAAAAGATGACCTTAAAAAAGCGATCACCAAATACTACAATGACAAAGGCGTAACAGCAAACATCACTCAGCGCATCTCAAAAGATGACCCTTTATACGGTGCGAGCGGCAAGGCAGACTTCGTTACATTCGGCGATGTGAAAATGACAGATACAAACACAAGTTTAGAAGGCATCAGAAACATTATGGATGGGATCCCTGATGAAGACGTGAGAGCGATTCAAGAATTCCTTCAAAAATATAAGGATGACTATGAAAAAGATGGCTTGAACGGTTTTATAAAGGCAGCCAGCGGGATTGACATAGAGCTGATAGATAAAGTGAAGTATACAGATGGTGCTTTAGCGAAAGCGAGTGTCATTTATGAAAACTTTGATGACGTTAAGCGAATGTATGGTCGAATTAAAGAGAATTTGCCAGCGTTTTTAGGTTTTCTCCATACCTTATTGGGAAACAGCGGACCGGTCGTAGATCAGCTAGCTGAAAATGGGTATATCGATGAAACGCAAAAGAAAGTGATCAAAAAAGAATTAACGAATATTAATGCGAGTATGCGAGGCATAGAATCTCGGTATGAACTTTTCATTGACCATCTAAAGCATGGTCAATTTATGCAAGCTTTAAAAGACGTTGGTGAAATAGTGGAGTATGTAAAATCAATTTTGTCCTCGATAGAAACACTCGACAAAGAGACAAAAGACGCATTAAAACTCATCGTCGACGGCCACAGCATCGTTCAAATGCTAAACGCACTATCAAAGGAAAAAGGCTTCAGCTATAAAGGCTCCGATATTTACTTTACAGGGAAGAGCGGCTCGGGGGAAACGATTAAAGTCAATATCTCTTCCGCTGTCAGAATCTATCAAAACGGTATGAAGATCGTTGAAGATATGGAAGATGCGATTTCTAAGTACCAGAAGGTTTACAGTCAGGAAATCGACGAAGATTTCATAGACAAAAAACAGGCGATCACCACGGCTATTCATCATATGGAAGAAAATCCTTCGCATTATGCCTTCGATCTTCAATTCCGGCTTGCAGCCGGTTTCAGCCACACATTTGATAAATTAGAAAAAATCTCAGTTCATGAATCGTTCCACACAGGTGCGCTCCCTGCTAATGATGGAGTCGTTGCTGAATTAAAAAAACAGACAACAGAAAAAAGAGATTTTATCAAAAACATTCGTGAGAGTATCGAAAAGCTGTTTGAAAAAGAAGAAATGATTTCTCAGTTATTTGATTTTCAGGCTTAGGAGGAATGGAAAGAGTGACTTCCTTATTTTCAGAAAGTGAAACAGAAATTGTATCAACCACCTATATGTTTCTTACCCATGACGAAATGAAGGAGAAAGCGGGCAGCCTCAATAAACCGATCAACGACTTTCTCAGCTTGACTAAAAAGTTTGAGTCTTCATTAAAAGAAGAAATCAAAGGGCAAAAAGGGCTGATCGTCAAAAAAATAAAAAAAGAGCTGGAATCAAAAAGCGAAAAACAAAAAGCCGCCCTTCAAACGATAAAAGAAGAACATACCGCAAAAGTTGACCGGTATAAAATGATTATTGAAGACCTGCGACAGCAGGATGTGACATTGACTTACAGAAAAAAGAAGCCTGTTAAGGATGCATAGTCTTACACGTCTCCTATTCAATCAAAGAGTAGGAGATTTTTATTTTCATTACGGCAAAAATATACTGAAAAAGTCTCTCGCCATTGATATGATTGAGTAAGAGTAAAAATCATCCTTTTGCTATGTCATTTCACCTGAACGCTGAAACAGGAGGAAAAATATATGCCAACCCAGCAACAAAAATCTAAGAGTAAATTGAAACCCTTTTTTGCATTAGTAAAGCGGACTAATCCTTCTTATGGAAAGCTTGCCTTTGCGCTGGTTCTCAGTATTGTGACCACACTGGTCAGCCTGCTGATTCCATTATTGACAAAGCAGCTTGTCGATGGATTTTCTATGTCAAATCTGTCAAGCATGCAAATCGGACTCATCGCGCTAGTTTTTTTCGTTCAAGCTGGTTTAAGCGCTTATGCCACATATGCGCTTAACTATAACGGACAAAAAATCATCTCCGGGTTGAGGGATTTATTATGGAAGAAATTAATTAAACTTCCTGTCTCTTATTTTGATACCAACGCTTCCGGAGAAACGATCAGCCGGGTAACGAATGATACGATGGTGGTCAAAGAACTGATCACGACCCATATCAGCGGATTTATTACAGGCATCATTTCTGTCATTGGATCACTGACCATCTTATTTATTATGAACTGGAAGCTGACGCTACTTGTGTTAGTGGTCGTTCCGCTGGCCGCTCTTATCTTAATGCCGATTGGTCGGAAAATGTTCTCCATTTCCCGGGAAACCCAAGATGAAACAGCCCGTTTTACAGGCCTGCTGAATCAAATTCTCCCGGAAATCAGACTCGTTAAGGCTTCAAATGCGGAGGATGTCGAATATGGGCGCGGGAAGACGGGGATTTCTTCATTATTTAAACTAGGAGTTCGCGAAGCCAAGGTTCAGTCTTTTGTCGGCCCGCTTATTTCACTCGTGTTAATGGCAGCGCTTGTGGCGGTTATCGGATACGGCGGCATGCAGGTATCATCCGGCGAGCTGACCGCAGGGGCGCTCGTGGCTTTTATTTTATATTTGTTCCAAATTATTATGCCGATGGGCCAAATTACAACGTTCTTCACACAGCTGCAAAAATCAATCGGCGCAACAGAACGGATGATTGAGATTTTAGCAGAGGAAGAGGAAGATACGGTCACAGGAAAACAAATCGAAAACGCACATCTGCCTATTCAGCTTGATCGTGTGTCTTTTGGATATAAGCCTGATCAGTTGATCTTGAAAGAGATCAGCGCTGTCATTGAAGCTGGGAAAGTAACAGCGATTGTCGGTCCGAGCGGCGGCGGGAAAACGACGCTGTTTAAACTGCTTGAACGTTTTTATTCTCCAACTGCAGGGATCATTCGGCTGGGGGACGAGCCGATTGACACTTACTCGCTTGAATCGTGGCGGGAGCACATCGGGTATGTGTCACAGGAAAGTCCGTTAATGTCGGGGACAATCAGAGAAAATATTTGCTACGGGTTAGAACGTGATGTAACGGATGCCGAAGTCGAAAAAGCCGCAGAGATGGCATACGCGCTCAATTTTATTAAGGAACTGCCGAATCAGCTTGATACAGAGGTGGGAGAACGCGGTATTATGCTGTCAGGCGGACAGAGGCAAAGAATCGCGATTGCGAGAGCGCTTCTCCGAGATCCGAGCATTCTTATGCTGGATGAAGCCACTTCAAGCCTCGACAGCCAATCTGAAAAATCAGTCCAGCAGGCGCTTGACGTGCTGATGGAGGGCCGTACAACGATCGTCATCGCTCACCGCTTATCTACTGTTGTAGACGCGGACCAGCTTTTGTTTGTTGAAAAAGGAGAAATTACCGGACGGGGAACACATCATGAATTAATGGCTTCCCATGATCTATATAGAGATTTTGCTGAACAACAGCTAAAAATGAACGCAGATTTAGAAAACAAAGCCGGGTAAATTTTGGTCGAATCAGCCAGTAAAAAGCGGAGGGATTTTCCCAATCCTTCCTTTTGAACTATTGAGGGGCTGACGATTTATGGTATACTACTGACGGTAACATTGTATAAAACGGAGGGTAGTTGTGGGAAAACACACTTCTGAACATAAAAATCACGCACAAATTGTCCAGCTGCTTCAAGATGGACAATATTTTTTTCATAAAGGCTTGAAAGCGTATAAAGAGCGCAATCTGAAACGGGCAAGCAAACTGATTCAGCGCGCGGTTCATTTGGAGCCGGAGGATTCAGAGATGCTTTCGCAGCTTGCGGTCATTTATTCAGAAATGGGCCAATATCAAGAGTCGAACGATCTTCTTGACTATATCATGGCGAATCTGGAGGCCGAAATGCCGGAGTGCCATTACTTTAAAGCGAATAACTTTGCGCATCTGGGACTCTTTCAAGAAGCGTATAAAGAAGCGGCCGCTTATTCAGATGCGGATCCGGACGGGGAATTCGCTGATGAAAACGACAGTCTGCTTGAATTGCTCGATTTAGGAGACGGCGGGACTGAAGATTCTTTATATGATCAGGATGAATTGCTGATGAAACAGGATCGGGCAAAGTCACTGCTGGAAAGCGGCCAGCTTGCTGAAGCGGTTGCGGCGCTTGAGGAAATCACAGCCGATTATCCGGAGCTTTGGTCAGCATACAATAATCTGGCGCTTGCCTATTTCTATTCGGGCAACATCGTAAAAGCGAAGCAAACCGCTTATCAAGTGCTCAGTCATAATGAAGGAAATCTTCACGCCTTATGTAATCTTCTCGTTTTCTACTATTATGAAAGAGAAGATGAAAAAGTGGCGGAATTGAGCGATCAGCTTTCTAATGTCTATCCGATGCTATTGGAACAGCGCTATAAACTGGGTGCCACGTTGGCGCTTGTCGGCCGTTATGAGATCGGATATAAATGGCTCAAATCATTATATAAAACCGGCTTTGAAGGTGACGACACATTCTTTTACTGGCTCTCGTGCTCAGCTTATTTTACGGGGCATACAGAATTTGCCGAGACGATCTGGAGAAAAGTCGAGTCGCAATATCCCGGAGAAGACCGCCCGG